>CAKQEA010000001.1 GCA_934229785.1 uncultured Anaeroplasmataceae bacterium
GTAGCGCCGTATACGAGACCCGTACGTACGGTGCAATGGGAGGGACGAATTTTATTATTTTCTCTCTACCCTATTATGAAAACATTTTCATCGAGGATAGTTATATTTTTTTAGACTATGCATTAAATACTAAGAATTGTAAAAAAAATGTAATTTTTATGAAAAAAGATTAAAAATGTGTCGAATAAAATTTAGAAAATAAACTTTTTTTTATTAAAAATTTAAATAATTTAATGAATAAAAATAAAAATACGAATTATATTCACGAATACCATCCGTGAGTCATAATAGAACAAGGTAGAACAAAATTAGCAAAAACTCATTTTTAAACAAAAAAAACACCATTTTTTTATTTTTTATTAATCAAAAGCATATTAATTTATGCACTTTTGAAATTTTATTCAAAAAAAGTTGTAGAATATTGTAATTATTTGTGATAAAATAAGATGGTCAATTATTTATTAATAATTTATGGAGGTAAAAATGAAACATAAAAAGTGTTTTTTTAGCTTATTATTATCATTTTTGTTTGTGCTTGCACTTGCAAGCTGTAGTAGTCAAACTGTTTCTGAAAGTGCAACTTCAGTGACATTTGATTTAAATGGTGGAAAATATAAGAATAGCTTAGAAAAGGTTACATATAATTATAAAATTACTGAAGGTAGTGAATGTTTAATTAAGGATCCTGATTCATTTAAAGGAACATCTAGTTCAACAATTGTTCCAAATGGAAATTATCATATCAAAGATTGGTTAATCGCAGGAGAAGATGGTAAAGCTACATCAACCGCATGGAACTTTGATTCTGATAAAATCAAGTATGGTGATAAAATTACTTTAATTGCTAATTGGGTTCCTAATACAAAATATTTATTTAATATATATTATAAGGATGCATCAGGTACTAAGTTAGAATTAACGTCATTAAGCGTTGATGCTGGTCAAGGTATTGATGCTTATTTATCTGATATTAATAAGGCGTGTAGAAATAAAAATATTACTTTTTTAGGTCATTATTATGATGCAGAAGGTAATGAAATAGAATCAGGCAGTTTAGTTATGCCTGAAGAGTCTAATGTAGATGTTACTAAGGATGTTTATATTTCATATATTGAAGGAAGATATATTTTAGTTGATGATTATAGTTCATTAAGCAAAGCCTTGGCATCAAGTACAAAGGATAATATTTATTTATTAAATGATATTGACTGTGAAGGTCAAACACTTAAGCTAGGTTCAAATGGTGTTTTAAATAATCTAACTATAAAAGGAAATGGTTATACAATTAAGAATTTTATGGTTAATTATGATACAACAAGAACGTCAAAGGGAATTAAAGATTATAATGATGGTCAATCAAAAATTTTATCAATTGGTTTATTTAATACAATAACAAATTCAACAATTGAAAATGTTAAATTTGAAGATGCTATCATTGATGTTAATTATCGTACTGATATAAGTGTAAGTTTCTATTCAAATATTATTATATCTCCATTAACATATGATATGACTAATTCTAACATTTTAAATGTTACAATTAGTGCTAAGTATAAGATTGGTAAGCTTCCAAGTAATATTAATGCTGATGGTATAATAATTAATGAAAATTATAGTGTTACTGATCCTGTTCAATCTAAATTAGAAAATGTAAGTATATCTTTGACAAAAGAGGAATAATTAGGAGGAATATTTATGAAAAAGAATTTTATTAAAAAAGCTGCTTTATTTGGCTTAGCCTCAGTTGGCATTTTATCTATAGCTTCATGTAAGAAGAATAAGAAATTTGATGAAAATACACCATTTACAATGGCTACACAAGATGTAGATAAGGTATTTAATCCATTCTTTACATCAAGTGTTAGTGATAGTAATGTTGTTGGTATGACCCAAATGGGTATGCTAGGAAATGATGCAAGTGGTAATGTTACAACTGCTAAAACAGGTGCATCAGTTGTAGTTTATGATTATGAAATTAAATATGATAAAGATAGCGATACATCTACATATTCATTTGTATTAAGAAATGATATTAAATATTCAAATGGTACGCCATTAACAATTAAGGATGTATTATTCAATTTATATGTTTATCTAGATCCTGTTTACACTGGTTCTGCAACATTATATTCAACTGATATTGTAGGATTAAAGAAGTATCGTACTCAGGAGGAATCAGAAACTGAGCAGGATAGCTACAAGAAGAAGTTTGAGCTTGCTGCACAATCTAGAATTGATACCCTAGCTTCATATGCAGATAGAATTATTAATAAAGATTTTAGAAATGAAGATTTTTATGGTAATACTAATTTATTTAAGGAAAAGTTACAAACTTATGTTAAAAAAGAAACTGCAACAGAACATTTAGTTGAAGATTTTGAAAAAGCAGTAGAATTATTTACTGAAGAAATTGATACAGATTTCAACAATGCTAAGGGTTCATATGAAGATATGAAGTTCTATGATAAAAACGGAAAAGAATATAAAAATGTTTTAAATAGTGATGTTGAAGTGTTCTTATATAATGAAGGTGTTATTACATGGAACAAAAACTATGATTATAATGGTAATGGTAGACTTGAAGCTGAAGCAGATTTAGATGAATTAAAATCTATGACTGAGGCTGAAGCAAAAACTTATGTAATTAATAAGAATATGCCTACAAATCTTGCAACTATTATTTATTACTGGCAAACAGCTACAAATTTATCAGAATTCATTACTAACTCAGAAATGGAAGCTTCTATTTCAAATAGTGAATTAAGATTTTCATCAATTGATGGTATTAAATTTGCAAATAGAACTCAAGCTGTTACTGTAAATGGGGTTGAATATCAAGCTCCTACATATGCTGCTGATGGTAGTGCAGAAAATAGTAATGAGGTATTATCTGTTACTATTAATGGTGTAGACCCTAAGGCTATTTGGAACTTTGCATTTGCTGTAGCACCTATGTATTACTATTCAAATTCAGAAGAAATTTCTAAATTTGATTATGAAAGCCATTTTGGTATTAAATATGGTTCTCAAACATTTAGAGATAATGTAATTAAAGATAAGGATAAGCTTCAATTACCTATGGGTGCTGGTGCATATCAGGTTTCTAACGGTGATGGTTCTACTGAAAATGTAACTGCAAGCTCATTCTTTGATGGAACAACTATTCACTTTACAAGAAATGATTATTTCAAGGATGCTCAAACTGGTGAGGCTGCAAAGATTAAAAATATATTCATGCGAGTTGTACCTACTAATGGCTACCTTGATTCATTATACACAAATCAAGTTGATTACTGTGAACCTAATGCTAAGCCTGAAACTGTTACAGAATTAAATGGTCAAAAGAGCAAAGGTTATAATTTTAAAGAGGTTAGCACAGCTGGTTATGGTTATATTGGTATTAATGCTGGTAAGGTAAAGAATTTATATGTAAGACAAGCAATTATGCATGCAATTAATGTTGAAGATATTTCTGGTTACTATGGTTCTTCAGCTGATACTATTTATCGTTCAATGTCAAAGAATAGCTGGGCTTATCCAAAAAATGCTACTGCATATTATCCATGTATTACTCAAAATATCCCTGCTGATCTAGATAATGTTTCTCCAGCATATGCTGATTATGTAACAGAGCATCATTCAAATAAGATTGGTAAGGAAGCAATGACTATAGAAGAACAAATTGCTTTTATTAAATATTTAGTTCATGATTTAGGCGGTATTGAAGAAAATAATGGTTCATTTGCTGGCTTAAATTATGTATTCTCTATTGCTGGTGCAAGTGAAGACCACCCAGCATTTACACCACTATCACGTGCAAGTGAATTATTAAATAAGGCTGGCTTCCAAACTTCTGTATTTAAGGATGCTAATGCCCTATCAAAGTTAAATAATGGTGAATTAGCTGTTTGGGCTGCTGCTTGGAGCTCTACAATTGACCCAGATATGTATCAGGTATATCATAAGGATTCAAATGCATCTTCTGTTAAAAACTGGGGTTATCCAGAAATTTTAAGAAATGTTGGCGGCCAATATGATACTGAAAATGAAATATTAGAGGAATTATCTGAATTAATTGAAGAAGGTAGATCTGTTACTGATCAGAAGGACCGTGCACCAATTTATGCTCGTGCCTTAGATAAGGTTATGGAACTTGCTGTTGAATTACCAACATATCAAAGAACTGACCTTTGCGTTTATAATTCAAATAAGGTTGACGAAAGTACATTTGTTCAAAATCCTACTGCTTATATGGGATTAACAAACAGATTATGGACAGTTTGTTTAAGAGAACAATAAAATAAAAAGCTTAATGAAAGTGGCTATTGATGTGATAGCCATTTTTGTCAAGAGGAGGAATTATGTTTAAATATATACTAAAACGTTTAGGAATATCAGTAATTATATTATTTGGTGTTTCAATAATTTTATATTCATTAGTACGTATGATGCCTGCTGACTATATTACTCAAAAGTTCTCTTCACAGGTTGCTCAGGGATCTATGTCACTAGATGATATTGATAACTTTAAAAAATTATATGGTTTATATAATCCAGAGGCCGAAATCAGAATTAAGGTTGATGGATATGATAGTGAATTTGCTCATGATGTTACTATTAGTAACTATGAGTCACAAAGTAATGATGTAGCATCATTTGAGGCTTTACTTGTTAATAATAGCAAGGAATGTACATTTAAGGCAGATGGTTATAGATTAAAGCTTTCTGCACCAAGTGATACTGAAAGCTATACATTCTCATTACAAGAGGTTAAGGTTGAAGTTGTTGAAGAAAAAGATGATGCTGGTAATGTTACTTCAACTCATAATAGAGATGTAGTTACAGAAGTTAAGCATGGTACATTTACTGCGACTATGGGTGAAAATGGACCTCAAATTGTTTTAACTACTCATACTGGTGATGTGTTAAAATCTTCTACAACTTTTCATAAGTTTGGTTTCTTTTCTAGAACAGGAACTATGTTAGGTGGTTATTTTACTTGGTTAGGTAATTTATGTAAGGGTGATTTAGGAAGATCATGGAAATATGAGGATGATGTTTCTAAGGTTATTACTGATAATATGTGGATTTCTTTTGCTATTGCAGTAGTTGCAACTATTTTACAGTTCTTAATTGCAATACCTCTTGGTATTACAAGTGCAACACATCAATATTCAGCAAGAGATTATGTTGTTACAGTATTGACAATGATTGGTATTTCGCTTCCAACTTATTTCTTTGCTGCAATATTAATTAAATTATTTGCAGTTAATTTAGGATGGTTCCCATCATCTGGTTTAAATTCATCAGTTATTTTTGATAGTACATTTTTAGGACAATTATCTAAGTTTGGTGATACATTACATCACTTAGTACTTCCTATTTTCTGTACAGTTTTCTTATCAATTGGTGGATTGATGCGTTATACTAGAACTAATATGCTTGAAGTTTTATCTGCTGATTATATTCGTACTGCTCGTGCAAAGGGATTATCAGAAAAGAAGGTAATTTATAAGCATGCATTTAGAAATACTTTAATTCCGCTTGTAACATTACTTGCTGGTATTCTACCATCTTTATTTGGTGGTATGATGATTACTGAGCAGGTATTTGGTATACCTGGAATTGGACAAAAGGCATATAATGCATTAATGGCTGCAGATATTCCTTTTGTTATGGGGTATAATATGTTCTTAGCTGTTCTATCAGTTCTTGGAACTTTATTATCTGATATTATGTATTCTGTTGTTGACCCTCGTGTTAAACTTGGAAAGTAGGTGATTATTAGTGGAAAATACAAATATTGAAACTTCAAATGAAATTGAGGAAATTAAAAATTTAAATAACTCTAATAATGACCAAAATAACGATGAAGAAGAGGTTAAGGAGACTTTTAAACAAACAAGTCCAATCCGTTTGATTTTAAGAAGATTCTTTAGATCAAAATTATCTATTGTTGGATTATGTATGATAGTGTTCTTATTCTTATTTAGCTTTTTAGGACCTTTATTTTCACCATATGGTGAAAGCCAGTGGGATACATCACCATCTTATTCATATACATATGATTACGATCAAATTACTGATGCGAATGGTAATCCTATTGAAATTGAAGAGGTGGTTACTAATGTATCAAGCCTTAATAAATATGCAGATCCATCATGGAGTCATTGGTTAGGTACTGATGATCAATCATTTGATGTTTTTACAAGATTAATGTATGGTGGTCGAATTTCCTTAACAATTGGTTTTATTGTTGTTATTTTAGAAACAATTATTGGTATTCTTTTAGGTGGCTTAGCTGGTTATTTTGGTGGCTGGGTAGATAATGTAATAATGCGTATTGTTGATATCTTTAACTGTATTCCAACTTTACCAATATTGATGATTGCTTCATCAGTTATTGATTCATGGGGATTATCAGCCGATCAAAGAATTTATGTATTAATGGTATTTATAACCTTATTTAGTTGGAGTGGTACAGCTCGTATTGTTCGTGGTCAAATATTATATTTACGCGAGCAAGAATATATTACAGCAACAGAGGTTATGGGCCTTCCAACTTGGAGAAGAATTTTTAAGCATTTAATTCCTAATGTCATGCCTCAATTAATTGTTTCAATGACATTAGGCCTAGGTAGTGTTATTCTTTATGAATCAACATTATCATATTTAGGATTGGGTGTACAAGCACCTAAGGCTGCATGGGGTACAATGATTGCTTTAGCAAATGATAGATTAGTGTTACAATATCATGTTAATGTATGGCTTCCTGCTGGTATTATGATTGTTCTTGCTGTTTTAGGCTTTAACTTTGTTGGTGATGGCTTAAGAGATGCTATGGATCCTAAGGCAAAGAAGTAGGAGGTATATTATGGCAGAAAAGAAAAATACTAATTATCTTTCTCGTAGTGAAAGTAAAAATATTTTGAAATATAATATAAAAATGATGAAATATTACGAGAAGGAAAAAAGAAGAAAAAAAGATCCTTCAGAATATACAACTATTATGAGGGATGAAAATAATATTATTGAATTAGATAATCTTGAAACCTGCTTTTATACCGATAATGGTACAGTAATGTCAGTTAACAAGGTATCGTTTGATATTCCTAAAAATAAAATTGTTGGTGTTGTTGGTGAATCAGGATGCGGAAAAAGTGTTACATCTTTATCAATTATGCAGCTTGTTCAAGCACCACAAGGACAAATTGTTGGTGGTGAAATTAGATATAATAAGGAATCTCTTGGCTATGATGAAAATGGTAAGAAGATTTGTTATAATATCGCTAAAATGCCAACTGAAGAATTATATAATATTCGTGGAAATGATATTGCGATGATTTTCCAGGAGCCAATGACAAGCTTGAATCCAGTTTTTACAATTGGTAATCAGCTTGATGAGGTTTCTTTTATTCATAATAAGGGGATTACAAAGGAACAAGCGAAGGCATTTTCGATTGAAATGCTTGTTAAGGTTGGAATTTCAATGCCTGAGCGCGTTTATAATTCCTATCCGCATGAGCTTTCAGGTGGTATGCGTCAGCGTGTTATGATTGCGATGGCATTATGTGGAAATCCAAAGCTAATTATTGCTGATGAGCCTACTACAGCGCTTGATGTTACAATTCAAGCTCAAATTCTTGAACTATTAAAGAAGGTTCAAAAGGATACAAATTGTTCAATTATGCTTATTACTCATGATCTTGGTGTTATTGCTGAAATGGCAGATGAGGTTGTTGTAATGTATGCTGGTAGAGTAATTGAACGTGGTACAGTTAGTGAGATTTTCCATAATCCACTTCATCCATATACAATTGGATTACAAAAATCAAAACCACTTATTACTTCTAATTCAAATGAGCCATTATATTCAATTCCTGGTTCAGTTCCAAGTCCAATTAACTTACCAGATAATTGTTTCTTTAGAGGAAGATGTAATAAGTGTATAAAGAAATGTGAGGGTAAATATCCAACTTTTATGAAGGTTAGTGACACTCATTATGTTTCATGCTATTTATATGACGAGGAGGAAAAGTAATGCAAGATAATAAACAAGTCGTTGAAGATAAAATAGTTAATGAAAAAATAGACGATTTATCAACTTATACTCCTGATCCAAATAAAATATTAGAGGTTAAGAATTTAAAGAAGTACTTCCCTTTAAATCCTAATTTCTTTGGTAAACCACAAACCTATTTAAGAGCTGTAGATAATGTATCTTTTTCAGTTGAAAAAGGAAAAACTATTGGTGTTGTAGGTGAATCAGGCTGTGGTAAAACAACATTAGGTCGTACCATTTTAAAGCTTTATGATGCTGATGGTGGTAAGATTTATTTTGAAGGAAAGGACTTAACTGAAATTAAGCGTAAGAATATGAATGCACTTCGTGTTGATATTCAGCTTATTTTCCAAGATCCTTATTCTTCACTTCCTCCAAGAATGACTGTTGGAGAAATTATTAGTGAGGCTGTAAAGGTACATAAAATTGTACCTAAGGATGAGGTAGAAGATTATGTAATGTCTATTATGAAGCAATGTGGACTTCAGCCAAGCTATTATGATAGATATCCACATGAGTTCTCAGGTGGACAAAGACAAAGAATTTGTATTGCAAGAGCTTTAGCAGTTAAGCCTAAGCTTGTAATTTGTGATGAGCCTGTCAGTGCACTAGATGTTTCTATTCAGGCCCAAATTATTAATCTTTTAAAGCAGTTACAAAATGAAATGGGACTTACTTATGTATTCATTTCTCATGATTTGTCTGTAGTTAAATATATTACTGATCAGATTTTAGTTATGTATTTAGGTAATATGATGGAGTATGGTGATACTGATGAAATATTTGATAATCCACTTCATCCATATACAAAGGCATTGTTTAGTGCAGTTCCTGTACCAAATCCAGACTATAAGATGAATCGTATTATTCTTTCTGGTGATATTCCATCTCCAGCAAATCCTCCAAAGGGATGTAAATTCCATACTCGTTGTAGTGAATGTAAGAGTGTATGTAAGATTTTAGAGCCTGTTTATAAAGAGGTTTCAAAAAATCATTTTGTTAGCTGTCATTTATATAATGAGGATATTATGAATAATTTATCAAAATATGATGATATGCTTGTACAAATGGAAGCTGAAGAAAAGGCTAAACAAGCTGCCATTGAGGCTAAAAAGCATAAGAACAAAAAGTCAAATGAAGAAAAATAATAAAGAAAAAAAGGAAAGATTTGAAGATGATGGAAGAACCATCTACAATATGGATGTAGATGGTATGCCTCATCGAGTTAAGCATAGTGGAAATGGAGTTAGCTTAACTAGAAAGGAAAAAAAAGCAGCAATTATTGCTGCATTGCTTCATTATATGCCAATTGTATTTTTAGTCATAGTTTGTTTTGGGGTAGCTATGCTTCTTATATATTTTTGGTTGAAATGATGAAAGGAGAAAAATATGAAATATGTTAAAAAGAGTGTACTATTATCTTTAGCAGTAATTGCAGGCTTGTCACTTGCAGGATGCAAATCTAATTCTGGTAATAATACTTCTAGCAGTGCAGATTCAACTTTAAAAGATACTGAAACAAATTCAAATTCTTTAAGGATATTGAAATCTGATTTGCAGTTATCTCAAGAAACTAAACAATCTCAAATAAAAGCAGAATATTTAATTAAAAATAACGGATATAAGGATAGTGATAAGGTAAGTGCAATTATTACTTTAAAACAAAAATCATTATTATCTTGTTATAATGATATATATTCTTCTTATTATGATAGTGTTAGTGAATATTCAGAGTCAAATCTTGGTTTAAATCAACTAAAAAAGATTCAAACAGAACAAAAAAATGTAATTTCTAGCTTAAAGAGTGCTGGTTATTTTGATGATGTTGATCAGACATATCAGACAGTTTTAAATGGTTTTGCTGTAACAATTACTTATGGCGATTTTAAAAAGCTAGAAAGTAATACTACAATTTCAAATATTATTTTAGGTGATACTTATAATAAGGTTAAAACAACTGAGGGTTCATCTAGCGTTGTTGAAAACTTAGTTGATGTTTATAAATCAGGTATTTTTAATTCAAGTAGTGTTGAAGCCTTAGGTATTAATGGTAATGGTACAGCTGTTGCCGTGTTAGACTCAGGCTTTGACTGCTCACATAATGTATTTAATAATCCATTAAATGATGAAATGATTACTGATGAGGTAGTCACAAAAACTACTATTTCAGAGAATCTTACAAAGCTTCATGCTTATCAATATACAAAAAATTTGAAGGCTGAGGATTTATATTATTCAAAGAAAATTCCTTATGCATATGATTATGCTGATAAGGATTATGACGTTAATCCATATGATTCAGAGCATGGTACTCACGTAGCTGGTATTATTGGTGGTAATGGTACTGAAAGTACAGCTGATACTGGTGAGCCAATTTATGGTGTTGCTAAATATACACAGCTTGTTTTAATGAAGGTATTTGCTGATACTTCAGGCGGTGCTGAAAGTGCTGACTTACTTGCAGCTTTAGATGATGCAGTTGTTCTTGGTGTAGATGCAATTAATATGTCACTTGGTACAACATGTGGATTTAATAGAGAAGTTGATGAAGAAGAAATTAATGTTGTTTATGACAATGTTCAAAAAGCTGGTATTTCTCTTGTTGCTGCAGCAAGTAATGATTATTCATCTGCTTTAGGTGGCCCTGATGGAAACACTAATAAGGTAACTAATCCAGATTCTGGTACAATTGGTTCTCCTTCATCTTATACATCTACATTATCAGTTGCATCAATTAGTGGTGTTAAATCTCCATACATTGTTGCTAATGCTGGTACAAGTAGTGAAACAACATTCTTCTTTACACAAAGCGCAAAGCTATCTGCTAAGAAAAATGATTTCTTAGGTGATTTAGCAAGTCAAGATTCTGACTTTAATTTAACAGGAGAAAAGGTATATGAATATGTTTCAGTACCAGGTACAGGTGTTGAAGCATCTTATGCCAATATTAATGTTAGAGGAAAAATTGCTTTAGTTAAACGTGGTAGTAATACATTTGATGAAAAGGTAAGAATTGCTAAGAAAAAAGGTGCTATTGGTATAATCATTTATAACAATGTTGAAGGTGACATATCAATGACTGTAAGTGATGAGGATCATATTCCTGCAGCATCAATTAGAAAAGATATTGGTGATGAATTAGCAAGTAAGAAGAGTGGTACATTTACTATTTCTAAAAACTATTTAGCTGGACCATTTATGTCAGATTTCTCAAGCTGGGGACCAACTCCATCACTAGAATTAAAACCTGAAATTACAGCTCATGGTGGAGATATTTTATCTTCAATTCCTGGTGGAGATTATGATAGAATGAGTGGTACTTCAATGGCTACTCCAAATATGAGCGGTATTATAGTATTAATTCGTCAATATGTTAAGAATAATTATCCATCTTTAACTGCTCCAGAAATTCAAAATATGACATATGCATTATTAATGTCAACTGCAACAATTGCCTTAAATGAAGAAGGAAATCCTGCAACTCCTCGTAAGCAAGGTGCAGGTCTTGCAAGTATGAATAATGTTGTAAAGACTGGTGCTTATATTACTGTTGCGGATAAGGATAAACCAAAGCTAGAGCTTGGTGATGATGCTTTAAGAACAGGTAAATATGAAATGGAGTTTACTATTAATAATATTTCTACTATTAATAAGCAAACTTCTAGAACAATTGATTATAAAATTAATTTAGATGCTTTAACTGAAACAGTTTCTTCATCTAATAAAAACTTCGTTGCTGAAAAAACTCATATGCTAACATCTGAGGGCTGTTATGAGGTTTATGTAAATGGAAATAAAATTTCTAATAATATTGTTAGCGTTGCAGCAGGTCAATCTGTTGATGTTAAGGTTATATATACTTTAAATGATGCAGATAGAAAGTATTTAACTGATAGCTTCCCATTTGGTATGTATGTTGAAGGCTATGTTAAAGCTGAAGCTGTTGATGAAAATGAACAAAGCTTAAATGTTCCTTTCCTTGCATTCTTTGGTGATTGGACAGAAGCTCCTATTTTCGATAAAACATTCTATGAGGTTGAAAGTGAAGCATATGATAATACATTAGACGAAGAACAAAAGATAAAAGCTGATTATTATGCAACACGTCCATATGGTATCTATATGTATAACTATATTATTCCTCTTGGAACATATATTTATAATGTACCTAGTGGATATGAGGCTATTCCTGGATCTGTTGATCATATAGCAATGTCTAATGAATTTGGTACAATTGAAGGCCTTAGCGTTGTTTATGCAGGTGCATTAAGACCATCTAAAACTATGACTTACACTATAACAGATAATGTTACTGGTGAAGTTATTTATGAGCATGTTGATTATAATGCTAGAAAGGCATTTGGTAATGGTGGTACAGCAACTCCTTACTATGAATATTTAAGACAATCAACAACTGCTTTAAACTTAATAAATAATCGTAGCTATACATTTAATATGGTTGGTACAATAGATTATGGTGATGGTGGTTTAAATACAAATGTTAGAAATTCATTTGGCTTTGACTTTGTAATGGATACAGAAGCGCCTATCATTAAAAATGCTGAATTTGAAAAGAAGTATGATAAAACATTAAAGAAGGATAGATATTACGTTAATTTAACTGTATATGATAATCATTATGTACAAGGAATTACTCCTATTGCCTTCTCAAGCTCCTCATCTTATACAGTATTGTCAGATAATCCAATTCCAGTTTATCAAACTGAAAAAGGAACTGATACAAATGTTAAAATTGAAATTACTGATTACATGGATAGCTTATATACTGATGCTTCAGTAAATAATGCAATTTGTTTTAACATTGATGATTATGCATTAAATGCTAATATCTTTGCTATTGAGCTTCCTAGCACAACAGATGACTTTATCTTTACTAAGGATGGTAATGAGGGTGATGAAATTTCTACAATTAGAAATTATGTTGGTAGCACAATTGATTTAACAGATTACATGTATGTTAACGGTTCGACTGATAAATCTTATTTAAAGTATTTAACATGGACATCTGCAAATGAGGAAATTGCAGAGGTTAGAAATGGTGTTGTTTTAGGTAAGAAGGTTGGACGTGTAAAGATTACAGTCAGTGATAAATTACGTGGTCATACAAAGGATATTGAAATTGATGTTAGAAATCCAAGAACTAAGACTTTAAATGAAGAGTCGGATGTGGTTAAGACAAAATTAGCTAATACATCAGATATTAGTCCCCAAAGTGATCCAATATATACGGGAAATGACTCTATTTCAAAGATATATTTTGATTACTTTGATACAATTAAAGCCTACTCTTTATCTGAACAGCAAAGTGCAATTGGCTCAACTGGAGATAGAATTTACTTATCTGCTAAGGGCGGTGTTTCATTCTATCCTGGAGAAAAGGTTAAATTACACGTAAATTGTATTCCATATTACGTATTTGATAAATATGATTTTAAATATAGATCATATGATGAAGAAATAGCTATAGTATCAGAAGATGGTACTATTACAGGTTTAAAGGAAGGTATAACAACAATTGAGTTATCTTCTACAAAAACTAACCTAATTGCTAGTGTATCAGTTGAAGTAAAGAATGAATTTATTATTGAGGGTAGAACACTTGTTGCCTATAAGGGGTTAGGTGGCGATGTTGTTATTCCTGATGATAAAGGTATTTTATACATTGGTTCATTTGCTTTCTCATTATATGATACAGATAGAAATGTTCAAAATCCAGATGATGATAATGATTACAATAAGTCACCAAATCAAAATACAACAATTACAAGTGTTGTTGTTCCTGAAGGCGTTGAAGATATCCAAAAGTATGCATTCTATAATTGTACTGCATTAAAGAGTGTTACATTACCTTCTACAATTAGATATGTAAGAGAATATGCCTTCTCTGTTAGAGATAAAGATGGTTTAAAATCATCATTAGAGAGTATTAACCTTGGTGATGTTGAGGTTATTGGTGCATCTGCATTTGCTTATTGTAAAAAATTAACAAGTGTTAATTTATTATCTTGCTATGCAATGGGCAAAACTGCTTTCTTAGGCTGTGATGGATTAACTGAGGTTAATATTTCAAAGCTTAGAAATACTGGAGAGCAAGCATTTGCTGGTTGTGCAAATTTAAAAACTGTTTATATTAATAAAGATGGTTTAACTAAGCTAGGCGCTGGTATGTTCTATAAATCACCTATTGAAAATGTTAAGCTATATGGTGATGATACATATACAGAAGATGTAGTTATTAAATTCTCACAGATTCCAACTTATGCATTTAGAAACACTAATATTAAGAATGCTTTAATTGTTGGAGATGTTGTTACCATTGGAGAATATGCTTTTGCTGGAAATAATAATTTAGAATCAGTAAATATTGCTGGTTGTGTTGAATATATTAATTCTTATGCATTTGCTAATAATCCAAAGCTTACATCTATAACTTTACCTAATAGTTCAACTAACTATGAGGAAAATATATTTGCTAATTCTATAAAATTAGAAAATGTTAAATTTCAAGCTAATACGTTTATTAAAACAATAGGAATGAATTTCTTATATGGCACTAATGTTTCAAGCTTTGTAGTTGATCAAAATAATAAAAATTATATTGCAAATAATCAATATGTTTTAAATAAATCAGGAGAAACAATTATATTAGCTGCACCTAATTATGAATATGGTGATTATGTATTACCAAGTGAATATACAGCAATTAGTGATGCTGCTTTCTCTGGTATTTCAAAAATAACAGCAATCACATTTAATAATAACGTTAATTTAGGACAATATGCGTTCGCAAATTGTACAAATTTAACAAATGCTAAAATTGGTGAAAATACAATTTCTAATTATGCATTCTATGGAGATTCAAAGCTAAAGACAGTTGATTTTGAAAATATTAATTCAATTGGTAATTATGCATTCTATAGAACAAATATTACTAATTTAGAATTAAAAGAAGGAACTAAGGTTGGTAAATATGCATTTGCTAATTCTTATATTACATCAATTAAATTAAATAATAATATTAATCTTGATGATTCAGCATTTGAAGGTATTTCATCATTACAATCTGTAAAAATGCCTGATGATGCATCAATTACAATTGGTGATTCAGCATTTAAAAATGATTATAATTTAAGTATTATTGATTTATCAAAAGCAACAGGAACATTAGGTAGCTATGCATTTTATGGTTGCTCAAGCATTAAAAATGCCATATTAACTAATGTAACAAGTATTGGTAATTACGCTTTTGCTGGTTGCTTAAGACTTCAAGCTTTAGAGATTCCTTCAGTAACATCAATTGGTAATTATGCATTTGCTCAAGATCCAAAGAAGACTGATTTAGGAACACCACAAATATCAAGTGTTGTTATTCCTCAAAGTGTTACAAAGCTTGGTGTTGGTGTTTTCTACAATGTTACTGCATTAACATCTGCAGATGTAAATGCTAATGTATCTGTATTAGCAGAAAATACATTCTATGGAAATACTTCATTAAGCAGTGTTAGATTATCTTCAACAATTATTGAAATTGGTAAAAATGCTTTATTAGCATGTTCAAATTTAAATTCAATTAATACAGAAAATATTAAAACATTTGATGAAGGTGCTTTAATTGCTTCTGGTGTTAAATCAGTTGATTTATCTAATGCAGAGGTTATTTATGAAGGTGCATTCGCAAATACAAAGCTTACTGGTACAATCAATGCACCAAAGCTTGTTAAAGTTTATGATTATGCTTTCCAAAATGCACCTATTAAAAAATTTACAGCTAATAACCTAAAATATATTGGAGAAGGTGCATTCTTTGCAACAAATCTTGAAACATTTACTTTAACTAGTAATATTGAATTTGTTGATGATTTAGTATTCCATAATGCTTCATCTCTAACTGAAATTAATTATCTTGATGGTGATACAACAAAGACATCTGGTAAGATTAATGATTATGCAGAAGTTGTAGATGGTGTATTATATACAGTAATTAGTGGTAGAAAGTTAAGATTAGCATCTGTTCCTCAAGCAAAGACTGTGGAGACATTAGTTGTTAAGGAAGGTACTAATGTGATTAGTATTTTCGCTGGTGCTGGTAATAATAGTATTAAGAAGATTGTTTTACCTGATTCTTTAAGAACCTTAGGTGCATTTGCATTCTATCAATCTACAAACATTGAATCTGTTGAATTTAGATCAATTAATGCTCCAGTATTTGAGGAATATCCAATTGAGGGATTGAGTCGTCCTAAAAATGGCCCTGGATATGAAGCTATTCATAAATATATTGATGCCTTTGGTCGTGATTTATATTATGCAAACTTCATTGGTTTAATTGGTGGATATGATTTTATTAAGCTAATTGTTCCTAATAATTCTGAAATTTATGGATATGATTCAATAATTTTTGAAGCTTACTTTGGTGGAGTTGAAAATGCAGAAAAGAGTAGTTACAAAGCAATGACTGCCAATGCTGTAACATTCATTGACGCAATGGATAGAATAATGAAATTAGATAGAATTTCTGCAACATATGATTCATTAATTACTAATGCATCAAGAGCTTATAATAACATTAATTGTGATTTAACAAATTATGGTTATTCTCAAGAAGAAGTTGATGAAATGGTTAATGTCTTAAATAAGGCACAAAAGGATTTAAGAGAAATTAAGTTCTTAAGTGCTTCATCTGATGTTAAAGAGGTTCAAGCATTACTTGATAGCCTTGACACAGTATTTACTATTTCAAGATTATCAGAGCTTGAAGCCTTAGCTAAGAAATTAAATGCATTAAAGGCATCTGATAGAGCTATTCTTGATTTAACAAATTATAATGCATTGGTTAAATCATATGAGGATTATCAAGCATCTATCACTCCTGTAATTGATGATGTTAATTCAGCTGTAGCTGGCTCATTTAACTATTTAGGTATTGCTGTTTTAGCGTTAGTTAATGCAGCAAGTGTTGGCTTACTTGTATATTTTTCAAAAAAGCACTAACAGGAGGTAATAGATATGAAAAAGAATAAATTTTTATTAGTTTGCTTAGTTTCAATTTTAGCATTAACCTCTTGTAAGAAGAAAAAGGATGATTATACAAAATTTGTTGAAAATGTAAATAATTCCATTTCTGAAGTTACATATGTTGAGTCTAATTATGATATAACTGATTCTAATGTTGAGGTTTATAGAGCTAAAAAGTCAATTTCTAAAATTACAAATGAAAATGATCAGTTTTCTGGCGAAGTATCAACAGAAGAATACAAGTTAAATTCAAGCTTTAAGCTTGAGAAGAATAACAAGGTTGAAAACTTTAGTGGAATATCTAAGTCAATATTGTTTGCATACAATCTTGATAAGGATACATTTACAAAGTATGATTTTACAACAGATGGCTTTGAGGCAACAGTTTCAAAGGATAATATATCAAAGTTTTTCAATGTTAATGATTTAGTAGTTGATGATGATATTGTAGTTAAAATTGCTTTAACTGATAATAAGATTACTTTATTTGAAACATCATATAAACAAGGCACTAAGACTATTACTATCAAGGTAGCCTATACATATTAAAAAAATGCTCATCGGATTAATTCTGATGAGCTTTTTTAATTAATTTATTTTACAATGTTTCTATTTTTAACTGAAGTTGAGAAAACTATTTGTGTAGCTGTTGTACCATATTTTTGGAGCGCTCCTATAAAGGCATCAAGCTCTTGCGTTGTTTTAAAGACAACCTTAATTAGCATAGAGTAGGTACCTGTAACACAATCACATTCTAATACATTATCAACTGATTTTATAAATGGATAAAACTTTGGTTTTAATTTAGGATCCATTTCAAGATTAATGTAGGCCTTAATCAAATAACCGAGCTTTGAATAGTCTATTTGCGCATGATACCCTTCAATTATGCCTAACTCTTCTAGGTGTTCAATTCTACTTTTAACTGCTGGTGCAGATAAGAAAACTATCTCTGCTAATTCTTTTGCTGTTATTCTTGCATTCTTGTCTAATTCTTTAATAATTTTTAAATCTATTTCATCCATAATTTCACCCCGTACTTTATTTTATAAACTATTTATTTAAATACAATAGAGATTATACTACCATTTTTGTAAAAAAACGAATAAAATGTTTAAAAAACTTTATTTTATTAAGTTTAAATGATAACTTCATAAATTATATTAATAATTTAAGAAAAATTAAATAAAATTATTGAAATAGTGGTATGATTTTAACGTAAAAATTAGATGAGGTATAATATGAGAAGAGAAAAAGATGCAGTTGGTAGTTTAGAATTAAATGATGAATTATATGGTGTTCAGACAAAAAGAGCTTTGGATAATTTTCCTGTTACTGAGCAAAAAACAGATCTCAATTTGATAATGAATGTTGTTAAAATTAAAAAAGCAGCATGCTTATGTAATTATGAGGATAATGCTTTTAATAAAGAAGTATTTGATGCAATAAATAAGGCATGTGATGATGTGTTAAATAGGAAGTATGACTCATCATTTGTTACTCCTGCAATTCAAGGTGGAGCAGGAACTAGTATTAATATGAATGTTAATGAAGTGATTAGTAATCTTGCATTATTAAACATGGGCTTTAAGCTTGGTGAATATAATATTATTAATCCAAATGATACTATTAATAAATGTCAGTCGACTAATGATGTTATTCCCACAGCTATTAAGATGACATTAATTGAATATGTAAAAAAATTAATAGTGGAAGTAGAAAATTTAAAGAAAACTTTATTGCATAAAGCAATTGAATTTAAAGACGTTATAAAGATGGCAAGAACTCAATTACAGGATGCAGTACCTATGATGTTAGGACAAGAATTTAATGCATATGCAACTATGCTAGATAGATCATTAAATAATTTAAATAGAATTATTAATGAACTTCATTTTGTTAATCTAGGTGCTTCAGCATGTGGAACTGCAATAAATGTTACACCATATTATTTGGATAATATTATTAATTATTTAAATGATATTACTAAAGATAATTTTATCCAAGCAAACGATTTATTTGATTGCACATCAAATGTTGATATATATTCATCATTATCAGGTATTTTAAAATCACTTGCTTTAGGTTTATCAAAGATGTCTAATGATTTAAGATTATTATCTTCAGGACCAATAACAGGATTTAAAGAAATCAATTTACCTGTAAGGCAAAATGGTTCTTCGATTATGCCTGGTAAGATAAATCCAGTAATCCCAGAGGTTATAAATCAAATAGCATTTAATGTTATTGGTAATGATACTACAATAACCTGTGCAGTTGAAGCAGGACAACTTGAATTAAATGCATTTTTACCAATTATAGCAACTAAATTATTCGATTCGTTACTTACCTTAACTAAAGGAATTAAAACTTTAAATGAAAATTGCTGTATTGGTATTACTGCCAATGTAGAACATTTAAAGAATAATGTTGAGCATAGTGCTGGTATATCTACAGTTTTATGTCCATATATTGGTTATTTAAAAGCTAGCGAAGTTGCTCATGAAGCTGTTGATAAAAATGAAACTGTAAAAGAAGTAGTTTTAGAAAAACACCTTTTGCCTGAAGATAAGATAAATAAAATTTTAAATCCATCATCATTAGCTTTTGCCCATCATTTAAAAGAATGAATTTATAATATGTTAAAAATTAAAAAAGTAAATTGCATATTTTGCTAAGAAATAATAAAAATATGATAATAAGCAAAAATTATAGCATATCCATAAAGTTAATTTTTCTAATCAAATAGCATGTTTCATTTCTCAAGTATTTTGGTCTATTTCTATGGTTCATCAAGGTTAATTTTGATGAACTTTTTAATTAAATTGTATTTTAAATGAATCATTTTCAAATGTAGTAGAAATATAAGTGATTACTTTTCTTGCTTATATTTGATAAATGATTTAAAATATTATTGTTTATAATTTATTATATGAATGGTGATAATATGCTTAGAGAGGATATTTTAGAATTTATTAGTGAAATTCCTAATAATGTTGAAATTGTTGCAGCTACAAAATATGTTGATGCAGAACAAATGAGAAAGCTTTATGATAGTGGTATTCATTCATTTGGAGAAAATAGAGTTGAAGCTTTTTTAGATAAATATGATGTTTTAAGTGATTTAGATATTAAATGGAATTTTATTGGTCACTTACAAAAAAATAAAGCTAAAAAAGTTATAAATAAAATTGATGTATTACATTCTTTAGATTCTTTAGAGTTAGCTAATATTATTGATAAAACAAGGACTAACCCCCTTGATTGCTTTATTGAAGTTTCTATCAATTTAGAGGAAAATAAAAATGGTGTTAATTTTAAAGAATTAAATCAATTTGTTAGCGAGGCTTTAAAATTTAAAAATATTAATCTTGTTGGCTTGATGATGATGAGTAAGAAGAACTCAACTCATGATGATTTGATGAAACAATTTAAAGCTTTAGCTTATTTAAAAGATAGAGTTTCTAAGGATTTTAATATAGTGTTGCCTTATTTATCAATGGGAATGAGTGATGATTATAAGGAGGCTATAGCTTGTGGAGCAACACATATTAGACTTGGTAGAATATTATGGAAGAATTAGAACTATTTAAAAAAAGGGTAGATTCACTTATAGAGAAGGCTTATAGCGGTAATGTTTGCTTATTGCCATTTTTAGATGAAGCTATGCTTGGCATTTTAAAGGAAAAAGAAAAGCAAAGTGGCTGCTGTGTATATACAAATGGTGGAATTTTAAATGCTGATAGACTTAGAGCTATTATTTCTATATATGATGTTAAAAAAGATGATTTTAAAATTGTAATTTTTAAAATTAATTATAATAAAAAATATTATGAAATTAATCATAGAAGTATTTTAGGTTCCTTAATGGGCTTAGGCATTAAACGTGAATGTATTGGTGATATTGTTATATCTAAAGATTTGGATGCTTATTTTGCTGCTACCTTAGAGATTAGTAAATACATTATGGATAATTTAAGCTTTATAGGTAAGACTCCTATTGAACTTGAAATTATAAAAGATGAAATTACTAACACCATTAGGTATGAAGATAAAAATTTTTTTGTTGCCTCATTAAGGCTTGATGTTATAATTGCAGAGGCTTATAATATGTCACGTAGCTTGGCCTTAGAAATGATACAAGGTGGTTTAGTTTATATAAATCATATTTTAATTACAAATTCTTCCCATATCGTTAAGCTTGATGATGAAATTAGTGTTAGGCATAAGGGAAGAGTCAAATTATCAAAAATAGGTGGTTGTAGCCGAAGTGGACGAATTTGTGTTACACTATCAAAAAGAGTGTGAGGGTTTTATGAATAGAATTGGTATTATTGCGGCTATGAAGCCAGAATTAGATATTTTAAGAGATGAGCTTTTAAATTCAACTACAGTTAAGCATTGTGGCTGTGTTTTTTATTGTGGTACAATTGGTAATTGTGATGTTGTGTTAAGTGAATGTGGAGTTGGAAAGGTTAACTCTTCAATGGCTGCTACATTGATGATTTCCTATTTTGAATGTAATTTATTAATTAATACGGGAATCGCTGGAGCAGTTGGTGGTCTTAAGAGAAAGGATGTTGTCATAGCTTCAAAGCTAATGTATCATGATTTTGATACAACAATATTTGGTTATCAATATGGTCAGGTTCCGGCTATGCCTTTAGAATTTACTCCGAACATTGAAAGTGTTATAATGATTAAGAAGGTTTTAAATAAGCTAGGGATTTCTTATAATTATTGTCCTGTATATAGTGGAGATCAGTTTGTATCTAAGCGTGAACAGTTAACCAAAATTAATCCAGAGATTCCTTCAGCCTGTGAGATGGAGGGGGCAAGTATTGCCCAGGTTGCAGTAAAATCTGGAGTTGATTTCATTGTGCTACGCTACATTTCTGATGTTGTTGGTGAGGAAAATCAGGTTGAAGATTATTTAAGCTTTGAAAGTGAAATGGCTGAGCGTTCTAGTAAAATTTGTAGTGCTATTTTGAATAATTTATAAAAAATGGTAAATAATAAGGATGGTGAGATATAATGTATCTTTTCATCCTTATTTTTTTTATCATTATATTGATATTACAGGTTAACGTACATATTTTTTTTAAAAGTATGGGTGACACAGTAAAGATGTATATGAGTATTGGCCTAATTCATATAGAGATTCCTCATCACAGACTATTAGCTAAGCTTAATAGTAAAAAAATGAAAAATATTAAGGTTAAAAGGACAAACAGGCTCACTAATTTATTTTTATCTCATAGTGTCTTAGATCATTTTTATATATCAAAGTCCTCATCTATAGATTTAGCTAGTAATGGAATAAATAATGCATTGTTTTTAGTTTTAGCATATGAGCTTAAGGGACTTTTATTTTCAAAATGTCGACTTGTTGAAAATAATCAAATTAATTTACGTTATGATGAAGCCTATGAGAATATTGACTATTACTTCGATATACATATTAGTATTATAAATATTATTATTGTATCGATTAAATCTATATTTAAAAGGTGATTATTATCGAACATCCAATCAGTGAATTATTAGATGTAAGTATGAAAAGTCTTAAGGAAATGATAGATGCTAATACCATATTTGGTACTCCAATTACTTATAATGGTACAACTATTATTCCGGTTTCTAAAGTAAAGCTTGGCTTTTTAAGTGGTGGTAGTGATATTAAGCCTAATTCAAATAAGGAGGATCCTTTATTTGGTGGTGCAACAGGTGGTGGTGTTTTTTTAACTCCAATTGCGTTTTTAGTTGTTCAAGGTACTAGTATTTCATTATTATCTATTGATAGTAAAACTCATCTAATTGAGGAATTAATAGAAAAAGCACCCAAACTATATGACAAGCTTAAAACTTTACTTGAAAATATTAATACAAATAAAGCAGATTTTTAATATTTAATTTAGCATTATAAACTACAATTTAATTCATTTTTAAGAAAATAACTATTTTGGTTATTTTCTTATTTTTTTTCTATAATTTAATGATAAAATATAGTATGAGGTTACAATATGAAAGAAAAATTTTATGCTGTAAAGGATAAAGACCACAAGTTAATATTTAATAGCTATGAGGATGTAAAGAAAATACTTTCCACCTTAAAATCACCAACTCATAAATCATTTTCTACCTTAGAAGAAGCCAAAGCATTTTTAGATGGTAAAGAAATTCAAACAGAGGTATCAGGACCAATTGCTTATGTTGATGGATCTTATGATGATAAAACAGGATGTTATAGCTTTGGCGGTGTTTTAATTATTGATGATAATATTTATCAATTTAATAAAAAATATGAACATGATGAATATTCTTCAATGCGTAATGTTGCAGGAGAAATCAAAGGTGCTGGATATATTATTAATTATTGTATAAATAGAGGCATTAAGGAAATTAATATTTTTTACGATTATATTGGTATTGAAATGTGGTACACAGGAGCTTGGAAAGCTAAAAGTAAGATAGCAGTTGATTATGTTAATTTCTTAAATAAAAATAAAGATAAAATAAAGATTAATTTTCATAAAGTTAAAAGTCATACAAATGTTAAATATAATGATATGGCAGATATGCTAGCCAAAAAAGCATTAGGGCTTTTGTAAATTGTTTATTAAAAATAGTACTATAGTGTTATTTTGTTTTATTTTCATTCCTCCCTGCATTGATTCAGCGTTGTTATTTGAAAATAGTATATCAAAGTCGTTAATAAAAAATAATATTTCTTCCTTATCTTTTCCTTTCATTCTGTTGTACAACTGAATTTCTTCACTATATATTATTTCAGATTCACCTTTTAACTTTGTTCCCCACAATTCAATTAATTTATCATATTTTTTATAATATTCGTCTGTTTTCTCTTTTGTAAAAGTCTTTACGTCTGATTTTATTAGTTTTTTCCTATGCTCATTAATATCATTTAAAAACGTTCTAATTTCCAATGGAATTTTATGATTTTCATTGCTTAAATCATAACAGCCTTTTAAATATCTTGAGATATGAACATTACATTGTGCTTTTTTCAATCCATATTTACCAAAAACTCTTGTACCATCTTTTATTAATATATTTAAATATTTCAAATATTGATTTTAAATATATGAAAGATGAATTGATTAGTATAATAAATAATCACAAATCTAATCAATCATTATTACCATTATCTTATAGGATATATGATATATAGAGTAAAAAATAAGTGATATTTGCAGGTTATAATTACTACTATTGTAGAAAATTATTTAACAAGAAAAGAATATGGTGTCATAGGATTAGATTTTAATAATGGTTTTATTTCATTTAGTGAAACAAATGAGTCTGGAAATTTAATTAAAGCATTAAATTATCCACTCAAATATCATGGATGTGGCAACAAAGCATCAAATGAGATGCTTAATACAATAAATAATATTGTTACTTATGCAAGAAGTGTAGGAAAAGATATAAGTATTGAAGATTTAAAGTTTGATTCAAAAAAAGCTAAGTCAATAAAATCAAATCAAAAAAATGAAAAGAAATATAATACGATGATTCATACTCTTGATTATTCAAGATATATATTTAGATTAGAAAATAAATGTCATAAGATGCAAGTGTCATTAAATAAGATTAATCCTTATAATACAAGCCTAATAGGATATGAAAAATATGCAAAAAATAGAAAAATGACTATTCATCAAGCAGCAAGCTTTGTAATATCAAGAAGATATCAAGGATTTATTGATAAACTATAAATTAGATAATTTGTTCTTTTAAGGCAATTATATTACCAAGAGATAATATAATTGTTGCTTAAAGGGATATAAAAAGTATTAAATAGATTATAAGTTAGTTTTATGTATACCCCAAATAGTAAGACTTTATTAATTGGAGAATAGAATGAAATTATAATCTATAAAAGACTAGCCGTAAGGGCTAAAGTATATGAATTCTATAGTTTTCTATACTTTATTTTACGGTGATGGTAATCCTGAGGTTGGAATGAAATTTCAAATAGATAAAACTATAGAATATATTAATGAATTTTTAGGATAAGGATTTCTATCTTCGGATTGAAATCTTTTGTTCTTAGACATTTTATTTGAAAGATGATAAACTATATTTAATAAAAAAATTATGGAGGATTTATGTATAAATTTAGTAAAGAAGAACTAAAAAGCTTTTCCTTTGGAGATTCTAGATGCTTTGTTATGCCTAATGGACTTGGTGGATATACCTCTACTTCATTAATTAATAGTAGTCATCGTAAGCATTATGGATATTTAATTGCTTCACTTAAGCCACCTGTTGAACGTAAAATGATTCTAACTAGAATCAATGAAAGAGTAGTTATTGATGATAAAATATATGATTTAGAATCTCAAAAATATAATAATTATATTAAGGAAAATCAAAAATATATAGAGGAATTTACTTTGAATTATATTCCTACCTATAAATATAATGTTAATGGTGTTTCTATAGTGAAACAAATTGCGCCATTATATGGTAAAAATACTGTTGCGGTAAGCTATGTGATTAATTCTAGTATTGATTCTAAGATTGTTTTAGAGCCATTATTTAATTATAGAGATCATGGAGATGCCTCAAATAAAGAGGATTTAAAGTTTACTGAGGAAGAGGATAATGGAATATATTGTCTTATTCCTAAAAAAAATAAAGATATTAAAATAAAGCTTTTGTATAATGGTGGTATAATAACAAGAAATATTGATAAATATACTTTACCGCATTATTGTGAATATGATATATCTACAGGAGATAATAGATTAGATACTAATTATAAACCTATTCATATTGATATTGATGTAAAAGCTAATTTAGAAAAAAGAATTAGTATTATTTGTACAATTGATGAAATACCTAATATTGATGCCTTTGATATAATTAATAATTATCAAAATAGAATTAATTCTCTAATTAAAAGGTCTAAGCTTAGGGATAATCTAGCCATAGATTTAGTTGTAGCTAGTGATAGCTTCTTAGCTTATCGAAAGTCTACAAATTTAAAAACTATCTTAGCAGGACTCCCTTGGTTTACTGATTGGGGAAGAGACACAATGATTGCTTTCACAGGATTGATTTTAGTACCAAAACGCTTTAATGAGGCTAAAGAAATTTTAAAATCATTTTCATTATATGAAAAAAATGGTTTGATTCCTAATATGTTTCCTGATGATGGAGGAAAGCCTTTATATAATACAGTAGATGCATCATTATGGTATTTTTATGCTTGTTATAAATATATTAAATATACTAAGGATAAGGAATTTATTAAAAATGAAATATATCCTACTTTAAAAAGAATAATCAAGGCTTATAGTACTCATACTGATTTTTCTATTTATATGGATGATGATTATTTAATTCATGCTGGAAGTGATCAGGATCAAATTACTTGGATGGATGTTAGAATTAATGGAGTTGCGGTAACACCAAGACATGGTAAGCCTGTTGAGATTAATGCTTTATGGTATAGTGCCTTAAGAACAATGGATTATTTTAGTAAAATTTTTGATGATTATGATCCATTTTATTTGAAATTATCTAAAAAGGTAAAGAAATCATTCAATAAAAAATTTATTAATCCTAGTTTAAATTCATTATATGATACTGTTGATCCATATGATTATAAAATTAGACCAAATCAGCTTTATTCTTTATCTTTACCTTATAAGGTGCTAGAAAAAAAGTATGCTAAAATGGTAGTAGATACAGTTAAAGAATTACTTTATAACATATATGGAATGAGAAGCCTAAGTATTAATGATAAGGACTTTAAGCCAAAATATGAAGGACCATTAGAAGAAAGAGATTATGAATATCATATGGGAACAACATGGGGCTTTTTATTAGGAGCTTACTTTGATTCATATTATTATGTATATAAAGATAAGAATGAAATTCAAAGGATGGTTAATGCTGTTATTCCTCATTTAAATGATGGCTGTATTAATGGCTTTGCTGAAATATTTGATGGTGATGTAGCCTCAAGAACAAGAGGCTGTTATACTCAAGCTTGGAGTATTGGTGAACTTTTAAGAAGCTATTATGAAAATGTCTTAAAATAAATAGGGGGCTGTGAAAACAACTTTTATTGTAGTTAGTTTTTTTCACAGCCCCATTTTAGTAGATTATTAACTTAATTATAGCACAACAACTGCAAAACTCGGGTTATAGCATAATTCTACAAATATTGTAAATGTTTTATGCTTAAAAAATTAATCTATTGCCTTATTTTTCCATTTTCCAGTATAAAATCTAATAACACATAATATAGCTCTTACTACCTCGTCTAACGCAGGAGCTAGGAAAATTCCTATAAAGCCTATACCTAATATACTAACAAATAAATATGAACCAAAGGAAGCAACTAAAAACATTGAAAATATTGCACAAACAACTGGGAATATTGTATCTCCACTACTTTTTAATGCGTTAATATAAATTAAATTAGCACATCTTCCAGTTTCATATAAAAATAGAATAGGTAAAACACTATATATAGCATTTAAAATATTATTATTTTGAGTTATTAATGGAAATATTAATCCTCCAAAGCAATTTATAGTTATAACTAATATTAATATTATTGGGTAGCATAATAAAAATGATAATTTAGTAGAATTAGTTGCTTCAGTAAAATCCTTTTTACCAACATTATATCCTACAATAATTGAATTAGCACTTCCAAATGCACCAGATATTATGTAAATAAAGGCTAATATCATTGATAGATAAGTTCTAGCTGTTAGCATTTCAGTTAATAATAAGTTTACTTGAGATAATACTATTATTTGTGATATATTATAACAAATATTTTCAAGCGCGCTAGGTCCACCTATTTTTATAATTGCTTTAGTAATATTTTTATCAAGCTTAAAAATAAATATTTTTTGTTTAAGTATTATCTTTGTTAATAATATTGTTGTAAGACAGGTAAATATATGACAAATAACAGTTGCTATTGCAGCACCCTTATAGCCTAGACTAGGTATTCCTAAAAATCCAAATATTAATATATAATTTAAAATTACATTTAATATATTTGCACTAAAGGATATTATTGTTACAACAAGAGGCTTTGAATGTGATTTGAAATTACTAGACATACAACTTGTCATTGCTAAAAAGGGTAACCCAATTGAAACAATCCTAATATATCCTGAAGCCTCATCTATAATATCACTAGGTGTATTAGTCATTCTAAGTAATGGCTTATTCCATATTATAAATGCTAAGGCTATTATTATGGCAATAAATAAATTAAATATAATACCATGACCTAATACCATATTACTCTTTTCAATTTCATTTGCGCCTAAATATTGACTGACTATAATTCCTACACCAATTGAACAAATTGCGAATAAAACTGTTAAAAATCCAATTACAGTATTTGCATTACCAATTGCGGCAACTGATGGTTCGTTATATTTAGAAATCATTATTGTATCTATTGAACCTAAAAGCTGAGCTAATAATGTTTCTAAGAACAATGGTAAAGCTAGCTTAAATAATGCAGTTATTCTATCCCTTTTAAAAAGCTTTTTCATATTGTTTTCCCCTCTATAATTTTTTATAATATAATTATATAGAGGAAGTACTTGTAAAAATATCAATATTTTTACTATATTTTATAATTATTTTGAGGTTTTAGTTATGAATGAGTATGTAGATTATTATTTTCATGAGCTTGCGAAGCATGGCACAAAGGAATTTCCATTAGCGATTTATGGTGATACCTATAATATTTATAAGGATAGATTTTTTTATATGCATTGTCATGAGGAGCTTGAAGCTATTATTGCGATAAAAGGAGAAATTAATGTATTAGTTAATCAAACTGAATATATAATTAAACCTAATAAAATTCTTTTAGTTTTACCTAATACCCTTCATCATATTCTTCATTATAAAAGTGAGGATTCCATAGTATTAACTATGGTTTTTAATAGAAATATATTAGAATTGACAAAATCTTTAGATTTAGTTAATGAAATAAATAGTATAATTGATAACTCACAATATTTATATATTATTGAATCTAAGGAGCTTTGGAAAAAGGCTCTATCTGTTTCTTTAGATTATAAGAATAAGGTGGTTGGATATAAGCTTTATATTATTAATTATTTATTTGAGCTCTTTTCTTATATTAAAAGAAATATAGATATTAATCAATTAAAGGATAATTCAATTAGAGATGACAGTAAAATTAAGAATGCTTTACAATATATTTATTCTCATTTTTCAGAGGAAATAACACTAGAGGATTTAGCTAATACTTCTCATTTATCATTAGGTGAGTTATCTAGAAGCTTTAAAAAGGTTGTAGGTATAACTCCTATTTTATATATAATGAATTATCGTATTAGAATTTCTTCTAATTTACTAGAATTTAGTGATAAGTCTATTACTGAAATAGCTTATGAATGTGGATTTTCATCATCTAATTATTTTACTATTTGTTTTAAAAGAATTGTAGGATGTACACCTAAGGAATTTAAAAAAAGAAAAAAATCCATTTAATTGGATTTTTTCTTTTTGCGAAAAAAATTCGAAATTTATTTATTGGTTTTGAAATTTTGTTATTTTATATGAAAACGCTTGAATTATAATGCAATTTTGTTAGAATGAAGTTGTAATATGCAATTTATAAATATTTGAGGTGAGTTATATGAGTGGATTTATTTATTGTAGTTTTTTAGAGAACTATAGGGTAGGATTCTCTTTAGATTGTAGTGCTTTAGAAGGTATGCTGTATTTAAATGATAGGATGATAGCTAGAAGAAAGCTTAGGAAGGATAGTAGAAATCATAAAATCAAATTTAATTTAGAGGATTTTGATGCTACAGGTATATATAAGGTTAAAGCTATATTAGATGATAATACAATAATAGAAGAAACAGTTAATCAATTTAGCTTATATCAAAGAAGATATTTTAATGAAAAATATACCTATAATGGAGAATTAGGCGCGATTTATTCTAAGGATAAAACAACATTTAATCTATGGGCTCCGATTTGTAGTAGTGTAGAGCTTAGAGTTTATAATAATGGTACACCTTTAGCTATAGATAAAGAATTAGGCGATGATTCGATATTATTTTCTATTCCTATGAGCTATATTGATAGAGGTGTTTGGAGTGCTGTTATTGATGGAGATTTAGAAGGAAAATATTATAATTATGTAATAACAAATTATAAGAATAATAATATAGAGGTAGTTGATCCTTATGCTAAGTCCTGTGGTATTAGTGGAATTAGAGGAATGATTGTTGATTTTAGTAAGACTAATCCTAAAGGATGGGAGGATATTAAGCCTCATCCCTATAAAAGAACTGAGATTGTTGTTTATGAGACACATATTAGTGATATTACCTCATCTAGTAGCTGGACAAATGATATAAAGAAGCTTAAATATCAAAAGAAGTTTAAAGGTGCTTATATTGAAGGTACAAGCTTTTCTTTAAATGGTATTACTGTTAAGACTGGATTTGATCATATTAAGGAATTAGGTGTTAATGTAGTTCAGCTTTTACCTTTTTTTGATAGAGCTAATGATGAAACTAAAATGGTATTTAATTGGGGATATAATCCTTTAAACTATAATACCCTAGAGGGTAGCTATTCTATGAATCCTTATGATGGATATGAAAGAATTAGAGAATTTAAGGGCCTTGTTAAAGCATATAATGAGGCTGGTATTAATATAATCATGGATGTTGTTTACAATCATGTTTTTGATGCTTATAAATCTAATTTTGAAATAATTACACCAGGATATTATTTTAGACATAATAGTGATGGTAGCTTATCTAATGGTTCTGGATGTGGTAATGAAACTGCATCTAATATGCCTATGTTTAGAAAGTTTATGATTGATTCAACGGAATTTTTAGCTAAAGAGTATAAACTTTATGGCTTTAGATTTGATTTGATGGCTGTTCATGATTATGAGACTATGAATTTATTAGCTTATAATTTAAAGACTAAGGTTAATGAAAATATTGTTATATATGGAGAACCTTGGGTTGGAGGTAGCTCTAGTCTTTCTTCTAAGCTTAGAGCTAGTCAAAAAAATGGAAATAGCTTTATAGGATATGGCCAATTTAATGATCAGTATCGTGATGCGTTAATTATGGGCGGAGTTAAGAAGGATTATGAGCGAGGCTGGATTGATACTAATAATAGGCTAAAAAAGAAGGAATTAGCTAAGATTATTAATGGTATTAGAGGCTTTACAGTTGGGGATAATGGTAGTATTTGTGATCCTAATAAAACCGTTTGTTATGTAACATGTCATGATAATTATACTCTTTATGATCGTTTTAAGGCTGCAGGTATAATAGATGATGATACTATTAAAAAAATGGCAATGCTTTCTAATGCGATGATTTTAACCTCTAATGGTACTGCCTTTATTTTAGCAGGAGAGGAATTTTTAAGAACTAAGGGTGGAGATAGTAATTCTTATATTTCTTCATATAGGGTTAATGAGCTTGATTATTCTTTGAAGATTAAGAATATTGATATGTTTAGAAATTATCAAAAGCTTATTAAACTAAAAAAGGAAGCTTCAGATTTAGGGTTAACTGATGTTAATAGACTTGAAGAAATAAATATTATTGTTAGTAAAAATACTAATCAAATATCCTATACTATTAGAGATAATGAAAGAGTTTATTTGATTATTCATAATAATGGATATCGTAGTGATACATTACCATTATTAGATTTAAGAGGCTATAGTTTATATTTAGCTACTAATGGTGATATTGAATTAGGAGAATATACTAAGTCTTTACCATATCAAACAATAATAGTATATAAAGATTAATATGAGAGATGTTTTTTTATGATAGAAGTAAATAATTTAGTTAAGGAGTTTAAAAAGCCTATTAGACATGAAGGTGTAATAGGTATGCTAAAAACGCTCTTTTCAACTAAACATGAGGTGAAGAGCTGTAAATGATATATCATTTACAATTAATGATGGAAAGATTGTTGGATATATTGGCTCTAATGGTGCTGGAAAATCTACATCAATTAAAATGATGTGTGGAATTCTAACTCCTACTAGTGGTAGTGTTAGGATTGATTCAGTTGAGCCTTATAAAAAAGAAGACAAATTGCTTCTAAAATAGGTGTTGTTTTTGGACAAAAAACACAATTATGGTGGGATTTACCATTAATAGAATCCTTTAAAATATTAAAGGAAATTTATAGTGTTAGTGATAGTAATTATAAGGAAAGAAATATAATATTACTGTTATTCTAACTACTCATGATATGCAGGATATAGAAAATCTTTGTGATAGAGTTATTTTAATTGATGATGGTAGAATTATATATGATGGTGATATTCATAGTCTAAAGAATAAATTTGGTAATATTAAAACTATTACTGTTACATTAGATAATATTATAGCTATTGATAGTCTTGATGATTTTAATAATACTATAAAATATAGTTTGAAAGAGAATAATTTAAAAATTAAATTTAATCCTGATGAGATAAATATAGGAGGTATGAACGTTATAGATTTAAAAAAATCTATTTTTTCACGCCTCCTTTTTTAAAAATTTTAGAATGTTTTCGAAAAAATTTCGATAAAAATCTATCGATTGTGAAGTTTTAACTAAAAAGTGAAAAAAGTGTTGAAGTTAGATTATTTTTTGCTAAAATCAAATTAAGAAAACGATTTTAGTAATATTAATAAAGGGGGACTATAGGATGTCTTTAGAAAGAAAAGCAGGTGTCTTACTTCACATTACTAGCTTACCTTCTAATTATGGTGTTGGAACCTTAGGTAAGGAAGCATATGAGTTTGTTGATTGGCTGAAGGAGTCTAATCAAAAAATCTGGCAGGTTTTGCCACTTGTACCTACTAATTATGGAGATTCACCTTATCAATCAGTTTCTTCAACAGCTTTAAATTATTATTTAATAGATTTAGATATTCTTCATGAAAAGGGATTGTTACTTAAGAAGGATTATCATAAAATTAAATTTAGTTATGATTCAAGAAGGGTTGATTATAGCTTATTGTTTATAGAAAAAATTAAAGTATTAAAAAAAGCCTTTAGTAATTTCAATATTAATGATACATCATTTAAAAGATTTGAAAAAAAGGGAGATTATAAAAGCTTTGCAGTATTTATGACTATAAAGGCTATGCATAATTATTCATCATTTGATAATTGGTCTGATGGATATAGAAATTATAGTGATATTATTTTTAATTCTGTTATAGAAAATTATAAGAATGATTATTTATTTTGGGTTTGGACTCAATATGAGTTTTTAGATGAATGGAATAAACTTCATAAATATGCTAAAGGTAAGGGAATAGAAATAATGGGAGATATGCCTCTTTATGTAGCATATGATTCTGTTGAGGTTTGGAAGAATCCTGAAATGTTTGTTTTAAATGAGGATAAAACATTAAAGCTTGTTGCGGGATGTCCACCTGATTGTTTTTGTGCTGATGGTCAGCTTTGGGGAAATCCTATTTATGATTGGGATTACATGAAGAGAACTAATTATAAATGGTGGGATGAAAGATTAAAGAAAGCGTTCATGCTTTATGATATTGTAAGAATTGATCATTTTAGAGGCTTTGATAGATATTACGCAATTGATAGTAAAGAAAGTACTGCTAGAAATGGTAAGTGGCTTGATGGCCCTAAATTTGATTTATTTAAGGATAAAACTAATTTAAATATTGTAGCTGAGGATTTAGGATTTGTTGATGATGGTGTTATTACATTATTAAGACAAACTGGATATCCTGGTATGAAGATTATGGAATTTGCCTTTGATGGTAATAAGGATAATGAGCATAAGCCTTCTAATTATGAAGAGAATTATATAGTTTATACTGGTACTCATGATAATGAGCCTATGTATTCTTATATTAAGAATTTAGATAGTGAGCATTTAAATATTTTTAAAAATGATTTAAAAAACGAATGTAAATTATTAAATGTTAAATATAGAGGTCAAAGTGAGAAGGCTCTTCTTAATACAGTTATAGAGCTTGGATATGCTTCTAAAGCTAAATATGCGATTTTTCCTATACAGGATTTATTGAACAATGATAATGATACAAGAATGAATTTACCTTCAACTGTATCGACTGATAATTGGAGCTATCGTATTTCTAAAAGAGATTTAAGCTCTAAATTAAGTAGCAAATTAAAGGAATATTCTAAAAAATATAGGAGGATATAATCAAATGAAATATAGTAATCAAATTGAATTTTTATTAAAAGCACTTTATGGACATAGTGCAAAGGAAGCTAGTGTTAAGGAATTATATAATGCTACATCTAAAATTGTTATGAGTGAGGCTATGCCTAAATGGAATAATACTCAAAGTAAAGAGAATAAAAGATGTGGATATTTATCTGCTGAATTCTTAATTGGAAGATTAGTTTATTCTAATATGCTAAATCTTGATATTTTAGATAATATGAAGAAAGCACTTAAGGAATTAGGTAGAGATATTAATGAATTTGAGGAAGTTGAGGATGATGCCTTAGGTAATGGTGGCTTAGGTAGACTTGCAGCATGCTTCTTAGATAGTGCAGCAACTCATGATGTATTACTTGATGGTTATGGTCTTAGATATAAATATGGTCTATTTAAGCAATCATTTGTTAATGGATATCAGCATGAAGAGGCTGATGATTGGCAAAAATGGGGTGATCCTTTTAGTATTAGACGTGAAGAGGATTCAGTTAGAGTTCATTTTGCTGATTTTGATGTAATGGCTGTACCATATGATTATCCTGTTATAGGCTATAAGAGTGAAACTATTAATACATTAAGATTATGGCAAGCTGAAAATAGTAACGATTTCAACTTCAAGGCTTTTGATGATATGAAGGGTGAAAGTAATGCAATTGAGGATTATAGAGCTAATGAAATTACATATGTTTTATATCCCAATGATAATACTATTCAGGGTAAGTATTTAAGATTACGCCAGGAATATTTTATGGTAAGTGCAACACTTCAAGATTTTATTAGAAAATATAAAGCAAGTGGCTTTAAATGGAGTGACATGAAAGAACACCAAATTTGGCAATTAAATGATACACATCCAACATTGGCTATTCCTGAATTTATTAGATTATTAAATATTGAAGGCTTAAGCTATACACAGGCTTTAGAAATCGCAAGAGGATGCTTCAACTTTACAAATCATACAATAATGGGTGAAGCATTAGAAAAATGGCCTGTAAGTATGCTTAGAGATTTAATTCCTGATGTTTTAAATGTTATTGAGTATTTACAAACTGTTATTTCTCTTGAACTTAATAATACAGATTTATATATTATTCATGATAATATAGTTCATATGGCTAATTTAGCAATTTTTGTTTCATCTCATGTTAATGGTGTTGCGAAAATACATACAGAAATATTAAAAAATGATACCTTCAAGGAGTGGGATAAGGTTTATCCAGGTAAGATTTTAAATGTTACTAATGGTATTACTCCACGAAGATGGGTAGCTTTAAATAATCCATTATTAAGTAAGCTTATATCATCTAAGATTGGTGATGAATGGATTAAGGATTTAAGAAAGCTTTCTGATTTAAATGCTTTTGCATATCATGATTCATTTGTTAATTCATTTATTAAGATTAAAGAGGAGAATAAGAAAACTTTAAGTAAATATATTTTAGAACATGATAATGTTTCTATTGATAGTAGCTTCTTATTTGATATTCAAATTAAGAGATTACATGAATATAAGCGTCAATTATTAAATGCTTTATCTATTCTTTATATTTATAATGAGCTAAAGAGTGGTAATTTACCTGATTTTAAGCCTCAAGCCTTTATTTTTGGTGCTAAGAGCGCACCTGGCTATTATATAGCAAAGGCTATAATTAAGTTTATTAATGAAATAGCTAATTTAGTTAATAATGATAAAGATGTATCTAGTAAGCTTAAGGTTGTATTTATTGAAAATTACAATGTTTCATATGCTGAAAGATTAGTATGTGCAGCTGATATTTCTGAACAAATTTCTATGGCTGGTATGGAAGCATCTGGTACTGGTAATATGAAGTTTATGGCAAATGGTACTCCAACTCTTGGTACATTAGATGGAGCTAATGTTGAGATTTGTGATATGGCTGGAATTGAAAATAACTATATCTTTGGTTTAACAGTTGATGAGATTAATGACTTAAAGCCTAATTATGATCCTAATATTTATTTAGAAAATAATTCAAAGCTAAAGGCTATTGTTGAAACTTTAATTAATGGTACATTTGATGATAGTGAGGGCTATTTAAGGGCATTATATGATAGCTTAACTATTGGTGATAGAAAAGATTATTATCTTGTATTTGCTGATTTCGATTCTTATATTAATGCTAAGCTAAGAGTTAATAAGGAATATGGTACAAAAGAATATTATAAGAAATGTATAGCTAATATGGTTAATTCTTCTAATTTCTCTTCTGATAGATCAATTCTTGATTACGATAAAAATATCTGGAATTTATAATTCCTTTAATTTTATTATCATTTTTCTTCTTAGTTTGATTCCTACATTTCGTAGGAATCAAACTATTCCTTTTTGGGGGTAATTATGCAAAAAAACATTTTATTTGATTTATATGGAACATTAATAAATATTCATACTAGTGAAGAGGGTATTATATTTTGGGATAATGTAAAGGATAGTCTATATCCTAATTCTACATTATCATCTAGTGAAATTAAAAATAAATATTTATCATTATGTAAGGCCTATAGTAAAAACTATGAAGAAATAGATATTCTTGATGTTTTTACTGATATGAATAATGGTGATGTTAGTAAGGCTTTAGCTGACGCAGTTGAATTTAGAAGATTATCTACATGTTATATAAGCTTATATCCTGGTGTTAAGGAATGCTTAATTGAATTAAAAAAATTAGGATATAAAATTTATGTATTAAGTAACGCCCAAAGAATTTTTACAATTCCAGAGCTTATTAAGCTTGGAATTAAAGATTTATTTGACGGAATAGCTATTTCTTCAGATTATGGCTTTAAAAAGCCTAATTTAGAGTTTTATAAAATGGCTATGAAGAATTTTAATATTAGTAGTGGTATTATGGTTGGAAATGAATATGAATGTGATGTATTACCAGCCTTAGAGCTTGGGTTAGGTTCTGTATTTATTTATTCTAATTTAACTCCAAGATATCCTGATTATAAGGGAAGAGCTAATTTAATAGACTTTAATAAGGATAAATTAATTAAAATAATTACTGATTTATCATGAAAATAAGATATACATTTTATTTCTTTTTATAGAAAAACGTTTACAATAATGGTATAATTAGTGTAAATAGAAATCTATTTGAAATTAATGTATATTTTTTTTTAGGGAGTTGAATAAATTGGATAATAATGGAAAAATAAAAATTAAGGATATAGCAGAAGCTTTACATTTATCAGTTTCGACTGTATCTAAGGCCCTAAATGGCGCATTTGATATTTCAAAAGAAACAAAAGAAGAAGTATTAGAATACGCTAAGAAGAATGGATATAAGGCTAGAGATGAGAGATTAGTAGTTAAAAAGGTAAGAAGATTATGTGTTTTGTATGAGAATATTGATTATTCATCTCAATGTAATATTATTATTCCTGTATCCTTAGCCTTTGCGAAATATGCTAGAAATAATAATTTTGAGGTTGTTCATACTCCAATTAATACAATGGAATTACCATATGATAAATTTATGGAAAAGAATGATTATGTTGGAGCCTTTATTGCAGGCTTAAATTATAAATCTACTATATTAAAGGAAATTCAAAATACTAGCTATCCAACAATTTTATTTGATAATAATATTGAAGGAGATAAGATTTCTACTATTACAAATGAGAATGTTAATTCTATTGTAAAGATTGTTAGTTTATTATGTAAGCTTGGACATCGTAAAATAGGCTTTATTCATGGTGACAAGCATTCATTTATTAGTAATGAAAGATTTGCAGGGTATATTATTGGTCAAAATATAAATGATTTAGAGTATAATCCCAATTATGTTTATTATGGAGAATATGCTGAAAAATCAGGTTTTATGGCAGCAGAAATCTTTAGTAAAACTGATGTTACAGCTGTTATTTGCTCATCAGATTTAATCGCTATTGGATTGATTAGAGGTCTAGAAGCTCAAGGCTTAAAGGTACCTGATGATATTTCTGTAACTGGCTTTGATGATTTGGATGTAGCTAAATTTATTAATCCTCCTTTAACAACTGTTAGACAAAATATTGATCTATTAGGAGAAAAGGCATTTAATCTTTTACTTAATATGCTTACTAATAGATCAGGACAAAGAATTATTGTTAAAAGTGATGTTATTATTAGAAAATCTGTTAAGAAGCTTAATAATTCAAATACCGATATAGATGAATAATAAAAAGGCTCTTGTGCGGAGACTTTTGAAAAACCCCAGTCTCAAATTAAGACCTTTAAGGAGCATAGAGATATGCTCTTTTCTTTTGGAAATATTTTGTTTTAAAAACTGGTTTTACTGATATTTCAGACTAAATTGTAGTATAATAGAGGTGTGGGAAAAGGTAATTAATTATGATTAAACAACAATCTTTAGTTTTAAGTCCATATATAACTTTATATGATATTTGTATTCCACAAAATCATGAATTAAGACAATTAACTGAATTGGTTGATTTTTCTTTTGTTGATGATATGCTAAAAGAAATGTATACATTAGATAATGGTAGACCAGGTTATCAACCACAAGTAATGTTTAAATATTTATTATTAAAAAGAATGTATGAATTATCTGATAGAGATGTCGTTAATCGTGCTAGAACTGACTTAGCCTTTAAATTCTTTTTTAAACTTAGCTCCTAAAGATGAGGTAATTGATGCCTCATCACTTACTAAATTTCGCAAGCTTAGAATGAAAGATGAGTCAATTATGGATAAACTTATTGCTAAGAGTGTTGAAATCGCCTTAAATAATGGAATTAAGCTTTCTAAAACATTAATTGTAGACTCTACACATAGTTAAGCTAGATATAATGTGAAAAGTGCTAGAGAATATTTATTGGAAGTATGCAAAAATTTAAGAAAAAAAGTATATGATATTGATGAATCATATACAAGCAAAATGCCCAAAAAACCCGAAAACAGTAAAATAGGATTATACGACTATGTAGTTGAATATTGCCAAAATGTTGTTTATCTAGTTAATAAAGATGAAACACTAATGGTTCATCAAAATGTTAAAGAAACACTAAACTTATTACAAGAAACAATTAATGATGTTAACGAAGAATTATTAATTTCTAAAGATACAGATGACAAAATTGGTCATAAAACAGCAGATACATCATATTTTGGATATAAAACACATCTTGCTATGACATATGAAAGAATTATTACTGCTGCTACTGTACATCTGGAGAAAAGCCTGATGAAAAAGAATTATCACCACTTGTTAAAAAAATGGAATCAAATGGTGTTGAGGTGGAAAATATAGTTTCTGATTGAGCTTATTTTGAACGTGATAATATTAAATATGCAAATGAAAATGATATAAAATTAGTATCAAATTTAAGTAATTGTGTATCAGGAAATGATAAATTATGAAAAACGATTTAGAATTCACATATAATAAAGATGCAAAAATGTATGTATGTCCTAATAAAGAATTGGCATTTAGAAAAGCAGAACATGAAAAAAAGAAGATTCATGGCGAAAATGAAGTATTATATGTTACTTATTATTTTGATGTTAATAAATGTAAGAATTGTCCATTAAAAGAAAAATGTGGATTCAAGGATAGTCAAAAAAGTAAAACATATAGTATAAAAATTAAAATGGATGAAATTCATGAAGGGCATAAAAAGAAACAAGAAAATGAAGAGTATCAGGTTTTGTCTCACGAAAGATATAAAATAGAAGCAAAAAATGCCGAATTTAAAAATGAGTATGGTTATGCATATGCATCATATGCAGGTCTTCATGGAATGACAATACAGGCTGGCGTTTCAATTTTTGTCGTAAATTTAATGAGGATACTACGCCTTAAAAACGAAAAAAACTGAAAATAAAGAGTAGTAACACTCTTGTTTTCACTATATATGAAAAAATAGAAAGATTTTATTGGAAAAATAGATCAATAATCTTTCTGTTTTTTTAGGTATCAAAAAGGTGTCAAAAACACCTGCCATTTTCAGCAGTCTATTATCCTCTCTCAATTATTTCATGCTTATAATGTAAAAAGTAATTATACTATTTTTAGGAAGGAATCATTTGAGAATAAATTTATGAATTTTGCCTTTATAGTAGGATTTATTTTACAGTTCTTTGTTATATATTGTCCTTATGTAAATACTATATTTATGAACTTTTTTATTGCTTTTTTTCATTGGGCGACACCCCTAAGGGTGTTGTTCTATAATTCTAACTTTATTTTACAACTAAAGGCGAAATAATTGGCTTTTTTCTTTTTTGTTTGATTATGATAATTGTTTATTATATAATTTAATAAAGGCTAACTGTTTATATAATTAAATAGATATCACGTAAGTGAAAAAGGAGAATCTTATGAGAAAACAATTTTTGAATTATGATTGGTACTTTAAGGAGAATTTTGAAGAAAATGATTTAGCTTTAAATAATTTTTCTAATTTTAGTATAGTAAATATTCCTCATACAAATTATGAAGTACCATTAAATAATTTTGATTCAACAATATCTAATATTGTTTCAATCTATAAAAAGATTATTAATATTAAATCATTAGAAAATGATAATATTTTAGTATTTGAGGGTGTAGGACATAGAACCTATGTATATGTTAATGGTAAATTAGTATATACACACTATTGTGGTTATACTCAGTTTAAGGTTAACTTAAATGAAAATGGTCATGTAGGAGATAATGAAATAGCGGTAGTAGTTGATTCAAATGAGGTTGATCAGCCACCATTTGGCTTTGTTATAGACTATTTATGCTTTGGAGGTATTTATAGAGATGTTTATTTAGATGTATTAAATAAATGTCATATTAATAATTATTATTTCCATCATGATAGTGAGAAATTATATATTGATTATGAATTATCTAATAATGATGATGTAGTAATTGAGGCTATAATTAAGGATTCTAACTCTTTATTTAAGCTAAGTACTAAAAATAATGAAGAATTATCTTGTAATTTACCGGAGGTTATTTTATGGGATATTGATAATCCTCATTTATATGATTTATCATTAAAGGTAATTAAGAATAATGAGGTTATTGATGAAATCAATGATAAAATAGGCTTTAGATATATTGATTTTAAAGAAAATGGCTTTTATTTAAATGGTAAGAATGTAAAGATTAGAGGCTTAAATAGACATCAATCATATCCTTATGTTGGCTATGCAATGCCTAAGAGTGCTCAATATGATGATGCAATTATATTAAAGAAGGAATTATGTGTTAATGCAGTAAGAACATCTCATTATCCACAAAGTCCTGATTTTTTAAGAGCCTGTGATGAATTAGGATTACTTGTCTTTGAGGAAATTCCGGGCTGGCAAAATATCGGTAATAAGGAATGGCAGGATAAGGCTATAAATAATGTTAGTGATATGATTCTAAGAGATAGAAATCATCCATCTATTATTTTATGGGGAGTTAGAATTAATGAATCTGGAGATAATCATGATTTTTATTTAAAAACAAATGAGGTAGCTCATAAGCTTGATAAGTATCGTTTAACTGGTGGAGTTAGATGCTCAATGCATTCAGAGTTATTAGAGGATGTTTATACTTATAATGATTTTGTATGTACAAATAAGGGTATTTCTTTAAGAAAAAAGGAAGATGTTACTGATACTGATAAGCCTTATTTAGTTTCAGAATATGGTGGACATATGATGCCTACTAAATCATATGATAGAGAGACTAGAAGAACTGATATAGCGTTATTACATGCGAATGTTTTAAAGGCCGCAGCTAATGATGATAAAATTTGTGGTTCTTTTGGTTGGTGCTTTAGTGATTATAATACACATATGGATTTTGGTAGTGGTGATTTAATTTGTCATCATGGTGTTTTGGATATTTTTAGAAATCCTAAATATTCAAGTTACCCATATAAGACTAAGAGTGATAAGCCATATTTAGAAATTACATCTAATTTTAATATTGGTGAATATGATGGAGGATATATTAGATATTTCGCTATTATGACTAATTGCGATAGAGTTGAAATGTATCATAATGATTTATTAGTTTCTACTTATAATAATTTAAAGGGCGATTTCAATGGTTGCTTCAAGGTTGATGATATTTTAGGTGATACTCTAATTAAGCTTGAAAATAAGACTATTGAGGAATCTAATTATTTAAAAGAAATAATTTCTTTATTATTAAAATATGATGGTATTGTTAGAGATGATGTAAAGAATAAATATCCTCTTGATGATATTAATCAAGCATGGCAATATTATGGTAAATATGTTTCAAATTGGGGTTCTCATCCAACTCCATTCTTATTCAAGGGTTATATTAATAATAAGTGTGTCATAGAGAAAATTAAAGGATATCAATATATTGATTATATTGATGTTAGAGTTTCTAATAATACATTACATACTAAGGATTCTTATGATGTTTTAAGATTAACATTAGAGGCTATTGGTACACTAGGTAATAGGGTAGATTACGCATTTGATTCATTTAGTATTGAGGTATCTGATTCTCTTGAGGTTATTGGCGATAGTATTGTTTCTTTAATAGCAGGTGTTAGATCTATTTATATAAAATCTAAGGCTAAAAATGGTATTGGTAAAATTGTAATTAAATCTAATAGATTTAAAGATGTTGAATTATTAATTAATATAGAAGAGGATTAGTTATGAAGAAGAAAATATTATGTTTATCATTAGCAATTACTATGGGAGTAGGATTAGCATCATGTAATAATAGCGCTAATTCTACTGATCAAAAAACAAATAATGAATATGTTATAAATGAGGATGACTTAAAGCTAAGTAGTAAATCTAATAGTAATCAAACTTTCTATGAGATTTTTGTTGGAGCATTTTCTGATTCTAATGGTGATGGAATTGGTGATATTAGGGGAGTTATTAATAGATTAGATTATTTAAATGATGGAGATCCTAATTCTGGTAAAAGCTTAGGCGTTACTGGTATTTGGCTTATGCCTGTATTTAAGTCATCATCATATCATAAATATGATGTTACAGATTATTATACTGTTGATAGTACCTATGGTACTAATGATGATTTAAAGGAATTGGCTACTAAATGCCATGAAAGAGGTATTACCTTAATTTTGGATTTGCCTATTAATCATACATCTACATCTAATGAATGGTTTTTAAATTTTAAGAATGCTTTAGCTAAAGAGGATTTTTCTAATCAATATGCAGATTATTATTCATATTGTGGAATGAATGAAGGTCTTCAGGGTAGGACTACTAAAGCTTTATCAGGAACAAATTATAAATATGAATGTAATTTTGATTCTTCAATGCCAGAGCTTGATTTTGATAATGATTTAGTTAGAGAGGAAACTCTTAATATAGCTAAATATTGGATTAATCAAGGTATTGACGGTTTTAGATTTGATGCGGCTAAATATATTTATTATGAATCAAGTCAAAAGAGTATTGAATTTTGGAAATGGTATACATCTCAATTAAGAAGCTATAAATCTGATGTTTATTTAATTGGCGAGGTATGGGATGGTGGAGGTATTATCCAAAACTATTATGAAGCAATGACATGCTTTGATTTTCCATTCTCTCAGGGGGAGGGATATATTGCAAATGCAGCTAAAAATGGTAATGTAAATACATATATTTCACAGGTTATTAGCTATTATAATGGCTGTAGTAGTCATACTAGTAATCCAATATTAGCACCATTTATTGCTAATCATGATACTGATAGAGCAGCAGGCTTTTTAACAGTTTCTAGTGGTGATGCTTATTCAGCTGCTAATTTATTATTAATGACTCCTGGTACTCCATTTATTTATTATGGTGAGGAGATTGGTATGAAAGGCTCTAGAGGTGGGGCTAATACCGATGCAAATAGACGTTTAGCTATGCTATGGGGTGATGATGATACTGTTAGTAACCCAATAGGAGCTACTTATGATAAATCTAAGCAAAATAATGGAACAGTTTCTGAACAAATTCAGGCTAGTACAAGTCTTTATAATCACTATAAAAAGCTTATTATGATGAGAAATAGAAATCCTGAAATTACAAATGGTACATATACAAATTTAGATTTGAGTGTTCAAAAAAGTGTTGGTGGCTTTATTGCGACACTAGGAGATTCATCATGTATTGTAATACATAATACAGGTAGTAGTGAGGCTACTATTGATCTAACAGGCTATTCTGATTATAAGACAATTAATTCTTATGCTGGATTAGGAAGTGCTAAATTAGAAAATGGTTCTTTAACTATTGGTCAAAAAACTACAGTTGTTCTTAGAAAGAGTTAAATTAGATTATGAAAATTAAAAAGGCGATAATTGGGTTATTATTACTTTCTTCAGCTGTATTAGTCTCTTGTGGCAACCAAGCTAGTAATGTAAAATCAGATTCTCTTTATGTTAAAAAGGTTGATAATTATAAGGATGGTTTTATTAATGGAATGGATGTTTCACAGGTTATTAGTCTAGAAAATAGTGGAGTTAAGTATTATAATTTTGATGGAAAAGAAGATGACGTATTAAAGATATTCTCTGATAATGGAATAAATTATATACGTGTTCGTGTATGGAATAATCCATATGATAGAGAAGGAAATGGCTTTGGTGGAGGAAACTGTACTATAGATACAGCAGTAGAGCTTGGTAAAAGAGCTACTAAATATGGAATGAAGCTTTTAGTTGATTTCCATTATTCGGATTTCTGGGCAGACCCATCTAAGCAAATGTGTCCTAGAGCTTGGCTTGGAATGACTATTGATGAGAAGGCTTCAGCCTTATATCAATATACTAAGGAATCATTACAAAAGCTAAAAGACGCAAATGTTGATGTTGGAATGGTTCAAATTGGTAATGAAACAAATAATGGTTTAGCAGGAGAAATTACTTGGTATAATAGAACAATTCTAATGAAAAAGGCTTCAGAGGCTATAAGAGAGGTTACTCCTAAGGCTAAGATTGCTGTTCATTTTGCTAATCCAGAAAAGGCTGGTAGCTATCAAAATTATGCTAGTAAGCTTAATTATTATAATTTAGATTATGATATTTTTGCATCAAGCTACTATCCATATTGGCATGGTTCTTTAGAAAATCTTCAAACAGTATTAGATGAAATATCTGATACATATAATAAGGATACCTTAGTAGTAGAAACAAGCTATGCTTATACTACAAAAGATACAGATAGCTTTAGTAATACTATTTCAGATGGTGGTAGTGTTGATAAGCCTTATCCATATACAATTCAGGGACAGGCTTCAGAGATTAGAGATATTATTCAAACTGTATGTAATATGAAGCGTGGTATTGGTGTATTCTATTGGGAAGGTGCTTGGATTTCAGTTGGTGATAATTATGAGGAAAATTTATCTAAATGGGAACAGTATGGTTCTGGATGGGCTAGTTCATTTTCATATATTTTTGACCCTGAGGATGCTGGTAAGTATTATGGAGGCTCTGCAGTAGATAATCAAGCTTTCTTTGATGCAAATGGTAAGGCTTTAGAATCATTAAAGGTTTGGAGCTTATGTGAAAATGGTAATGCAGTAGCAAGAAAAGCTGATGCGATTGAGGATACTAATTTAATCTTTGATTTAAATGGTGAAATTTCATTTCCAACTAAGGTAAAAGCTGTAATGAATGATGGCTCAAAGCAAGAACTAGATGTTACATGGGAAAATGTTGATATTAACACATTGAGAAATGGTGGAGTAAAAAAGTATTCATTTACTGGTACAGCTGGTGGAATGACAGCCAATTTATATATTTCTATGATTGAATATAATTATATTAAGAATTATAGCTTTGAGAATGGAGATAGTAACTGGATTATTAATGATATTTCGAAACGTAATGAGGAATTGAATGTAGAAGATAAATCTACTGATTCTTTAACAGGCACAAAGCATATTCATTTCTGGAGTTCTGGTACTGATAATGTTGAATTTAGTGTTGAACAAAACATTTCTAATCTTCCTAAAGGAAAATATAAGTATAGTATTTCAATCATGGGTGGAGACTGTGGAGATACAGATATTTACATATATGTTAAGGTTAATGGCGAAATAATTGTGAAAAAGGCTTTAACAATTAATGGCTATGGAAACTGGGATACTGAAGTAACTGATCCATTTGAATATACTGAAGGTGCTGAAATAGTAGTAGGAATTTATGTTAAATGCAAAGGAGAAGGCAATGGTGCATGGGGTAAAGTAGATGATGCACTATTGAATTCAGTTAATTAAATAGCTCTAGAGTATGTGATTAGAAGGTCACATACTCTTTTTTCGAAAATTTTACTAAATTTTTTCGATAATTTCTATTTAATTTTGATATATTTCGAATATGAAAGAAATCATATTGACAATAAAAATAATAAAGTTATAATTAAGTTAACAAAAGACAATAAAAGCGTTATCATTATGGAATAATTTAATAAATTTATGCGATTGAATAAATTTTTTAGCCTTTAAAATTCAATTATAAATATATTTTTTTAACCATTATGTAAGCGTTTTATCTTGTCTTAAAAAAACAAAAAAAGAAAGAGGGAAATTTGAATTATGAAAATGAAAAAATTTTTATTAAGTGCCTTTGCATTAGTATTTGGAGTTTCACTTGCTTCATGTGGTGGCGACAATACTAACAAAGGTGGAAACCCAGGAACTGAAGATACTACTGAAAAGTATACAGCTACAATTTGGGTATCAGAAACGGCTGGTGTTGCTGAATTAACACAAAAACAAGTAGAGAAATTTAATAAGGAAAATCCTGATTATTCTATTAAGGCTACAATTAATGGTATTTCAGAATCAGAGGCTGCTTCTCAAATGATTTTGGATGTTGAATCAGGTGCTGATATTTACTGCTTCGCCCAAGACCAATTAAACAGATTAGTTAATGCTGGTGCATTAAGTAAGTTAGGCGTTAAGGCTAGTGAAACTGTAAAGGCTGCAAATTATAATGAAGCAATTGGTGCTGCATCAGTTAACGGTGAAATATATTGTTATCCTATTACAGCTGATAATGGTTACTTTATGATTTACAATAAATCAGTAATTAGTGAAAAGAATTTAAATGATCTTGAGGCTATAGTTGCTGAATGTGAAGAAAAGGGATACAATTTCTCAATGGAAAATGAAACTTCTGCTTGGTATCTTTCTTCTTGGTTCTTCGGAGCTGGCTGTAAGAGTGAATGGACAACTAATGCGGAAGGAAAATTTGTATCTGTTGACGATACATTTAATTCTGACAAGGGTTTAATTGCAATGGAGGGTATGAGTCATTTAGTTAAATCTACTAAATATGTTTCATCTTCTAATGGAGCAGATTTTGGTGCGTCAAGCAAATCAGCAGTAGTTATTACTGGTACTTGGGGTGTTAAGCCTGCTAAAGATATTCTTGGTGATAATTTCGGTGCAACTAAGCTTCCTAGCTACCATGTAGATGGAAAAGCATACCAAATGGGTTCTTTTAGTGGATTTAAATTAATGGGTGTTAAGCCTAATCAAGATGCTAACAAGAATGCTGCTTTACATAAGTTAGCTCAATACTTATCAAATGAACAATGTCAATTAGATAGATTCGATTTAGTTGGTTGGGGTCCATCTAATACTAATGCTGCAAGTGCTGAAAAAGTAAAAGCTGATATTGGCTTAAAGGCATTAAGTGAACAATTACCATATTCTAAAGTTCAAACTCAAATTCATGGTTCTTGGTGGGATATTGCTAAGGTCCTTGAACAAGTAGCTAAGGATTCTACTTCTAATAGTGATTTACAAAAAGGTTTAACTACATATAAAACTGCAATCGATGATTTATTCAAAATGACTGATGAACAAAGAAGAGCATTTACAATTATTGGTTCATTAAATAATACAGGCTGGAGTACAGACTTCGAAATGGTTGAATCTACAGAAGGTGTATGGACTTCAAAGGATACATTTACAATTACAGAAAAAGATATTACTGATGGATATAATGAATTTAAGTGTCGTAAAGGATTATCTTGGGATGTAAGTTATGGTAAAGATGGCGGTTCTGATAATTTTGTAATTACAAAAGCTGGTACATATAAGATTAAATTAACAGTTACAGCTTCTAGCGCTACAATTGAATTAATAGCTGCTTAATATAATATTAGCCTATACAAATAACATTATTTAAAAAGTAGGTTGTAGAGTATCTACAGCCTACTTTTTATTAAAGAAGGGAGTATCGTTATGAGTTATTTAGATATGTCTGATTTAGATTACTTGAAATTAGACTTTAAGCATAAATTTGTTTATAAATTCATAATGTTTTTTGTTTCAATTGGTCGCTTTTTTAAGAGAATTGGACTTAAAATTTGGAATGGTATAAAGCTTATTGGTCTAAAAATAACAGAGTTAGCTAAATTAATTGTATTTACCTTTAAAGATGGCTCTTGGAAAACAAGGGTTTCGTATTTTATATTTGGTTTTGGAAATTTTGCAAGAAAGCAATGGTTTAAGGGTGCTTTATTTTTAATCTTTGAAGTAATATTTATTGTTTATATGATTACTACTGGTGGATATTGGCTTTCTAAATGGGCAACATTAGGTACTGTTAGAGGTGGTCAAGTCTATGATGAGGTTACTGATAGTTACATTTGGGTAGCTGGCGATGATTCATTCAAATGTTTATTATATGGATTATTAGCAATATTATTTATAGTTGCATTAATCGGAACTTGGATTATTAACATTAAGCAATGTGCAATTATGGATGAGATTGAGCGTGAAGGAAAGAAGGTAAAAAGTAATAAGGATGATTTAAGATCATTAATTGATGATCAATTCCATAAAACTTTATTAGCCTTACCTTTATTAGGCATTTTCTTCTTCACAGTAATGCCTATTATCTTTATGATTTTAGTAGCATTTACAAATTATGATGGAAATCATGATGGTTATAGTAACTTGTTTACATGGGTTGGGTTAGATAGTTTTAATTCCTTATTGAATTTTAAGTCTGAATCAGGAAGCTTCGCTGTAACATTTGGTGAGGTTTTAGGTTGGACTTTAATTTGGGCATTCTTTGCAACATTTACTAATTATTTCTTAGGAATGCTTGTAGCTATTTTAATTAATAAAAAGGGCATCCGTTTTAAAAAGCTTTGGAGAGGCGTTTTAGTATTGACAATAGCAGTCCCACAATTTATTTCATTACTATATGTTTCTAAGCTATTTGCTGATAATGGTCTAGTTAATGGTTTCATAATATCTTTAGGTGGGCAAAGAGTTAGCTTCTGGGGTACAGCTTGGATTGCAAGAGTAATGATCATTTTAATAAATATTTGGATTGGTATTCCTTATCTAATGCTAATTAGTACAGGTGTATTAATGAATATTCCTAGGGATTTATATGAATCTGCAAGAATTGATGGAGCTAATGCGTTCCAACAATATACAAAGATTACATTACCATATATGCTATTTGTTACAGGACCATATTTATTAACTCAATTTATAGGTAATTTAAATAACTTTAACGTTATATACTTATTGACAGGTGGTAAGCCTGATAAGATTGATGGTGTTATTAATGGTACAGCAACTGGTGATACAGATTTATTAATCACTTGGTTGTATAAGCTAGTTACAGGTGCAGACCCAAGCTACTATACAGCTTCAATTATTGGTATTATTATTTTCTTAGTTGTAGCTATCCTATCATTAATTGTTTATAATGCAATGCCATCTACAAAGAATGAGGAGGATTATTCATAATGACAATAACTGAAAACTTAAAATTAAGAAGATTTATTGCTAAATCTAAAGTTGAAAATGCTTCAAAGAATAAAGATTATGGTTATGATAATATAAACTCAGTTAAAATGGAAAAGCATCATATGTCTCAAAAGCTTTCAAGACGTATTTCTAATACTATTGTATATATCATACTAATTTTAATGACAATTATTTGGCTAATTCCTTTCTTTTGTATTTTATGTGAATCATTCCGTGTTGAATGTACATACCAGGTTGGATATGTTTGGCCAAAGCAATGGGGATTTGATAATTATATTAATTTGTTTACAAAAACTAATTTTGGTATTTGGTTAAGAAATACATTTATTACTGCTTTAATTGTTGCAGTATTACAAACAATATTTGTTCTAGCTATGAGCTATGGCTTATCTAGATTAAGATTTAAAGGACGTAAGCCTTTAATGAATATAATGTTGATTTTAGGAATGTTCCCAGGCTTCCTTACATTAATTCTATTATATAAGCTATTATCATCATGGGGCTTAACTAGTAGTAATGCAATGTGGGGACTAATTATTGTTTATGTTGCAAGTAGTGGTATGGGATATTATGTATCTAAGGGATTCTTTGATACAATACCTAGGTCATTAGATGAAGCAGCAAGAGTTGATGGTGCAACTCGTTTCCAAATTTTTTATAAGATTATCATTCCACTTTCAAAGCCCATTATCATTTATACAATTTTAACTGCATTTATGGCTCCTTGGGGTGATTTCGTATTTGCCTCTTATATGGCACATGCTGATGAAAATGGTATGAATGTAGCTGTTGGTTTACAAAAATTAATTTCAACTCCATCAAGCTTGGCAAACAATTACACAATGTTCTGTGCTGGTGGTATTATTGTTGCTTTACCTGTTACAATTCTATTTATGTTCCTACAAAAATATTATGTAGAAGGTGTAACTGGTGGTGCAGTTAAAGGATAGGAGAAATATAGTATGGCTAATGTTAAATTAACAAATGTAAAAAAGGTTTATGATGGCGGTGTTGTTGCCGTTCATGATTTTAACCTTGATATAAAGGATAAGGAATTTATAGTATTCGTTGGTCCTTCTGGATGTGGTAAATCAACTACATTAAGAATGGTTGCAGGACTTGAGGATATTAGTGAGGGTACAATAGAAATTGATGGAGAGGTTGTTAATGATTTACAACCAAAGGATCGTAATATTGCGATGGTTTTCCAAAATTACGCTCTATATCCCCATTTAACAGTATATGAAAATATGGCATTCGCTTTAAGATTGAAAAGACCAAAATTATCTAATGATGAAATTTATAATAAGGTAACTGAAGCAGCAGAGGTTTTAGGTATTACTGATTTATTATTACGTAAGCCAAGAGCTTTATCTGGTGGTCAACGTCAAAGAGTTGCTATCGGACGTGCTATGGTTCGTGATTCAAAGGTATTTCTAATGGATGAACCATTATCAAATCTAGATGCTAAGCTTAGAAATCAAATGCGTGCTGAAATTATTCTATTACGTAAGAAAATTGATACAACCTTCATTTACGTAACACATGATCAAACTGAGGCAATGACATTAGGTGATAGAATTGTTATTATGAAGCTAGGATATATTCAACAGGTTGGTACACCTACAGAGGTATTTGAAATGCCAAAGAATTTATTCGTTGCTGAATTCATTGGTGCGCCAAAGATGAATATTTTCAAAACTCAATTGATTAATGAAAATGGCGAATATTATGTTACTCCATTTGGATCTAGGATTAAGGTTAATGGAGAAAAGGCAAAGATGCTTAGTGAAAGAAATATTCAATCTAGAGAAATTTTATTAGGTGTTAGACCAGAACATATGGTTATAAAGAATGAAAAGAGTACTGATACTATTTCAGCAATACTTGTTGTTAATGAAATGATGGGTTCTGAATTCCATCTACATTTAAAGCATGAGGATAAAACTGAAATTATTACTCGTATTCCTACAATGTCTTTATCAAAGGAGGAAAGAGCTTCTTTAATTCCTGGTAAAAAGGTTAACCTAACATTTGATGGAAGTGTAATGCATTTCTTTGATCCAGAATCAACAAATAATTTACTTGTTGATTAATTTAAGAATTATTTAAAGGTTAAGGATAAGGGGCCTTGTGCTTACTTATCCTTATTTTTTCGAAAAATATTAGATTAGGAGGTTTTTTATGAAAAAAATATTTAGTTTAGCCTTTGTATTATTGAGTGCATTAGCTTTAGCTTCATGTAGTGGAAATACCGCATTACCTGATAATGATAAAACTACTAACTCAACTGAAAAAAAGGAATATACAGAATCTATAGGTTTTACTTTCCATTATTATAGAAGTGATGCTGATTATTCAAACTATAATATGTGGATTTGGGAAAATGGTAAGGAAGGAAAAGATTATGAATTCAATGGTACTGATGATTATGGAGCTTATATAACTTTCTCATGGAATGATTGGAGTGCAAATTTAAAAAATGGCTTAATTAATTTCATTGTTAAAGAGGCTAAGGTTTGGGCAGATAATCCTGTAAAGGATGTTGAAAAGGATAGATATGTAACATTTTCAAGTATGGAATTTTCAAAGGAAGATGGATTATACCATATCTATTTAAAAAGTGGTGATGAAACTGTTTATGGTGTTAAACAAGAGGTTGGAGAGGAAATAACTAAATCACAATTTAATGTTGATTACGACACTAAGCAGATTAGATTAAATATTCAAACTAATAAGGATGTATCATTAATAGAGGTTAAGAAGAATGGTACAACTATTATTTCTACTAATAATTTAGATGATTCAAAGGTTATAAAGAATACTGATACAGAATTAATTTATAAGTTTGATGAAATGCCTGATATTAGTTCTAAATATATTATTTCTGCTATCTTTAGAGAAACTGGTAAAATTAAAACAGCTGTAGCTAGCTTTGCAAATTTATATTCATCTGAAGTATTTAATAATACTTATTATTATGATGGTGATTTAGGTGCTTTATATACTAAGGAAGCTACTACATTTAAGGTTTGGTCACCTGTTTCTACTATGCTTGAGCTTAGAATATATGATACTGGTACACCTGAAAAGATTACTATTGATGGAAAAAGCGTATCTTTAGCAGGTGGTAATAATTCTTATAAGTCATATCAAATGACAAAGGGCGAAAAAGGTGTATGGAGTACTACAATAAATGAGGATTTAGCTGGAAAATATTATACCTATGCTGTAACAAATAGTAACTACAAGTCTGTAGAAATAGTAGACCCATATGCGAAGTCTGCTGGTATTAACGGCTTAAGAGGAATGATTGTTGACTTTAATGAAACTAATCCTCTAGGATGGGATGATGTTAATGTAATTAATTATGATTCTCAAAGCTTAACAGTTTATGAATGTCATATTGCTGATTTAACAAGCTCTACAACTTGGAATGGTACAGCAAGTAAAGCTAAAACATATCAAGGCTTCTATGAAGCTAATACTAGTTATACTTCAGGTAATACTACAGTAAAAACTGGCTTTGATCATATTAAAGAGCTAGGAGTAAATACTGTTCAATTACTTCCTATTTTTGATCAAGCTAATGATGAAAGATTAGAAACTAGAAGCTTTAACTGGGGTTATAATCCATTAAATTATAATGTTCTCGAAGGTTCATATTCATCTGATCCATATGATGGATATGTAAGAATTAAGGAATTTAAGGAATTAGTTAAAGCATATAATGAGGCTGGAATTAATATTATTATGGATGTTGTATATAACCATGTTAATTCCTTAGTTAAATCTAATTTTGATGTTTTAATGCCTAATTATTATTTTAGATATTCAAATGGCTCAGCATCTAATGGGTCTGGTTGTGGTAATGAAACTGCATCAGACATGCTGATGTATAGAAAATTTATGATTGATTCAACTGAATTTTTAGCACGTGAATATAAGCTTTCAGGTTTTAGATTCGACTTAATGGGTCTTCATGATGTTACTACAATGAATGAATTAGCTAAAAATCTACATGATAATGTTAATTCATCTATTACTATCTATGGTGAACCATGGACTGGTGGTACTACAGCATTAACTCAAAATCTGCAAGCAACTCAATCTAATTTATCTAAATTTGAAGGATTTGGTTGTTTTAATGACAAGATAAGAGATGCCTTAATTAAGGGGGGACTTGCTGCTAAAACTGATAAGGGTTGGATTACTGAAACTAAAAAGAATTCAACAACTACAGATATTATTTCTGGTTTAATTGGTAGTCAAACTATACTTGGAAATGATCCATATAAAACTGTAAATTATGTAACTTGTCATGATAATTATACATTGTATGATAGAATAAAAGCTGCTGGTATAACTGATGAGGAAACAATTAAGAATATGGCAGTATTAGCTAATTCCTTAGTATTTACATCTCAAGGTATTTCATTTATGCTTTCTGGAGAAGAATTTTTAAGAACTAAGGGTGGAAATTCTAATTCCTATAATGCTTCATATAGGGTTAATGAGCTTGATTATTCATTAAAGATAAAGAACATGGATGTCTTTAATAATTATCAAAAGCTTATTGCATTAAAACAAAATGCTAATTTATTTGCTAGAAGCAAAGAGGAATGCAAAAATATTACAATTAACAAAAACAATGATGGAAGCTTAATTTATTTTGATTTAATTGATAATGAAAATAAGCTTCAATATAGATTTGCTTATAGTAATGGTTATAAGTCTACAGCTTCAAAGAATGTTGATTTTAATGGCTTTACATTATATCTTGATACTCTAAATAAGGAAGATTTAGTATTATCTAGTGATACAGTATTAGATGAACTAGAGGTTATTATAGCTTATAAATCAATAGAATAGCTAATAGGGAGATTCCAAATAGGAATCTCCTTATAAATAAACATAGTATTAGCTTATAGTTGAGATTTATTTTGAATTTTGATATAATTCTTATGAAGATATCTATTGAGGAATTTAATATGAGTTATGAGTTATTAGCTAAAAAACTTTCATTTTATGCAACAATTCATTTAGGAGTAAATTCATTAGATAGAATATATCTTGAGAGTTTATTACTTGGTGAATTTAGTTGTAGTGCTCCTAGTAATGAAACTATTAATATGAAGGAAATAGAAGAATTAACTGTTCCTGATTCTTTGTTAGAAGAGCTTTATAAATTAAGAGGCCCTAAAGAAGATAATGCCTTATATGGTACTAAAATAATGGGACTTTTAACACCTCTACCATCTGTTGTTAATGAAAAATTTTGGGATTGTAGAAATAAATGATTAAATGATTATTCCTTAAATTATTTATATAATCTATCTATTAAGAATAATTATATCCAGAAGACAGCAATTGATAAAAATGTAAAATGGAAATATGAACCATTTAATATTTTTATAGAAATTATTATTAATTTATCAAAGCCTGAAAAGAGTAATAAGGATATTGCGAAAGCATTAACAGTTAAAAATGAAAATAAATATCCTAAATGCTTATTATGTATTGAAAATCTAGGATTCTATGGAAATTCATAGAAATATGATTAAAACTATAAAAAATAAATATTCTAGCAACTATAAAAAGGCTATTAAGGATTATATTAATGATACTTGTATGAATATATTGAAGAATACTGCTGTGTTTAAGAATACTGATTTAGGTAATGTATTTATTAAGGGATTAGATTTATAAGGAGTTAATAGTCTGAAAATAAAATATTGTTATAATCTAATCAAGAGGTGAAAAGGGCGCAGTTCTCCTTTATCCCAAATAACCAGTAAAAATTAATATTAAGAAGTTAAATATTCTTTAGTAATGTCTTCTAATGGCTTCTACACCATTTTGGGTTAGCAATGGTAAGATTAATTTTGTTTTCCAAGATATTAAATACAAGAATCCAATATTTTCCGGTTGATATACATAAAGAAACATTCATTTGACATTAACAATTTTTTAAATTATAGCAATTCATTATTATAAGTAAAAAATCTCTTTTTGATATATTGTGGTTTGGGTTGAGAATCCTTACTATTACAGTTGCTAGGAATGATTTATGTACATCAACACCACAACAAATAGGATATTTAACATCCATAAATAAAAACCTTCTTTAAAAAAAGTAGATGAGGAAACTACATTGACTAATTATTTTACACCTTAGAACGAACTAAACGTCATTGATTAGTTCATACTTGAAGTCACACGTATGTGTGCTTGAATCAGTAAATTTGTCACTGGTTATTATACTGGTTTAATCTAAACAAGTTGTAGAAGTCTACAACTCACTTCATCGTGATCTGTAGTATAGAGCAGATCCTCTTGATTAGATTATAACATTTGTTTTCATGGCTATGTGTGCCTTTCAAAACACAAGAAAGGAATTTGAGGTTATTATGAGAGAAAAGAATTTAATTGAGAATTACAAAAAATATTATAATACTTCTGCAAGTGATTTATTTTCATCATCAGGAAGAATTGAACTATTAGGAAATCATACAGACCATAATCATGGTAGAGTATTAGTTGGTGCTGTTAATTTAGATTTATTAGCAGCAGTAGCTAAAACTGATGATGATACTATTATTGTTTATTCTGAAGGATATAGTGAAACAAAGGTTAGTCTTAATGATTTAACTAGAAATGAAGCTGAATTTGGGAATAATATTGCGTTAGTTAAGGGGTGTGTAGTTAAGCTTAAGGAGCTTGGATATAAAGTTGGAGGCTTTAAAGCTTATGTTAATTCTATATTACCAGCTGGTTCGGGTATTTCATCATCTGCAGCTTATGAATGCTTGATTGTTGAAATATTGAATTATTATTATAATAATGATAGTATTCCTCGTTTCGATATTGCTAGATGTGCTCAATTTGCAGAAAGTGTTTATTTTGGTAAACCTTGTGGATTATTGGATCAATGCGGTGTTGCTTTTGGTGGCATTAATAAAATAGATTTTAGTGATATTTCTAATCCTAAGGTTACACATTTAGAATTTGATTTTAATGATTATAGCTTATTGTTAATTAATACAGGTGGTTCTCATAGTGATTTAACTGATGAATATGCAGCTATACCTAAAGAGATGAAGGAAGTAGCTAATTTCTTTAATAAGGAATTTTTATATGAAGTTGATGAGGATGTTTTTTATTCTAATATTAAGGAATTAAGAAATAAGGTATCTGATAGAGCTCTTTTAAGAGCTGTCCATTTCTTTAACGAAAATAAGATTGTTGATTTAGGATTTAATGCTTTATTAAATAATGATATTAAAAATTTCCTACATGAAATTACTGAATCTGGTTTATCATCATATAGATATTTACAAAATACCTATGTCAGAGGTTCTTTAAGTCAAAATATTAATGTTGGTTTAGCAATGGCTGAGCATTATATTCATGATGGCGCTTATAGAGTTCATGGTGGAGGATTTGAGGGTACTGTTTTATGTTTTGTTAACAATAATGAATTAGAAACTGTTAAGAATAATTTAGGTAATGTTTTTGGAGATAAGAATATTCATAAGATTAATATTAGAACTGAAGGTTCATATCATATAAAAAACGTTTAATATAAAAAGCGGCATATATAGTAGTTGTAAATGTCAATTAAAAAATGTTGTTTGGGGATGCAGACATTTTTAATTGACATTTACAGGTATGTGTTATAAACCGAGTTTTGCAGTTGTTGTGCTATGATTAAGTTAATAATCTACTAAAAAGTACTAATTTTTGGGTACTCTAAATAAGAGGGGGTGTGAGGGAAAATCCATTTCTAAATAAAGAGATGTGTTACCTTTAACAGAGGGTGTGTATACCACCTATAAAATAATGAGTGTATAAACTCTAAAAAAATCGATGTGTATGAATTGACACATCGATTTTTGTCCTAAAGAAACCAAAAATATCAATAGTTATTTTCTTTTTATTATATTTTCCTCTTGTTTTGCCCTTACGTATATTTGTTTTAGTCTTACTATATGAAAGTATTGGAGCATCTATTAGATATGTGTTCTTGTTCTGAAATATCTAAAGGAATAATTCATGTTATAAAAAAAGAAACTTTTGAAAAATATAAAGAAAAAACTGATGAAAATGTAAATAAATATTATACTTTAAATTTATCTAAGATAGAAAATGAAACTATAGAAGATTATAAAACAATTATTAAGTATTTTAATACTTTTGAATTTACATCAATTATGAATAAAAACTAATTTTGATAAAAACTTTAAAAATATTAAATTTAAATAAAAATACCATTTACACTTGATAATGGTTTTTTAGCACAACAACTGCAAAACTCGGGATGTTTGGAGTAATTATATTTAGTACATAATTTTTTAACTTGTTATGATATAATAAGATGATTCATACTCTTTATTATTCAAGACATATATTTGGATTAGAAAATAAATGTCATAAGATGCAAGTATCATTAAATAAAGTTAATCCTTTTAATACAAGCCTAATAGGATATGAAAAATATGCAAAAAATAGAAAAATGACTATTCATCAAGCAGCGAGCTTTGTAATAGCAAGAAGATATCAAGGATTTATTGATAAACTATAAATTAGATAATTTGTTCTTTTAAGGCAATTATATTACCAAGAGATAATATAATTGTTGCTTAAAGGGATATAAAAAGTATTAAATAGATTATAAGTTAGTTTTATGTATACCCCAAATAGTAAGACTTTATTAATTGGAGAATAGAATGAAATTATAATCTATAAAAGACTAGCCGTAAGGGCTAAAGTATATGAATTCTATAGTTTTCTATACTTTATTTTACGGTAATAAGTTATGATTTTAAAAATTGAAAATGTAAAAATTAAGTTATTAGCTTCTATGTTTGAAAAGCGTATATTTTAGATTGAGAAAAAATTGCAAAAGCGTATTTTTTGATGTATAATAAAGTTTGAAAAGCGTATATTTTAATGTGCATTAAAGTTTGAGAAGCGGAGGTATGTAATATATGTATAGAAAGATTTCAAAATATATTGAAGAATACTTAGTAGGTAATGAAGATAAAATATTATGCATCGATGGTGTTATTGCGTAAAATGTAACCCAAAAGGTTATATTATTATATAATATAAAAGTTCAGGTTTAATTCAGATTTTCTTATAAAAATTTGAATTAAGCCTTTTATTTTTTTTAAAAAATTGGTTTAGGGTGAAAAATAGCTTCACCCCCTAGCGTACAATAATACGTGGATGTGATTGAAGACATATAACAAAATTTAAAAAAATTAAAGTATTTAGAGCAAATAAAGTGACAAATAAAGTGACAAATAAAGTGACAATTTTATATAGCTATGATATAATAAAATTAAGGAGTTTTGATATAAATATGAACTTAGGAAAAGAAAATGAACAATTAGAATTTAAAAAGACTACTGGAGAAATTAAGGCTGCAATGGATGATATTTGTGCTATTTTGAATAAACATGGTTCGGGTACGTTATATTTTGGTGTAAAACCAAATGGTGATGTTTGTGGTCAAGAAATAGGCGAATTAACATTAGATGATGTTGCAAGGACATGTAAAGAAGCAATTTCACCTATGATATATCCAACAATTGAAGAAATTGAAATTGAAGAACTTAAATGTATAAAAGTTAGTTTTATTGGATATGAACGTCCTTACTCATCTTATGGTATTTACTATAAACGAGTTGTAGATAGATCAGAAAAAATGACACCAGAAGAATTAAAAAATACTATGGCATCTACTGACTTTTCTTCTAAATGGGAAAATAATTTAACAAAGTTCGGTTTAGATGCTGTTGATAAAATTGCTCTTCAATCATTTTATGAAGAATCTATTTCATGTGGCCGATTAGAACCAATGATAAAATATGATGAAAGAGAGCTTTTGATTGGATTGGGAATATTTGAAAATGAATTATTAACAAATGCTGGTTATTATTTATTCTCAAATAAAAAACCGGTTGTGTTAAAAATAGCTACCTACTTAACAGATGAACGCATTAATTTTTCAGATATACGAAGAATAGAAGACAACATTTATAATCTAATAAGATATGCAAATTCATATATTAAAGAAAAAATGAATTGGAGAGTAGAACTAGGTAGTGAAACATCAAGAGTTGAAATCCCTGAGATACCACTTGATGCTCTTCGTGAGATTATAGTTAATTCATTTGCTCATGCAAATTATAGAGGTGAAACAGAAAATGAAATAGCGATAACCCCAACGCAAATTGAAATATATAATCCAGGTGAGTTTCCATTAAATTTAAATCCGGAAATGTTTGTTAAGTCAAAAAGGAAAAGTCATCCTCGAAATAAAGTAATTTTAAACACTCTATATAAATGTAAGGATGTTGAAATGTTTGGAAGTGGCTTTAAAAAGGTTTTTAGTTCTTGTGAACAAAATGATATTAAATTTGCTTATGAGTCTAATGAAGATGGCTTTTCGTTCATTTTTTATAGAAAAAATGTCCCTTTAAATGTCCCTTTAAATGTCTCTTTAAATACTAAAGTTAGATTACTTATTAATGATTATAAGGTGCTAGATGTTTTAAAAGGAAATCCAAATCAAACAAGAGAAAATATTGCAGCTAAAATTGGAATAGACAAAAGAACTGTTCAACGAAGTTTAGATAGATTGGTTGAAGCAAAATATATAATGAGAATTGGGTCTAAAAAGACAGGTTATTGGGAAGTCATTAAAAAAAATTGTAATTTCTAATAAAAGCATAAGTAAATAAGAATCAAACTATAATTGGGTAACAAAATCAGTAATAACATGTGCCAGACAAGTAGGCAAATCTTATATAATTCGAGAATTATCACAAAAGCATTTTAAAAATTATGTAGAAGTTAATATGGCAGATGATAAAATTGGAGATAAATTATTTGCAAATGTAAAAACAATCGAGGCTTTTTATATAGAACTTAGTGTTATTGCAGGAGATAAACTAGAAGATAGAGAAAATACAATTGTTTTTATTGATGAAATTCAAGAATATCCTGAATTATTAACATTACTAAAACCATTAAAAAAAGACAATAGATATAAGTATATATGTAGTGGATCAGAATTAGGAATTGCCTTTTCCAAATCAACGTTAACTCCAATGGAATCTATCATAGAAAAGAAAATGTATCCAATGGATTTTGAAGAATTTTTAATTGCAAATTCTATTGGTGAATTAGTTATCAATCATTTAAAAAAATCTTTTATTGAAAAAACATCATTAGACGAAGCATTACATAACAAAATATTACATTTGTTTAAAACATATTTGTATGTTGGAGGTATGCCTGATTCAGTAAAAACTTTTATTAAAACTAAAAATGTTGTGAAGATAAGAGAAATACAAAAAGATATTGTTAATTTTTATTATGAAGATGCTGCAAAATATGATAAAAAGAATAAATTGGTTATAAAAAGAATTTATGAAATGATTCCTTCAAATATTGAAAATAAAGTGAAAAGAATTCAATATAAAAAGATTGAAAATATTGATGATGTAAGATATACGAAATATAATGATGAATTTGAATATCTTATTTCCTCCGGCATAGCTTTAGCTACGAAAGCTTGCAGTGAACCAAGGTTTCCTTTAATACAATCAAGTAGTAAGAACCTTATTAAATTATATATGAATGATGTAGGTTTATTGACAAATATACTATATAAAAATAATATTAATGCAATTTTAGATGATTCGAAAGGTGTAAATTTAGGGGCAGTTTATGAAAGTGTTGTTGCACAAGAATTAAAAGCACATAATCATGAATTATACTATTTTGATAGAAGAAAGGTTGGAGAAGTCGATTTTTTAATTGATGATTATGATTCCTTAAATGTGCTACCTTTAGAAATAAAATCAGGGAAAGATTATAAAAATTTCAAAGCATTACCTAAGATTTTAGAAGACACAAACTACAAAATGACAAAATGTTATGTCTTAAGTAATCAAAGGGAAATAAAAAAAGTAGATAAAATAACATATTATCCTATTTATTATATAATGTTTTTATAGGTGGTAATTTTAGTATAGTTGTTTGCTGAGTAGCTCACTGAGTATATGCGATAAGATAATTTAAACTTATGGAAAGATTTAATTTAAAAAAATAATTGCTATGTTCAACCAAAAAGTTGATAATTATAATATTCTATAATGGTACACAATATGCCTAATATAAATCTATTGATATAGGTAATTTACATATTTCACTTTTTTTTATTTTTTTGTTTGTTTCATTGTGTTCATATATGTATATGTTTCCATAGCTTCTTACTTAATGATATATTTAATTTTTTTAAAAATATGATCTAATTTAAATAAGCTTGTAGATGTCCATTTATCAACTTTTTTTGATTGAACGTAACAAAATAGTTAATTTTGACACATATATAATGCTTGGCTTGTCAACCATTATTTCCCTTATATTGGTTCCTATTTCAATTGCTATTATAAATGAAATATTTAGTAGTAAAGTGTGCTTATTTTCACTTTTGAAATATAAATTGGTATTTGTATTACTAATTGTTATATTTTTAACTTTTATTTCTTCTAAAATTGCTTTAAAAAAGCTAAATAAAAGATTTAATCTATAATAGATAATATTTTTAAAAGCATTAGGAAATCCCTAATGCTTTTTTTAATAGATCACTATCACTATGATGAAAGATATAATTTTTGATTATTTCTGTTTTTTCATTTCCCTTGCCTGTGATTAATACTATATCATTTTTATTTGCTAGACTTTTAGCTAACTTAATGGCATCAAATCTTGACAAGGTTAAATAATAATCACCTTTTACCCTTGATGTTAAATCGGACATTATTTGAAAAATGCTTTCATTTTTAGGATCTTCTGATGTAAATATTGTTATATCTGCAAGAGTTGTGGCAATTTCACCTAACGCTTGTCTTTTGCTTGAATCCTTTTCTCCAGCTGCCCCTAAAACTAATATAGTTCTTCCTTTTTTTATTTCGTTAACATTATCTAAAAGGTTTTTTAAGGCATTTGGGGTATGTGCATAATCTATTATATATTCAATATCATTGTTTTTATATACCATAAATCTTCCATTTACTGAGTGAATTTTATGTAGTCCACTTTGAATATAATTTATAGGAATACCAATTTCATAAGCATAGGCAATTGCTGATAAAGCGTTATATATGTTATATTTTCCAAATAAATAGATGTGAAAGTTTGATAAGAATTTATTGTTATAATATACCTCAAACATAGAGCCTTTGGCTGTAATTTTATAGTTATGAACACTATATGTTGCAGATTCCTTAAAGCCATAGGTGATTATTTTTGCATCAGTATGCTTGTAAATTTTTTTTGAATATGGATCATCTATGTTAATAACAAGTAGGCTTGTTCTATCTAGGCTTTCAAAAAGCTTGGCCTTGCATAAAAAATAATTTTTCATATTTTTGTGGGTATTTAGATGTTCATGACTTAAATTAGTAAATATTGCACCATCATAATTAATTCCTTCAACTCTTTTATCTAAAATTCCCTCAGATGAAACCTCCATAACTAAATCATGTACCTTACAGGCTTGAAATTCATTGTTTGCTTTATAAAATATTTCAGGAGAGGGAGTTGTATTTTTTGTTGGTATATTATTTTTTAAATATGATATACCATTTGTTCCGATATAAGCAGAAGGATTTATTTCGTTTAGGATTGAATATAATATAGTTGATGATGTTGTTTTACCATCAGTACCAGTTATTCCTATTGTGTAGATTTTTGTATAGTTATAAAAAATTTTAAGTAGTCTTATGTATTCAAGCTTAGGGTTGGCAGAATAAATGAAGTTTTCTTTAAAGTGAATTTTATTTGTTACTATAAATGAGGCTCCATTTCTAATAGCTTCATCTATAAATTTATTTCCATCTGTTTTTTTACCTTTTATGGCTACAAAAATGTAACCCTTATTAACCTTTCTTGAATCACAGGTAATTCCTTGAATTTCTATGTTTAATTTTATATTTGGATATAATTCTTTTAATTCCATTTTTACACTCCTCGTATAATATGCTTATAATTTTTAATAATTTAACTTTATGCTTTTAAATTGGAAAATAATAATATATTTTAAACTTTTATATTATCAAGTAAAGAAATTAAAATATTTTGGTGTTGATAATTTTCTATATAAAGTATAAAATATTAAATGTAAATTATTTGTAAAATTTTGCTTAATAATGAATTGGAGGATTATATGAATCCATTATTACTTTCCATTGAATTTAGCTTTGAATATAATTGGCAAGCTATTCTATATATATTATGTGGATTAGGTATATTTTTATACGGTATTGATATGATGGGATCTTCACTTAAAGCTATTGCTGGTGAAAAGATGAAGGTTATTATTGAGAGATCTACTAATACACCACTTAAAGGAATGCTAGTTGGTTTTATTATTACAATGCTCACTCAATCAGCATCTGGTACATCAGCCTTGGCTGTTTCTTTGGTTGCGGCAGGATTAATGACCTTCCCCCAAGCACTTGGTATTTTACTTGGAGCTAATATTGGTGGTACTATATTGACTATTATTTTAGCATTCTTTTCACAAATGAAGATTATGCCAATTGTTTCAGTTGTATTGGTATTTATTGGTGCGGGATGTGTATTCTTTTTTAAGAAGAAAAAGATTAAGCAAATTGGTTCAGTTGTTTTAGGCTTTGGTCTTATTTTTTTAGGACTAGCATTTATTGATATGAGTTTTTCTCATATTTTAGATGAATATGGTTCTATTATTAATAATTTGTTTGAGCATTTAGCTAAGGTTCCAGTTTTGGGTATCATTGTAGGAACGTTATTTACATTTGTTGTTCAATCATCATCAGCTACAATTGGTATTGTTCAAAATATGTATCAGGTTTCGTCAATTTCCTTATTTGGTGCTCTTGCTATTATGCTTGGAGCAAATATTGGAACTACTATTACTGCACTTTTAGCTTCTATGGGATCATCAAAATCTGCAAAGCGTGTTGCTATTGCAAATTCATTAATAAAGATTTTTGGTGTTATTTGCTTTGGCATTTGTTATAGATGGGCCTATTATCCTTTAGTTAAGCTTATTAATGATAATGTTTTTAATTGGACTAATAATCCATTAATTATTTCATTTGCTCATTTAGCATTTAATATAATAAATTCATTTGTCTTTATTTTCTTATTAAAGCCATTAACATTTATATGTGAAAAGATAATTTCAAATGATGATGAAAAGGATAATATTGAGGAGCATTTACTTGATTATTCATTAATTAAGAAGTCTCCAACTTTAGCTTTATCTTTTGTTAAGAAATCGATTGATTATATGACTGAAATTGTAAAAAAATATGTTTATATTGCTAGAGATTTTACTTTAGAATATGATGAGGCTTTAATTAAAACAGGTTCAGATTATGAGATGACAATTAACTGTCTTGATAAAAGAATTCATGATTATTTAATTAAATTAACTATCAGTGATTTGGATTCACAATCTTCTAAAATTTTATCTAAGTATTTGGATTTGATTAAGGATTTAGAGCGTGTTGGTGATCATTGTACTAATATTTTTGAATTTTTTGAGGATAGATACAATAAGGATTTACATTTATCTGATGATGGCTTACAGGATTTAAGTCAAATGTATTCAGTACTTATTGAGATGATTGATTCAACATATGAGGCTGTTGAAAAATGGGATACTGAAAGGGCTAAGATTGCATCACTTTGTGAGCCTCAGATTGATAAGCTTGAGGAAGTATTCCATGAACGTCATGTTCATAGAGTTAATTCAGGGGCTTGTTCTTTTATGAATACTGAGCATTACGTTGAGGTATTATCAAATATTGAAAGAATGGGTGACCATTTGGAAAATATTTGTGAAGCCATAATGACTGAAGAATATTGTAAGTATGATGAGTATAATCATTAAGAGGATTTTGGATTAATTTTATTCCAAATCCTTTTTTAATGCTACTTTTTTCTTGTTTTGGTATAATTAATTTAGAAATGATTGTGTTTTAAAATAATTGTTGAGGTGATTTTAATGAATAATATTGATGAATTTTTAAATTTATATAATAAGCTCGAATCGTTATTGAAGATTAAATATGGCAGTAGAGCAGATTCTCCTATATATAAAAGAATTATGGAGTTGAAAAATAGTAAAAATGGTTTAGAAAGAAGCTTAAAACTTGATACAATTAGAAATATTAGAAATTTTTATGCACATGGTGATTTATATAGTAAAGAATTTATTTCTATTAATAATAGTGTTTTTGAATTTTTAAATGCTGAAATAAACTTACTTGCTAATATTAAAACTGCTTATGATATTATGATTCCCTTTGATAAAATGTTTTATTGTAATGAAGGAAGTAATGTTGTAACTCTTATAAATGAAATGCGTAGAATTAAGCATAGCTGTGCTCCTATTATTTCTTATAAAAAGGTTGTTGGTGTTTTCACTGAAAATTCATTTGTTACAAATAGATTAATGCGTAATAATGATGATATTATTATTAAAAGTAGTGATTATCCTTTGGATTTAAATTCAGCTTTTTATTTTGATTTTGTAGCATCTAGTGCGACTGTTGATGAGCTTGAGGATATTTTTAGTGTTAAGAAAAATAATAAAAGATTGAAGATGCTTTTTGTTACTAAAAATGGTTTTTCAAATGAAAATGTTTTAGGTATTATTACTGTTTATGATGTTATTGAAAATAATTAGTTTAGAGCTACATTAATCATAGTAAAATAGGATAAAATAATGTATAATTAGTTAGGAATTTAGGTGATTATAATGGCTTTTGAATTAAACTCAAAGTATTCTCCTACAGGAGATCAACCAAAGGCTATACAAAAAATAGTTGATAATTTTAATAATGGTGTTCATAGACAAACTCTTTTAGGTGCAACAGGTACTGGTAAAACATTTACGATGTGTAATGTTATTGCATCTTTAAATAAACCTACACTTGTGCTTGCACATAATAAGACTCTTGCAGGACAATTGTATAATGAAATTAAGGAAATGTTTCCTCATAATCATGTTGAGTATTTTATTTCTTATTATGATTATTATCAGCCTGAGGCTTATGTTGTTTCATCAGATACTTACATTGAGAAGGATTCAAGAATAAATGAAGAAATAGATGAAATGCGTCATGCGGCAACTGCTGCCTTAATGGATTATAAGGATACAATTGTTGTTGCTTCTGTTTCATGTATTTATGGTATTGGTGACCCTAATGATTATCGTGATTCTATGATGACACTTCGTGTTGGCGAGGAATATAATAGGAAAAAATTGTATCAAAGATTAATTGAGATGCAATTTGAAAGAAATGATTTTGATTTTAAGCGTGGTAGCTTTAGAGTTAGAGGGGATGTAATGGAAATTATTCCTCCATCAGAGCATGCTAAAGGGTTAAGAATTGAATTTTTTGATGATGAAATTGAACGAATTAGAACCTTTGATATCACAAATGGTAAGACAATAGATAATGTTGAATTTTGTAATATTTTTGCTGCTACTCACTTTGTAACTAATAAAAGTAAGCTTGATGAGGCTATTAGAAGAATTAAAGAGGAGCTTAAAGAGGTTCATAAAAAATTTTTGCTAGAGGGGAAGCCTCTTGAGGCTGAACGAATTGAGCAAAGAACAAAATATGATATAGAAATGCTTGAACAAACAGGATTTTGTAGTGGTGTTGAGAACTATTCTAGACATTTATCTTTAAGAGGTGAGGGAGAAACACCTTCAACTTTGATTGATTTTTTTCCTGATGATTTTTTACTTATTGTTGATGAATCTCATGTTACACTACCACAAGTTAGAGGTATGTATAATGGAGATAGATCTAGAAAAGAAAATCTTGTTAATTATGGCTTTAGATTGCCATCTGCATTAGATAATAGACCGCTTAAATGGGATGAATTTGAATCAAAGCTACATGATTGTTTGTTTGTATCAGCAACTCCTGGTGACTTTGAGCGCCAATATGATATTGTTGAACAAATTATTAGACCAACTGGACTATTAGATCCGATTATTGAGGTTAGACCAACTAATGGTCAGGTTGATGATATATATTCTGAAATTCAAAAGAGAATTAAAAAGAACGAACGTGTTTTGGTTACTACACTTACAATTAAAATGAGTGAGGATTTAACTGATTATTTGAAGAAATTGGGATTAAAGGTTGCTTATCTTCATTCTGAAATTAAAGCTTTACAGCGTTTAGAAATTTTAAGAGATTTAAGACTTGGTAAGTATGATGTTTTGGTTGGAATTAATCTATTAAGAGAAGGTCTAGATCTTCCAGAGGTATCACTTGTTTGCATATTAGATGCAGATAAGCAGGGATTTTTACGTTCTACTAGATCACTTATTCAAACGATTGGTCGTGCAGCTAGAAATAGCGAGGGTAGAGTTATAATGTATGCAGATACAATTAGTGATTCTATGAAAGAGGCAATTGATGAGACTAATCGTCGTAGGGAAATTCAAAATGCTTATAATGTTATGCATGGTATTACTCCGACTACAATTATTAAGGATATTCAAAAGTCTGTAACTATGAAGAAGGTTGAAGATTTAGCTCACATAGAGCACGAAAAGAGTAATGTTATGACAAAACAAGAACGTGAAATGCTAATTGCTGAGCTTGAGGAAGAAATGAAGGCGTTTGCTAAAGAATTGAATTTTGAGGCTGCAGCTCAAATCAGAGATGCTATTTTTGAATTAAAGGCTTCAAAATAGGAGGTATTATGTATTCAATTAAAGAATTATACAAAATTGGGAATGGTCCATCATCATCTCATACAATTGGACCTTTAAATGCAACAAAGGTATTTTTATCAAGATATCCTTCTTGTGATTTGGTTAAGGTAGTATTATATGGATCACTTGCTTTAACTGGTAAGGGGCATTTAACAGATTATATTATTGAAAAAACTATTATGCCTAAGCCATGTAAAATTGAATTTGATATTAATAGTGTTGAAGCTCATCCTAATACGATGCTTTTTATTGCCATGAAAAATGATGAAGAAATTGGAAGAATGAAGGTATATTCTATTGGTGGTGGTGCTATTGAAATTGAAGGAGAAAAAAGAAAAAAAGAGGAAAGCATTTATCCTTTAAATAAGCTTTCTTTAATTATTCAATATTGTAAAGAGCATAATTTAAGATTATATGAGTATGTTGATTTTATTGAAGGTGATAGCTTTACTGACTATATTAATGATATTTATAGGGTAATGGAGGAATCTATTGATAGGGGCTTAAATACTACAGGCATTTTACCAGGTAGACTTCAAATAAAAAGAAAAGCTAATTATATTTATTATCAAAATTTAAAAGAGGTTGATCCATTAGAGGTTAAAAGACGTAAGGCTGTTGCCTATGCTTATGCAGTAAGTGAGGAAAATGCCTCTGGTGGTGAAATTGTAACTGCTCCAACATGTGGTGCTGCGGGTGTTTTACCAGCAGTAATGCGCTATGCCGAGGATTTAGAAAGGTATAGTCATATTGAAATATTAAATGCTTTAAAAACTGCTGGATTAATTGGTAATTTAGTTAAAGAAAATGCCTCGATTTCAGGTGCTGAGGCCGGATGTCAGGCTGAGGTTGGTACAGCCTGCTCTATGGCTGCTGCCTTTTTATCTGAGCTTTTTGGTGCTGATTATGATGAAATATCATCTGCAAGTGAAATAGCTTTGGAGCATCATTTAGGCTTAACCTGTGATCCTATTGACGGCTATGTTCAAATACCTTGTATTGAGCGAAATGCAGTTGCAGCCTTAAGAGCTATTGATGCAGCTAAATTATCGTCATATTTGAATAATAGTGATTCAAAGATTTCCTTTGATTTGGTTGTTGAAACTATGCTTGATACTGGTAAGGATTTATCTTATAGATATAGAGAAACATCTGAGGGTGGACTTGCCAAAAATTATAAATAGAAGTTGGTGGTTGTATGGAATTAGGACAAACTTATAGGCTTGTAATTGAAGGCTATGATATGAATGGCTTTGGCGTTGGTCATTTAGATAATAGGGTTATATTTATAGAAGGAGCAATGAAGGGTGAAGATGTAATTGCTAAAATTATTAATATTCACAAGAAATATGCTTTTGCAGAGGTAGTAAAGATTTTAACAAAATCAGAATTTAGGTGTGATGCAATTTGTCCTTATTTTGGCGAATGTGGTGGTTGTGATTTAATGCATATGCCTTATGAGATTGAAAAAGAAATTAAAGAAAATAAGGTCAAAAATACATTAAAGCTAACTGATGATGTTAAATTCAATCCAATTATTCAAAATGATAATATTTTAGGCTATAGGAATAAAGTAATGGTTCCTTTTCAAAGAACTATCGATGATGAGGTTATATGTGGCTTTTATGCAAAAAAAAGTCATTGTATAATTCCAATGGATAAATGTGTAATTTCTAATGATATTGCTAATAATATCATTCATTTAATTAAAAGATATTTAAATGTTTTTCATGTTTCAATCTATGATGAAGTAACTCATAGTGGCTTATTTAGAGAAGTAATGATCAGAAATACTAAAAATGATGATTTTATGGTTGTTCTAGTAATTACAAAGGATTATAACTTTAAGGGATTAATCGATTTACTTACTAATGAATTTCCACAAATTAAATCAATTTATTTAAATATAAATTCAAAACAAACTAACGTTGTATTATCAAATGAATTTAAACTTGTATATGGCGATAGTGTTATATTTGAAGATATCTTAGGCTTGAAATTTCAGGTATCAGCTTCATCATTTATGCAAGTAAATCATGATCAATGTCAAAAGCTTTATACTGAAGCTTTCAAAATGGCAGATTTAACAAAGGATATGAATGTTATCGATGCTTATTGTGGAATGGGAAGTATTACGTTGAATATTGCTAAAAGAGTTAAGCATGTTACTGGTATTGAGGTTGTAGATCAAGCTATAATTAATGCAAATGAAAATAAAAAAATAAATAATATTGAAAATGCTAGCTTTATTTGTGGTAAATGTGAGGATGAAATTCAAAGATTAGCTACAAAGGAAAAAATAGATGTAATATTTGTTGACCCACCAAGAAAGGGCTGTGATGAGGCATTTTTAGATACAGTAATAAAAATGCAAATACCAAAGATTATTTATATATCATGTAATGTTGCAACTCTTCAAAGGGATGTTGAAATTTTAAAGAAAAATGGCTATAAATTAGAAGAAGTTACTCCATGTGATTTATTTTCAAGAAATTCTCATGTTGAATGTGTTACTCTTTTAGTCAAACGATAATAAAATGAAATTAGTCTACCTAACAAATGGCTTAACTAAGCCAATAATTCGAGTTTGACATACTATATATTTGCAGAAGATTTTTATCAAAGATTAAGAATAAAACCTAAAAAATTAAAATTTAAATGAGGATTAATGAAAAAAATAATCCTTTTTAATATTTTATATAAAAAACCAACTCTCGTCGGTTAAATTATGGTATAATTCATATAACGAGAACGAATATAAAGTTGATTGCATTTTATTTGTAATTGATAATGATAATATTATTAAATTACAAAATTATGTAAAAGATAAATTCCATGAATTAAATGATAAATTCGGAAGAATACTAGCTCAAAATAGTATTGTTGATAATGTACAAGAACAATATAACAAGATAGTATATAATGGTGATATTGTAAGTAAAGACAACTTCTCATTACCTGAAAATATCATATTTAAAGTAGATGATTCTGGAGATTTATATGATGATCATTTATTTGCGGATGAATTTGGTCAAGTCAAGATAAAGTTAAACAATTGGGAAAAAGAGGTTCTTGAAGAAGAACAATCGAGAGAAGATTTTATATGCTGGCTAAGAAACCCATCACGTGCAAATTGGGCATTCTGCTTACATTATTTAGATGGTGATAAAGAAACATCTTTCTACCCTGATTTTTTAATTGTTGGAAAGTATGATTTAAATCCAACTGGTTACATAATTGATGTTCTTGAACCACATAATCCTGCTTTTGCTGATAATCTAAGAAAAGCTAAAGCTCTTGTTAAATATGCTAGAGATGAGATTAAAATTGGACGTGTTCAATTAATTAGACAAGTAAAAAAATTAGTTGGTACCCCTAAATATAAACGTTTAGATATGTCAAAAGGTGAAACAAGAGATAAAGTTTTGAAGTGTATGAGTATTGAAGAATTAAATCATATATTTGGTATTGATGGATTCTATGATAAAAATTAAGAAATGGTGACTCTTGATTATTGCCACCGGGAGTCACCTTATTTAATGAGGTATATATGGAAAATAGTATTAAAAGATTTACCACAGAACTAAATAATGGCTTATATCTCATTGATATGCCTACTGGTATTGGTAAAACATATAAAGCAATTGAATATATCTTTAATCATTTTGATGAAGATAGAAAGTTTTTCTATATTACTTCATTAAATAAGAATGTTGATTCAGCATATGATGATTTAAAGAAAATGTTCCATAAAGTTGGAAGAGATGCCGATTTTTTAAACGGATGCATTCGTTTATATTCTAATGCAGAAAAAGTAATAGAAGTGTTAGTTACTATCGAAGTATCAAATGACCCCTTAATGAAACTTGATTCTTTTAGAACTTTGAAAAATGAAGTGGATATGTACCATAGTATCAAGAATTCTACATTTAACGAGAGTGCTGCAATTCTTGAAAGAATAGAAAAAGATATAAAAGAAAAATATGAACCTACATTTAGACATGAAGTAGAAACATACTTGAATGAACAAAAGACAAACAAAAAGGAAAGATTCCAATATGTTAAGAATAATCATAAATGGTTATTTGATATTTATCCATCAATTATGACGTCTTTTAGAAAAGTATTCTTTATGTCTTTAGATAAGTTCTATTTAGGTAACTCAACAATAATAGAACCGACATATAAGTTTATTAATAAAAAAGATATGTATGATAAGGCAGTTGTATTTATTGATGAGGTCGATGCTGCTAAAGACACTATTTTAAATCGTCAAATTGAAGAAAGTTTAAAGACCAGTATCAATGTATTTAAGTTATTTATTGATATTAGAAATACACTTGAGTCTAAGAAGTTTCCAAAAGAAATGTTAAGATCTTCAAAGCATAATGAAGAAGATAGAAATAGACAAGAAGAGATATTAACTGAAATGAAGAGAATATTCTCTGAAGAATTTAAAGAATATAACATGCAATATGCATTTAAGACACTAGAAAAAGATATATATCGTAAATATATTTTTGATGATGGATCTTATTCAACAATTGCACAAGATAATAATCAAAAAGAAATATATGTTAATAAGAATACTAAAGAGAATTACAATCATTTATCATTTGTTGAAGATGAATCTAGCATTAAGTTAAGCAAAGTATTAGGCACAATTAATGGTGCTATTAAGTATTTCTTAAATGGTGTTTATTATTTAGCCATTAATTATCGTGAATACTATAACGAGCATAAAGGTGAAAAAGATGATGCTATGCAATATGATGATGCTGTTCAATCAATCGTAAAAGCATTTAATATTGAAAATAACATGATACCTTATGTATGTAATTTAGTAACTGGCAATATTTCAACTAAACATAGATATAATACAACATTCTCAACATCTATATATGATTCTGGATTTAGATATTATCATTTTGAAGATAATATTAACAATAATTTAAGCACAAATATTCGCATGTATAATTTGTATGATACTCCTGAATCATTTATGTTACAGTTAACTCAAAAATCATATGTTGTTGGTTTATCTGCAACCTCAACACTAGAAACTGTAACAGGCAATTTTGATATTGAATATCTAAAACAACATTTAGGTGAATGCTTCTTTGAACCAACTCAAGCAGAAAAAGAAACAATTGATAAAGAGGTATTAGATGTTATTAGCACCAATAAATCTAAAATTAATGTGCATATAATAAAATCAGATGATGTAGAAGATTCAATAAAAGAATTAGTAACTGATGAAGATCACATTGATTGGTTAAGAGATTTAGTATCTAGAATTTCAAATGATAGTAAGGATTTCCAAAAACATAGATTCTTAAAAGTGTTGAAAGTTATTAAAGGATTTATAACTGAAAAGAATAGTAAATCAATACTTTTATTATCAAATAGAAATTTATCTGAGAAGGCTTTAGATTTATATTCTTTAAACAATATTAAGGCGTATATTTCAAAATTCACTAAAGAAAATAATATTGATGACAATTTTAAAGTTATTAATTTGGTGACAAAGAACTTTGATGAGAAAAAGGGAGAATATCAAAAATATATTAATGAAAAGAAGAGAGTAATTATATTTTCAAGTTATCCTACAACTGGTGCAGGTCAAAACCTACAATACGAATTCACAGAGAACAAATCGAAAGAAGATATTGATTCTATCTATGTAGATAATCCAACACATCTTTTGGTAAAAACAGGCGATTTTAATCAAGAAAGTGATAAGGATTTAATTAAATATATTTTCCAAATTGAAAGTTTAAATACTTCTGGAGAAGTATCATTGAATGATAAATATGTACTAATAAAAGAAGCCTTTGGCAAAATGACTAATCCTGAATATACTTTGAAACATAATAACCCTTATGAAACAAATTCAGTAAAGAATCATGGATTAAGAGTGTTGATACAAGCCATTGGTAGAATTTGTCGTACAAGAAATAAAAAGAAAGATGTTAACATTTATATTGATGCTATGATTAACGATAAAGTTAGATTAGATGTTGCTAGAGGTAGAAGATTAAATAAAGAATTTGAAACTGTTATAGATGCTACTAAAGAACACAATACTTCTAAGATTAACTTAGCATATTTTGTAAGTCAACAAAAGGCTCAGGTTGATTCTAAGAAGATGGCCGATATTATTCATAATTTTATTTCAAGAACAGATTGGGCTTCTAATGCTAGAGAAGACTGGAAAGCATTACGTGAGCATGTATTAAAGTATCCTACTGCTAATGCTGATAATTTAGGAGTTTATGGTCAGTATGCTAGTTGCTATCTAAAATCAGATGATTATGATATTGCATTCTATTATTATCAACAAGAAGATGATTATGGAAATGTATCTATTAGCTTAAAACAAAAAGAAGGGTATTCAGTTGTATCTGATATAGATTCATTATCTAGTTTAATGAAGTGTGATTTGATTAGAAATCATTTTATTGATAAATGTTATGCTACATCATTTGAAAAGAATAAATATATAATGCTTCCAATTATATTTAACAATATATATAAAGGGGCACTTGGTGAAGAAGCAGGTAGTCTATTGTTTAAGAAGATGATTGGCGTAGAATTGAATGATATCACCGATGGAAAGAAGTTTGAAAAATTTGATTTTGAATATAATGGATATTATGTTGATTTTAAACACTGGCAAAATACTCAATATTCAAAAGTTGACCTTGAAAAGTTCATGTGTAAAGCGAAATTAGTTGGTGCTAAAAAAGCATTCATTGTCAATGTTTTAGGTACTAATTCAAATCCAATAACAGAGGTAGACAATTTAGTTATTGTTCCATCACTAATTGATCATAATAGTGGTGAAATAAATACAGAAGCATTAAGAAAGATTGCAAGTATTATTAGGAGGTAGGCATGAAGACATTAATAAATCGATTGAAGTATGAAATTCATTATGAAGATATAGATAATGATTTTTCTATTGTTAAATTTAAGACTTCAGAAATGTATATAAAATTTGGAGCAGCTATATTAGATAATGAAGATATTCATGCTAAATCAATTGCTTTTGAAAACGGTCCACAATTTTATGCTCTATTAAATAAAGGTGAAGAAAAACAATTAAGATTTATTGATTTGAAAGATCCTACTATAAGTTTTGAAGTAGTTGGAGCTTGTAATGTTCCTACATATTTACTTATTAGATTATTTATTAATTATCTTAATAATTTTAAGAATGAATCATTTAATAATCTAGGTGGATCTTTCTATAAAATACACAAAATTACTTATAACGGTAAATATATAGAAGTACTAAAATTATCTGTTACTGCTGACTATATTGTGGAAGTATCAGCAACTAAATTTATGCAAGTTACACAAATAAATAAAGCTTATCCATTATATACTTTTAGTGGCAAGAACAACTCTTTTAAGCGAGTTTATGAGATAGTAGAACAAACACCTACATATATCAATAAAAGTCCTAAAAAGACTGAAATTCAATTCTTGGATATTGTCAAAAAAGAAGGTAGAGCATGCTTTATTTACGATGTTATAGAAAAGGTAAATAAAAACTATTCAAAGTATATTAATTTAAAATTAGAAGAAATTGAAATTATTAAAAAGATAGATTCTCTTGAAAAAGAATTTATGGATACAACAATTAGTCAATATAAGAAGCTTCCATGTTATGTTTTGAATCTTTCAAATACAAGTGAAGATAAATATGGCTTTTATAAGATTAAAGAATGCATAGAAAAATATACTGGTTCTAATATAAGAAAAGTGTCTAAAATAAATCCAGATGGAATTAATCTAGTGTACATTCATGATGCTGATTATTATGCTGATAACAAGCTGGAAGATCCTTATAAAAAGTTATCTATTAGTTCACCTGTTCAACGGTTTACAGTTGAAAATTATAAGTCATATTTTGATAATAATGGAGAGCCATCAGCTGCATTAAAAACAATACTAAAAGAGTCTGTGATTAAGCACGATGTGTTCATCAAAAATGAATTATCTTTTGACGACTGGAATAGATATAATTTTAAGAATGATTGGATTTTTGGGATAGCAAAAGAAACTAAAAATGATGATGAAAAAAATGAAGAATACTATTTTATTACCATTCATCCAAACGGAAAATTTGAATGTAAAAAGTTCGTTAATACATTATTCTCTGCAGATGAATATGAGTTATATAGACAAACTCTTGCTGGAACAAATGGAAGTACAGTTTTTATAAAAGATGATAATGGGAATATCAATCTTATTGAACAAACCAACATGTATACTTTGCCTAATTTAGAATATTATAAATGCAATGTTGGTCGTGGAAAAAATGATAGAGATGGATTCTATCCAGGGTTGGTTGATATCAATTATTACGATCTTGATGGTATCTATTATTACAATGTCGGTCCATATGGAACTGGTATGCAATCATCCATTCCAAAGGCAAGTCATTTATATAAAATAAATGTTATTAATAATTCTAAAAGTATAGTAAAAGATTTACTTGATTTAATGGGAGTTTCTTTTGTTAAATATAATTCGTTTACTGTATTGCCATATCCAATAAAATATTTGAGAGAATTTGCGAAAATTGATTAAAGAGGATTTAATAATTTATGAAAATGAAACTGAGGTAGAATATGTTGGCAAGGGCAAATATGACTTATGCTCTATTTGTGAATTAAAGAAAAAAATGTCGGAAGATCATATTCCACCAAAATGTTGTGGAAATAACGGTAAAGTTTTTTATCGTAGATTTACTCCTGAATACATAGGCTTCCAAACAAAACCTATAAAGGATTTATATTCACAAAATGGAATTAAATTTAGATATATTTGTTCTGAATGTAATAATTTATTAGGGACAAAATATGATGATGAATTAGGGAAGTTTAAAGAAGTAATATTAAAAATATTAAATGGAAGTAATAAGCAATATAATATTGATGTTAATAAAATTGTAAAATCAGTTGTTGGGGATTTCTTGGCATCATCTGAAAGAGATAATTGCACACATTCTGTTGCAATGAGAGATTATTTTTTTGATAAAAATGTAGATGCGTTTTTTAAGGATTATTCGTTATTTGTATATTTTTATCCTTACAAGGATCAGGTATTTATTATGAAAGAATACATGGTTTTAGATTTCAAAGATAATAAATTTTCCGACAAGTTATTATCCTCACTGTATTTTTATCCATTTGCCTTTATCTTTTCCGAAAAGAGGGCAGATTCAAATGGGACTGATTTGTTGGAATTTTTTAATGATAGAAGCGAGCTTAGGATATCCACTAATGATTGGTATTATGATGATGGTAGAATGAAGGAATATTCTTGGCCTGTGGTAGTAACAGGATATAATGCTGTACTGGTCGGTAGTGCAACTAAAGACTCAGTTTTTGATGTTAAAATAAAAAATAATTAACAATATAATTATTAACAAAAATACTAGAAGAAAAGTGCTTGACAACATTTTTCTTCTGGTATATTATATAAATGTCTTAGGTGGACATTATATCTAAATTAGAAAATTAGTACTATTGAATTAATCTAAGGATTTCTTCAATACCATTAATCTTGTAATATAAATATAATTAAGCCTGTTAAAATGACAATATCAGTGGGATTATTGTATCAACAGGCTTTTTGTTTGCTTCTAAGATAAAAAATATTATAAAAATCAAAGGAGAAAAACAAAATGACAGAATTAGAAATGAAGTATTTAACAGAAGAACAAATTAAGGAGATTGAAACAAAGATAGGTTATACTTTTAAGGATAAGAACCTATTGTCTTCGGCTTTTAGACGTAAGTCTTATACTGAGGAACAACAATATGGTGCATTAATACCTAATAATGAAATATTAGAATTTTATGGTGACTCAGCACTTAATTTAATCGTAGTAAAGACATTAGCAAAAGAAGCAGCTAAAAGATTTGATGGAAATCGTAGACCAATGTTTAATGAAGAATCTTTAACACATTTTGTATCAAATTATACTGATAAAGATATGTTATCATCAATCATTAAAGAAATGGATATTTCAAAATATCTAATAACTGGTAAGGGTGATGTTGAAAAAGAAGTATATAAATCAATTAGTGTAATGGAAGATTTATTTGAAGCTATTGTTGGTGCAATGTGGTTTGATAATAATCTTAATCTTGATAAAATCAGTGATATTGTTATAAGAATTTTAGATTTGAAAGTTGATTCACTTGAATTTTATGAGAAGAATGAATATGTTCAATTAAAAGAATTTATTGATAGAAACCCTGATTATTCATTTGTGAAAAAAGACGATATGTTTTGTTTAAATTATAAAGGTGAATTTTTAGAAGAATTACCATGTTTTGAAAGTGATAGCATGAATAGATATGGAAAGTTGATAGCTGTTGCACAATTTGGCATTGAATTTTTAAAAGAAACAAAGAGATGGGATATTCCTGATGAAGTACCAACAGAAGGTATTAAATTAGAAAATGTTATTAATAAGCTTCAAGAATTATACCAAAAGAAAGTTATCTATTTAAATCCAGTTTATTCAGAAGGCAAATTTGATAGAGAAAGAAATTTATGGTTAGTTGATTGTACATTCCCATCTGAAAAATCTCCAGTAACTCACACTGGAGAAGGTAAAACTAAGACTGAAGCTAAGAAACAAGCTGCTTACCAAATGTATATGGATATTGCAGAAAATTTAAATGATTAATTAATTTTAACTAGGAAGAGAGAAATCTCTTCCTAGTTAAAATATAAAAAATATGACTACGACAAATAATATTACAGACTATAATATTGAAATTAATAATTTAATTATACGTAATTATTTTATTGATTATAAAATTATAATTTTTAATATTTCACTTCGTAATAGATAAGCTATTTAGGTTATATAGATTTAAAGGTAAAGGCGTCAATCTTGTTATGCGTAAAGAATTCGGTAATGGATGCTTATTTAAAATCTATAATGAAGTTAAGGACTACATGCAATCACAAGAAAATATTGTAAAAACATATTTTGATGCTGATACTAGAAGAGATGAATATCTTTATAATCAAGTTGCATTTGTTGAAACTTGGAAGAATGCAATTTTACATAATAATTACGCTGAAAAGCAGTACCTGGCTATTTATTTGTTTGATGATTATTTAGAAGTTTTTAGTAATAGTAATCCATTAAAAAATGTTAGTTTGATGAATTTATTATAGGTAAGAGTAGACCTATAAATCGTCAATTAACAAAAATTGCTATGAATATTGATATAACCGATCAGACTGGTAAAGGTAATAAGGATATAGTAGGAACATATGAAAAAGATGTTTTTGAAATAATGAACATACTTTAACAGTTAAAATCACTTATAATAAATTGGCAATGGATTTAGATAGAGCATCAAGTGATGCTCAAAATGATGTTCAAAAATCAATTGAAGAGAAAATCATTTCTTTGATTAAAGAAAATGATAAAATAACAAGATTGAAAATGGCTGAATTATTGGGAGTTTCTAAGCCGACTATTGAGAGAGAAACCAAATGATCTAATAAAATAAAATATGTTGGTTCATCTAAAGGTGGCCACTGGGAAGTAAAAGAATGATATAATTAAGGATGCAACATAGTATGTGAAATGATACATTCGTTTTTAATACTTGGCATCCTTGAAGTTTTATAAGTGACATAAAAATCGAGTAATGGAGCCATATTTCATAATTCAAGGATGAAATGATGACAAGTTTTTCATGAGAGACTATGGCATCCTTAATTATAAATATTAGTATTAAATAAAATGCTAATTAACAAATAAGGAACAACTAAGAAACGATGATGATATTCTAAAGCTTTTACACTTTATGCTTAGATGAAAAATAAGTTTTATATATCATCTAATCGCTTAGATTTCTTAGTATTATGATACTAAATATTAAATGAACAGCTTTTACAATAATTAAAAAAGTGTTCAATGACATTTAACAAAATGTTGATTTTTGAAAAAGTATTATTATTTCCTAAAAGATTTTATTTAACTACTGAATATAGCTGAATATGTTTTAGGATTTGCTTAATTGCTAATCCCCTAAGTCTATATGTCTTCACATTTTTTGAAAAACTTGTTGTTACTTGTATGGTTGATTGATAGTTTGTATATTTTCTATGCAAAAAGGGAATTGAATTCCCTAAAATACTAAAAAAATAATTTATTGTAGTACAATCTTAATACAACAAGCTTATAGTTCAAAGCTATGGGCTTTTTCTTTAATTTAAAATACAAATAATATCTTTGTGTTTATTGTTTTTAATTGAAATTAATTATTCAATTTTTATCAAAAATAATAAAATTTTCATCATAAAAATTCTAAAAAATGTAAATTTTATAAAATAAAAAATAAAATTAATAAAATGTTTAATTTAACTACCCATATGTAATTATTTGTTGTATAATGAAGTTGAAATTTGACATTTTTGAGTTTATTTTGGTAGAAAGAAGGATTATGATGGAGTTAGAATTTATTGATGAAATACGTGAAATTGATCAATACGAAAATTATAAAAAAGATATTGTTTCAAAGATTGCATATCTAATAGGTGTTAAGGATTCTGTAATTAAAAATGATAGATTTATGCAAGATATTATTTTAGAGTTAGAAAAAAATGATGATGCTAAAAAAATAAGAGCTTTATCTATCTTAAGAAATGAATTTATAAGAAATTTTAAAGAAATAAGCCGTAGAAAGATTAATTTAGAGCCTATTGAAACATTAACAGATTTAGTTTCAGTTGATTTAATAAAGTATTTAAGAAATAAAGGTATTGAAATTGTTCATGTTAATGTAAATTTATCACTTCATATTGCTTATATTAATCAAATAATTTTAGAAAAAATAGATTTGATTAAGGATCTAATTCCATCTTGGATTAAGTGGGAGTATGTTAAATCAATTTTTTTAATGCCTGGATGCTATGCAGGTGTAAATGGCTCTAGTATTTCAAATCAAAATCAAGCTAAGAAGGTTATTTCTGCAATTAATCTTGTAAGAAAACAAATTGGAATTTATAGTTCATTTTATCCCTATGGAACTTATTTAAATTGGGCAGAGGATAAAATAAAATCCTATTATGGTAATATTTTATTTAACGATGAGAAGTTTTTAAAAATATTATATGCTTCATTTGACGAAACCTTTCATGCAAATGAATATGTTATAGATGCGACAAAAGAGGATAAGGATTCTATTTATGATTTTATTGAGGAATCAATAAATATTGCTATTTTAGTCGATTGTGAAAATGTTGATCCATATAGATTTGCAAGTGTATTTAAAAATTTAAATGAGGATAACCTTAAAAAGATTAAGAAGGTTATTTTATATGATGATGTTAACACCTCAGATGCATGGGATTATATTAACGAATTAATCAAGCTTCCTATTGAACATAAGGAGATACAAAGAGTTTTAGACAATAAGTCTTTAGTGGATATTGTGATGGCAACAGGAGCTTGTAAGGAATATTATCAAGAAAATACAGAAAGCTTGATTTTAGCATCTTCAGATTCGGATTTCTTTGGTTTAATTAGAAGTCTTGCAGGTGCAAGGTTTTATATTTTAAATGAGTCAGATAAAACCTCAAATTTAATTTTAGATAAGCTTGATGATGCTAATATTAATTATTGCTTTATGGATTCTTTTGCTCAATCAGAGGTGCAAGATTTTAAGAATACTGTACTTCTTCGTAATTTGCAATCAAAACTTAATGATTTTAATGAAACAAAGGAATTTGTAACCTTAAATCCCCAAAAACTAGTTGATATTATATTTCAAGAATGTTATATTCAAGGATCACGTTATCAATTAGATGCAGAAAAGAAAGTATTTTATGATAAATATATTAAAAAAGGCTTTAAGGTATCTATTGTAGGTAATGGTGATGAACAAAGATTTATTATGGAACTTGCTTCAATCAAATAGAATATCTATATAATTATATGAGGTTTATTTATGGAAAAAACAATTGTATGTTATCTTATAAAGGATGACAAATATTTAATGCTTTATAGAAATAAAAAGATAGTTGATCCTAATAAGGGAAAATGGATAACTGTCGGTGGACATATTGAAAATGGTGAAACAAAAGAGGAAGCCTGTATACGAGAGGTATATGAAGAAACTGGCTATAGGTTAACTAATTATAAATACTTAGGCCAAGTTAGGTTTAAAGGTGATTTTGAACAAAGTATGGATATTTTCGTTTCTCATAATTTTACTGGGAAAATGCATGAATGTGATGAAGGAGAGCTTCAATGGTTTTCTAAAGCTGATGTTTTAAAATTAAATATGTGGGAGGGAGATTTTTTATTTATAGATGATGTCTTTAATGAAAAAAGAATAGATTTGGATATTTGTTATAGTAATGGAAAATTAATAAATTAATTTACAAAATATTTACGATTTTATCTTTAAAATCTTTTATAATTATAAAAGAGGTTGATATAATGATTACTTTTGAGGAAATTAAAAATAATAAAGAAATTAATACATACATTGAGAAGGCAGATTTATCTTTAAAGGCATTAGGCTATACTGAGCATTCATTTGCTCATGTCACTAAGGTTGCAAATGATGCAGGATATATTTTAGAAACACTTGGATATGATAAACATACTGTTGAGCTTGTTAAAATTGCAGGTTATTTGCATGATATCGGAAATTTGGTAAATAGAATTGATCACTCACAAAGTGGTGCCATTATGGCATTTCGAATACTTGATCACTTAAATATGGATCCGGGGGATATTGCAGATATTGTTTCAGCTATTGGTAATCATGATGAAGGTAGTGGTGTACCTGTTAATCCTATTTCAGCAGCTTTAATTATTGCAGATAAGGCTGATGTAAGAAGGAGTAGAGTTAGAAATAATAGTGAACTTAATTTTGATATTCACGATAGAGTTAATTATTCTGTTGAAAAATCTTTATTGAAGATAAATACAGATCACACTATTATTAAGTTAAAGCTTGATATTGATACTAAGATTAGTCCAGTTATGGAGTATTTTGAAATTTTCACTAATCGAATGGTTTTATGTAGAAAGGCTGCAGAGACTCTTGGTATGAAATTTAAGCTTATTATAAATGAACAATCACTGATGTAGGATAAATTTAATGTATATATAAGGCAGAAGATGAATGTGACATTAGATTGTCCTTTTTTTCTTTTTCTAAAAGTGCTATTATAATATTAAAGTGGTGAGAAAAATGAAAAATAAAATAGATATGACAAATGGTAATATTTATAAACTAATACTTTTATTTTCAATGCCTTTGTTTATTGGAAATTTGTTTCAATTATTATATACATTATGTGATTCTATTATTGCCTCACATTTAATTGGAAGTGATGCTTTAGCAGCTATTGGCGCTACAAGTAGTGTTACATCACTTATTGTAACCTTAACCTCTGGTATGGGAGCAGGAGCATCTATTATTATTTCTAAGGCTTTTGGGGAGCATAATAATGCTAAAATTAAAAATTCAATTTTTACTATTATCGTTATTAATATTTTAATATCTATTGTTATTAGCTTAGTTGTTTTTCTTTCAACTGATGGTATTTTAAATTTATTAAATGTTCCTTTAGATATTTATCAAATGGCTAAGGATTATTTTGTTGTTATGATTTTAGGTTTAATAACAACTTTGATGTATAATACTCTAAGTGGAATTTTGAGGGCTTTTGGTAATAGCTTTTTCCCTCTTTTAGTTTTGATTTTTTCAAGCATCATTAATATTGGAGGAGATTTTTTATTCATTTTGCCATTAAAAATGGGTTTATTTGGCTCAGCCTTAGCTACAATAATTGCCCAATTAATTTCAGTTATTGTTTTGATTTTTTATCTTGTGATAAAATATCCTGAATATAGGTTAAATAAAATAGATATTTATTTAAGAAAAAATAATATTATAAATATTTTAACTACAGGATTATCAATGGGACTTATGAATAGTATTTTCACAATTGGTGGTATTTTAATGTCTAGATCAATTAATGAGCTTGGGTCTGATATTATAAGTGCAAATACATCAAGTAGAAGAGTAATTGAGATAGGAATGATGCCTATTTCTTCATTATCAAATGCTTGTTCTATTTTTGTTTCTCAAAATTATGGAGCAAAAAAGGTTGATAGAGCTAAAGATGGTGTTAAAAAGACAATTATTTTTTCTTTTATTTGGTCAATTATTTTCCTTTTAATAATTCCACTTGAAAAGATGCTAATTATTTTTCTTTCTGCAACAAATGAACCTATAATTATAGATAATGCAATGCTTTGTATAAATTGGTCTCTTCCTTTTTATTTTCCTTTAGGTGTTTTATCAATAATACGTGCTTCACTTCAAAGCTTTGGTAAAAAGATAGTACCGCTTATTTCTAGTAGTATTGAACTTGTATTAAAGCTAATTTCGGCTTTTCTTTGGATTCCTAGTATTGGATATGTTGGTGCATGTATAACTGAACCTATAAGCTGGATTGTTTGTTGTATCTTTATAACAACAATTTATATTATTTATTTTAAAACAAAGAAGATAGAATAATTGGTGATTTTGATGGATAAGAGTAAGAATTTAGGTGAAGGTAATATTTTAAAGCTAATATTATTGATGGGTATTCCTACAATGTTTGCCCAAATTGTAAATTTATTATATAACATTGTTGATAAAATTTTTATTGGGCACATTGCTGTTATTGGGGGAGATGCATTAACTGGAGTTGGATTATGTACAGCTTTAATTACAATCATTTCAGCATTTGCTCAATTTGTAGGTAGTGGTGGAGCGCCCCTTGCTTCAATTGCCTTGGGTAAAAATGATTTAGAAAAGGCTAAAAAAATATTAGGTAATGGTGTTTTATTTTTAATTGTTATGTCAATTGTTTTATGTATAATATTTTATCCATTAGAGAATTGGTATTTTAAGATTGTTGGAGGATCAGATATTACATCGCCATATGCTAAGGAGTATTTAAATATTTATTTAAGTGGAACTATTTTTGTTATGATATCGTTAGGCTTGAATAATTTTATTACAGCTCAAGGAAAATCAAATTTAGCTATGTTTTCTATTGTTATTGGAGCAATAATTAATATTGCTTTAGATCCCTTTTTTATATATGTATTAAATATGGGAGTAAGTGGTGCAGCGCTTGCAACTGTAATATCTCAAGGCTGCAGCTGTGTTTGGATTTTAGTCATTTTATTTAAAAAAACTACTTCTTTAAAAATTGAGTTTAAGTATTTAAAACCGGATTTTAAATTGATGCTTGATGTTGCCTCACTAGGTATTGCGCCCTTTGTTATGTCTTCAACTGAGAGCTTGATTACCTTGACAATGTCAGGTCAGTTTCAAAAATATGGTGGAGATGATTATGTTGGTTCTTTAACCATTATGCAAAGTGTAATGATGATAATGTCAACTCCGCTTACAGGCTTTTCTCAAGGTGTCACCTCGTTGATGGCTTATAATTATGGAGCTAAAAAGAATGATAGATTAAAAAAAATAGCAAAATATTCCTTTTTGATTTTCTTTTTATATGGATTTGTTTTTTCATTAATGATTATTATTTTTCCAAGAATGTTTGCCAATATGTTTACAGATGATATTAGTAAAATAGATATAACAGTAAAATATATGCCGTTATTTATGATGGGAATGACTATTTTTGGTTTACAAAGAGCTTGTCAAACAACATTTGTTGCGACTCATCAAGCGAAGATTAGCTTATTTGTAGCTTTACTTAGAAAGGTTATTTTATTGATTCCTTTTGCCTTTATTTTTCCATTATTTTCAGGCGTTGTTGGAGTTTATTTGGCTGAAGGTGTTGCTGATTTACTATCAGCAGTTACATGCACAATTATCTTTTTAATTAAATTTCCAAAAATTTTAAGGGAAAATGAGTTAGAATATGAGAAATGATAATTTAACTTGGAATATTTGTTTTAATATTTAATTAAAGATAAGATATTAAGTGCTGATTTAATTAAATTCGGATAAGTTTTAAAGATGAACTTGTAGCGTTTATTTAAGATGGTATAAAGATGTATTAATCTGATACCTCAAAAGATGAATATAGATTTATTGGAGAATGATTATGAAAAAATATTTAAAAATGATACCTGTTATGTTTTATCCATATGCTTATGTTATTCCACTTATTATTAGGATTGCTGCAGATGATAGTAATTATCTTGAGGAAATACTACTTGGAATTTTAATTTGTGGAATTGTATTTAATATTTTAGTTATTATTGTTGCCTTTTATAATAGCGTTGTAAGTGCTTGTGGTAAATATAGTGTTGTTGAAGCGGCTAAAATTAATATGATTACAAAATGTGTTCAGATTCCAGCTTATATTTTTCATTTTTGGCTTGGAATATTAGGACTTATAATGAGTATTTGGGGAATTGGAATTATTTTATTTGTTGTAGTTGTGGATCTAATTACTATTTTTATCACTGGTGTTAGCGCTATGGGTCTTAGCGTTTTAATGTTAAAAACTAAAACTATTGATTTTAAATTTGCAGTATTAGGAGCAATTGCATCATTTATGTATTGTATAGATGTTGTGGTTGCAATTAAATATTATTGGATTGCTAAAAATAAAATAAAAAATAATTGTAGTATTATTTCAAATATGTCTTGAAAAAGGTATTTAATAGATTTATAATACCTTTGCTTTAAGGGGTGTTAATGTGGAAAATAAAAAGGAAATGGATTTAACAGTTGGTAATTTATTTTTGAAAATTCCAATGTTTGTTTTACCACTAATGATGACAACAATTTTTCAATTATTATATACGACAATAGATTTATGGTGTGTATCAAGTTATGGTGATGGTGCAATATCTATGTCAGCGATTGGTTCAAATTCAGCTTTAATTAATTTAATTATTACTGTTTTGGTTTCTTTAGCAACAGGTGCCAATGTTTGTATTTCAATGGCTAAAGGTGCAAATGATAGAATAAGAGCAAATAAAATTTTGCATACAGCTTTAATTGTTGCTATAGTAGGTGGAATTATTGTTTCAATATTTGGTTTTTTTATGGCTCCAGTTTTTTTAAAGCTAATGGGTACTCCTTCATCAATAATTGGTAAGGCTACAATCTATTTGAAAATTTATTTTTTAGGTGTACCAATGCTTATGATTTATAATTTTGGTTCTCAAATGCTTAGAGCATTAGGTGATTCTAAAAGACCATTATATATTTTAATTATATCTGGAATATTTAATGTTGCTTTTGATTTATTGTTTGTTTGCATATTTAAAATGGATGTTATGGGAGTAGCCATTGCTACAGTTATATCACAGGCTGTTTCTGCAATTTTAACAATTGGTTGGTTTGTTGTAAATAAGAATGGATTTGTTAGATTAAAAATAGCTGAATTAAGGGTAAATAAAAAAGAACTTATTGAGATTTTAAAAATTGGTATTCCTGCTGGATTACAAGGCTTAGCTTTCTGCATTCCAAATGTTTTAATTCAGTCATCACTATATACTATTAATGATTATTATATTAATGGTGTCTTAATCTCACAAGATGAAATTGTTGCAGGTGCTTCAGCCTCTAGTCAAATTGAGGGCTATATTTTTGCAATGCTTGATGCGTTTGCTGTTGGGCTTGTTTCATTTACAGGTCAAAATTTTGGAGCTAAGAAGAAAACTAATATGCGTAAATGCTATTGGTATAGTTTTATATGGATGATGATATTTTGGGTTGGTTGCTTAATTTTGGTTGTTTTAATACCAGAAGGTCTTTTATCTATTTTTATTAAAAAATCAGAGGGAATAGTTATCTCTAGTGCTATTGCAGCTGGAAAGCAAAGGCTATTTATTATGGGCTTTACTTATTTCTTAGATGGTTTAATGGATATTAATAGTGATTATTTACGAGGAATGAAGGTTTCAACCCCTCCTGCGATTATCACTATGCTTGGTTGCTCAGGTACTCGTATTTTATTCCTTCTTACTTTATTTAAGACACCACAATTTCATACTATATTCTGGTTATATGCAGCATTCCCTATTAGCTGGATTTTAGTAAATTTAGTATATATTCCGGTTGTTTTAGTTAGTGAAAAAAAGATGTTTAAGCTTATTGAGTGTTAAGCATAGAATTTTTGTTTAGTTTTTATTGCTTTTTTTAATGTATGATAATGACCTACTTTTGTTCTTTACCAATTTTGAAATTGATATTTTAATAGGAATTTATTTAAAACTCTAATTTATTTAACGTTTATTTTTTAGAATAATGTTAAGTTTAATTAGAGTTTTTTTGGTATTTATTTCTTATTGACAAGTTAGTTTTTGCTAACTATAATATATTTGTGTTAGTGCAATCTAACTTTATGAGGTTTTAATATGAGTAAAGAAGAGAGAAAAAAGAAAAAAGAGCTTAAGCATTGGAATCAAGAGGTAAAGCTTATTCCAAAAATGATTGAGATATATTGTCATGGTAATCATAATACTAAGGATCATGAGCTTTGTCCTAAGTGTCAGGAGCTTAAGGAGTATTCGCTATTTAGATTATCAAAATGCCCATTTAAGGTTAATAAAAAGTTTTGTAGTTTTTGTAAGATTCATTGTTACAAGCCTGATATGAAGGAACAAATTAAGGATGTAATGAGGTATTCAGGTCCAAGAATGTTATTTTCTCATCCTATTTTTTCAATTTCACATGTTGTACAAATGATTAAATATAAAAAGATGAAGAAAAAAGAGGCAAAGAAAATGGAGGAGAAAAATAATGATTGATAAGGATTTATTTAAGTTATTAGGTAAAAATAAAAAGTATATCTTTATTGTTGTTTTTTTAATGGTTTTAGGATTAGTCCTAAATTTAGGGATTACAGCGTTAATATGTGTGGCGATTGATTATTTAATAAAAGATTATGAACTATCTAAGTTTATTTGGATTTTTATTTTGTTAGCTTTTTGTATTGTACTTAGATTTATTTTTACTAAGATAAATTATGATGTGAGAGATTTGCTTGGTAGAAGGGTAAAGAAGGAATTAAGAGAAAAAATTTATGATAAGATTTTACTATTAGGTGCTAAGGAAATTGATGGTATTAACATGGCTGGTTTAACTCAAATTTCTATGGAGGGAATCGAACAGCTTGATATTTATTATTCAACCTATCTACCACAATTTTTCTATGCAATGCTGGCCCCATTTATTTTATTTGGAGTTACAGTTGGCTTTTATTGGCAGAGTGCTGTTGCGTTAATTTGTTGTGTTCCTTTAATTCCTGTTTCTATAATTGCTGTATCAAAATATGCTAAGAAGGTATTTGCTAAGTATTGGGGTAAATATATTTCAATGGGTGATGCTTTCTTAGATGCTACAAGTGGATTGAAGGAGTTAAAAATTTTCCAAGCTGATCAAAATAGACATGTTAAAATGAATGAAAGTGCTGAGGAATTTAGAAAAATAACCATGAAGGTTTTGGTTATGCAGCTTGCTTCAACAACCATTATGGATTTAGTTGCATATGGTGGAGCTGGAGTTGGTATAGCCCTTGCAATTTTAGGCTTATATAAGGGCTGGTGCAGTAATGTAGCGATTATTATTTTTGTGATTTTAGTTGCTGTAGATTTCTTCTTGCCTATGAGAGCTTTTGGTAGTGCTTTTCATGTAGGAATGAATGGTGCTTCAGCTGGTAAAAAGATTTTGACCTTATTAAATGCAAGCGAACCAGAATTTAGTGATGGTGTAGTTAATGATACTTCAATTAAACTTGAGGGTATTACATTCTCATATGATGGTAAAAGAGATGTTTTAAAAAATGTTTCACTTTATTTTCCAAGTGTGGGCTTTTCGGCTATTGTTGGAGAATCTGGTAGTGGTAAATCAACAATTGTTAATTTACTAATGGGTGTAAATCATGCAAATATAGGTCAAATTTATGTTGGTGATAAGAGATTAGAGGAATTATCTAGAGTATCTTATTATTCTCATTTAGCTGTTGTATCTTATAATACATATATTTTTAATGAGTCTATTAGAGATAATTTTAAGATGGCTAAGCTAGATGTTACTGATGATGAAATTTATGAGGCCTTAAAGCTTGTAAATCTTGATTCGTTTATTAAAAATAATGGTAATCTTGACAAGGTCATTTTAGAGGATGCAAATAATATTAGTGGAGGACAACGTCAAAGATTAGCTCTTGCAATAAATCTTGTTGCAGATAAGGATATATATGTTTTTGATGAGGCTACGAGTAATATAGATGTTGATTCAGAGGCTATTATTATGGCTAACATAAAAAAGTTATCAAAAGATAAGTCAGTTATTGTAATATCTCATAGATTAGAAAATGTAGTTAATGCAGACCAAATTTTCTATATTTCAAATGGCGAAATTTTAGAGCATGGTACCCATGATGAATTGCTTCATATGAATGGAGATTATTCAAAGCTATATAAGACTCAAAAGAGCTTAGAACAAGGCTACAAGGAGGTATTATAGATATGAAAAAAAGAAGAAGCGGTTTAAAAATTATGTCTAGTCTAATAGTTATGCTAGGCAGTCTATCTTATATTATGCTTTTAGCAGTATTCAATGGTACATTAGGCTTTATATGTGCAATGGGTGTAACTGTATTTGCTTCACTTGGTGTTAGTAAATTTTTAGGCGAGGCAATTAGCTTGTCATATTCTTGGATAATTGGTTTAACAATATTATCAGGCCTATTAAGAGGTGGGCTAAGATATATTGAACAATATTCAAATCATTTTATTGCCTTTAAGCTTCTTGCTAAGCTTAGAGATAAAATATTTTCTGCTTTAAGAGTTCTTGCCCCAGCTAAGCTTGAAAGCAAGCAAAAGGGTAGTATTATTGCTATGATAACCTCAGATATTGAAACATTAGAGGTTTTCTATGCTCATACTATTTCTCCTATTTGCATTGCAATAATGGTATCTTTGGTTGTTCTTATTTATGTTGGAGTATTATCAACACCATATTTTGCATTGATTGCTTTATTTTTCTATATTGTTATTGGAGTGATTATCCCTTTGGTTTCTTCTAAATTGTTAAATAATTCAGGTGTAAGATATAGGGCTATTTTTGCCTCATTTAATGCTTATTTTCTTGATTCAATCAAGGGTGTCAAGAATATTGTTTTAAATAATGCATCAAAGACTAGAAGAGATGAAGTTAATAAAAAATCTGATGAGCTTTTAGTTGAAACTAAAAATATGAAGCATAAGGGTGGATTTATAGCTGCAATGACTGAAGCTTCTGTTTCAATTGCAATTGTTGTGACATTACTTTTAGGTATTATTATGGTTAAAAATGATGTTATTTCAATTGGTAAAATGATTATTGGTGTTGTAGCAATATTCGGTTCCTTTGGTCCTGTAATTGCACTAGCCTCTTTACCACAAAATTTAACTCAAACATTTGCTTCTGGTGATCGAGTATTAGATCTTTTAAATGAAAAACCTGTTGTATCTGAAATTAAAGGTAAAAATGATTTTAATTATGAAGCTTTAAATGTTTCAAATTTGAATTTTGGCTATGATGATAGCTTAGTTCTTAAAGATATTTCCTTAAATGCTAAAAAAGGCGAAATAATTGGTATTGTTGGTGAATCTGGTTGTGGTAAATCGACTTTAATGAAGCTTTTACTTAGATTTTGGAAAAAAAGTAGTGGTAATATTTTATATAATGATATTGACATAGAGGATATTAATACTGATAGCTTATTAAAAAATGTAACAATGGTTAGTCAAAGTACTTATTTATTTGATGATACAATCAAGGAAAATCTAAAAATTGCTAAAGCTGATGCTAAAGATGAGGAAATTATTGAAGCATGTAAGATGGCATCTATTCATGATTTTATAAGTAAGCTACCTGATGGCTATGATACACCTGTAGGAGCACTCGGTGATAATTTATCAGCTGGTGAAAAACAAAGAATTGGACTTGCTAGAGCATTTTTAAGAAATGCTGAGCTTATTTTACTTGATGAGCCAACAAGTAATGTTGATAGTATTAACGAAGGTATTATATTAAAATCATTAGCACTTCAAAAGAGAAAGAGAAGTATTATTTTAGTTTCACATAGAGAATCAACAATGGCTATTGCTGATCGTGTTTATAAAATTGAAAATGGTCATATAAGTATAAAGGAGTAATTATGGATATATTTGATGAAGAAGTAAAAAAAGAAGAGGAAAATAAAATATTTAAACCATTTACTGCAAAGGATATTGTTTTTTTAGCAATAATATCTGCCATTACACTTGTTACAAGTGCTGTTATGCCTTTAGTTGCTCATGTTCCTGTTTTTGGTATAATTCAGATTGTTTTAGGATTACAATTTTCAATATTTCCAGCTATTGGGCTTATGAAGGTAAGAAAGGTTGGAACTATGCTCTTTATTTCTATTTTTTCTGGAATTGTTTTGGTTTTTATGAATCCAATAATGTTTTTATGTCTTGTTATTTGTGCCTTAATAAGTGAATGCCTATCTCTTATAATTTTTAAAGGCTATAAAAAGGATAAAGCCTGCTTTTTAACTGCATGGCTATATTTGCCACTTTCATTACCATTTTTGTATTTATGGTATCAGCTAATTGGTGGTAATGATACAGTAGCAAGTTATGCTAATTCTAATATTTGGCTTACCATTGTTATGAGCTTGTGTGTTGTTATTTTATGTGCAATTGGCTCACTAATTGGAGTTAAAATTGGTCGTGAGCTTCGTAAGTCTGGAGCATTAAAAAAATGATGGCTAGTAAAAGTAAAATTCATCCAATAATAGGAATAATACTTGCTGTTTATATAATGATATTTTCTCTTGTTCGTTCCTATGATTTCAATACTTTGTATTTTTTACTTCTAATATATGCTTTATTTATCATTTTTGGTATGTATAAACAAGCTTTAATGGTAATTTTCTTTTCAGCTATAACAATTTTAATTTTTGCAGGTTTAACCTATTTGATTAATAAAAATATTGAATCAACCTACGCTATGGCTAATAGACTTTTAGGCTTATCTATTGCGATAATTCCCGGTATGAGTATTAGCAGTGCTGATTTAACAAGAAGCTTAAATCAGCTTAGAGCTCCTCGTTCAATAACCTTAGGTATGATGATTTGCCTATCTTTTATTCCTTTGCTTAATTTAGAGGTTAAGCATATAAAGGAGGCTATGAAAACAAGAGGTGTAACCTCTATTATCAATCCCTTTGTTTTTTATAGAGCGTTTTTAATTCCTTTAACAATGAGGATAGTTAACATTTCAGATACTTTGGCATTAAGTGTTGAAGCTAGAGGGTTTGCGATGAAAAATAAAAATTATACTGTTTATAAGCATGTTAAAATTATGCCAAGGGATGTAATTATTCCCATAGCTATTATTGCTTTATCAGTTGTTGTGGTGATTTTATGAAGGCAATAGAATTTAAGAATGTTTATTTTAAATATGATAGAGATTTACCCATTGTATTATATAATGTTAATTTTGAGGTTTTATATAGTAAAATAACCTTATTATCAGGTATGTCAGGTAGCGGAAAGTCAACTATTATTTCATTACTTTCAGGAATAATTCCTAATGTTGTTGATGGTCTTGTTAAGGGTGAAATATTAGTTAATGGTAATAGTATTAAAAACAGGAAGCTAAATGACATTACAAGAGAGGTTGGGCTTGTATTACAAAATGCAGATAGTCAGATTATTCAAAATATTGTATCAGATGAAATTGCCTTTGGTTGTGAAAATATCGGTCTTAGTGAAGAGGAAATAACTCAAAAAATATTAGAAGTTACTAAAATTATGTCATTAGATCCAAATGGTAAAACAAGATATCTTTCAGGTGGAGGTAAGGAGCGTTTAATTGCCTCGGCTATTTTAGCGATGGGACAAAAGATTATTGTTCTTGATGAGCCACTTGCTAATTTAGATAAAAAAGGTAGCATTATTCTTCTTGAAGCCTTAAAAAAACTAAGAGATGCTGGCTATGCAATATTAATTGTTGAGCATAGGCTAGATATGATTTTATCTTATGTTGATGTAATATATCATATTGAAAATGGTGAGGTTAAAGAGGTTACTGATAAGGATTTATTTTTAAAATCTCAAATTATTAAAATTGAAAATGAATATCAAAGTGTAATCGGTGATAAATTAATTGAACTAGATAATATTTGTTATAAGGTTAAAAATAAGGATATTTTAAAAAATATCAGCTTTACAATTAATAAGGGAGAAAAGGTTGTCCTACTTGGTGAAAATGGGTGTGGAAAAACGACGACCTCGAAGATAATTTCTAAAATAATAAAGCCATCTAGTGGTATTTATAGTCAATATATTGATTCTAAACTAAAAAGAGCAAATAAAAAATGGTTTAAACATGTAGGAGTTATTTATCAAAATCCTAATTATCAGCTTTTCATGCCTACAGTATATAAGGAAATTGAATTTTCAGCTAAAAACAAAGAAGTTTTAGATGAGGTTATTAGTTTATTTAAATTAGAAAATATTCTATCAAGACACCCACAAAGCTTATCAGAGGGGCAAAAAAGAAAATTAACAGTTGCAACAATTTTAGCAACTCTACCAGATTTAATAATATTAGATGAACCAACTGTTGGTCAAGATTATGAATCATTAAAAAATATGGTTAATATTATCAATTATTGGCATCATAAGTATAACAATACAATTATTACAATTACACATGATATTAGATGTGTTGATGCTTTATGTGATAAGGCTATTTGGATTGATGATGGTTGTGTTAAAAAAATTGGTGGTGCAGAAGTTATTGATGATTATTTTAATAGTCAAAATATTATTTAAGCTAAACTTAATTTTGTTATAAGCATATTGATAAAATATTTTTTAAAAAATGTCGTTATAATTTTTAATTTTTGTTTAAAAAATATATTTAAGATTTTAATCAAATATAACTTTGCATTATTAAATGAAAAAGAGTTTATGAGTTTATCAATGTAGAACCTGAAAAGGTTCTTTTTTGCTTGTGTTTTAAAATATATTAAATTAAAAAAATGATAATGACTGTAGTTTAAACACATTAGATAAACTTTATAAAATTAACATTAATATTAAAATCTAATCGGGAAAAGTGTGAAATTCCACAAAAAAAGGGAATAGAAAACAATAATAAGATATATGATAAATGAAATATTATTAGACTATTAACATATTATATTTATCAAAAGTCTGAGAAGAAAATTGATTTTATCCTTTTTTTCTTGATTTTGTTTTTAAAATAATTAAAATATTATAGAGAATGGAGTTGATTATTATGAAAAAGGTTTTTGCTTTTTTGGTTATGCTTTTTTGTTTATTTACTTTTACCTCATGTAATAAAGCAGAGAATGTATCTGATTATGATGTGGTAAATAAGCAAATTGATAATACAAATGATTATTTGATTAATAGAAGTTTAACATTTGATTTGTTTTCAAATGTGTTAGAAAGTAAACTTAATAATTCCTTAGTTTATAGTATTAATAAAGATGAGAATTTAATTATATATAATGACAAGTATTATTCATATAAAAATAATTCTTTATTAGAGGATAGTAGTAACTATATTATTGCCGATAACATAAATGATGCCTTGGATTTAGATATAGATACATTTGTATTAACAAGGGGCTATTATAATCCGTATGATGGTGGTAATGGCTTTTTTAAGGTTACAGATTGTAATGAAAAAGCTTCTTATCAAATTGAAAACGAGGATAAAACAAAGGCTTTAGAATATATTTGTTATAATAATACGATTAATGTTTTACAAATGGGATATAATGGTGAAAAATCTTTAGATGGTTATGTCAATAAATTTACTAATGATATAGATATTCAAAATATTTATATTCCTAGAGGAAATTACATTGTATTAGATAATTTTGATTTAAATGTTTCTAATAAAGGATATTATTCTTATAATGCAACAATATATTCTGATGATTCCTATAAACCAACAGGCTATAATAATGGTTGCTTGTTTTATGTTTTTAATAATGTTAGTAATATAATAATTAATGGCTTTAATGTTAATGTTGTTGTAAATAAAAAGCTTGATGATCCACTTTTAGGATTATTATCATTAAGAGATGCTTCAGATGTTCTAATCCAATATTGTTTATTTAATTTACCAATTGAGGCATCAATTTACTCTTCATCTGGTATTATTGATTTATTTACTGGATGGAAGAATATTATTGTTAAAAATTGTAGGCTAGAAAATCATTCATCGACTGTTGCAGGAGGAGGTATAGGCGTTAGAGACATTTATAAAAAAGGTTGTGAGAATGCCTTATTTGAAAATAATTATATATACTCTAATTGTAAAGATGAGGTAATTGCGATTTTTTCTGGAGCTGATACTAGTCTTTATCCTGATGATAATGGTGGTGGATTTATAAAAAATGTTTGCTTTAGGAATAATACGATTATAGGTGATAAGCCTAATAGTGATATTGGACCTAGAGTTGTAGGCTTAACTGTTGGATATCAAATTTCTCCAGTTTATAATGTTTCCTATATTGATAATTATATTGAAATGTATTCGGCAAATTATTTATTTTTATATGGATATGCTGATAATGCTATTTTTAAAAATAATAATGTAAAAATTGATTCAAGCTATAAAGAAGGACTTTATGTGATGTTTAGACATAATCCTAATGCTTTAGCTGCAAGTGATATTAGCTGTAATAATAATAGCTTTGAATTTGTTGATGGTACAACTTTAAATACTATTAGTCAAACAGGTTTAGAGTTTAAATTTATTAATAATGAGCTTAATGTAAGTAAGATTTCTCGAGTTTTTGATAGTGTTAGTGATTATGAGGGGAATAAAATTAATGCCGATAGTATTAAATGTGTATATCATAATGTTAAAAACACCAAAAATAATACTATTAATTGTAACTATTTAACTGTTGTATATGAATTTTATAATGTTGATGTTTTATATGACGTAGAGGTATCTGATACCATTTTTGCTAGAACAATAAGCTCTAATTTTATGATGTTTAATGGAGGTAATGTTAAATTTAATAATCATACTATTACATTTAATAATTTTGATTTAGAGGTTGATAAAATTGAAGGTAAATATTATTATTTAGCGTATGATACATCATCAATTAAAGATAGTGTTGTTATTTATTTTAAAAATTCACATTTATCATATTATGAAGTTAATGGACATAATTTCATTGCTAAAGATGATGAAAATAAGGTAGTAGTTAAATATGAGTAAAATAAAAGAGGTTGTGAATTAGACTAAGCTTAAAGCTTAGATTCACAGCCTCTTTCTTCAATTAATTGTACATCTAATGCATTATAATTTTTTTAAATATGATAAGATAATGGATAGCTTAAATAGGTAATTTCATCAAGCTGTTCGCTTGTAACATAACCACATTCAGCTCTTAATAATGATGGAATACGATTTACAATTGTTGCACAAGTATGTTCAACTGTTGCAGGCTTCTCAACTTTGAATTTTGTATTAGGCTCACCAGTAATTTCCCAGTCACACATATCACCTTCATCAGCTCTATAAACCTTACCAATTGTTTCCTCTTCGATGATTATTCCTTGATATGTTTCAATTGTTACAACAGAAGACATTCCAATACATCTACCTGCTTTAATTGTTGCATTTAATGTTTTACTATATAAATCCTCATCAATAACATATGGAACATTTTTTTGATTAATTGATTTAATTGTAAGTCCAAGCTTTGATGCTAGTGCCTCACTTGCATTCCAAGCGTAGGAAGGAATTACCTCTGTTGGATGAGCTATTGTTTTTTCAAATTCCTCAACTGTTAGGTTGCATCCATGCGCTTCTGCAAGAGCAAGACCGTAATCTTCTACGTTGTAGCTATAAGCGCCTTTAATTTTTTGAATATTATGAATTCCACCACAAACAAGTCCAACCATATTAATCCAGAAAATATCTTGCATACCTGATCCTGTAATTGTACAGCCATTTTCCTTAGCTAATAGATCAAGCTTATTTGTCAAGCTGCTATTTGTTGTCCAAGGGTAAATTGCTTCCTCACAGGTAGTAATAACATTAATTCCACGCTTTAAGCATTTTTCAGCCATTGGGTAGATATCATTTATGAAGCTAAATAATGTTATAATAGCAACATCAGCATCACAAGAATCTAAAACCTCATCTGCATCCTTTGAAATGCAAACTCCGGTTTTAACCCCAAGATTAGCATAATCTCCAATGTCCATTCCTAAAATATTAGGATTTAAATCGATAGCACCAACAATTTCAGCGCCATTTTCATGTAAATAACGTAAAATGTATTTTGACATTTTACCACAGCCATATTGTACTACTTTGATTTTTCTCATTGTTTTCTTCCTTTCTATAAAATAATGCATTAAATGTATCGAAACTTCCACTTACATTATAATATTATTATTTGAAAAAAGCGATAGAAAATATTCAATATAAATAAAATTTATAATATATGCATTATTTCATTGTTCTATTAATCAAATATATTATGTTTTTATAATTAATTTTTATCAAAAATATATTATAATAAATATATACTATTAAAATTTGTAAGAGGAGGTAAATTATGAAGCTTGTTGAATTTGATAATGTATGTAAATATTATAAAATGGGTGACAATCTTATTAAAGCAAATGACAATATTTCATTTAGCATTAATGAGGGTGAGTTTTGTGTCATTGTAGGTCCCTCAGGTGCTGGAAAAACTACAGTTTTAAATCTACTTGGTGGTATGGAGGTTCTTGATAAGGGCGAAATAATTGTTGGAGATAAGAAACTTTCCAAAATGAATGATAAGGAATTAACTTTATATCGTAGAAATGATGTTGGATTTGTATTCCAATTCTATAATTTAATGCCTTCGATCACAGCCTTAGAAAATATCGAGATAGCTTCTGAGATTTGTAAAAATCCTTTAGATTCATTAGAGGTTTTAAAATCAGTAGGTCTTTTAGATAGAAAAAATAATTTTCCTTCACAATTATCTGGTGGTGAGCAGCAGCGTGTTAGTATTGCTCGTGCTATTGCCAAAAATCCTAAAATTTTACTTTGTGATGAGCCGACAGGAGCCTTAGATTATAATACAGGTAAGCAAATATTAAGAGTGCTACATGATACATGTAAAAATAGTGGAAAAACTGTTATAGTTATTACTCACAATCAAGCAATAACCTTGATGGCCGATCATGTTATTTCTATTAAAAATGGTACAGTATTAAAGGATGAATATAATTTAAATCCATTACCTATTGAAAAGATAGAGTGGTGATATTATGCATTATTTTAAGTATATTATTAAGGGATTTAAGGCAAATTTAAGTCGATTTTTAGCGGTAATAGCTATTGTTGCCTTAGGAGTTGGAGTTTTAGTTGGGCTTCTTTCATCACCTTCTGATTTAGAGGCTTCAATGAATAAATATTACAATGAACATAATTTAATGGATTTAGTTTTAAAAAGTAATATTGGCTTTAGTAATGATGCCTTAGATTTAATCTCATCAGATGATACAATTATTGAAGAGCTTTATATCAATGAAGCTAATATGGAATATAATGGCGATAAGTATAATGCTAGGATTATTTCAAGAAAAATGAATGATAATATTAACTCATTAATTTTAAATGAAGGAAGATTTCCATTATATAAAAATGAGTGTATTGCCTTAAGTGATAATACTAGTTATCTTAAGCTTATGGTTGGAGATAGCTTTGTTTTTGATGGAGAAAGCTATACTGTTTCTGGTATTGCTTCAAGTGTTGAATTTATTTCTATTGAGCGTGAATATAATTTAAATGGTAGTAATAAACTGGATTTTATTTTTTATACAGATAGTAGTTTAAATAGCTTTGATGTAATTACTGATTTATATATAAGATTTAAAAGCCTAAGTGGCTTGGATAGATTTAAAGACAAGTATATGACTAATGAGCATCTTTGCGAGAAAAAAATTAAGAGGTTTAATGAATCATTAATTGATAGTAGAAAATTAGAAATAAAATCAGAAATTAAGGATAATGTTACAAATTCAATAAGGTTAGAGGTTTCTAAAAGTTATCCTAGTGATTTAATTGATTCTATAATGAAATCAGATTCTGTTTTAAAGCAAATTGAAGATTTAACAAATGAGCAGTTTGATAATTTTATTGAAGAAAATAATCCTGAAATTTATTATTTGAACTTAAAAAGTAACATGAGCTATTTAACATTTAAGGAAAATACTCAAAAGGTTAATAAAATAGTTGTTGTTTTTCCTGTTTTCTTTTTCTTTATTGCAGCCTTAGTTTCTTTAACAACCTTAACAAGATTAACAGAGGAGGAAAGAGGAAGCATTGGACTTTTAAAATCATTGGGCTATTCTAAATTTAAAATTAGTATTAAGTATGTTATATATGGTAATGTTTGTTCAATAATTGGAGCTGTTTTAGGTTTATTTTTAGGATTGTATATCATTCCTTATGTTATACATGTTGCCTTTAATTCCTTATATATTATGCCTAAGGCTGTTTTTAAGTTTAATTTATTAGTAAACTTGTTTTCGTTTTTATTAATGGTTGTTACTATTTTTATAGTAACATTGTATGTTACCCTTAGAGTTTTAAATGAGAAGCCTTGTACCTTGTTGATGCCTAAAGCCCCACGTCCAGGTAAAAGAATTTTACTTGAAAAAATACCATTTATTTGGAATAAAATAAAATTTAAGCATAAAAATATGCTTAGAAATATATTTAGATATAAGAAAAATTTAATAATGATGATTATAGGTGTTGGTGGTTGTGTCGCCTTGTTGTTATGTGGATTTGGTATTAGTGATGCGGTTGGTAGTGTTGGTAAAATTGAATATGGTGAGATTTTAAATTATGATTTAAAGGTTTCCATTACTAAGAATAGTAAATTAGATGAAGATGATATAGATGAAATTACTTATGCTAAAATTGATAATGTATATTTAGATTTAGATAAATCACAAGAATATGAGATAAAAAGAGTTGTTGTTAATGATGAAATTTCTAAATTTATTAATTTTAAAAATGGTAAAAACAAAATAAATATAAAAAATGGTGATATCATAATTACAAAGCAGCTTGCCTCAAAGTTTAAGCTTAATAATAATGCTAAATTTACTATAAATAACTATGAATATACTGTAAGTGGTATAATGGACAATCCTATAGATAATTATATTTATATAATAAGTGATGAGGCTATATCATATAATTATTGTTATATAAATACTTCAAATCAAGATGAACTTATTAGTAAACTATCTAATTTAGATTACGTTTCATCATTTGAAATAAAATCATCATTATCTACAAGCTATGATGCAATGTCATCAAGCTTAACTCTTGTCGTTTTAGTAATTATTCTTTGTAGTGGTGCTTTAGCAGTTATAGTTATTTATAATTTAACTAATATAAATATTAATGAACGCTTTAAGGAGCTAGCAACACTTAAGGTTTTAGGTTATCAAAAAAAAGAAGTTTGTGGTTATATTTATAGAGAGATTTTTATAATGAGCCTAATGGGAATATTAGTAGGCTTTATTATTGGTCCTATTTTCTTTAGCTTTATTATTTATAATCTTCAAAGTCCAGGATTAACATTTTCAAATGAAATTAGTCCAATTTACTTTTTGTATTCATTTATTTTAACAATTGTTTTTGCTATTTTAGTTGATTTGTTATTTATTCCTAAGATTAGTAAAATAAAAATGGTTGAATCATTAAAGTGTGTTGATTAGTATTTGAGATAATACACTAGAATTTATGAAATAATAGATATATTTATTAAACTAGTGGCTTATATGAATGTAGCAAAATATAATTTTGAAAAAATGCAGGATGTGTTTATTTAAATGAATCAAAGAAATGTTTAAGGCTTTAGAGGAATGAGAGAGTTTTCAATTGATAATTTTGCAAACTAATCGTTGTATGCCTTAGGCTGCTTAATGCTTCGAAAGAAGACAATGTCACTTATGAACTATGTAAATTTCTTTAACATCAAAAGAAAAGGCCTATGTCTTTTGCCTTGTTATTAATTATGCTTTAAAATTTATAAAAAGAAATTTTATTGCTACTAATACTAAATGTGAGGCTACAATGCACTTGTATCAAAAATATGGCTTTACTATTTTTAACTTTGAAAATACTTTTGTTCTTAAATAGAGTTAATGTTTGCTATGAAAAAATATTCTAAGAAGTTTATAGATTTTTTACATATGTTGTCAAATTGTCGTTAATAAATTTTGTCTTCTAAAGTATAATAGAGCTAAAGGAGGCATGTAATATGCGAACATTAAAAAAATTAAAGCTCGAATTGAAGCTTGATAAGAATTTGCGCCATACATTATTAAAAGGCACAAGAAATGAAATTTTAATTGATTTAGATGGTGATAAGGAGGCTGATTTAGCATTTATTGATTCAACAGGTAATGGTAATATTGATACTTTAGCAATTGATTTAAATGGTAATGGTGAATTTGATTTATACTTTTTGGATAAAAATCAAAATAATGTTTTTGATACAATCGTTAAAATGGAAAATGAAGAGCCTGTTGTTTTAGCAAGCGGTGATGAAGTTGAACAAATGATTGTTGATACGATTAATACTATTTATGCATTAATTGATTTAAAGGATTTAGTTGTAGCTGATTTGGATAAGGCATTAGATGAACTTTATAAGGAAATTAAAAGAGTTAAGAAAAAAATGAAATAATATTTTTACAGCCAAAATTTAAAATTGGCTGTTTTTTTTTAAGCTTTATTTAAGTTTTGGTTTATATAATAAGGCCAGAAAGAAGGTCTTAATATGAAAAAGATTAGTTATTTGGCTGTGATTTTAGGGTTGTTAATATGTGCTTCATGTTCAACTACATCTAGTAATACAGGTAGTACAATAGATAATTCAAATAATTCGAATAGCTCTGATACTGATAATGAAGATGATACTATTGATTTTGATTTACCTGATGCTAGTGTGGATGGTAGTTTTGATGAATCTAATGATATTGTTGTTGATTTGACAAATAAAGCTGTTAGTAACAATAATGGATTTGCTAAATTTGAAGATGATGCTTTGTATATCTTATCATCAGGAAGCTATATTTTAAGTGGTGAATTTGATGGTAGAGTTGTTGTAAGTGGTGATGATTGTGAGGTTGAGTTAGTTTTAAATGGTTGTAAAATAACTTCAAATAGCTATGCACCTATTGTTGGCTATAATCTATCAAATTTTGATATTTCAGCTAAGAAGGATACAGAAAATTACATTATTGATAATAGAACTAGTGAAGGTTCATTTAATAGCGCAATATATTCTGATTGTGATTTGACTATTAAAGGTAAAGGTAGCTTAAATGTTACAACAACCTTAAATAATGGAATTCATACTAAGGATGATTTGAAAATTAAAAATTTAAGTTTAAATGTTTTAGCTGTAAATAATGCAATAAAGGGTAATGATTCAATTACTATTGAAAATGCTGTTGTTAGTGCCATTTCAACTGGTGGTGATGCCCTAAAGACTACTAATAGTGATATTTCTTCTAAGGGAAATCAAAGAGGTATTGTTACAATAAGTGGTGGCTCGTTAAATCTTTTTGCAGCTACAGATGGTATTGATGCTTCATATAATGTTGTTATTTCAGATGAGGCTGTTGTAAATATTTTAACTGATTCCTATTCAGAATATTCAAATTATGTTTCCTCAAATAGTAGCGAAACCTTCTATTTAAGGTATGATAATAATATTTCATCTTTATCATTAACTATCTATTTTAGTGATGGAAGCAGTAAGGTTTTATCAGGTAAGAATATAAATGGTGGCTTTGGTGCAAATTATATGTCATATTCAATGCCAAGTGATTCCGTATCATTTAAGGTATCAGGAGTAAGTAGAAATAATAGCTTTGAAACAGATGTTTTAAATGTAAATTCAAAATATGATTGCCTAAGAATTAATTATCGTAATGGAAGTGTTACAACAAGCTTTGAAACTTATTCTGTAAATCAGGCTCCTGGAGGTATGCCTGGTGGAATGCCTGGCGGGATGAATGATGGAAATCAAAATAAAAGTGATTACTCTTCAAAGGGAATTAAAGCTGACAATGAGATAACTATTTCAAGTGGTAGTGTTACTATTTCATCTCATGATGATGCAATCCATGCTAATAGTGATGTTGCTTTAGATAATGGCTCTAATGGTTTAGGAAATGTTACCATTACAGGTGGTGATATAACAATTACCTCTGATGATGATGCGATCCATGCTGATTATTTATTAAATATTACAGGTGGCTATATTAAAGTTTTAAATTCATATGAGGGTTTAGAGGGGAATATTATTACAATTGATGGTGGTGTTTGTGAGATTAAATCATCTGATGATGGTATAAATGCAACTAAAACCTCAGAAACTCCATATATTTATTTTAAATCAGGTGTTGTATATATTGATGCTGATGGAGATGGAATAGATAGTAATGGTAATATTGTTATGAGTGGTGGTTATGTTGTGGCAATAGGTCCTTCAAATGGTGGGAATGGTGTTTTAGATTTTGATGGTACATTTATTATAAATGGTGGTTATCTTTTAGCCTGTGGTTGTTCTGGTATGAATCAAAAACCTACTTTAAGTTCAGGTGTTTGTGGATCAACAGCCAAAGCTTCTATTTCAAATAAATATTTAACCCTAAATGTTTCTTCAACAACAGTTTTAGAAATTTATGTTTCAAAGAGTAATATTAATTATATTGTCTATGCTGGATATGGTAGTGATGTATCATATAGTATTAATTCTAATGCTTCAATAGGTGATGGAAAGTATGGTGTTAATAAGTGAGAATTCTTGCGTTTAAAAGAGTTGAAAAAAAGTATTTAATAAATAGTGAGCAATATAATTTATTATTAAGTAAAATTACAGATTACATGGAGCTTGATCCTTATTGTAATAATAATGCAACCTATAAGATTCAAAATATTTATTATGATACAATGGATAATTATTTGATTACTAATTCAATTTCTAAGCCAGTATTTAAGGAAAAGCTTAGAGTTAGAAAATATTTAAGTTCTGATTTGTACTTTATTGAATTAAAAAGAAAGGCTTGTGGTGTTGTTGGTAAAAGAAGAGTTATTGTAGATGAGGCTGAGCTTAATAGGTTTTTTAATGGTGATGATTTAGATGAGATAACTGAATATGAATCTAAAATGGCAATTAAGGAGATAAGATATTTATTAACTAGATATACCTTATCTCCTAAGGTTTATATTTCATACGATCGTTTAGGCTTTTTTGATAGGTCTGATTCATCATTAAGATTAACTTTTGATTCAAATATTCATGCAAGAAGAGATAATTTGAATTTTGAAAGTGATGAATTTAAAACTAAAATTATTAATGATGATGAATATTTATTAGAGATTAAAGCTACAAACAATTATCCATTGTGGCTTGTTAAAATATTAAATGAATGTAAAATAATTCCATCAAGCTTTTCAAAATATGGAACTGAGTATATGATGGATATAATTGGAGGTAAAAATGTTTAGTAATTTTTTAGATTATAATTTTGGTTGTTTTTTAATTATAGCAATAATGATAATTTCAAGCTTTATTTTTGGCTTTGTATATCATTTTTTTAATAAGAGAAATGGCTATTTGCATAGTTATTTAATATCGCTTTTAATTCTTCCTTTAATTATTACAATTTTAATTATTGGTGTAAGTATAATTATGAATAGTGTAAGTAACTCAAGTAGCAATTATACTAAAGCATTAGTTTCACTGCTTGCTGGGCTATTAATTATAAGATATCGTTCAAAAAATCTAGATGTTTTAGATTTGACCTATATTTTCTTTATGATGGCTTATTCATTTATAATGGGACTTGGTTATTTATATTTTGGTCTTATTTTCTTTGGTCTAATCTTGATTATTACAATTATATTAAATTATATAAACATAAAATATATGAATATAGATAGTTATATTTTAAAAATTTCTGTACCAGAGGATTTAAATTTTGAAAATGCTTTTGATGATGTATTAAAAAAATATACTAAAAAGTATAAGTTATTTAAGGTTAAATCAGAAAATATGGGTACTACATTTATTTTAAGCTATGAAATAGAAGGATTTAGTAATATGAAGGAAATGCTTGATGAGGTAAGAATTAAAAATGGTAATATGAATGTTTTACTAACAAAAAAGATGGATAATATATTAGATTAATTAAATATAACTCATAAATTATAAATTTGTTAATATGATTATAATTTATCGCTTAATTATGTGGTAAAATGAAAAAGAGGCTGGTGGTATAATGAAGCTTTTATTGTGTGATGATGAAAAGATGCTATCAAGGGCATTAACCGTATTATTAAAGAAAAATAATTATACGATTGATTGCGCCTATGATGGTAATGAGGCTCTTGATTATATTTTATCTACAGAGTATGATGCTATCATTTTAGATGTAATGATGCCTAAAAGAGATGGTTTTTCAGTTTTAAAGGAAATTAGAGGTAAAGGAATAAAAACTCCTGTTATTATGTTGACTGCTAAAAGTCAAATTGATGATAAAATTGAAGGATTGGATAATGGTGCCGATGATTATTTGACTAAACCATTTTCAACCTTAGAACTTTTAGCAAGACTTAGGGCGATAATTCGTCGTGAGCATGATAATAAAACAAATAGCTATGTATTTAATTCATTAGAATTAGACCCTTTAACATATAAGCTTAGATTTAATGGAAACGAAGAAGATTTATGTACTAAGGAATATCAAATTATGGAGTTGTTTATGCTTAATCCTAATAAAATAGTTACTCAGGATTATTTATTAGAAAAAATATATGGCTTTGAGGATGGCGATGTTGCAACCTTATGGGTTTATATTTCATATTTGAGAAAAAAGTTAAAGAAGTTGAATGCTAATGTAAAAATCCAGGCTGTTAGAAATACTGGCTATATGATGGAGGCTATTAATGATTAAGAGTCTTAGAAGAAAATTTATTTTAGTTACAATTTCAGTCTTGTTTTTTGTTTTTTTAGTTGTTGCAGTTGTCATGAATAGTATTAATTATGCATCAATGATAAATAATTTGGATCACAGAATTGATATGGTTAGCGATGATTTAAAAAGACCTAATGATCATGGTGAGGCTCCCTTTTCAGCAAGATACTTTAAGATTATTCTAAATGGTGATGAGGTAAGTGTTGATTTAAGACATGTTGCCACAATAGATGAGCAATACGCTTTAGATGCTTATGATAGTGTAAAAAAAGATAGTGGCTTTTATAATAATTTTTACTATAAAAAAATAAGTAACTCATCCAATACTATTTATGTTTTTATGGATTCATCAATGGAAAATGAGAATTTTAAATCATTTATGCTTATTAGTATTTTAGTAAGTATTGGAGGTTTAATTGTAATATCGGGTCTTGTTATTATATTTTCTAAAATTGTAACTAAACCAATAATTGAGAATTATCAAGCTAAAAAGGAATTTATTTCAAATATAAATCATGAAATTAAAACCCCGATTGCGATAATCAAGGCTTCGAATGAAGTGATTGAAGTTGAAAATGGAAAAAGTGAATGGACTGAGACTATTGATAAACAAACGATTAGAATGGATGAGTTATTAAAAAAATTAATGTTTATTTCTAAAATGGATGAAGATAACCTGAAAATGATAAAAACAAATGTTAATTTGGCTGAGGTTGCCATAGAATTAGTAAGCTCATTTAATGCTTTATCTAAAAAGGAAAATAAAGAGATAGTTATTAATATTTCAAAATGCTCAATTTATGCTGAAGAAATGCTTATTGGGGAATTAATTTCAATTTTATTAGATAATGCAATAAAGTATTCAAAGGATGAAAGTAGGATTTTACTTAATATTTATAATCAAGGTAAGTATGTTCACCTTGAGGTAATTAATGAGGTAGATAAAATAGAGATTGGTGAGCATAATTATTTATTTGAGAGATATTATCGTAATGAGGATATAGCAAAGCATAAACAGGGCTATGGTTTGGGTCTAAGCATTGCTAAAACAATATGTGAGCTTCATAATGCTAAAATTAAGTGTTATAGTGAAAATGATCATACGATTAAATTTGAGGTTGTTTTTAAAGTTCATGCAAAGGCCTAGAATATTTAGGATAACACCTAGAATTTCTAGGCTTTTATTTATTAGAAAATTGAAATTTATTTTGAAGTAGTTGAAACAACTTAAAAAAGTAATAATCTATCTAAAATAAAAATTTAATATATTTTCTTTACTTTTTGTCTATAGGGGGATAAAATATATATGTTAGTTAATGCTAACCGGAGGTCAATATGAATCAATATGTATTTACTGTTAAGGGTATGAGATGTGGAATGTGTGAAAGCCATATCAATGATGCGATAAGAAGATGTGCTAGGATTAAGAAGGTTAAATCAAGTCATTTTAAGGATGAAACAATTGTAGTTGCAGATGAATTAGATATTGATAAAATTAAATTTGAAATTAGACAGCTTGGCTATGATGTTGATGATAATGTCATTGTTAGTGAATACAAAAAGAAGTTTTTAGGTATTTTCTAATAAAGCTTTAAATGTATTAGAAGCTTAATTAGGCTTATATATGAATAAATGGACTACGATTGTTGGGTACCCAACATTGTAGTCCATTTTTCTATAATAGCTTATCAAGTGCAGCTTCAACATTTTGATATTTTTTATTTTTCTTTTTTATGATTATTCCATTTTTAATAACTAGTTTTGGATTTCTTAGTGCTGTTAAATCATTTAAAGGATTGTCATCTAAAATTAATAAATCAGCATTTTTATTTTCCTCAACGCTACCAATTATATCATCCATTCCTAAAATCTTAGCATTTACCTCTGTTGCTGTATGGATTGCAAAATTATTGTCAACTCCATCTACATATTTTGAGAAGTAATATAGTTCACGCCACATATCATAGTGAGTTATGTAAGGACAGCCTGTATCTGTACCAAGGCCTACATTTATATTATGCTTAATGCATGCTTCAGCCATTTTAATCATGCCATCTAATAATACCTTGGTGTTATATTCGCAATCTTCACCATAGCCTGTTTCTAGTGGATCAATTAAGGCTAGTGGTATTGCTGGAGATAGTGTTGTAATTAATGCCCCATTGTTTGATTTGAAAATTTCAAGATATTTATCATCAACCAATGCACCATGTTCAATTGTGTCAACTCCGTTTAAAATTGCTACTATAATTCCTTCTGGTCCTTCAACATGGGCAGCAACATTTAAGCCTAGCTCATGTGCTTTTGTAGTACAGGCTTTAACTATTTCGGCTTGCATTTTTAATTCTCCGGGATGTCCTCTATGGGTACAATCTAATACACCACCAGTAATCATAAGCTTAATAAGGTTAGCATTTGTTTTAGCAATTTTTTCAACCTGTTTAATTGCCCCATCTATATCATTTACCGCAACAGACACAGTTCCTTCCATATGTCCATGTAAAGTGCATATTGCTTCATTTGATGCAACTACTGTTGGCCCCATTATTTTATTTTGTTTAATTTTTTTTGAAACTATAGAATCAAAATCTCCTATTCCACCTACTGTTCTTATTGTTGTAACACCAGAATATAATTCAGTTTGAGCTGCTTTTGCTTCAATTTTTACTCCAATTTTTCTAGTTATAGAATTTGATTTTATAAATTTAACAAGCTTTTGTAGGTTTGCTACCTTTTTTCCACCTATTTTACCAGAACCAGGAAGGTGCACATGCATATTAATTAAGCCTGGCATTACATAGGCACCGTTTAAATTAAGTGTTTTACCATTTGTTTTTAAATTGTTTTCGATTTTTATGATTTTTCCGTTCTTTATTAATATATCTGTATTAGTTTTTATTTGCATATTTAGCTTCCCATCTAATACATTAACATTATGTAATAATAGTTCTTTTGACATAGTTTTTCCCTCGTTTTCTTTATTTTAAAGATTATTTACCAAAATGTCAAATTATTCAAGATAATTTTTATTATTTTAAATTATTTGAGTTGTATATATAATTCGACAAATAATTTAACTATTATGCATATAATTGTAGATAATGAGGAGGAAAAAAATATGAAATTTGTAAAAAGTAGGAAATTACATAGAAAAAATGTTATTAACCCCTTAATAATGTCAAATTTTCAAATTTATGAAATTAATTTAATAAAAAACACTTATATAATGATTCATCCAATATATAACTATGCCTTAGAAAAAGGTAGGTATGATGAGGCAGTAAAAAAGCATTTTGAAGCTGATGGAATAGAGACAAATATTGATGTGGTTGACAATTTAAGTATTAATTCAATCAAAAAGTCTTTAATCACTACTGATATAAAGGAAATGAGATATAAGAAAAAGATTAATGGTATTGAAACATGGTGTTTGACGACTTTAATTGTATTAAAAAGAAAAAATGGAATTCCCTCTAAGGTCATTTTAACAATAAAAAATATAGAATCTATCGTTCAAGATGAGATTAATACTAAGACGATTTTACGAGCAAAAGCTATAGAAGCAAAAAAAGCCTCTGATGCTAAAACTAGATTTTTATCACAAATGTCACACGAAATTAGAACACCACTAAATTCAATTATTGGGTTTAATGAGCTTGCTATTAAAAATAATACTGATAGAGTTATTGCCCAATATTTAGATAACATTCAATCTTCGTCAAAGCATTTGCTTGATTTAATTAATGAAGTGCTTGATATGTCTAGGATTGAATCTGGAAAGCTTACCTTAGACAATAAAGTTGTTAATTTAAATGTTATAGTTGATCATGTCTTTGATATTTTGCAAAATGGTATTTCTAAAAAAAATATTAAGGTCACAAAGAGTATTGATATAATACATGAATATATATATACAGATAAGGTTAGAATTTCTCAGATGCTCTTAAATATTTTAAATAATTCAATAAAATTCGTTTTGGATAATGGGGAAATTTGTTTTTCTTTAAAAGAAGTAAAATATACATCTGATAAGACATATTATCAAATAATTGTTACCGATAATGGTATTGGTATGAGTGATTCATTTTTAGAAAGAGCATTTATTCCATTTGAGCGTGATGAATCAAATATTTTTATAGAGGGAACTGGATTAGGCTTACCTATTGTAAAGTCAATTGTTGAAATGATGAATGGATCAATTAATTTAGAAAGTAAGGAAGGGGAAGGAACTAAGGTTGAAATTACCCTATGCTTCGATGTATATGAAAATTGTGTTGGTACTGATAGTAAGGATTTTCATAATAAAGATATAAGGGGTAAAAATATTTTAGTTGTTGAGGATAATGAATTAAATCAAGAGCTTGTTAAAATTATTTTAACTGAAAATGAAATAAACTGCACAATGGCAGAAAATGGTAGTGTTGCAGTTGAAAAAATTAAAAACAATAATTACGATTTAGTGTTAATGGATTGTCTTATGCCGATTATGGATGGATATGAAGCAACAAGAAAAATTAGAGAAATTAATAAATCAATTCCTATCATAGCTATGACAGCTAACGCTTTTACTGAAGATATTTCAAAATCAATTGCAGCAGGTATGAATGCTCATATTTCTAAACCTCTCTCTCTTACATCATTAATTACAATTCTAAAAAAATATTTATAAGAGCTGTTTTACTAGTATTTTTTATCAAATAGTGATATAATCAAAGAAACGAAATTACTATTTAAAAGGAGAAATATTTGTATGAAACTATCACCACTTCAAATTGCTAGATATTCTTACGTTCCAAAGTTGCCTGGAATGCTAAGAAATGGTATTAATGAAATTTGTGTTAAAGAGGGAGAATTAACAAAAAGTGTTGCAGACCAAGAAAAAATTAAGGATTTATTTCCTAATACCTATGGAAAAAGAGAAATTGTATTTCAAAAAGGAAAAAATACATCCCAGCCTAAAAAACAGGTTGTAGGTGTAATTCTATCAGGTGGTCAAGCGCCTGGCGGACATAATGTTGTTTGTGGACTTTATGATGCGTTAAAGAAGACAAATAAGGATAATGTATTACTTGGATTTAAAAAGGGACCTAGTGGATTAATTGATGATGATTATATTGAATTTACAGATGATTATATTAATCAATTTAGAAATACAGGTGGCTTTGATATTATAGGCTCAGGTAGAACTAAGCTTGAAACAAAGGAACAATTTGAGATTGCTCGTAATGTTTGTAAAAAGCATGGTATTACTGCAATAGTTATCATTGGTGGAGATGATTCTAACACTAATGCGGCTGTTTTAGCTGAATATTTTCAAGCAAATAATACAGGAGTTCAGGTTATTGGCTGTCCAAAAACTATTGATGGAGATTTAAAAAATGAGGATATTGAATGCTCATTTGGTTTTGATACTGCAACTAAAACTTATTCTGAATTGATTGGAAATGTTCAAAGAGATGCAAATTCAGCCAAGAAATATTGGCATTTTATTAAGGTTATGGGACGTTCAGCAAGTCATGTTGCCCTAGAATGTGCTTTAGAGACTCAGCCTAATATTTGTTTGGTTTCTGAAGAGGTTGAGGCTAAGAAGATGTCTTTAGCTCAAATTGCAAATTATATTGCGGATTCTGTATGTGCTCGTAGTAAAAAGGAAATGAATTTTGGTGTAGTAATTATTCCAGAAGGAGTTGTTGAATTTGTTCCAGAATTTAAGAAATTAATTTCTGAAATTAACGAGCTTCTTGCAGGTGATAAGGCTAAAGTATTTAATGAGCTTCAAACATGGGAAGAAAAATATGAATTTATTAAAAATGGTTTGACTAAGGAATCATTTGCGGTATTTGAAATTCTTCCATTAAACATTGAACAACAGTTATTTTTAGAGCGTGATCCTCATGGTAACGTTCAGGTGTCACTAATTGAATCAGAAAAGCTGTTCTCAGCTTTAGTTAAAAATAATCTTGAAGAAAGAAGAAAAAGGGGAGAATATAATGGCAAGTTTAGTGCTCTTCATCATTTCTTTGGCTATGAAGGAAGATGTGCCTTCCCTTCAAATTTCGATGCTGACTATTGCTATTCTTTAGGCTATAATGCATTTATGCTAATTCAGTATGGATATAATGGTTATTTATCAAAGGTTTCTAATTTATCAAAACCAGCTGAGGAATGGATTGCTGGAGGTATGCCTATTACAAAGATGATGAATATTGAACGTCGTCATGGTGAGGATAAGCCAGTTATTAAAAAGGCATTAGTTGAGCTTGATGGAAAACCATTTAAGTATTTTGCCTCTCATAGGGATGAATGGGCTGTTGAAACTTGTTTCTTATATCCAGGCGCAATTCAATATTATGGACCAAAAGAGGTTTGTGATTTGACAACTAGAACACTTGCTTTAGAACATGAAGAATAATTAATTAAGAAACAAATTGTAAGGCAAGATCTTACATTTGTTTCTTTTTTCTTTAATTAGGAGTAAATATGGATGATATAATTAAAATTAATAACTTAAGAAAATGCTTTAAGGATATTGTTGCGGTTAATGACTTATCATTTAAGGTTAAAAAAGGAGAATTCTTTGCCTTTTTAGGAATAAATGGGGCTGGAAAATCAACTACTATATCAATAATGTGTGGAGAGTTAAAAAGAGATGGTGGTAGTGTTGAAATTGATGGTAAAAATATCGATGATGATATGCTTGAAATTAGAAAAAAATTAGGTGTTGTTTATCAAAATAATGTTTTAGATAAAGCATTAACTGTTTATGATAATTTGAAATTTAGAGCCTCCCTATATGGAATTTACGATGTTGAATTTAATAAAAGATTGGATTTGATGGCCTCAATGCTTGATTTTAAGGATTTGTATAAAAGGTGCTACGCTAAACTATCAGGTGGACAGAAAAGAAGAGTTGATATTGCTAGAGCTTTAATTCATAAACCCGAAATTTTGATTTTAGATGAGCCTACTACAGGACTTGATCCTCAAACAAGGAAGCTTGTATGGAAGGTTATTAATAAATTAAGAGTAGAAGAAAAATTAACAGTATTCTTAACAACTCATTATATGGAGGAGGTTAATTATGCTGATTACATTGTAATGCTTAATAAAGGAAATATTGTAGCTTGCGGTACACCAATAGAATTAAAGAATAAATATACTGGAGATTTTATAATTTTATACAATGTCAGTGAGAATAATATTAAATGCTTGGGTATGCCATATAAAAAAGTTTCATCTGGCTTTAAAATAGAGGTTAAAAATACTCTTGAGGCTACAAAACTGATTTTAGCTCATCCTGATATTTTTAATGATTATGAGATAATAAAGGGAAACATGGATGATGTCTTTTTAAATGCCACAGGATTAAAGCTAGGAGGAGAGTAGGATGAGATTAGGATGTTTAATTATAAGAAATACTAAAATATTTTTTAAAGATAAAGGATTAGTCTTGACATCACTTATTACTCCAATGATTTTAATACTGCTTTATGTTACTTTTTTAAGAAATGTATATGTTGATTCATTTAATAGTGCAGTTAGCTCTTTTAATTGGAATGTTGACGATAAATGCATTGATGGTTTTGTTTACGGCTGGTTGTTTTCATCACTTCTTGCAGTATCAGGTATAACTGTAGCATTTTGTTCTAATCTATTGATGGTTCAAGATAAAGTAACAGGAGCTGTTAACGATTTGATGATTGCTCCGATTAAAAAAACAAAGCTTGCTGTTTCATATTATATTGCAAGTATGCTTGTTTCATTAATTATTTGTTATCTTGAAATGATTATTGGCTTTATTATTATGGCGTTTACAGGTTGGTATTTATCAGCAGGTGATGTTTTGTTGATTATTTTAAACGTCTTTTTACTTGTTAATTTTGGTACATCATTATCATCTATAATTAATTGTTTTTTAAGTTCTCAAGGACAGATGTCAGCAGTTGGTACCTTGGTATCATCTATTTATGGATTTATATGTGGTGCTTATATGCCAATTAATCAATTTGGTAGTGGACTTCAGCATGTACTTAGTTTTTTACCTGGAACATATGCTACTCATGCAATAAGATATTCATTTGAAAGAGGTGTTTTGAATGAATTAAAAACTTCTCAAGGTTTTCCTTCTGAAGTTGTTAATAAAATTGCCTCAAGCTTTGATATAAATATTAGTTTTTTTAATAATGAGATTCCATTTTGGGGCTCAATTATTATATTGGCCTCATCAACAGTAATTTTTATTAGTATATATATTTTGTTAAATGTAAGAAAAAATATGTTAAAATGATTTATTAAAATATGTATTGTTCTTTTGAAGTGTTTTTTAAAATTTAAGATTTAGAGTAATCAAAACTAAAAAGGAAGCAATTAGCTTCCTAGAGTAAAAATATTTACTTTTGCTGTAATAAATGATATAAATATAAATAAGAATTAGAAAGAGGTATTATTATGGCACAGGAAATTTCAGTAAGTACATTTGAAAGAAACCTTAAAATGTATAATAGAAAGGGCTTAAGAAGAAGATTTTCTTCAGTTTATGATCATGAAGGAGAATATTTAAAGGCAAAGCCTTTAGGTGTGACTCCTAAATATGTTTTAGAGGTTATTATCGATAAAGATTATGTGTTAGATTTTCAAGAGCTTTTAAAAAAAGAAAATTTTAAAATTGTTGGAGATGTAAATTATATTCATATTGAAAAAATAGTTAATGATTATCATGAAAATGAAGCACTATATTCTAGTTCAAAGGAAGCTATTGAGGCATTTGAGAAGGATTATAAGAATATTTTAGCTAATATTAAAGACTATAAAGAAATTGAAAATGATGATTGCAGCTTTTATTTCTTGCCTTATAACGATAATATTTCAAATATTTGTCAGTTTATTGAAGAGGAAAAGGATAAGATTTTAAGCTATGCTAAGGAAAAAGATGTAACAATTATAATGAACTTAATTGGATTTTCATCAATTATAAAGGGATTTATTGGATTTAATTTCTATGATGCAGATCAAAATGATAAGGAAGTTGTAGTTGACTATACATCTAATTTCACAATTAATCTTGATTTTGCAAAAGGAGCAACAGTATATAATACGGCGATTTTATTAAAAGGCTTATCTGATAACGAAGAGGATATTGAGCTTATTAATTGTCATATATTTGCTGAAAATGTTAGATTTAAATAAAGAAAACGGCTTTAATTTTGCCGTTTTTTTTATTAAAAAAAGGAAGGCATAGCCTTCCATTAATTAGTCTCTAATAGCTCCTGAAGTATCAGATGTCATTAGTTCTTTGTATGAGTATTTTAAAATATAATTTTTTGTTTTTGTAATTGCATTTTCATTATAGCTATATGATAGGTATAAGTAAATTGTAGGTTCTGAAACCTTAATCTTGATAGGCCAAGTGTTTGCTTTTGCAGGAAAATCTACAACATTATTTATAGTGAATATATTTTTAGATATTGATGTATTTTGTTCAGTTCTATCTTTAGATGATAATGTGTTTTCGTATTTAAAGATGTTTGTATCACTAATTTCCTCTTCAGTTGCTTCACGGTAACCAAATCTTGATGTATTGTCCTCAACATAATATGCCTTACTTATATCTGTAGGACTTTTAACTTTATTTGAGTAGTATGGGGCATTAATTTTGATGCTTGATGTTTTTGTGGCATAAGATACAAAGCCAATCCATTTTGCACTCATACAAACATTAGCTTGAAATTTGGTATTATATTTTATCTCTTCTGAAGTATTATCGTTAAAATACATTTTTAATTCATATTTTGCAGATCCTTTATCTTCATTATATTCAGTACATGTAAAAAATAAGCCGATTTCATTAAAATCCTTACCATTCATTCTAATCACAGTATTATTTTTATCATTTGTTGTGTTGTAAGTTCCTTCAGTAAATGTATTATCAGTAGAATTTAAATTTTTTGTTTCAAAAGGAACAACCTTTGTTTTTGATGATGTTGAAGCATAGCTTTGAATTGTTGTTACTGCAAATGCAATGATAAGTATAGCTACAATTGCAAAAATTAATGTGAATAAATTTCTTCCGAATAATCTATTTTTATGTTTTTCTATTTTCTTTTTTTCCATATAAAAAACTCCTTATACATTTATTACTATTTGATTATATCAAAAGTAATGAAAAAAAACATTATAAATGTGAAAAATATTGAAAAAAATATTATTTGATGAAAATATTTATTAACTATTTTTCATTGACTAAGTATATCAAAAAAAGTATAATGAAATAGAAGTTTGTTTTTAATCACAAGCTTTATTATCATTATATAGGGAGGCAAATATGAATTTTTTAGCGTCAGGTAATTTACCTGTATATGCATGGCTGCCCCTAATTATTTTGTGTTTAGCTGCTGGTGTTGCAGCTGGATATGTTTTAAGATTAAAGCTACATGAAAAATCATTTATCAAATCAAAGGAAGAGTCTGATAAATTGATTGCTGATGCAGAGGCAGAGGCTGAAAAGAAAAAACGTGAGTCTATTATTGAAGCAAAGCAAGAAATTGCAGCGTTAAAATCTGAGGCAGATAAGGATATTAAAGAGAGAAAGAGTGTTGTCGTTGAATTAGAAAATAAATTAAATCAACGTGAGGATTCTCTTGACCGTAGAAGTAATAATCTTGATCGTCGTGAAGAAATGCTTAACGCAAAAGAAACAAAGATTGATGAAAAAAAGGTAGAATTAGAACAACAAAATATTAAGGTTGAAGCCATTTTAAAGCAACAGGAGCAGAAACTTATTGAAATTAGCGGTTTATCGAGAGATGCAGCTAAGAAGATAATTATGGATTCTGTTAAGGAAAGTATGAAGCTTGAAATTGCTACATACATTAAGGATGAAGAGGAGAAGGCTAAGCTTGAGGTTAAGTCTAAAGCTAAAAATGCCCTTTCACTTGCTATTCAAAAGTATGCTGGAGAAACAGCAGGTGAGGCTACAGTTTCTACTGTGTCACTTCCTGTTGAGGAAATGAAGGGTAGAATTATTGGTAGAGAGGGTAGAAATATTCGTACTCTTGAATCATTAACAGGAGTTGATTTAATTATTGATGATACTCCAGAAGCAGTTGTATTATCAGGATTTGATCCGGTTCGTAGAGAAATTGCTAAGAGATCACTAGAAATTTTGGTTTCTGATGGTAGAATACATCCAGCACGTATTGAAGAGGTTGTTGAACGTTGCCGTGGTGAAGTTGAAATGGTAATACGTGAAATGGGTGAGGAAGCAGTTTTCAAAACTGGTATTGGTAAGGTTCATCCTGATTTAATTAGATTAATCGGAAGATTAAATTTTAGAACAAGTTATGGACAAAATGTATTGAAGCATTCAATTGAAACAGCAATGCTTGCTGGAAAGCTTGCAGCTGAGATTGGTGAAAATGAAATTTTAGCACGTCGTGCTGGTTTACTTCATGATATTGGTAAGGCTGTTGATCATGAAATTGAAGGCTCTCATGTTGAAATTGGTGTTGAGCTTGCAACTAAGTATCATGAGCCTAAAGAGGTTATTGATGCTATTGCATCACATCATGAGGATGTTGCCCCTAAGAGTGTTATTGCAGTCTTAGTTGCTGCAGCTGATGCTTTATCATCAGCAAGACCTGGTGCAAGAAGTGATTCATTAGAAAATTACACTAAACGTCTTGAGAACCTAGAGGCAATCTCTAATAGTATAAAGGGTGTTCAATCATCATTTGCTGTACAGGCTGGACGTGAGGTTCGTGTTATTGTTAATCCTGAGGAAATCGATGATTTATCTACAATTACAATTGCAAGACAAATTAAGGAAGAAATTGAGAATAAATTATCTTATCCTGGTACTATTAAGGTTACAGTTATTCGTGAAACACGTGCTGTTGATGTTGCTAAATAATTATAGTAATAAAAGAGTGAGATTATCACTCTTTTATATTTTAAAGGAGAAAAAAATGAAAATTTTATATTTAGGTGATATTGTTGGTGAAAAATCTATTCCTGCAATAAAGGATGCAATTGAAGAGATAAAAAAAGATTATAAAATTAATATGGTTTTAGCTAATGCTGAAAACACTTCTGGTGGCAAGGGATTAACATTAAGGCACTATAAAGAATTAAAAAATATTGGTATTGTTGCTATGTCAATGGGAAACCATACATTTTCAAAATCGGAAATAAAGGATTACATTGATGAGACAAATATTGTTAGACCAGCTAATTTACCGACAAATATAGGAAAAGGCTATATGTATATAAATTATAATGATAAAAAAATAGCTCTTGTTAATTTAATGGGAAGAACGTTTATGTCAACTTCTTTAGATTGTCCTTTTCAAACAATGGATAAATTACTAAATGAAATTGATGCGGATTATATTATTGTAGATTTTCATGGCGAAGCCACGAGTGAAAAAAAAGCGTTTTTTTATGATTTTCAAGGGCGTGTTGATGCAATATTAGGTACTCATACTCATGTTCAAACAGCTGATGAGGAGGTATTAAATAATACTTGCTATATTACTGATATGGGAATGTGTGGGCCACATAGCTCTATAATTGGTGATGATAAGGACCAGGTTATTTCAAGATTTAGAACTGGGATGTTTGAGCCATTAAAGGTTTCAACAGATAAAGAAATTATAATCAATGGTGTAATTTTAGATTTTGGAGTAAAGAACAGTATTATTAGAATTAATAAGAAGGTGTCATTATAGTCATATAATTTTAATATAATCATATATTTTATTGGGAGGATAAATATATGGAAATATTAAAAATATCAGCTAAATCAAAACCAAGTAGCATTGCAGGTGCTTTAGCTAATGCATTTAAAAGTAAAAATGTTGTTGAAATGCAAGCAGTAGGTGCTGGAGCAATAAATCAGGGAATTAAAGCAATTGCCATAGCAAGAGGGTATGTAGCTCCTTTAGGTAAGGATTTAATTGTTGTACCAGCATTCTCGGATATTTTAATTGAGGGTATGGAAAAAACAGCTATAAAGCTTATTGTTAAAGCAGTTTAATATTAGGCAGACTTTTTGTTTACTAAGGTAGATAAATGGTCTGCCTTTTTTTCTTTGAAAAAATTTTTACTATGATTTGCGATAAAGAAAGATTAGCTTATTGTAATTGTAAAATTATTTGAATATAATTTCATAAAGCGATGTGTTTTTACAAAAAATTTGAATTATAATCTATATATTGATAAAAATTAGTTATTTTATTGAAAAATGCAATTAACTGTAGAAAGAAATTGCAAAATGTGATATAATATTTAAAATTGTGTTTTTGGCTGGTGATTGTATGAAGGATTATAAATTGCATACAACAGAAGGGTTTAAAGATTCTTTTGGAATTGAAATGTTAGTTAAAAAAGAAATTGAAAGAAGAATAATAGATTTATATTGTTCTTATGGTTATGAATTGATTAAAACCCCAACTGTTGAATTTATTGATGTTTATTCTACAAATGGGATGCAAAAGCCAGATTTGTATAATTTGATTAATAGACAGGGGGAAGTTTTATCATTATGTAATGATATGACTTCTTCTATAGCAAGATTCGTATGTTCAAATTATGAAAATGGCATTTATAAATATTGTTATTCTGCAGATGTTTTTAGATACCCTAAACAATATCAAGGTAAAGAACATCAATTTTTACAGGCGGGTATTGAATTTATAGGACAAAAAGGAATAAGCACAGATACAGAGGTTATATATTTAGCTTATAAATCTTTAAAAAAGTGTAATGTTAATGAACTTACTATCCATATTGGATCTGCATTATTTTTAGAAAAACTTTTTAATGATTTTAAAATTGATAATAATACAAAAAAAATAATTTATGAGTGTATTGAGACGAAGGATTATGTTAGATTATATAATTTTTTAAATTTAAATTTAGATAATGATAAAGCAAATTTTATCTATGATTTAATGCTAAGAGGTGGAAAGCTCAATTATATAGATAACTTAATTAATAACTTAAATGGGGAGGCAGTAGTTGAACTTGAATATTTAAAGAGCATTTACTTAAGGCTTTTTAATTTGGGAGTTGACAATGTTATTTTTGACTTTTCTATCTATTCATATGCAAGATATTATACTGGCGTTGTTTTTTCCTTGTATGTCCCTGGAATTTCAAAGGCTGTAGTTGAAGGTGGTAGATGTGATTGCTTGTTTAAAACATTTGGTCACGATTTTGCAAATGTTGGATTTGGCTTGGATATTAATTCTTTAACAAATTATTCATTAATTAATAAAACTATTACTTTAAAAAACGAAAGGTATTTATCATTTGTATCTGATTATAGTTATGTATTTGCAAATGCCAATAATGACATTATTAGAGAAAAAGGGATTATTGTTAATTCGTTAGATTTTAATTCTTTAAATGAAGCCTTAGCTTATGCTAAAAAGCATTGTTATTCTAAATTACTTCATTATAAGAATAATTCTATTGAGGTTATGGAGGTTGAATTATGTTGACTTTTGCGTTATCTAAAGGAAGGCTAGCAAACAAGACATTTGAAATCTTAAAAAAAAATAATATTTGTGATGTTAATTTGCAGGAAGATGATAGAAGATTAGTTATTACAACTTATGATGGTAAATATTGCTTTTTTTTGGCGAAGCCTTCAGATGTTCCTACGTTTGTTGAATATGGTATCGCTGATATAGGTATTGTTGGAAAGGATACTATATTAGAAGAGTGTAGAGATATTACAGAAGTTTTAGATTTAGGATTTGGAAAATGTAAAATGTGCGTATGTGCGAAGAAAAACTATAAGGATAATATATATAGTGAAAACGTTTTAAAGGTTGCTACTAAGTATCCAAATATTAGTAAAAAATATTTCGAATCTATTCACCAAAATACTAATATTATTAAACTTAATGGTTCAGTTGAGCTTGCTGCTATTAGTGGCTTATCTGATGTCATTGTTGATATTGTGGAAAGTGGAAGAACACTAAAAGAAAATGGCTTAGAGGAAATTATTACAATATGTGAACTATCCGCAAGAGTCGTATGTAATAATGCAGCGTTAAAGACTAAATATGATGAAATATACAAAATAATTAAATTGTTTGATGGCTTAAAAGAGGTGCAATAATGATTAAAATTGTTAAAGATAAAAATGATATTACTGACTTTTTTAATTGTTTAAAATTAAGAGGTAATGTTTCTAATTCAAAATACAATGATATAGTCAAGGATATAATTTCTGACGTACAGTCTAATGGAGATCTTGCATTAGAAAAGTATACAAAAAAGTTTGATGATCCTAACTTTTCTATTGGAAATATTGAAGTTTCAAAAGAGGAACAAAAAAAAGCTTTTGATAATTTAGCGGAAAATATGAAGGTGGTTTTGAAAAAGAGTAAAGATAGAATTTATGATTATCATAAGCATCAAAAAAGAGAATCATGGTATTATAATGGTGTATTTGGAGAAAGGCTTGGTCAAAAAATTACTCCAATAGAAAATGTTGGAGTTTATGTTCCGGGAGGAAAAGCATGTTATCCATCTTCGGTATTAATGAATGTAATCCCTGCTAAGGTTGCAGGTGTTAAAAATGTAACTATGGTTACGCCATGTGTTGATGGAAAGCTAAATCCGTATGTTTTAGCCGCAAGCTATATAAGTGATGTTGACCATCTTTATAAAATTGGAGGAGCGCAAGCTATTGCGGCCCTTGCCTATGGAACTGAAAGTGTAGGTAAGGTTGATAAGATTGTTGGACCTGGTAATATTTTTGTCGCGCTAGCTAAGCGAGAAGTTTATGGAATTGTAGGAATTGATTCAATTGCTGGTCCGTCTGAAATTTGCATTATTGCAGATGAAAGTGCAAATGCAAGCTTTTTAGCTTGTGATTTAATGGCACAAGCTGAACATGATGAAATGGCTTCAGCAATTTTGTTTATTAATAGTTATAAGAAAGCAGTGGAAGTTAAAGAATATATTAATAAATATTATCAAAAATCAAGTAGAAAGTGCATTCTAAGTAAATCCTTGACTAATTACTCAAGGATAATTATAGTTGATAGTATAGATGAAGCGATAGGTTATACCAATATGTTGGCACCAGAGCATCTAGAACTTGCTATGGATAAAGCTAATGATCATTTAGATAAAATTAAAAATGCAGGTGCTATCTTTATCGGTAATTATTCACTTGAAGCACTAGGTGATTATATAGCTGGACCTAATCATGTTCTTCCTACTTGTGGTACTGCTAGATTTTTTTCACCTCTAGGGGTTGATGATTTTATTAAAAAAAGTTCAATAATTGAATTTAATAAAAGTCAAGCTTTAAATCTAATTGATGATGTAGAAATGTTTGCTACAATTGAAGGGCTTGAAATGCATGCTTTATCAGCTAAAGTTAGGGGAGAATAATATGAGATATTTAAAGTCTAGCTATGACTCTTTGATGACATATTCCTCAAATAAAATAGAAGATGGAATTGTTTTAAATGCTAATGAAGCACCATATAATCCACCATCTGAAATATTAGATGAGTTTTATGAAACTTTAAAAAATGTTAATTTTAATAGATATCCTGATATGATGAATTCTTCATTATGTAGTCATATTGCTAAAGCATTTAAAGTTAAAGAAAGTCAAGTAACTTGTGGGGTTGGCTCTGATGAATTATTAGATGTAGTATTCAAGGCGGTTTTAGAAAATGAAGACAAGGTAATATCATTTTCCCCATCTTTTAGTATGTATAAGGTTTTTGCTAGTCTTGTTGGCGCTGAATTTATCTCTATTGAATTAAATACTGATTTTTCCTTTGATGTTGAAAAAATGATTCAAAGTATAAATGAATTTAAACCTAAATTAGTTTGTTTATGCTCACCTAATAATCCAACTGGTCAGGCTTTATCAATTAATGATATTGAAAAAATTGTATCTTCAACAGATGCTCTAGTTTTACTTGATTTAGCTTATGTTGATTTTGCGTCTACTGATTGTACATATTTAGCTACTAAATATGATAATTTAATTGTCCTTAGAACATTTTCAAAGGCTTATGCATTGGCATCAATAAGATGTGGATATGCAATAAGCAAAGAAGAAAATATTAATATGATAAATATGGTAAAGCTACCATATTCATTGTCAGTTGAAAGTGCCTTACTTGCAAAGATTGCAATTACTCATAAAAATTTATATACTCCTTTAATTGATAAAATTAAAAATGAAAGAGATAGAGTTTATATAAACCTATACAAATTAGGACTAGCAGTATATCCGAGTGAAGCTAATTTCATATTTGTTATTATGGATGATAAATATTATGATGAATTGCTTAAAAATAAAATATATATTAGAAAAATTGATTCTAGAAAATATAGGATTACAGTTGGTAATGAGAATGAAAATAATAGACTAATTGAGGTGCTAAAATGCGTAGTTATAAATTAGAAAGAAAAACTAAAGAAACTGATATTTGTTGTGAAATAAATGTTGATGGGTGTGGATTAGCAAATGTTGATACTGGAATAGGATTTTTTGATCATATGTTAAATACATTATCTCGTCATTCTTCAATTGATTTATTTATTAAATGTAATGGCGATTTGAATGTTGATTCTCATCATAGTGTTGAAGACTGTGGAATTGTATTAGGTGAGGCTTTAAATAAAGCTGTTGGGGATAAATCAACAATTTGTAGGTATCAATCGTTTGTTATGCCTATGGATGATGCACTTGTTTTATGTGCGATTGATGTTTCTAATAGATCATATTATGAATCTAATTTTATACCTAATATTTCTATTATAGGTAATTTTGAAACAGAGTGTGTTGATGAGTTTTTTAGGTCTTTAGCCTTTAATTTTAAAATTAATTTACATTTTTATGTTATACGTGGAAATAATACTCATCATATAATAGAAGCAATGTTTAAATCCTTTGCTAAATGTTTACATGATGCAATTAGAATAAATGATAATAGAGTTTTATCTACAAAGGGTGTTTTATGATTGCAATAATGGATTATGATGTTGGTAACCTAGGAAGTATTAAAAATGCATTAGATTACTTAAATTTTGAAAATGTTATAACTAGCGACAAAAATGTCATTTTAAAGGCTGATAAAATAATATTACCTGGAGTAGGAGCATTTAAGGATGCAATGGATGCATTTAAAAGAAAAGGGTTTGTTGATGTAATTGATCAAGCAATAAAAAAAGATATACCAATTTTAGGAATATGTGTCGGTATGCAAATATTGTTTTCACATTCTCATGAAAATGGAGTGTATGATGGACTTGATATTATTAAAGGAGAAGTTGTTAAATTTAATAAAGAAATAGATAGGGTTCCGCATGTTGGTTGGAATCAAATTACAATTACAAAAGATAATCCTCTGTTAAAAGAGTTAGATGGTAGATATGTTTATTTTGTTCATTCTTATTATGTAGATAAATGTGAATATATGATTTCGAAAACGGAATATGCAGGTAAAACATTTTGCAGTGCAATTTGTTATAAAAATATTTATGCAACACAATTTCATCCGGAAAAGAGTGGTAAGGTTGGGTTGAAAATTTTAAAGAATTTTGGTGATTTATAATGAGAATATATCCGGCTATTGATTTATATAATGGTAGATGCGTTAGATTGTATAAGGGTGATTATAATAACATTTGTGATTACGGAAATCCTAAAGATGTTGCTTTAAAACTTCAAGAAAATGGCGCAACCTTTATCCATTTAGTTGATTTGGATGGAGCTAAGGATGGAAAAATTAAAAATTTAGAAGCCATTAAAGAAATTAGAAGGAGCGTAGATGTTAAATTAGAACTAGGCGGAGGTATTAGAAGCCTAGCACAGATTAAAGAATTATTAGATATAGGTATTGACAGAGTTATACTAGGAAGTAATGCTCTTAATTTAGGCTTTGTTAAAGATGCAATCAAACTATATGGAGCAGATAAGGTCATTGTTGGAATTGACTGTAAAAACTATATGGTTTCAACTAGAGGATGGCTAGATACTTCTAATATTGATGCATCAAGCTTTGCAATACAATTAAAAGAATGTGGTATTAAAACTATTATTTTTACTGACATCTCCCATGATGGAACTTTAAATGGCATTAATTTAGAACAAACAAAAAAAATACTTTTGGATAGTGGATTAAATGTTATAGCTTCTGGTGGTGCTAGTAGTATGTTAGATATTGAAATGGTTAAAAATATTGGCTGTAGTGGTATTATACTAGGTAAAAGTATTTATAGTGGGAAAATTGATTTAAAAAAAGCTATAGAATTGTTTGAGGATTAAAATGTTAGGGAAAAGAATAATTCCGTGTCTTGATATAAAAGAAGGACGAGTTGTAAAAGGGGTAAATTTTAATAATATTGCTGATGCAGGTGATCCAGTTGAAATAGCGAAGTATTATAGTGAAAATGGTGCAGATGAAATTATATTTTTAGATATCACGGCATCTAATGAAAAAAGAGGTATTATTTTAGATGTTGTAAAAAAAACAGCTAAAAATGTTTTTATTCCCTTAACTGTTGGTGGAGGAATAAATAGTTTAGAAGATATAAAGGCAGTTTTGAATTCAGGTGCTGATAAAGTTTCAATTAATACTGGCGCTGTAAAAAATCCAATGATTATTAAAGAAGCAGCTTTAAAATATGGAAATCAATGTATTGTTGTTGCAATTGATGCAAAGTTTAATGGTGAATTTTACGAGGTTTTCATTAATGGTGGAAAAACTCCAACTGGTCTTGATGTAGTTAAATGGGCTATTAAATGTGAAAGTCTTGGCGCTGGAGAAATATTGCTTACATCTATGGATACAGATGGATGTAAAAATGGATATGAAATTAATTTAACAAATTTGGTATCTAATGCTGTTAGTATTCCAGTTATTGCATCAGGTGGTGCAGGGTGCGTGAGTGATTTTTACGATGTATTTACTAAGACAAAGGCTACTGCGGCACTAGCTGCTTCCATTTTTCACTATAAAGAAATTGAAATAAATGATTTAAAAAAATTTTTACGTGAAAAAAAGGTAGGTGTAAGGATTGAATAAATTAGAAATCTTAAAAAATGTAAAATATGATGAAAATGGATTAGTAGTATGTGTTATTCAGGATTATCATTCTAAACATATCCGTATGGTTGCTTATATGAATAAAGAGGCTTTAGAAAGAACGCTAAGAACAGGGAAAATGACTTATTTTTCAAGGAGTAGAAATAAACTATGGATTAAGGGAGAAACATCAGGTTATTTTCAATATATGAAAGGATTATCTATTGATTGTGATGGAGATGCTCTTTTATTTCAAGTTGAACAGGTTGGTGGTATTTCTTGCCATACGGGGAATGTTTCATGCTTTTATCGTGATTTAGATGAAGATGTAGAAGTTAAATTAAATAGGGGTAAAATTACAAATGATTCATCTATGATTATTAATTTGGAAAACACAATTAAAGATAGAATTAAATATCCAAAAGAAGGCTCATATACTAATTATCTAATTGAAAAAGGTGAAAATAAAATTTTAAAAAAGGTTGGTGAGGAAGCAACAGAAGCTATTATTGCTTTTAAGGATAATAAAAAAGATGAGATGATTTTTGAAATAAGTGACTTAATATATCATTTAACAGTTGAAATGGCAACGAAGGATATTTCATGGAATGACATATTTGATGAATTAAAAAAAAGATAAGTATAACTAAAATTACACTGAAATTAAAAATTAGTGTAATTTTTTTATTTATTAGGAAATTATAATTTTTATTTAAAATAGGTAAATTAATTAATGTTTTATAATATTTTAAAATATAATACAATGAAAAGAATAAAATTTAAATTTATGTAATAGGCTTAAAGTGCTATTTAGCTTTACGAAAATGAAAGCAATTTCGAATAATATTTTTTAATAACAGTATTTTCAAAATAAAAAGCAAAAAATATATATATCTTTAGCTGTAAAGTGAATAAAATTCGAATAATGAATATTTAAAAAGGTAAAAAAACAAATATAGACATAAAAATGAAAGTAAATTCAGTAAAAGTGGGGTAAAATAAAATAAAAAACAAAAAAATGTTGATTGTGTATATGATTAGATGTATAATTGTATGTGAAATTATGTTAAATCATGATTTAAATTAAAAGGGGGATTATTAATATGGATAAAAATGAGAATTTTACAAGACTTTACAAAAAATTTTGTTTAAAAGTCTACTTGAGGTCTTTTTTAAAAGGGTTGATTTATTGTTTACCATTATTGATTGTGTTAACAACAATAACATGTATTGTTAATTACAAATATTTTTGGATTTCTTTTATCATTTTTGCGGTTGTAATGTTGATAACTACTTCTATTTTATTTATAGTTGAAAAGCCAAAAGAAAAAGAATTTATGAAGAATATTGATGATGTTGGATTGCAGCAAAGAGCAATTACGATGTATCAATATAAGGATGATAATTCTTTAATTGCAAGACTTCAAAGAGAAAATGCAGAAACAAAAATTAATGAAGTAGATGCTAAAAGCTTTAAGATTAAAACACCAATTTGGTTATATGCATTTGCTATAACTTTATCTGTATTTGCTATAGTGACAACAGTATTTTCATCTTTAGTTTCTACTAATAAATTACCTTCTTTAGTTGATAGAATTAAAGTTAATAATGTAGAAGAAAAAAAAGTGTATGAGGTTGAGTATAAGGTTGAAGGAAAAGGCAAAATCGAAGGCGAATTAGCTCAAAAAATAACATCTGGTGATAATGCAACAGGAGTATTAGCTGTTGCTGAAGATGGTTGGTTTTTTGAAAAATGGGCTTTAGTTAGAGATTCTATTAATTTAAATTATTATGATAATGTAAATACTAAAAATAGTCCTTATAGGCTAGATACTAATGTTGAAAGTGATTTAACAATTGTTGCTGTTTTTATGAAAATAGATGAAAAACAAGCTGATGATGACGAAGAGGATGATCCTTTGAAAAATGCGCCACAGCCACCAGTGATAAATAGTCAACCAGGTGATGGTGATAATCCGAGTCAATCAGATGGGGACTCGTCAAATTCTAATGATGGTACTGGTGGTTCAGGTGGTAGATATGAAGAATCAAACCAAGTAGATGATGGAAAGACTTATTATGGTGATGAAAAATTTGCCAATGCTTATGATGATGCAATGAATTCAATTCAAAATGACGATGAGATGTCTGAGGATATGAAAGAAATAATTAAAAAATATTATGACACTATTAAGAAGTAGGGAGCTTTTAAAATGATTAATGAAAATGATGTAAAAAATTTTAGTGAAAAAATTAAAGAGATTTATTCACAAATCTCAAGAGATGTTATTGGACAAAAAGAAGTAATTGAAGGAACTGTCGTAGCAATGATTGCTGGTGGTAATGTGTTACTTGAAGGTGTACCAGGCGTTGGAAAAACACGTTTAGTAAGAACACTTGGTAGAGTATTTGGCTTACCATTTTCAAGAATTCAATTTACACCAGATTTAATGCCAGCTGATGTAACTGGTACGAATATTGTTGTAAAAGACAATGAGGGACATACGAATTTCCAATTCCAAGAAGGACCAATTTTCTCTAATATTATCTTAGCTGATGAAATTAACCGTGCTACACCCAAAACACAATCAGCTTTACTAGAAGCAATGCAAGAGCATAAGGTTACAGTAATGGGTGTTTCAAGAAATTTATCAGAACCATTTTTCGTACTTGCAACTCAAAACCCAATTGAGCAAGATGGTACTTATCCACTTCCTGAAGCTCAAATGGATAGATTTATGTTTAAGATTATTGTACCAAATCCTTCATTAGATGAACTTTTAAACATTGTTAGCTTAACGCAAAAAACAATGGCTGAGGTTTCAAATACTGTATGTTCTGGTGAAGAATTGTTAAAGATGCGAGAAACTGCAAATAATATTATGATTGCAGATGAAGTACTAAGATATGCAATGATTATTGTTTCTGCAACTCATCCTACAGGAGAGTATGCAAGTGAGACAGCAAAGAAATATCTTAGACTTGGTGCTTCTCCAAGAGCTGGACAGGCTTTCATTTCTGCTGCTAAGGTTAAGGCTTTAATTAAAGGTAGATTTAATGTTGCGTATGAGGATATTGATGAACTTGCACCAATGATTTTACGTCATAGAATTAAATTGAATTTTGAAGCTATCGCAGAAAGAATTTCACCTGATAGTTTAATTAATGAAATAATTACAGAAACAAGAAAGAAGTACAAGATTAAGTAGTATTTATATTTAGTGTAAAGCTTCATTATTTTGAAGCTTTATAATTTTTGTGGGAGAAAGAGATGTGGTAATATGGCAGAATCTTACATAAATGATGAGTTTTTTAGTCGTTTAGAGTCATTAGCCTTTAATTTAAAATCATATCTACTTGGTTATTTTGGCGGTAAGCATTTAGTAAAAAGTTATGGTCAAACAGTGGAATTTGCGGATTTTAGAGAATATCAGGTTGGTGACGATATTAGACGTATTGATTGGAATTTATATGGTCGTTTTGAAAAGTTTTTTATTAGATTATTTACTGATGAACGCCAAATGAAGGTACAAATTTTTATTGATTCTTCTGCATCAATGGGAAAAGATAATCCTAAAAAGGCTGCTTATGCTACAGCATGTGCTGCAGGTTTTGGATATTTAGCTGTTCATAATATGGATAAAGTATCATTTAATATTATGAAGGGTGATAAATGTGAAAATACAAATGGAGTAATTATTGGAAAGAATAAATTTTTTAGATCAATTGAAGTTCTACAAAATATTGATTTTGATGGTGATACTGATATTCAAAAATGTATTTTAAATTCTGCTGATTTACAAGATGCCAATGGAATAACAGTTATTATTTCTGATTTTTTGACAGATAATGATTGGAAAAAAGCAGTTGACTTTTTACTTTATAAGAAACAGCAAGTGCTATTGATTCAAATATTAACTCCAGAGGAACTCGATCCATCTTATATGGGTAGAGTTAATCTTATTGATCTTGAATCAAATGGTATATCAGATCCTAAAAACATGAAAATGAAGATTGATGCTGCTTCTCAAAGAGCTTATGCAGAAGCTTTAAAGGAATTAAAGGATGATATTTCAAAATATTGTAGAAAAAGAAATATAGATTATATTACTATTAGCACAAATACTCCAGTTGAAAATGTTTTGTTTAATGAGTTAATGAAAGTAGGAATTATGTCATGAAAGTATTTAATCTTATTGGATTAATTTCTGCAATTAGTTTGATTATTTACTTTATCTTATATTTTATAAAGGCAAATTATCAACAAAAGTATATATCAAGTACTTATATTTGGAAATTAAGTTTAAAATATAAAAAAAGAAAATTGAATATTAATAAATTTAGAAATATTTTGCTTGTAATAACTCAGGTTTTACTTTTGATTACTTTAACAATAGTTACAATTAAACCTGTTAAAATTACAAAGGAAGTAGTTGAAAATGAAGAGGTTGTTATTATAGATGCTTCTGCATCAATGAGAACAGTGCATGATGATAAAACAAGATTTGAAAGAGCTGTTGAGCTTGCCACTAAGAAGGTTAATCAAGTTTTAAGCTCAAATGGTACAATTTCAATTGTTGTTGGAACAGATAATCCTTATTTCATTGCAGAAAAACAAACTATCGATTCATATAATGAAATTAATAATAGTTTAACTCAATTATTAGAAAATGATAGATGTTCATATAGTTCTGTTGATTTAAATGAATCAATAAAGTTATGTGATGATATTTTAGAGGAAAATTCAAATGTTAAAATATCAATTTATACTGATATTTCTGCAGATTATGTTGAGAATGGTATTACAGTTGTTAATGTAAATAATACAGAAGAATATAATGTAGCTATTTTAGATGCTAAGAGTTATTTTGTGGATAATTATTACACTTTTGAAGTAGAATTAGCATCATATGGAAAGGATTCGGAGGTTGAACTTGTATTAGACTTAAATAAGGCTAATGCATCAGATATAGCTGTAGATGGTTCAAATCTTGATTTTTCTACTAGTGTCCAATTAGTTAATGACGAAGTTAAAAAGGTTATTTTTACAAACTCTAACAATGATAATGTTGAGCATGGTGCAGATTATTTTTATTTTGATGATGCAAGTAAAATTTTCTCATTTGAATCTGCTCATTTATCTATTAATGTAAATGATTCATATTATTATGATAATAGCTTTGATATTTATGGTGGAACAAAGGAAACTATTAAAGTTTTATATGCTTCTTCACTCCCTAATAGCTTTTTTAATGGTATGCTATTTGTTTTAAGAAGTGCACTAGCAGATAGTTATAATATTGAGTTAACAGAATTCAAAAACACAAAATTGGCAGTTCCTAATAGTGGCTATGATTTATATATTTATGAACATAATATGATGCCTGATTCAGCACCTAAAGATGGAGTAGTAATTTATTCAGATCCTAATAAAAATGTTGGTGATAGTGGATTTGTTGTGTCTTCAATAATGGATTTTAATGGTATAAGTTCTCCTTTAACTGAAGTTAATAGCCATAAAATTGTAGAAAATGTTAATGCAGATGATATCACAATATCAAGCATTGATATTTTGAGTAGTAGTAAAGATTATGAAACAATTTTTGAATGTAATAAATTACCTGCAATAATGGTTAAAGATAATGAATATGGAAAAAGTATTCTTATGCTATTTAGCCTTCATTATTCAAATTTAGCGTTATTAAAGGATTTCCCTGTATTCTTATCTAATATATTTACTTGTTATTTTCCTAGAACTACAAATGGTAATTCATTTAATGTTAATGATGCGATTGAAATAAATAGTAGAGGTAATCAAGTTTATGTAATGAAAGATGGTGAAACTAAAGATACACTTATTTCATTTCCTTCTAGTGTAAGTTATGATTTGCCAGGTACCTATATTGTTAACCAAACTACATTTTTTGGTAAAGAAATAGAAGATAAGATTTTAGTAAGAATTCCTAAAGAAGAATGTGATATTAATACACATGTTGAATCTATAGTTTTACCATTTTCAAGTAATGGAAATGCTGATTATTATGATGATTTATTACTTTGGTTATCTATAGCACTTGTTTCATTGTTATTTATTGAGTGGTTGCTTAAAGGCAACGACACATTATAGGAGGTGTGGATTATGTTAAGTATAAGTGTAAAATTTCTATATCCATATCTACTTTTGCTTATTCCTGTTTTTTTAATTGCTACATTGATTCAGTATTTGTTAATAAATAAGAAATATAGAAAAACAAGAAATAGAATTGTTTCAATAATTTGTCATATATTAGCTTGTGTATTAGCTGTTTTTCTATTAGCTGGAACAGAATTTGTAAATACTCGTACTAATACTAAAAATGAGATTTTGTTATTAGTTGATGTTTCAGATACTACGGAAAAGATGGAAAGTCAAAGAGATGATTTAATTGAAAATATAATTGACCAAGCAAGCTATGATAATTTTAATATTGGTATTGTTACATTTGGCTATGATCAAAAATATGCAGTTCCATTTACAAAAAAATATAGTGATATAATGGATGAGTATAAATCTTCTGATCTTCCTGATGTTTCAGCAACAAATATTGCTCAAGCATTAATTTATGCTAAAACATTATTTAATAATCCTAATTCTGGAAAAATTGTTTTAATAAGTGATGGTAAGGAAACAGATGAATCAGCTAAAAATGTAATTAGAGGCGTTGTAGCTGGTGGTATTAAATTAGATGTTTGTAATATTAATTCAAGCTATGAATTTGATGAAGAAGTAGAAATTAGAAGTATTGATATGCCAGATTATCATGTTGATGTTAATGAAAGCTGTGGTATAACAGTTAATTTGTATGGCAATTATTCTGGTGATATTGATTTTAAATTATATGATAATGGTGAGCTTTGTGAAGAAATATCAAAAAGTATTTCTAAAGGTGAATCATCAATTGTAATTCCACATACATTTAAGAATAAAGGACTTCATGATATTAATGTGAAACTTTCATATAATGATGAAATAGAACAAAATAATGAATATACAACATATTTATATCTTGAACAATATAATAAGATTTTAATTTTAGAACAAGAAGATGACTCTTCAGTAGTGTTGAAGACATTGCTTGAAGATGAAAATTTGTTTCAAGTTGATGTTTTAAATGTTTATAGCGATGAACTTCCTAAAAGTGTAAATGATTTATGTAATTATGATGAGATTATTTTAAACAATATATCAAATTCTGATTTAAATGATGAATTTGTAAAAAATCTTAGTAAATATGTAAATGATTTAGGTGGTGGATTATTTACTGTTGGTGGTGTTGATTCGACTGGTAGTGCTCATGCATATAATAGAAATGACTTGTCTGGTACTTTGCTTCAACAAATGTTGCCAGTGCAAGCAATAAATTATACTCCACCTGTAGGAGTAATTGTAATTGTTGACCGTTCTGGTTCAATGGCGACAAAAGATGAATCTGGAGCTACATTACTTGATTGGGCACGTGCTGGAGCAACATCTTGCTTTCAAGCGTTAACAGAAAAGGATTATTTTGGTCTTATGACACTTGATAGTGATTATAATACTATTTTACCTCCAACACCAAGAACTCAAGAAACTAAAATATTAGAAGCAATCAATAGCCTTCAAGATGCAACAGGTGGCACTGTGTTTCCTGGTGCAATTGATAGAGCAGGACAAGCATTAAGAGCTTTAAATGTTGATAAAAAGCATATTATTATAGTTTCAGATGGTCAAGTTCCAAATACTGATGTTGAAAAATATGAAGAATATGCGAAAAATTATTATGAAAATGACGGAATTACTATTTCTGTTGTTGGTGTTCAAATGAGTAAACCTTCTAATTACAAGGATTTAGAATCTGATGAAATTAGCTATGACAGAATAGAGACTACATCTGCTTATAATAAAATGCTTCGTTTGACTAAATTAACACATGGCAAATTGTATGTAATTGAAAATAATTCATCTAAGGATAAAATTGTATCTAGTATGAGAGAGGATTTAAATTCTCCAGCTATCAAAGAAGTTGATGATATGGAGTATAATCCAATAGTTAGGGATGCTACAAATGTTATTTTTAACAATGTTGAATTAACAACATCAGAAAAAAATGGTAGGGTTTTACCTTTTAAGCTTACAGGCTTTAATGGTACTAAAATTCGAGAAAACGCAAATCTATTACTTACAGCTGATTATAATGTTCCAGTATATGCACAGTGGAAATATGGCAATGGTACGGTTGGTAGTTTAATGTGCGATTTAAATAATGTTTGGTCTACTGAATTATTATTAGATGATAATGGAGTTAATTTAGTAAAGAATATTGTTAAGAGCATTACTCCAACTAAGAATATTAGATCTAATGATATTACACTGTCACTACTTGAAAATAATTATACTAATTCACTTAGTGTATTTACAAACTTAAATGAAGGAGAGTATCTTACAGGTGAGGTTAAATATGATAATAAGAGTTTATCACTAAGCTCCCTTGAAGGTAAATTTGAAGATGGCTATACTTTAATTTCATTAAATAGTGATAATAATTACTCTCGTAGTAAGTTTGTTTTAAAAGCTAAAACAACATATGAAATTTATGTTTATAAGTATAATGCAAACAATGAGCTTATTGGTCAAAATTTCATTTGTAAGAGCTTAGGTTATTCAAGTGAATATGAGATAATCAGTGACGAGGAAGAATTAAAAAATCAAATGAGTAATTTTGCTTCGATAGGAAATGGAGTATTAATTGAGGATTTATCAGATCCTCATGAAATAATTGATTCCTTTGATTTAACTTATCAAACAAAGTTTGATCCTAGATACTTATTTGCAATATTAATAATTATTTTATTCTTAATCGATTTTGCAGTGAGAAAATTTAAGTTTAAATGGCCTCATGAAATTATTCATGAAAAGAGGAGAAAATAATATGAAAATTAAAGATGTAATTAAATATTTTTTATTAGCATTTTTTCTTCTATTTAGTCTAACTTCATGTTCTAAAGAGGAAACAGTAGCTCCAACTGGATTGGATATAAATGAGGATAATGTTTTATATTGGGATGATGCTGATAATTCAAAGGGATATGAAATTAGATTTTATAATAGTGATACTGATGTTGAAACGTTAAAAAATGTAAGAAAAACCAATTATAGCTTGGATGAATTAGAAGAGGGAGATTATGAAATTTCAATTAAAACTATTTCATCTAATAAAAAGTATAAAAATTCAAATTATTCTGAACCATTATATTATCACAAATATTATGATTCTGGTTGTTTGTATAAATTAATTAATAATGATTTGGAGTATGAAGTTTCAAAGGTCGGAAAGGCAAATGGTACTTTTACAATTGAAAATTCGTATCGTGGTAAGGATGTTACAAAAGTTGGTGATAAGGCATTTAAAGGTAGTGGTAAAATTGAAGAGGTTATAATTGGAGATAATATAACATCTATAGGTGATAGTGCCTTTTACAATTGTCCAAAGCTTAAACGTATTGAGTTGCCTGAAGGACTTATAAGTATTGGTGCCTCTTGTTTTCAAAGTTGTACAGCATTAGAAAGCATTGTTATTCCAAAAACTGTTAAAAAAATAGCAAATACATCATTTGCTCATTGTTTAGTATTATCTAGCGTTGTAATTAATGATGGCGTTGAAGATATTGAATTTAGTGCTTTTACAAGCTGTTATAGCTTACAAACTATCTCAATTCCTAATTCTGTTTTAAAAATAGGAGAAGGCGCATTTTCAAATTGTAAGGGCTTAAGTAGTGTTTCATTTGGTGAAAAACTACAATCTATAGATAATGATGCATTTACAAATTGCACAAAGCTATCAGACGTTAAGTTTAAAGGTAATGCTTTAGAAACTATTGGGGAAAGAGCTTTTGAAGAATGTTCATCAATTAGTAATATTGTTTTACCAAGCGGATTAAAGAAAATTGGTGCAAGTGCCTTTTATGGTTGTGTTAATTTGGATTCTATCAAAATTCCATCAAGCTGTGAGTCTGTTGGAATGAAAGCTTTTAACGGAACAAAAATTTATTCTGCTTTTGAAAATGAAAAAATTATATATGCCGATAATTGGGCTGTAGGTGTGAATGCTAAATTTTCTCAAGAATTAAATGAAATAACAAATGACACATTTAAAAATGGAACAATTGGTATTGCTGATGGTACTTTTTCAGGATATAATGTTCTTAATTCAATTAATCTTAGTGGTGCAAATTCAACAATTAAATATATTGGCAATTATGCATTTTATAATTGTAATAATCTGACTAAATTTATAGGTGGTGATTCCTTAGTTTCATTAGGTAATTTTGCATTTTTCTATTGTAATATTATTAATGTAAACTTAGGAAATTCACTTAAGAGAATTGGTGATTATTGTTTTGCATATAATAAAGAATTAGATAATAATTCATTAGATGAATATGGATGGATTCCTGAGACTGTTGAGTCTATTGGTTCGTATGCGTTTTATGAAACTAAATTATATAATGACACTAGAAAAGCTGGTACTATTGTATATGCTGGAAATTGGGTTGTTGGTATTAAGAATGATAAATTTGATACTATAAGCGTTACCTTAGAGTTTGAAAAAGATAGAGTTGCTGGTATTGCTGATAGTGTATTTATGAATTCGGTAATTCAAAACATTACTGGTGTTGTTAAATGTAAATATATTGGTAAATGGGCTTTTGCAAATTGTAAGGACTTAACAAATATATCTTTAAATAGCAATTTAACTACAATAGATGATTATGCATTTTATGGCTGTGAATCTTTAATTAATGTTAATCTACCTTATTCATTAAATAGTATTGGCAAATATGCATTTGGTAATTGCACGTCATTAACTGAAATCGATTTAGAAAGTACTAAATGTAAATATATTAATGATAAAGCATTTTATAATTGTTACAATTTAACAAATGTTTATCTTGATGAAGGGCTAGAATCAATAGGTGAAAAGGCATTTTATAATTGTATTAATTTATCATCAATTGTAATTCCTAATTCTGTTAATGATCTTGGTAAAAAAGCATTTTATAATTGTACAAGCTTAGCTAGTGTTACATTTGGTAGTGGTATTGACACAATAAATGATAGTGCCTTTTATGGTTGTAGTAGTTTAAAAGCTTTAACATTACCTGATAATATTAAGTATATTAATTATAATTCTTTTTCAAATTGCAAATCGTTAGAAACTATTAATTTTGGTAATGGCATTGAATCAATTGGAGAATATGCATTTAGTGATGATGAAAATATATTAGCTTTAAATTTTCCTAATAGTTTAAAGAAAATTAGTAAATATGCCTTTATGAATTTAAAAAATGTTAAAGTAGTAGTTTTAAATGATTCAATTGATACTATAGAACAACATGCATTTTATAATTGTGTTAATGTAACGTTCTATACGTCATTAAGTAAAATTAAAGAGAATTGGAATCAAAGATTTAATTCATCTAGAAGACCTATTTTTTATGATGTTATGTTTGATGATTTGGGACGTGCAACTAGAGTTTATATTTCAAATGATAGTTTTATTAGAGGCAATAAAATAGACAATATAAATGTTATGGATGGCTTTAAATGCTTTACTGATGATTATGGTAAAGAATATAATATAAGTGACTTAAGTAATATAGAAGGGGAAGTTACTCTAACGATTGTGTATGAGTAATGATGGAGGTTATTATGAATAAGTTAAAGAAAAATTTAAGTGTTTTAACGTTGATGGTTTCAGTAATGGTTGCTACTCCACTAGCTGCATGTAAAAAAGATAATACTTATAAAGTAGAGTTTGATACTATAGGTGGAGTAGAAATTGATAGTGTCAAGGTTGAAAAGGAAAGTGACTACGTTCTTCCAACAGATGTTAAAAAAGAAGGATATATCTTTGATGGATGGTATACAAATCCTGAATATAGTGGTGAAAGAGTTGAGTCTATTAAAATTATAGATAATATCAAGCTATATGCTAAATGGGTTGAGGCCCATACAATTACATTAGATTTAAATGGTGGTAGTTATAATGGTAGCTTAACAATTACAGGTAAGTCTGGTACTAAAATTAGTGATTTAGTAAAGGATATTATTCCTACAAAGAATAGTGCAAAATTTGGAAATTGGTTTATTAATGATAGTGAAATAAATGACAATTCTAAGCTTACAAAGGATATTACTTTAGTTGCAAAATATAAAATTAAATATCAAGTTAGTGTAAATAAAGAATCTTTGGATGGCACATCTTATGAAGAAGAGATTGTTGATAGATATGCATATCCAGGTCAAAAGGTTTCATTTGATGATGTTTTTGAAGGATTCTCATATGTTGAGAAGCAAGAAACAGTTGATGAGGTGACTATTTCTGAGTCAGCAACTAATTTATTAAAGGTATATTTTGATAGAGATGAATACTCTGTAACAATTAGAAGTAATTATCCTATTGAAACTATGGAAGAAGATAAAGTCGTTTACAAGATGACATATGGTGAAGAAAAAGAATTATCTGATGTTAATTTCAAATGTGATGGCTATTATTTAGTTGGTTATTCATTTAGCCCTAATGGTGAAGTCGTTTATGATGCACACTTTTTTGAAAATAAGGCAGTAAATGAAGAAAAGACAAATGTTAATGATATAAAAATTTCAACAAATAAATCAACATCTCTTTATGCTGTTTGGAAAAAAGGATATGTTGATATGTTTGGTGGTGATGATACAATTTTCATTAAAGATGAAAAGAATGCCTATTTATATAGAAATGGTGTCTATTTCCATGGTGAATATAATGCTAAGAAAAATTCATTCATTTTTCCAAATGATTATGAAAATTTAGAAGGAAAAATATTTGATGATGGTACTTTTGCATATTTAGATGGTGAAAGATCTGAATATTCTGCTACATTATATAAAGTTGGAGAAGGATTGGATAGTACAGTTAAAATTTTATTTGATTCTTCTAATGGAGTAACTTATTCACAAAACATTAATGGTGAAATTAATAATTCAGTAGGAACTTATACAATTAGTGAGCAAGGCTATTTTACAGCAACATTTACAAGTGGATTATTAGAAAACAAAAAACTAACATTTATTGTTGGTACAATTAAAAATTCTAATGCTTCTGTTAATGCATTTCAAATTAGAGATGAGGATGAGGTTAATTTAGGAAAGCTTGTACGCTTTGGATTATATAATTCAAATGTATCATATTATCAAGCATATGATATTACTTTATCAGGCTTTGGTACTCTTGCCTTTAATAATGGAAATGGATATACAACTTATTATTATACATTAGATAAAAATAGCAATATTCTTACAATGACAACATCTCAGGGTGCTGTAGCTGGTGTTTGTAAGATTATAACTGTAAATAGTATTAATGGTTATTATTTATATGATGATTCTTTAGATAAAGAATTCACAAATGATGATGGATCAAAGCTTGTTCTAGATGGTTTATATAATGCTACATATACTAATAAGGATGGTGCTGTAGTAAGTGGATATTATACTTCTAAGACATCTGTGTTTGGTGGTAATGTTGTTACATTTACTTCAAATGGTGCAACTTATACATTCTTGACAAAAACAACTGTAGAAAATGTAACTGTTGATGGATCTGATGAAACAAATACTATAACAAAGTATTCATTTGAAGTTAAACCAAATGGTTATTATGAATACTATTATATGGATAAAAATGGAATATATTATGCCCCACTTGTTGTACTTAATGATACAACAGAGGGTAAGGCTACAGTTTATGGTTATACTTCAAATAAAAAATATGTAAAGGTTCTTGATGGTAATTATAATTATAATGAAGAAACAAAGCTTTATAGCTTTGTAAAAGAAAATTATTATGAAAATGAGGCATCAACTAATCCAATTGATTTAAAAAATGTTAAATCTTTTATATTTAATGTTGATGAATCATTAACATCATATTCTGTAAATTATTGGTATGAGGCAACACATAATGATGATAGTACAATTTCAAATAGTGTGGATTATACTTCAGATACTAATGCTAAGCTTACTTTGGTAGATGGTGTTGCAATTTATAAGCGTGATGGTGCTGTGGTTACAGGTACTTATTCAACTAATGATAATAATGTGACAACAATAAAGACAACTAATGGTTATATTTATGTAATTTTAAATGAAGAAGAAAAAACATTTGTTACACTTGATTATGCACCTACATCTGCTTATGTAGTTAACGAAAATGGAACTTATTCAAATAAGGAATATGTTGATTTAGATGGTAGAGGAAATGCTACATATGTTTACTATGTTACTGAAAATGATTCATCAGTTAAGAAAACTATAACAGGTAGTGTTTATTCTACATTAGAAACAACATCTTTAGGATTAAAAATTTATCGCTTTAATTCTGATGAAAAAGTATTTAATTATATTATGGTTACAAGTAATAATAACACTTTCATTTTCCCTTATAATGAAGATTATTATGGAAATTTTGAAGGTAAAGATGGTATTTTACAATTAGATGGATTCCAATATTATGCAAGCTATGTTGATACAAATGGTGTTGAATATAAAGGAATGTATTCAGTTTTGGAAAATAATGTTGTAAGAGTAAGCTTTGAAAGCGGATATAGGTATTTTGATTTAAATACTGGTAGTAAGACATTTACTATCAAGGGAATTGAATATGGTACTTATCTTGTAAGAGATAATCAAGGTTTTATTGGTATTTATCTTGAATTTGATGGTTATAATAAAGCAAATATTTTCAAGTATGAGAAAAATGCTGCTGATGAGCAAGTTAAGGTGGAAATTGATGATAATGCGACCTATATTTTTGATGGAAGTAAATATATAATTACTTATAAAAATAATGGTGAAAATTTGAGTTATGTTGGATACTTAGGATCTTATACATATCAAAATAAAACTTATAATGTTTTTGATATTGAACATACTGAATCTGCTTTAACATACATCAATGAAAAGACATGGGCTGTATTAGTTCTTGATTCAAAAGGTAATGCTACAAAAACAAATAATAAAGGCGTTAGTGAACAAGGAAAATATATGTTAGTTACTGATTCATTATTATATTATGTAAATGATGCAGGAACAGATGCTAATATTTATAAATATAATAAGAATGACAAAACTATTGTTGAAGCTTCTTATACAGCAAAAGGATATTATACTAGTGATTTAAAATCATTATTATTCTCTAAATATGGTTTTGCAATCTTTAATAATGAAACAAGATATTATTATGACATTGTTGATAATGAAGTATATATTTATCATCAAGATGCAGAAAATTCAAAAGCTAATGAATATGGATTTGTTAGTGAGAAATTTGGTCAATTCGAGGATGTTAAGGAATATAATGGTCAAACATATTATGTAAATGATGGTTTTGCAATTACATTAAATAGAAAAGAAGAGAATAAGGATAATTACCCTGTATTAGTTTCTGAGGATAAATATGCTGCAATTGAAAAGTTAACATTTACACCTTCTGGAGCAGATGTATTTAGTGTAAGTGGTAGTGTTGTTATAAATGGCACATCTTATAGTTGTACAGTAGTAAAGAAATTAAATGAATTAAATGAATATGAAACTTACGTTCAAGTTGGTTATTATAGATTTATGATTAATGTAGAATATTATGGATCAAATAATAGTAATTATGATGTTGTTGGAATGTTTTATATTAGAGAATGCCCTTCTTATAGTTATTTAAATACATATTATATGTATTATATGTTCTTAGGAGCAAATTATGCTGCATCATATAAAAACAATTTAGGAGTAGTTTCTTTGGTTAAAGAATTTAATAAGGAAGGTAAGGTAACTAGTGATTATATTTCTGTTGATTTCTATGATGGTACAACAGCTTACGATTTAAATAAGAATTTATTAAAGGGAACAAAGACAAGCTATGAGTTTGATGAAAATACTGGAATATATACAGCTATTTTAGAAAGTACTGATGGATACAAATATAAATTCTATTTTGCTTTAACATTACATAAAGCATTTAAACAATATGGATATCAAGTATATGCAATTACAAGAGAAGAAGTTGTAACCTCAGGCGATTATAAGGCTACAGTTGAACGAATTGTTTACACTGAAACAAAATATCCTGTAGGAACATTATTTAAATTAAAACTTGAATATAAAGAAAAAGAAATAACTTCAAGTGAATTATTTACATATAAGGATGTTTTATACTTTGTAGAGAGAATAAAAGATGAAGATAATAATTTAATTGAAACAAATTATTATTTATTAAATTTCGAATCTGATAACTCTGTTACAGATGAAAATGTTTTGAAGCCATATACATCATTATCAATTGAGAAGAAAAAAGCTAATACTTATTATTCTTCTGATAAGGGTTCATTTGTTGATGTTGTTGATGGACGTGTTACTATTTTATGTGTAGATAACTCAAAATATGTTGTTGATGAATCATCATTTAATGAAGCAACAAACACATATATTGTTACAACATTAAATTCAAAGAAATATTCTATTACAATTAATGAAGATAGTACAGTAACAATTACAATTGTTAATGAAGAATAGGAGTAGCATCATGAAAGTAATAAAAAAAGTTTTATTAGGAATGGCTGTTGCTATATCTTTTACATCACTTAATATTGTTAAAACGGTAGATGTTAATGCCAAAGAATCTAGTAGCTCTAAAGGATCAATAACGAACATTAGTGAATTTAAAAATCTTTTAGAAAATAACATTTCAAGCTATTTCAATTCGAATGTTTACGCTTTACCAAGTGAGATAAAAAATAGCGATACTATTTCTGTTATTGTTTCACTAGATAATAGTTCATTATATGATGAATATGTAAAATCAAATTCCAATTTAACAATGGCTGAGTTTTCATCTACTTGTAAAGGAATTAATGCACAGTCTGATATTATTGATTATGTAAATAAAAATATAAAGTTGTTGAAAACAAGTGGTATTAAGTATACACTTGGTGAAAAATATAATACTTTATTATCAGGATTTGAAGTTGAGATTAAAGCTTCTGATTATAATAAATTGCAGAAGCTTTACCCAACTGCAACATTAATATTAGGTGATGTTTATGAAAAATGTGAAACTCAAGTTGTTACCAATGATGTTAATGTGTATGATACAGGAATTTTTGATTCCTCAAGCTGTCAATATCAAGGTGATGGAGTTGTTGTAGCAGTTCTTGATACAGGACTTGATTATACTCATTCAGCTTTTAGTGTTGATAATTTTCATACATCAAATGAGGCGTTTACATTAAACTATGTAAAGAATAAGATTAATCAAACAAAAGCAAGTGAATTTACATCAGGTTTAACTGGTGAAGATGTTTACTTAAATAAAAAAGTGCCATATGCTTATGATTATGCAGATAAGGATTCAGATGTGGCACCAATTAATTCAGAGCATGGAACTCATGTTGCTGGAATCATTGCTGGTAATGATCAAACAATTACTGGTGTTGCCCCTAATGCCCAACTAGCCATTTTTAAAGTATTTAGTGACCATTCAGATGGTGCTAAAACAAGTTGGCTTATTGCTGCACTTGAAGATTGTGTAACAATGGGTGTGGATATAATTAATATGTCATTAGGTAGTGCATGTGGGTTTACTCGTGAGGTTGATAAAACTAATGTAAATGAAATATATGACAAGGTTAAGGCTGCAGGAATTGAGTTGATTGCTAGTGCTGCAAATGATTATAATGCGACAATGGGATCAGAGAAAAATGGTAATAATCCTTTAACATCAAATCCTGATTCTGGAACTGTTGGTTCTCCATCAACTTATCCAGGTCCATTATCTGTAGCTAGTGTTGATGGTGTTAAAACATCTTATTTTACAGTTAATGATAATATTATATTTTTTAATGAAGCTTCTACAAATTCAGCAAATCTTGAGAAGAGCTTTGTTCAAGATATGCTTTCAACTTTAGGTGATGGTTCAACAAGTCATGAGTTTGATTATGTAGTAATTCCAGGCGTTGGTCGTTCAAGTGACTATCCAATGGAGGATGACTATTATAAAGATAAGATAGTTCTAGTTAAACGTGGAACTACTACCTTTGAAGATAAGGTAAGAGTTGCCTTAAAGGAAAAGGGTGCTCAAGGAATTATTATTTATAATAATGTCTCTGGAACAATTTCAATGAGTGTTGGAGCTAATATTGGTGCTGTTTGTTCAGTTTCACAGGATGATGGTGAATACTTAATTTCACAAATAAATTCGGAAACTGGAATTGGTAAATTAAAAATTAGCAATACTCAACTTGCTGGTCCATTTATGTCTGATTTCTCAAGCTGGGGTCCAACATCTGATTTGAAAATTAAGCCGGAAATTACAGCACATGGTGGTAAAATTTTATCTTCTGTTCCAGGTCAAAGCTATGAAAGATTATCTGGCACTTCAATGGCAGCACCTAATTTAAGTGGAGCAGCCGCATTAATTTATCAATATGTTAAGTATAGTGGAGTATTTGGCAGTGATTTATCAGCAGTAGAAATTAGTAATATTTCAAATCAATTAATGATGTCAACTGCAGATATTATTTATGATAAAAATGGTTTACCTTGTGCTGTTAGAAAACAAGGTAGTGGATTAATTAGTATTGATAAAGCAATAGCTAGTGAATCTTATATATCTACATATGATTTAAATGGCCAAAAAATGGATAAGGCTAAATTAGAGCTTGGTGATGACAAAGAAAAAACTGGTGTCTATGAAATGACCTTTGATATTAATAATGTATCTTCAAAAAATCTAAGTTATAATGTAGATTCTATTGTTTTAACAGAAGGTGTTAGCAAAACCTATACAAGTCATGGTGAATTAACAGTAACTCAAAATGAATATTTATTATCAGGCGCAAAAATAGAGGTAATTAATGTTAATGGTGGTGAATATGAAAATAATACTGTAACTGTTAACGCTAATAGAACTGCCAAGGTTTCAATAAGAATTTCATTAAGTGATTCTGATAAAAAATATTTAGATGATTCTTTTGAAAATGGCATGTATGTTGAAGGATTTATTTGTTTAAATGGAGCAACAGAAAAATTAACTTCTTTAAATGTTCCGTTTTTAGGTTTTTATGGTGATTGGACAAAAGCTCCTATTTTTGATGAGGAGTATTATGATACTAATGCTGATGAAATAAATTTAGGAATTGATCAAGAAGATAAGCTTATGGCAGATGCCTATGCAACAAGAGTTATTGGTGGCTTATATAGTGATTATATAACTACTCTTGGTACATATTATTTTGTTCAAAATCCAAATAATACTCAAATTGCAGCATCAAAGGATAAAATTGCTGTTTCTAACCAAAATAATGGTAATAGTTCAACAGTTTCAAGTATAAGAAGTATTAATGCTGGATTATTAAGAAATGTAAAAGAATTATATGTTTCAATAGTTGATGATTCAACTGGTGTTGAAATATATAAGGATTTAGTAACAAATATCCATAAATCAAATTCGTCTGGTAGTACTATTTATCCAGCTTCAATTGACATTGATTATGATATTTTAGAACAAAAGCTTAAAAATAATACAAGATATACATGTACAGTATCAGCATATATTGATTATGGTAAGAATGAAGATCAAAAAAATTTAAGAAATACATTCTCATTTCCATTCTATGTAGATTTTGAAGCTCCAATTGTTACTGACGTTGTCTATAAAACTGAATATGATAGAACAACTAAGAAAACAAAGCTTTATGCTGAAATATATATTTATGATAATCATTATGCAATGGGAGCTCAGGTTGGTCAAATAACTAGAGCACCTGAAGGATCAGAATATACATTTAGTATGCAATCATTTGGCAAGTATATAACTCCTGTTTATTCAAATTTCAACTCAACAAGTATAATAACTGTTGAATTGACTGATTATTTAAGCCAGATTGCTAATTCATCTTCAATTAAATATAATTCAGATGGAACTACAACAATTCTTGATAAGACTAATACTTATATTGTAAATGTTTATGATTATGCAATGAATTCTGCAACATATGAGATAGAGTTGCCAGACTCATTTAATTATTTATCATTTGATAATTCTGATGTAAAGTTAAGTCCAAATGAAACACTTGACCTAACAACAGCTATTAAGGCTTATCCATCATCTTCATGGGTTCAAACATTAGAATATGAATCTTCAGATGATGATATTGTTAAAATTGTTAATAATGTTTTAATTGCTGTAAAAAGTGGTGAGGCATCAGTTACAGCTAAGGGATATGATAAAGAAGGTAATCTTGTAACAGCAACGATGAATGTCTCAGTCTTATCTGAAGGTGATGAAGGGTATGTTAAGTATTCAATACCTGAAATTAATCGTTTTGAAATAACGGGATATGAAACAATAAAAGCATTTTATGATGTGTCTTCTTCAGAAAGAGAAATTGGAGTTGATGGTGGAAAGTATGATTTTGATAATTCGATTGTTTTATCAATGTTCCCATCAGAAACAGTAAAGCTTTCTTATATTTTAGATTCATATTTTCCTGATTTAACTGAGATTGTATTTAAATCATCAAATGATAGGATTGCAACTATAGATGATGATGGTACAATTGTTGCTCAGGCCAAGGGAAATACTACTATCATGGTGAATGTTTATTACGATGGAAAAGCAACCTTGTATTCTCAAAAAGTAACTATTAAGGTAAAAGAGCCTTATAAATTTAATAGCATTTATTTAAATTATTATCGTGGTTTAGGTGGTGTTGTTGAAATTCCTTCAGATCGTGGAATAACAACAATCTATGATTATGCCTTCTCAAATTATAAATGGGTTGATAAAGATTTGGAAAATGGTGATGTAATAGATGATGAGGATCCATATTATATTAAACAACAATATATTGGTGAAAATACTATTACAAAGATTATTATTCCAGAAGGTGTTACGACAATTAACAAATATGCTTTTGCTAATTTAACAGCACTTGAAGAGGTAGTATTACCTAAATCTTTAACTAGAATTGGCGTTGGCGCATTTGAAAATTGTACATCTTTAAAGAAAATAAATCTTGAAAATGTTAAATTTATAAATGAAAAAGCATTCTATAATTGTCCATTAGAGGAATTAAATTTTGCAAGTACAGTTTCAATTGGAAATTATGCTTTTGCAAATTGTAATTTACAAAGTATAGAGCTTCCAAGCTGTGCACAATCACTTTCAGAAGGAGCATTTGCTAATAACACATTATTAACAAATGTTGTATTCAAAGCAAGAAAAATGAAGCTTGGTGTTAAAGCTTTTATAAATTGTACTAAATTGACATCTATCAATGTAAATGCATCAGTTATACCTGCTTATGCATTTTATGGCTGTGAAGAGCTAAATGATGTTACATTGGGAAGCGATGTTTCGGTAATTGGAGAATATGCTTTTAGTGGTACAGCGGTTGAAAAATTTAAATTAAGTCCAAAAAATACATATTTAAGTCTTGAAAATGATGGTGCTTTAGTTTTAAGTGGTACAAAGTTGGTTTTAGTTGCTCCTAATTATATTGAAGATGGTAATAAAATTACATCTGAAGCTGAAGTTATTTCAAAAAGTGCTTTTGCAGGTAATAAAAAATTATTTTATTTAAACTTACCTAATGCTAAGTATATTGATGATTATGCATTTGCTGAATGTATTAATTTAAGAACCGTCAATATGCCTAATGTTGAATATGTCGGAAAATATGCATTCTATAGAACTAATTTATCTACAATTGGTGAATTAAATAAATTAGTAGAAATCGGTAATTATGCATTTGCCTATACAGCTATTGAAACTTTAAATATTAAAGATGATGTTAATATTGGTGATTATGCATTTGCATTATCATTATCTTTAAGAGAAGTTGTGTTAGGAAATAATGTTAATGTCGGAAAATATGCATTTTTTACTCCGATGAATAATTATACTTATGAAAAAACAAATAGCTTTAGTCATTATGATTCTTATCAATATAATGTGTTTGATGAACAAGGAAATATTGTTAAAACTAATTATTATTATAAATATAGATTTGAAGATGGAGTTAATACTTCATTAACAAAGGTAGTACTTGGTAATAATGTTATTCTTGCAGAAGCAGCATTTTATGGTAATGGTAAACTAGCTTTAGTTTCAAATGGAGAAAATTTAAATGTTGGTGATTATGCATTTTATAGCTGCAATTCATTAGAGTCTATTAATTTCAATAATATTTCTGAAATTGGTAATAATGCATTTTCTGGATTAAGAACACTTGATTATTTCTTAGATGATAATGTTTGGAAATACGCATATGAATTAAAGTATATTGATGGTGAATTCGTTAATTCAGCAAATATTTACTCTTGTTATGCTCCAAGATTTGAGATTGTTGATTTATCAAAGGTTGAAATTGTTAAAGATTTTGCATTTGCAGGTAATAATCACTTAACTAGTGTTGTTTTAAGTAGTAAAATGACTGAAATAGGTAGTTATATGTTTGCAAATTGTAAATCCTTAAAGCAAATTGAATTGGGTAGTCATATTACTAAAATTGGAGATTATGCATTTTTCTCAAGCGGTTTAGAAAATATTGATTTATCAAATGTTACAACTATTGGAGAAGCAGCCTTCTATAATAATAATTTATCAAGTATTAAATTGTGTGATTCTGTTGAAATAAATGATTATGCATTCTATTTAAATAGAAATTTAAAAAATATTAATAATTCAAATAATATTAAATCAATTGGTGCATATGCTTTTTCATTAGTAGGATTAAAAGAAATTTCATTAGATAATGTTTGTAGTATAGGAGATTATGCATTTAGTGGTTCAAATTTAGAATATGTCTCATTTGGTGATAAACTTGAAAAGCTTGGAGAAAATCCATTCTACAACACTAAAATTTCAAGCTTTGGAAAGCGTATAGACGTTATTATTAATGGCAATAAGATTTCTACTGAGCTTGATGAAAACTATGATTTAAATGATTACGTTAAGGTTATAAATGGTGTTTTATATTATTCAGTACCAAAAGGCTTAGTCCTTGTTAGTTATCCAACACTTAAACAGGATAAAGAATTTACAATTGATAATAAAACAGTAAGAATTTCAGCTACAGCATTTTCTCAAAGTGCAATTGAATCAGTAACATTATCAGAAGTCTTAAGCGCGATTGGTGATAAAGCATTCTATAATTGTAAAAATTTGCGAAGTGTTACATTTAGAAGCTATACTGCTCCATTGTTTGAAGAAGCATTTAGTGAATCTTATGCTAGTTATGAAAATCTTCCTATAAGTGGAAATTTCTCTACTTACACTGGCTTAGGTATTTCAAAATACTATATGTGGAATGTGGCAAGCGACAAGACAAATTATTACTATGGTGCAAACTTTAAAGATTATATTGGAAAAGATACCGGTGATATTATTGCTGTTAGACCAAATAATGGTCAAAACTATGATTCATTTATATTTAAACAATATTTTGGATACATAATTAATGGAGGTTTAGCTAAAAAAATTGAAACAATAAATGTTATTGATTTAATAGCTTCAATTCCTTCTAATGTAACTTTAAATGATGAAGCGTTAGTTGTAAGTATTAGGGCGATGTATGAATTATTATCTAATGAGCAAAAGGTTTTAGTTGAGAATATTGAAACATTAGAAAAGGCAGAGTCAACTATTACTTATTTGAAAGGTGCTGTAGAGCCAGAACCAGAAGAACCTAGTATTATTGTTGAAGATAATGGATTTGTTAAATTTATTAAAAATAATATGGTTGGATTAATTATATCAGCAGTTTTGTTGGTAGTAGTAGTTGTTTTACTAGTTCTTTTATTAAAGAAGAATAAGCAAAATAATTCATTAGATATTGATTCTAAACAAGAAAATGCTAAAAAAAATACTTTAAATAAAGATTTTGAAGAAAAAAACAGCATTGAAAATGATTCTATTGATGATGACTCATCAAATGATAAGGAATAATAAAAGGAGTTGAGATTATGAAAAATAAATATAAGTCTATTTTATTGTTCGTAGCAGCCTTTATTTTATTGTTCTTATCTGGTTGTAAAAAAGAAGATTTCTTTGAAAAAAATAAAAAAGAAGGTAATGTCATTAGAATTAATTATGATTCTAATGGCGGTACCTACTTAGATCGTGAAGGTATTACAATAATTGATTTGTTAAATCCTAGTAAATATCAAGCAGATAGTAACGGCGTTAAGCATATTAAATTGTTGAATCCAACTGATTCTAGAAGAAAATCTGGTGGTAGCGAGGGAATCTACATTACTAAAAAGGATGCATTTTTGGTTGGATGGTATAAGAATAGAGTTATTCAAAAAAATTCAAATGGAAATCCAATTAATAAAAATGGTGAAGAATTAGTTTTAATCGATGATACATACTATTTAGTAAGTGATAATACTGTGGCATCAGAACCGTTGTATAAATATTCAGGCTATTGGAATTTTGATACTGATACAGTTGATTATGATACAAACATGTCAGAGTATTCTATGACTTTATATGCAGTATGGAGTGATTATTTTGAATTTAACTATTTCTTTGAGATTGATGGAGAATGGGTAAAAAGTGATACAGTAACTTCATTTGATTATGCAACAACAAATGGATTAAATTCAAAGACATTTGATAAGGATACAATTTGGCTTCCTTCATATATAAATGGAGCAATGAATTATACTCATAATTATGAATATTCAGGTAAATATGAATTTCCTTCTATTGATGGTTATTCATTTAAAGGAGCTTATTTAGATAAGGAAAAAACAAAACCAATTACTGATTCATTTGAACATCAAGGAAGTATTAATTATGAGACTGGTGAAGCAATTAACCCTATTCAAAACATTTATGTTACATTAGAAGAGGGAGTAAAATATTATATTAGTACTCCACAACAGCTTATTGATAATGCAAATCTAAATGGTATTTACTATATTGAAAATGATCTTGATTTTGATGGATATGAGTGGCCACAATTATTTAACGTTGGTTTATTTAAAGGAAAATTTATTTCTAAAAATGGCGACAATGTCACAATAAAAAATGTTAAGATTGTACATAATAGTGAGAATTCTAAAATAGGTGGTATTTTTGGACAAATTGATGCTAATGCTGAAATTTCAAATATTACCTTTGAAAATGCAACATTAGATTTGTCATATGTTGGTCGTAGAAATAGAGATACTTCATTTGGTTTATTCGCTGGTATTGTTGATGATAAAGCTACAATTAATAATGTTAATATTTCTGGTTGCTTAAGAATTGGAAATGTTACATTAGGCGATAATTACCAAATAGGACTAATTTCTGGAAATAATACTAGTAAGGTTAAAACATTATCTGATATTGAGTTAATAGTATATGGAACAAAGCATGGTAATGAGTTTAAGTATACAATCAATCCTGATAGTGTTGAGGTTAAAGATAATATGGTAATAGTTGAACCAGTAGCAAGTTTAAATAAAGACAAGGATACTTACATCATAAATTATAGAGAGGAGAATTAATTATGAAAAGAAGAAAAATTACGACTATAGCTTCTATAGCAATGTGTGGTGCTGTTGCATTTACACTAGTAGGATGTAATAAGTCAAATGGAAATAATAAAGATAGTATTGTTATTATGACAGACGATGTTAGTGGATTATTTAATCCGTTTTATGCAACTAGCGGTGCAGATCAAGAGGTTGTAGGTTTTACACAAATTGGCATGTTGACAACAGATAAAAATGGAGGAACAGCTTATGGTGATGATCTTCCTACAGTAGTTAAGGATTTCAAACAAGAAACAATTAATGGTAATAGTGTTTATACATTTGTTATTAAAAATAATTTAAAATTTTCAGATGGTGTAAACCTTACTATGAATGATGTAATGTTTAATATGTATGAATATTTAGACCCTGTATATACTGGATCATCAACAATGTATTCAATCAAAATTAAAGGTTTAACAGAATATAGAACTCAAAAATCTTATTCTGGTTCATCATCACAAGCAGAGGATGCTATTTCAGAGCAGGCTTCTACATTAGCACAAAATAGATTAGAGGAATTAATTAATGTATATCAAGATAATGGATTAATTGAAGGAACAACATCTAGCTATAGTTTAAATGAGGCTCAGATGAAAGAGGCAATTAATAATCATTATGTTTCACTTGGATATAAAAGTGCTGTTGCAACTGATGAAGAACAAAAAACATTTAATGATGCTGATTATAGAAGAATTTTAACAGAGGATTATGAATTAGCATTAAAGACATTTAAAGAAGAATTAAAGAGTGATTTTATTGCAGCAAAAGAATCTTATGACTTAAATACTGCTCCATATTCTGAATTTAAAGAACAAATGGAAAATGATATTTTTAAATTTTTCTTATATGAAGGATACATCACTCCTAAATATGAGGAAGTTGCTGGAAAGAAAAATAAAAATAAAATTCTAAGCTTTGAAAATACAGATATTGTTAGTAAATACACTACAGAAGATGATGCAATCAATAGAGTATATCAAGATAATATTAAAACTAATTTAAATCTTGTACTTTCTTATTGGGGTACTGCTGGTACATTAACAACAGCATATACTGCATCAGCACGTGATATTATTCTTCATAATAATATGTCTGGAGATGGTCTTCAATATAAAAATATTTCTGGTATAGTTTCACTTGGTCATACAACAGATGAACAAAGCGTTAATATAAACGGAAAGACATATACTGTTGCTCATAATCATAATGAAGATGGTTCAACTTCAAGTAAGGATGAATATGATGTATTACAAATTACATTAGATGGTCAGGATCCTAAGGCTATTTATAATTTTGGTTTTACTGTTGCTCCTGCACATTACTATACAGCAGATGACACTTATTTAAATGGTAGAGAGATTGATATTAAGAATAATAAATTTGGAGTAGAATATGCTTCTAGCGATTTCCAAAGTAAAGTAATTCAATCCCAAAAGCACGTTGAAGTTCCTGTTGGTGCTGGCGCATATCAAGCAACAGACTCTAATAATAATACAAATCCATCTGGCGAAAATTTTGTTAGAAGTAATGTAGTTTATTATAAGTCAAATGAAAACTTTATGTTCCCAGTAAAAACAGAAAAGCTTCGTTTACAAGTTGTATCAAGTGCAAATGCAATTGATAAGCTTGCTAGTGGTGAGGTTGATTTTATTACTCCACAGTTTACAAAGCAAAATTCTGAAAGATTGAATGCTTTAGAAAGTGATGGAATTAAAAAACTTGACTCATGGCAATTAGGTTATGGTTATATTGGAATTAATGCAGGTAAAGTCCCTAATGTAAATATTCGTCGTGCTATTATGTCAGCAATGCAAACATCATTAGCATTAGAATACTATGAATCAGGTACTTGTAAAAATATTGATTGGCCTATGTCAACTGTTTCATGGGCATATCCATTTGAAGATGATGGAAAAACATCTAAGCAAAACAATCATGACTATACTCAGTGGACTGGAACAACAGATGCCAATAAGAAGATTAAGAGATATATGGAATTAGCAGGTGTTCAAGCAGGTGATTCAAGCTTAACAATTAAGTTTACAATTGCAGGTTCTTCAATCACTGAGCACCCAACTTATTCAGTATTTAAGCAAGCCTCAGAAATTTTAAATAGTCTTGGTTGGAATGTTGAGGTTAAGGCCGATTCTCAAGCATTAACAAAGTTGGCTACAGGCTCTTTAGAGGTTTGGGCTGCTGCATGGGGCTCTACAATTGATCCAGATATGTATCAAGTATATCATAAGAATTCAAGTGCAACTTCAGTATATGCATGGGGATATAGAGAAATATTGAATAATCAAACAAAATATAGCTATGAATATAGTACTATTTCTAATTTATCAGGAATTATTGATGATGCAAGATCAATTACTGATCAAAATGCAAGAAAGGTACTATATGAAGAAGCAATGGGCTATGTATTAGATTTAGCTGTAGAAATGCCTGTATATCAACGTAAAACATTATATGCATATAATTCTAAATCAATTACTGGTTTAAATGATAGTGTAAATCCATATACATCTCCACTTGAGGAAATTTGGAATATTGAATTAGTTAAGTAAAATTTGTTATAGGGTGTGAAAATAATGTTTAAATATATTATTAAAAGAATACTTATTTCAATTTTAATATTATTGGGAGTGTCATTTTTACTATATGCCCTTCTTCGTTGTATGCCTACAGATTTTGTTGAACAAAAAATTACTAGTTTAAATCAAGCTGGTGCTACTACCTCAGATGAATTTATTAAGCAGATGTATGCGACATATGGGTTAGATAGTGGTATTATTGAAGGGTATTTTAAATGGTTAATGAATATTTTTAAGTTGGATTTTGGAAAATCATTCGTAAATCAAAGATCTGTATTGTTGGAAATTTTTGATAAAAATAGAATGGGTACGTCATTTTTTGTTGCAGCTGTTTCAACTGTTTTTGAGTTTTTGATTGCAATTCCTCTTGGAATTACAGCTGCAACACATCAATACAGCTTTAGAGATTATTTTATAACTGTTTTAGTTTTAATAGGTATTTCTTTACCATCATTCTTTTTTGGTCAATTATTAAAAGATATATTTGCCAACAAATTAAAATGGTTTCCGGTTTCAGGTATGATGACTGCTGGTATAACATATGCTTCTGTATTTGATGCTTTTGTTGATTATGCAAGGCATATGTTCTTACCAATTTTAACTGTAGTAATATTGTCAATTGGTGCAAGAATGCGTATGACAAGAACAAATATGCTTGAAGTTTTAGGCTCAGACTATATTAGAACTGCAAGAGCAAAGGGATTAAGTGAAAGAAAGGTTATCTATAAGCATGCTTTTAGAAATACAATGATTCCTTTAGTAACGTCTTTAGCTGGATTAATTCCTTCATTGTTCTCAGGAGCAATGATTACAGAAACTGTTTTTGATTTGGAAGGTATTGGAAAGTACGCATTAAATGCGATGACACAAGGTGATATACCTGTAATTATGACTTACAATATGTTTTTAGCTGTTTTATCTGTATTAGGTATATTATTATCAGATTTAATGTATGCAGTGGTTGATCCACGTGTTAAGCTAGCATAAGGAGGAGCAATTATTATGAATGATAAAGATGAAATTCTTGAAGAGCAAAATGAATTAGAAATTACAGTTGATGATGCAATTCAAGAAGATACAGAAATTCCTCTTGATAAAAATGTTAGGCTGATGAGCCCTGGAAGAATGCTTGCAAGAAGATTTTTTAAATCTAAGCTTTCAATAACTGGACTTGTTATTTTAATTGTGTTGTTTTTATTTTGCTGGATAGGACCACTTCTTTATAATCAGTGGGGAGAAACGGAATCTGATAGAGATGGAAATATAGATTATTCTTCATATGTTATAGAAGTTGATGGAGAAGAGTTTACACAAATTATTCAAACAAACAATGGTATAAATGCATTAGCAAAGCCAAGTGCAAATCATATTTTGGGTACTGATGAACAAGGAATGGATATTTTTACTAGATTAATGTATGGTGGAAGATTATCACTTATGATTAGTTTTATAGCTGTATTTTTGACGGCTGCCATTGGAATTGTCATGGGAGGTATTGCTGGATATTATGGTGGAATTATTGATAATGTCATTATGCGTATTTGTGATGTTTTAATGTGTTTACCAACCTTACCATTAATGCTGATTATTGGTACAATTCTTGATTCTAATCATATTCCTTCTGAGTTATATATTTATTTTCTAATGGGATTATTATCATTGTTTTCTTGGACTGGAATGGCAAGACTTGTTAGAGGTCAAATATTATTTTTAAGAGAACAAGAATATATGGTTGCTGCTGAGGCAATGGGATATTCAACACCTAGAAAAATTTTTAAACATTTGATTCCTAATATTTTACCTCAAATATTGGTATCAATGACTTTATCTTTAGGAAGCATGATTTTGTATGAATCAACATTATCTTATCTAAATTTAGGAGTTAGGGTTCCCTATGCTTCTTGGGGAACAATGGTTCAGATAATATCTTCTCGACCTGATATTCTAAAAAATAATTTTAATGTATGGGGACCATCAGGTGTATGTATTATATTAGCAGTTTTAGGTTTTAATTTTATTGGTGATGGCTTAAGAGATGCCTTAGATCCAAAGCAACGTAGGTGATAGCATGACAAATGAAAAAGTAAATAAAAAAAATAGTAATTATTTATCTGGTAAAGAAATTAGAAAAATAGCTAAAGAAAATCATGCTATTACGAAAAAGCTTGAACATGAAAAATCAAGAAAGAAGAAGGAAGAAGAATTTACTTCTTCTATGAAGAATCCCAACAATATATTAGAAATTGATGATCTTCATACATATTTTTTTACCGATTTAGGTGTTGTTAAGGCAGTTAATGGTGTTAGCTTTTCTATTCCTTTAAATTCTACAATAGGAGTTGTTGGTGAGTCAGGTTGTGGTAAGAGTGTAACTGCAATGTCAGTAATGCGTTTGATTCAAGGGCCTTATGGTCAAATTGTTGATGGAGCAATTAGATTTCGTGCTAATGATTATAAAAAAGATTCTAAAGGAAAATATATTCCAATTTATGAATATGATTCTAATGGTAATATTGTTAAAGAGGAAGTTAAATTAAATAGTAATAAAAAATATGTTTCTATTGATGATTTAATAAAAAATGATGATGGAGTTTATACATCAATTTATGATAGAGATAAATATGGAAATACAGATGTTGTAAATATTACAAATGAAAAAGGTGAATTTGTTGAATTAAAGGAAATTACTAAGGATGCAAATGGCAAGTACCCTTATTTATATGTAAAGGATAAAAGAGGTAATATTTACAAAAAAATTATAACTGATAAACCAAATAAGATTATTGTTAGAGATAAAATTAAAAGAGATAATAATGGTTTCCCACAATATGAACGAGAAGAAAAAATTTATGATATTGCCAAAATGCCAATAAAGGAACTTTATAGGATTAGAGGTAGACAAATTTCTATGGTTTTTCAAGAACCTATGACAAGCTTAAATCCCGTTTTTACTATTGGTAATCAGTTAGATGAGGTTTCTTTACTTCATATTCCTGGAATTGATAAGAAGCTAGCTAAAAAAAGGTCACTTGATATGCTAGATATGGTTGGCATTGCTTTGCCAGAAAGAGTGTATAATTCTTATCCGCATGAATTATCTGGTGGAATGCGTCAGCGTGTAATGATATCTATGGCATTAGCTGCTGAACCAAGGCTAATTATTGCTGATGAGCCTACTACAGCACTAGATGTTACTATTCAAGCTCAAATTTTGGATTTGTTTAATGATTTAAAAAATAAAATTAATGGTTCAATTATGTTAATAACACATGATTTAGGTGTTATTGCTGAAATGGCTGATTATGTAATTGTTATGTACGCAGGACGTGTAATTGAGCAAGGAACTGTAAATGAAATTTATAGTAATCCATGTCATCCTTACACTCAGGGGTTACAAAAATCAAAACCTACGATGAATTCTTCAAAAGATGATTTATTTAATATTCCTGGAAATGTCCCAAATCCAGTAAATATGCCAAATTATTGTTATTTTAAGGAAAGATGTAATAAGTGCTTGAAAAAATGTAATGGCGAGTATCCTAGCATGAAACAGATTAGTCCTACACATTTTGTTGCATGTCATCTTTTTGATGATTTTATAGAAAAAGAGGAGAAATAATTATGGATGACAAAAAAATAAATCAAGATAATAACTCTTCTAATGTAGTAGAAGCATTAAATATTCAAACTGATAATTTAAATAATATTGATTTTTCTAATTTTGATGATGAAGCAGAAAAAGCAAAAGAAGAAGCTGAAAAAGAGAAAAATAGAAATAATGATTTTTTATTACCTCCTGATCCTAAAGCAATTTTAGAAGTAAGACATTTAAAAAAATATTTTACACTTAAAAAGACAATATTAGGTAAGCCAATTACTGAATTAAAGGCTGTCGATGATGTTTCTTTCAAAATTTATCCAGGTGAAACCTTAGGTGTTGTTGGTGAATCAGGTTGTGGAAAAACAACAATGGGACGTACTGTTTTAAAATTATATAATCCAACAAGTGGACAAGTTTTTTTTGAAGGTAATGATATTTCAAAGTATAAATCAAAGGAAATGAGAAAATTACGTACAGATATGCAAATAATTTTCCAAGATCCTTATTCTTCATTACCGCCAAGACAAACCGTTGGCTCAATTCTTGCAGAGCCAGTAAAGGTACATAACATTGTTCCTAAAGAGGAAGTTAAAGATTATGTATTAAAGCTAATGGATCAATGTGGATTAAGAGATTATTATTACGAGAGATATCCTCATGAATTTTCAGGAGGACAGCGCCAAAGAATATGTATAGCAAGAGCACTTGCCGTTAATCCAAAATTTGTTGTTTGTGATGAACCTGTATCTGCACTTGATGTTTCAATTCAAGCTCAAATTATCAATTTATTAAAGAGATTACAAAAAGAAAGAAATTTAACATATTTGTTTATCTCACATGACCTATCAGTTGTAAAGCATATATCAGATAAAATATGTGTAATGTATTTAGGTAATGTTGTAGAGTATGGAACTAATGACTCTTTATTTAATAATCCACTTCATCCATATACAAAATCACTTTTTTCAGCAACACCAAACCCTAATCCAAATGAGAAATCAAAAAGGATAATTTTAAAAGGAGATATACCTAGTCCAATAAATCCTCCAAAAGGTTGTAAGTTTTGTACAAGATGTCCAAAGTGTATGGAAATTTGTAAACATATAGAACCTAAATATAAAGAGTTTGAAGATGGACATATAGTTGCTTGTCATTTATATGATTAAAAAGAATAAAAATAAAGAAAAAGTAATTTATTATGATGATAATTCGACGATTGTAGACATGTCGGGTGTGAAAAAAAAGAAAATATTACAAAATAATGCAAATAATAATTATAAACAGCATAGAGTTAGTGAAAAAGAAAAAATTAAAACTTTCTTTTCAGTTTTTAAAATGATGTTGTTACCAACATTTATTGCATTAATTATAATTTTCTTATTATATTTATTGTTTTATTTTCTAACTATTTAGTTTTAATTAGCTCCCCTAAAAGTATTTTTATTGAAAGAAATTGTTTTTTTAAAGTATTTCAATAAATAATGTAAAAATGGGAGCTTTTTTGATTTTGATATAATTCAAAGTTAATAAAAAAATACATTTTCGATGCAAATGAATAAAATTTTAAAAAGATAAAGAAAAACGAATAAAATTCGTGAAGAAAATAATACAAATAAAATAAAAAAAGATAAAATATAGAATAATATGTATAAAAATATTGACAATATTGAAACTCGGAAATATAATTACATTGTAGTTTATTTTTGGTTTTATACCTAGAAAATTAAAGACAAAAAGGTGGGGGAGAAAATGAATAAAACAAAAAAAACTATTGGAAAAATTGTTTTAGCAAGTTTGTCTATATTTGCAGCATCAACAACTACAGTTAATTTGACAAGCTGCAAAAAGAATGATACACCAGTTTTTGAAAACCAAGGAGAGGTTGGTAACTATTATACATTAGATGGAAATACTGTGTATTTTGATAATAATGTAGTTACTCTTAAAATTGGTAGTGATCAGTATAATGGTGAGTATAAATTTGATAAAAATGTCTTTACAATACGCTTTGATGGTGATGTTGACTCTATCATAGCTGATTATAAAGAAAATTACATTGAATTTACCTATTCAGGAGTAAAATATAAATTTTACAAGGATATAGATTATACTGTTTCTTTTAATACTGATGGTGGTTCTGTAGTATCTAATGCTACAATCAAAAATGGTTTTAAAGTAACAGCTCCAAATTCAAATCCAACAAAAAATGGATATGTATTTTTAGGTTGGTATAAGGATGCTGATTATAAGCAAAAATATGACTTTAATTCAGAAGTTACATCCAATACGACAATTTATGCATTGTTTAAAGAAAATACTAATCCTAGAGAAGAATTTACTGTTAATTTTGAATCTAATGTTGAAGAATTAAAGTTTGAATCAGTAGTGACCTATGAAAAGAAAGTAGTAAATTTACCTAATGTTTCTGTAGAAGGTAAAAAGTTTTTAGGTTGGTGGGTATCTGATTATAATGATTCTAATAGATTGACATATAAGTATGATGAATCAATGGAGTTAAATCAAAACACAACTTTATTTGCAATATATGAGGATCAAGCACCTAAAGTATCTGTTAATTCATCAAAAATATCTTGGAATTCTTTAGGATTAATGAAGGATTATTCTATTAATATTAAGAATCTAGATGGTGATTCTAACGATCCTATTTTCTCTAAAAAAATATCAACTGTTGAACAAAGCTTTGATTTTGCATCATTGCCAGCTGGTGATTATTTAGTTGAAGTTACATGTGGTAATTATACAGGAAAAGCTTATTTTGCTAATAAGAAATTGCCTGTTGTTAATTTATATGTAGATGATTTTAAATTATCATGGAATAAGGCTTTTGATGCAACAAATTATACAATTGAAGTTGATTGCGGTAATGAGTATTATAATGTTAAACCTACAAGCTTAGGTGATGTGTATGAATATGATTTTGAAAAAATTCCTATGTCTGCAAATGGTATAAAGTTTACACTTTATGCTGAGGCTGAGGGATACATTCAATCAAAGGCAACTTATATCTTGACAAGAGTACTTGATGCTCCACAGTTAACATATGATAAATCAACTGAAACAATTAAATGGAGTAAAATTGACAATGCTTCAAAATATAAGGTTACTGTTGTTACAGAAGATGATACCTTTAATTATTATGTAACAGATACTTCATTCTCCTTAGCAGAATTTACAGGAAGCATTAATTATACAGTTTCTGGTTATTCAGATGGTTATTATGCAAATTCATCAACTGGAACTGAGACAAAAACTACTTTATCTACACCAGGAAATATTAGTCTTGTTGAGGATGGCTATAAGATTTCATGGTCAAATGTTAAAAATGCAAAGGGCTATTATGTTGTAATTAATGATGGTGAGCCTAAATTTGTTACTGATAATTTCTATGAATTAACTGAAGAGGAAAAACAAATTTCTAATTTAAAGGTTAAAATTCAAGCTGTTGCTGAAGATACTTCAAATAACTCTTATTATTCAAATATTGTTGAGTTTAACAATTCTTTAATTAATTATTTAGTATTTAATGAAGGGGAATTGTCTTGGAATCCTATTCTTGGTGTAACAAAATATGTTGTTATAGTTGATGATACTGATAAATATTTTGTTAACACTAATAGCTGTAAATTAAAACTTTCAACAGGACATCATACTTATAAGGTTGCAGCTTGTTCTAGTGATGAATCTTATGATGAAAGTAAGCTATTTAAATATGAAAATGATGTTTTCAATATGTATTTTGAAACAAATATTGATGATAAGGAACTTGATAATGTTTCATATGAATATGGTAATGTAATTGACTTACCTTCTATTGAATACCCTGGTTATACATTTACTGGTTGGTTTAAAGAAAAAGGAAATATTACAACAAATGAATTTAATTCATCAATTTATGATTTTAAAGAAGATGTAACTATTTATGCTGGATGGACTCCTAAATCTTATTCTATTAGCCTTGAGTATGGAATTTATGGTGAAGGAGATAAGACAAGCGCACAGGTACTATTTGGAACAAAATTTGAATTGCCAGTACCAAAAAATTCTGATAACTATAAAGTGTTTATGGGATGGTATTCAGAGCTTAATGGACAAGGAATTAAATATTCTGATGAAAATGGATTATCTCTTAATTCTTGGAATGATTATAAGAATATTACTTTATATGCGTGCTATGCTGATGTATTTGAATATGAATTGATTGATAATGGCGAAGCATATTCTATTAAAAAAGGATTTGCACTTACTGATTCTAATTTAAGTAAAAATATTAAAGAAATTACAATTCCTGTTAAATATAATGATAAATATATTACAACAATTGAAACTGCTGCTTTTGCTGATTGTACAAATTTAGTTGTTATTAATATTCCTGATACAATTAAAAATATTGAGGTAGGAAAAGAGGGCCCAACAGCTTCTCAAAATTGTTTTAAGAGCTGTAGAAGCCTTCAAAGTGTAAACATTTATACTACTGGTGAAGTTAAGGAAGAGGATATCAAATATTTTTCAATTGATGGTGTTTTAATTTACAATAATGATTATAATGGTGTGGAATTAGCCTATTTCCCTTACTATACAAGAACTGGTATATATACAATTCCAGATAAGGTAACTACAATTCCACAAATGGCATTTAAAGATTGTGATAGTTTAACTGAAATAGTTGTTCCTTATAGTGTTACTCAGATTGATACTCAAGCATTCTCAGGTTGCGCAAAACTAGAAAAAGTTACATTCACATTCCTTTCTGAAGAAGATGCTAACGAGGAAAATGAATTAAATATAGCTAGTAAGGCATTTTATTCTAATAGTAAATTAGTTAGATTGGATTTGCCAGCTAGACTTAGTAATTTTGATTCGGATATTATTCAATCATGTAATTATCTTGAAGAAATTAATATTTTTGGAAATCATCCAAATAAAAAATACAAATCAGAAAATGGTGTTGTTTTAACGCTTAATGGTTCTGAATTGCTTTATTGTCCTGTTGGAAAAACTGGAGAATATGAGGTTGGTAATAGTGTAAAAGCAATTAAGTACCATGCATTTATGGGTTGTAATAAATTAACTAAAGTTACTATTGGTTCAAATGTTACAATTATTGATAAAGAAGCTTTTAAGTCTTGTTCAAAGCTTGAAGAGCTTGTATTTAAGGGAACTTCTACTGATCAAGATTTAATTATATCTACAGGAGCATTTTATGGTTGTTCATCATTAACTGAGTTAACTTTACCAGAAAATTTAAAAACACTTGAGGTTAACGCTTTTGGAGGAACAAGTAAACTTGAAACTGTACATTTAAATTCAGTTCGAGAAATTGTTTTTGATAATAATGCTTTTGGTACTACAGCTACATCACCTGTATTTTATGTTAAACATTTAACTCTTTCAAAAACAGTTCAAGAATTCGAGATTACAGGTGTATTTGGTACAAAGCTTGAAGATGTTACTGTAGAAGAAGGAAATGAGTATTATAAATCAGTTGATGGTGTTTTATATAATAGTGCTGTAACAAAGGTAGTATATTATCCAACTGATAGGGAAGGAGATTATGATTTACCTAGTACAATTGTAGAGATTGGTGCAAGAGTATTCCAATCAAAACCAGGTATAACATCAATTACATTCCCTAGTAGTCTTAAATCTATTGGTGAAGGTGCATTTAAATCTTGTTCAAAGCTTACATCAATAACATTTGTAGATGGTGGAGAAGAAGAGCTTGTTATTGGAAATGAAGCATTTGCTAGTTGTTCAAATTTAACAAATGTTGTATTACCAAATAGATTAGTTTCAATTGGTGATTCTGCTTTTACAAGTTGTAAATCAATTGTTTCACTTACAATTCCAGATAGCGTTCAAACAATTGGAGAATTTGCATTTAGATATAATTCAAAATTGGAAACAATTAATCTTCCTAAAAATTTAATTGCATTAGGTGAGTCAAAGCTATCTTATGAATCATTAACTAGAACTCATGCTTTCCAAGGCTGTAGTGAATTGAAAAACATTTATATTAGTGAAGAAAACACTAATTATGTGACTGTTGATGGTATTTTATATAAAAAAATATATGGAAATAGTGATAATTCAGCTAATGAATTTTTAGGACTTTCTCTAATTGTATTACCTGCAGGTATTTCAGGTGAGGTTGTGTTCCCTAAAGATTTAATTCAAATTGGTGATCAAATAATGAATGATAGCCAAGTAACTTCAATTAAATTCGCAGGAAATGGAGAAAAGGAAATTGTATTTGGAAATTACACATTCTATTCTTGTAAGCAATTACAATCTATTGAATTACCACAAGGATTAAAGACAATCCCTCAAAATTGTTTTTATCAGTGTGAATCATTAACATCAATTGTTATTCCTAAAACTGTCACATTAATTATGGATAGAGCCTTTAATTATTGTAAAAATATTGAAAGCATCGAGTTTGAAGAAGGCGGAACAGAAGATTTAGAGTTTGCTGATGGATATAAATCATCTGGCTCAGGTTATAGTCAATATCAGGGCTTCTTATATAATAATCACAAGGTTAAATCTTTGGTATTACCACAAAGAACTAAGAAAATTGGTAATTATGCTTTTGCAGCATACTATAGTTCATCATATTCATCAGATTATAGTTCTGCATTAGAATCAATTGTTATTCCTTCTAATGTAAATTACATTGGTAAAAATGCATTCTATTATAGTAAAAATTTAAGTAATGTAGAGTTTAGTGGAGAATTTAGTGAGTTAACACTTGATGATTATTGCTTTTCTTATACTAGCATTGTTAATATTAGTATTCCAAATAATACAATAAAATTGGGTAATTATGTATTCTCTAGTTGTGCAAATATGGAATCTATTGTAATACCAGCTACAGTTAAGAGTCTTGGTAATGGCGTATTTAATAATTTGAAGAAATTAACAAGCGTAACATTTGAAGAAAATTCTGTTTTAGAGACAATAGGCTATAGTGCTTTTGCATCTACAGCTATTTCAAGTATTACTATTCCTAAGACTGTTGTTGAAATTGGCTATCAAGCATTTTCTGGTTGTGCAAATTTAAAGAATGTTGAATTTGAAAATGGAAAAACAGAAGAAGGCTGTAGTTTAAAGACAATTGGTTATAAAGCTTTCGCAAATACTGGATTAGAGAAGTTTGAATTCCCTTATTGTGGTAAGGATGAAAAGGGTGGTATTAATAAATTGACAATTGGTAATGCTACTAATGTTAATTTATTTGAAGGCTCTAAGAATTTAAGTGAAGTATATTTATCTGAGGCAATTGTAAGTATTGATAAATTGTTTATTAAATGCCCAGGATTGACTAAAATAACTATTTCTGAAAATAGTGAAAATTTTAAAACTGATGAAACTGCACCAATAATTTATAATATAAATAGTACTGCCATTCAGTATATTTATGGTCGAGTAGAAAATATTTCAATTCCTGATGGTATTGAAGAAATTGGATCATATGCTTTTGCAGGACAAACAGACATCAAGACTTTAAAATTCCCAAAAACTTTAAAGACAATTGGAGAATATGCCTTCCAAAATTGTATTGGTGTAGAAGAGGTTGTTTTTGCAGAGGGTAGTGTTATAACTGAAATTGGCAACTATGCATTTTATAATTGTAATAAATTAAAATCAATTACATTGCCTAATAGTATAACAGAAATTAATGAAGGTACTTTTATTGGTTGTACATCTTTAAATACTGTTAAATTCCCAAAAAATCTAAAAACAATTGGAAAGAGTGCTTTTGCTCAAACAAGGGCGTTACAAGAAGTAACCTTCCCTGATTCACTTGTAGAAATTGGACAATATGGCTTTAGTGGATCTGGACTTACAAGTGTTAATTTTAATGAAGGATTAACGACTTTAGGTCAAGAATCTTTTGAAGATTGTTTGAGTTTAACAAGTGTTGTAATTCCTAATACTATAACAACATTTAAAAACTATATTTTTAGAAGATGCTATGCATTAACTAGCGTTACATTACCTGATAATTTAACAACATTAGGTCAGGGAATGTTCTCAAATTGTACAGCTTTACAGACAATTACATTGCCTAGTAGTCTTACTTCATTGCCAAATGATTTCATGGAAAAGTGTACTTCATTAAAGACTATCAAAATCCCTAATGTTACAAGTATTGGTAATTATGCGTTTGATGGTTGTACATCACTTTTAAATGTAGATTTTGCTGATGTTGACAAGCTTACATCTTTTGGAACATATGTATTTAGAAATTGTAGCTCATTAAATAATGTAGTATTACCTAGTAGTGTAACTACTATTGGTAATTATGCATTCCAAGCTTCAGGTTTAACAGAAATTGTTATTCCAGCTTCTGTTAAAAAATTAGGAACAACTACTACAACTGGCTCTGTTTTTGCAGATTGTAATTCTTTAGTAAGTGTTACATTGCCAGAATCTTTAACAACAATTTATGGCTCTGTGTTTGAAAATTGTACTGCATTAACTGAAATTACAATCCCTTCTAGTGTAACTATTTTAGGAAATAAAGTATTTAAAGGCTGTACGTCATTAACAAAAGCAGAAATAAAAGGCGCTATTAAAACTTGTGGTACATATTTATTTGCTGAATGTAGTTCATTAACTGATGTTACAATTAATGCAAAGAGTACTAAAACAGGATCTTATATGTTCCAAAAATGTACATCTTTAACTAATGTTGTTTTACCAACTAGTCTTGCATCATCAGGATTAAGTACTTATTTATTTGATGGTTGTACATCACTTGAAAGTATTGAAATTCCATCAAGTGTTACTCAAATTCCAAGTTATTTTGCTAGAAATTGTAGTATGCTAAAAAATGTAGTTGTAAAAGGTAAAATTACTTCTATTGGTTCATATGCCTTTAATGGTTGCTCATTATTAGAAAATATTGATTTGACTGCTGCAATTACAGCTAACTCATTAAAAACATTAAATACATACGCATTCCAGAAATGTAGTTCTTTAAAGTCTATTAATATTCCAAATGTTACTACTGTTAGTAATTATGCCTTTGATGGATGTACATCATTATCTAGTGTTACACTTAAGGCTGCAACAACAATTGGTTCTTATGCATTTAGAGACTGTACAGCATTAAAAACTATTTCTTTACCGGAGACAGTTACAAAGCTAGATATTGGTTGTTTTATGGATTCTGGACTTGCATCTATTACAATTCCAGCAAAGGTTTCAACAATTAATGGCGCTGCGTTTAATGGTTGTAAAAATTTATCAGTTACAAATAATGCAGAATTCTTTGTTGCAAAGAATAATGCGATTGCAACAAACACTGGCGAATTGATTACAATATTTAACTTAAATAGTGATGAATATGAAATTTCATCAGATATTGTTTCATTTGATACATATGTATTTACGGGTGTTAAAGGATTAAGAAAGATTATTATTCCTTCATCTGTTACTGCCATTTCATCATATGCATTCCAAAATTGTGGAGATCTTGAAGAGGTTGTATTGCCTGAAACATTAACTAAAATTGGTTCATATGCCTTTAATGAATGCTTAAAGCTTAATAAAATTAATTTCCCAAGCTCTCTTGAAGAAATTAATGCATTTGCATTTGAAAATACTGCTTTAACTGAAGTTATTTTACCTGAGGGTTTAACTACATTAGGTAATGGTGTATTTAAAGATTGTAAGAATATTGAAAGAGTATATCTTCCAGGAACAATTACATCATTGGCCACATCAAGCGCTAGTGGAGGTTTATTTAATGGATGTATTTCTCTTACAAGTGTTGAATTTGGTGAGGGCTACTCTATGTTAGCTTCATATATGTTTGCAAATTGTTCTTCATTAGAAACAATTGTATTGCCACAAAGTGCAAGCGAAAAATTTGATACATCAACTTATATGTTTATGAATTGTACAAAATTAAATAGTGTTGTTTTACCAAGTGATTGTACAATTATTCCTACTTATGCATTTTCTGGTTGTTCAGAATTAGCAAACATTATCGTTCCTGATTCTGTTGTAACTATTGATTCAAGTGCATTTGCAAATAGTGGTTTAACTTCTATTAAATTTAGTAGTGTAACAAAATTGGGTTCATCAGTATTCGCTGAATGTCAAAATCTTGTTTCTGTAGAATTACCAGGAACTATAACAAGTATTAGTAGTAATGTATTTAAAAATTGTACTAAGCTTAAGAATGTTATTTTACATGAAGGTATGACTGTAACGGGAAACTCAATGTTCCTAGGCTGTTCTTCACTTGAAAGTATTGAAATACCATCAACAGTTTTAAGTATAAATGGTTATATGTTCCAAGATTGTGAGAATCTAACAGAGGTTATTTTACACGAAGGCTTAAATGAAATTAGTTATATGTCTTTCTATAATGATTCTAAATTATCAAAAATTAATCTTCCAAGTACACTTACAAAGATTTATTATGGATCTTTCTATAATTGTACATCTATAAAGAAATTATTAATTCCTGAAGGATGTAGTTTAACACAAATGTCTTCTGCAGAAAAATCTTTATTTGGTAATTGGACTAGTGATCAAATTGTATGTACTAAGGATTCAATCTATGATATTACTGGCTCATGGGGCGAGGCATGCTCATATTCAAACTATTATGGATATTGGTCAAATACTAACGCAACATTTATATTTGATTATAGTGAAGAAAATTAATTTTATAAAAAAACGTTGAACTATAAGAAGTATTTTTGGAGGTTTAATTTGAGGAAAAAATTATTGTTTGTTTTAATTTTTATCTGTTTTGTGTTATCTGGTTGTAAAGATAAGGATAATGCTACAAATAGTAATACCACTGACATAACAAAAACATCTATGAATCTTGTTTTAGATGAGTGTGAGATATTATCTTGGAATAAGGTGGAAAATGCTTCTAAATATATAGTTCATATTAATGATGATGATTATGAAGCTGAAACAAATCAATTAGATTGTTTCATGCTTCTAAATCATTATGGAAATTATGAAATAACTGTTTCTGCAGTAAATGAGCAGGAAGAGTTAGAAAAATCTAATATTTTAGAATATGACCTTGAAATACCACAAGGCTTAGCTACTAAGTATAATAGTGATGAAACGGAAATAATATTTGGTGTTTATGATCCATCGCTTGTTAAAGGAAAGGTAATAGTACCAAGCAATGTTAATGATAAGCCGGTCACTACCTTATTAGCAAATGCATTTAAGGATTGTAAGGCTATGACAGGTATAATCTTGCCTGATGTAATAGATACTATTGGAAGGTGCGCATTTAAAAATTGTGAAAAAATGACAAGATGTAAGCTCCCCAAATTTTTAGATACCATAGATGTTGGATTATTTGAAAATTGTACATCACTTGTGAAGCTTGAAAGATTTAACTATGTAGAATCAATTGGCGGTTCGGCTTTTAAAGGATGCACTTCATTGAGGGAAATAATTATACCTGATTCAATAATATGGGGGAGAACTTCATCTGCTCTAAACTTAATTCAATGTACTAGTCTTGAATATATAGAATTTCCTTCAAATTATCAAGGTGAGCTTCCAAAATTTGGAGATAAGCTAGTTAAAATTGAACTAAATGGTAACGAAAACATAATTTATGATGAAGAAAATAATTGCTATGTAAATAAAGATAAAACGACTTTATTGTTAGGAGATTATAACTCAACAATTCCATCATATGTATCTACAATAGGCAAATATGCTTTCTATTTACGTTCAGTTAAGAATATTGAAATTCCATCAAATGTTAAGCTGATAGAAAGATTTGCATTTTCTTCATGTAATGAGCTGGAAAATATAATATTAAATGAAGGAATTGAGGAGTTGGAGACGGATGCATTTAGTTGGTGTGAATCCCTAACTTCAATTTATATACCAAGTACTTTGACAAAGCTTCATTCTAGTTATATCGCTTGTGCTTCATTCACGGGTGTGGATTTTTCAAGTATTGAGGTATCAAGCAAAAACCCGGTATATAGTTCTGATTGTAATTGTTTAATAGAAAAAGAAACGTTATCAATAGTTAAGGGAAATAGTAACAGTGTAATTCCAGGCTATATTAAAAATATTAAAGAATTAGCTTTTTTTAATTGCAAATTTAATGAAATCATACTTCCTGTAGGATTAGAAAGAATAGAATATAGTGCATTTGCGGGATGTGAAAATTTAACTGAGGTTAGAATTCCAAAAACAGTAAAATATATTGGAAGCTATGCTTTTAATACATATAGTTTACAGCTTAGTATTTATCTACCACATGAGGTTGAATATGTTGATAGATGTATAGGACCAGAAGATTCTAAATCACCTCAAGTAACTGACATATATATTGATACAGAAAATAGCCCTTCTAGTTGGAATCATGAATGGTGTTATAAATGTCTTGTTGTTACAACAAATTTTTCTTATGAGGGTGACATTCCTTATGTAGATTCTATTTTAATAGATAATATTGGGTGTATAAATGTTCCATATAGAGAAGGTTATGAATGTGTTGGCTTAAGTTTTCAAGCAAATAGAAATATAATTGATTTCAAACCTAAAACAGTTGTTGGGAGTGTAAGTGGAAATTCGTATTTATATATGCTTACACAAGAAGAACGTTTAAAATTAAATAAAATGCATAGAGGAGAGTATCTCTATGTAATATGGAAAAAAATTTAAAGAAAGAGGTATAAAAATTGTCAGCGCTTATTTTTTTTCATTTTATAAGTGCAAATCAATGCATGGGTAAATTTTAAAGCAAGTTTTTTGATTTGTCTTAGAGAATATTTTTGAAGTTATAATTTATTCGTTTTAATTACATTATATTAAAAGGTATTTTTCAACAGGCTAGTTGTAAATAATTATCTATATTTCTTTTGAAAAAAATATTGTTATCTTTGCAATAATAAATATGATATTGTATAATAACATAGGTGATGTAAATGAAAAATATAAAAATAGCACTTCCTTCATTAAAGGATGCTAAATTAAGAAAAAATTTTAATGTTGAAACTATTCGTTATAAAATGGCAGATAAATATGCAAATCTTGGAAAAGGTAAAACATATTATATTTTTACATATGGATGTCAGGGTAATGAAGCTGATAGTGAGGTAATGAGTGGTATTTTAGAGGGTGTCGGATATAGATTATCTGATGATCCGATGAATTCAGATGTTGTTTTGCTAAATACCTGTGCAATTCGTGAGAATGCTGAACAAAGAATTTGGGGTGTTTTAGGCCAACTAAAGGGTAGAAAAAGAGAAAATCCTGATATGATTGTTGGTATTTGTGGATGTATGCCACAAGAAGAGAATGCAACTAATAAAATTCTTGAGTCATATGATTTTATTGATATTGTATTTGGTACTCATAATAGAGATCACTTACCAGAGCTTATTTACCAAGCCTATTTAACTAAGGCTAAGGTTGTTGAAGTCTTATCAAACGAGGGTACTATTTTAGAGGATGCTCCTAAGGTAAGAGCATCTCATCATAAGGCTTGGGTAAATATAATGTTTGGTTGTGATGAGTTCTGTACTTATTGTATTGTTCCATATACTAGAGGAAGAGAAAGATCTAGAAAAAAAGAGGATATAATAAGTGAGGTTAAAGAACTTGTTGCAGAAGGTTATAAGGAAGTAACTCTTTTAGGCCAAAATGTTAATGCTTATGGTAAGGATTTAGGTAGTGATTATACATTTGGTGATTTACTATATGATTTAGATAAAACTGGTATTGAACGTATAAGATATACAACATCTCATCCAAGGGATTTAGATGAAAAAACTATGCTTGCAATGCGTGACTGCAAATCAGTTATGCCACATCTTCATTTACCTGTTCAATCTGGTGATGATCATATTTTAAAAATTATGAATCGTAAATATACATACGATGAATATATGACTAAAATTAATCGATTAAAGGAGCTTGTTCCTGATATTTCTATAACAACTGATATTATTGTTGGATTCCCTAATGAGACAGAGGAGGAATTTCAAAATACGCTAAAGCTTTGTAAAAATGTTGGCTATGAAGGAGCCTATACATTTATTTATTCTCCACGTGAAGGAACACCTGCAGCTAAGATGGAGGATCATGTTTCTATGGAAGAAAAGCATGATAGATTAAATAGATTGAATGAAATTATTAATGAAGGCTATAAAAAGGGGCATGAAAGATTCTTAAATAAGGTTGTTGAGGTATTAGTTGATGGTGAAAGTAAGAATGGAGAAGGAATGATGTGTGGATATACTCCAAATTTAAAACTTACTCACTTTAAATCAAATGATAAATCATTGATTGGAAAAACAGTTAAGGTTAAGGTCACAGAGGCTAAAACTTGGTTTATGATTGGTGAACTTTGTGAATGACAGAAGTAATATTCTTATAGATGAATTTAAAAATTTAGAAGAGGTTAAAAGAATTCATGAGCTTGAAGGCTTTATAGATAAGAATAGTGATATTAAGCTTTTATTTAATAAATTAAAATTAAAACAAAAACAATTAGTTAATGCTAAAGAGTATAATCAGATAAATCAATATAATTTATATTTGAATGAGTATAATGAATTGTATAAAAAATTAATTGATTATCCTTTTGTAGAAGAATATTTAGAGCTTTTAGATATTATAGATAAGATGCTTGTAAGTGTTTGTAAAAATATAGAAAATGGCTTAACTAAAGCAATAATTGATTAAAAAAGATATATTCTACTGAAATTATGTCAATGTAAACATTTTCATTGATATGAACTTTATTCGGTAGAATATATCTTTTTTGTTTAAAAATTTAAAAATGTATAACAAACTTTACTTCAATAAAAACAAAAATTCAAAAATCGACATAAAAATTGCATATACTTTTGGTAAAAATTGGAAAAAATAAAAAAAATTCATAAAAACACTTGTTTTAACGAATAAATAGTATTATAATGTATTTACAAAAATTAGAAGGAGTGATTTATTATGAAAATGAAAAAATATGGAATTGCTGCTTTAGCAGTGGCAGCAACACTTAGCTTAGCTGCTTGTTCTAAGGAGACACCTTCTCAAAAGAATGCAAAATATGTAAAGGAGACTGGTGCATCCGCTGAAAATGATTTGGATATTTTCACTGAACAGCTAGGAGGGTTTAATTCTCAATATTTAGAGGCTAAAAAAATAGCTGATGATAGTGAAAGATATGTAGCTATGGCAAAGGCTGAGGCTGAATTATTGAAACAATCAGTATTTTTACCTACATCAACAAGAGGTGGAAATTATGCGATTACTAAGGTAGCGCCACGTACAGCTCCATATGCAATGTGGGGTTCTGATGAATATAGATATAAAACTCTTGTTGTTACTAATGAAGCTATCAAAAAAACTGATAGAGAAAAATTATTAGCTGATTGGAATGAAAAAAAGGGCGATTCGTCATATGATCCTGTTTCATATGCTAAAAATTATTTGAATAGTAAGGGGTATACTTTTAGTGATAAGTACCAATATCAATATATTGAAGGTGCAAAAACATTTGATGCACTTGCAACATCATTGACTGCAGATACTGAGGTTACAACAAACTTTAATGATGGATTGATTGAATATGATGGTGCAAATCGTATTGTTGGTGCTTTGGCAGAGTCATGGGAAAAGAAAACTGTTGGTGGCAAAGTTGTCTATGATTTTAAAATTCGTGACAATATGTACTGGGCAGATAATTCAACAGGAAAGGCTACATCTTATAAAATTACAGCACAAGACTTTGTAACAGGATTTCAACATATGCTAGATGCCAGTGGTGGTTTGGAATATTTGGTTCAAGGTGTAATTGAAGGTGCAGATGAATACTTAAATGGTACAACGACAGATTTTAATGATGTTGGTGTTAAGGCAATTGATAATAATACAGTTAGATATACATTGTGTAATGATTGCTCATATTTCTTGACATATTTAAGTTATAATATTTATCAACCATTAAATAAGGAATATTTTGAGTCAAAAGGTGGTAGACTAGGTATTAAGGAGTTTGCTGAGGCATCAGCTGCAGAATCATATACTTATGGTAAGACAAAGAGTGATGTATTATCAAGTGGTGCTTATTATGTGGCTGAATATGCTGATAAGGGTAATTTAACATTTAAAAAGGTTGAAAATTATTGGGATACAAATACTCAAATTAATGAAATTACTTGGATGTTTAATGATGGTCAAAATCAATTGAAAGGATACAATGCGTTTAAAGATGGAACATTATCTGGTGTAGGTTTAAATACAGCTGCAATTGAGCAATCAAAAAATGATGGTTTATTTAATGATTATGCCTTTGTATCAGATACTCAATCAACGACTTATTTTGCTGCATATAATTTAAATCGTCAAACATTTGTATTATCAAATGGTTCTTGTGAATCAGCTCAATCTGTTGATAATGCTAAATTGACAAATAAGGCTATGCAGAATCAAAAGTTCCGTTTAGCATTAAACTATGCATTTGATAAGGCAACTTGGAATGGTCAGTCTGTCGGCGATGAATTAAAGCTTAACTCTCTAAGAAATTCATACACTCCTTGGGATTTTGTATCAACAACAAAGGAAGTTACAACACAGCTTGCTGATGGAACAAGTAAGACATATCAAGCAGGTACAGCATATGGCCAAATAATGCAAGATCAGTTAACTGCATTAGGTGTTAAGGCTGATTTACATGATAGTACAGATGGTTGGTATAATGTTGAAAATGCTAAAAAAGCAATGGCAGATGCAATTGAAGAATTAAAAACTGATGGTGTTACAATTGATAGCAAAAATAAGGTTGTCATTGATGTTAATTATTATGAGGCTTCAACAATTCAAACAAATCAAGCTAACGCATATAAAAAATCAATTGAGGATGCTCTTGGAGATTATGTTCAAGTTAATTTAATTCCAGCAAGTACAACAGATGACTATTATTCATGTGGTTATCGTGCAGCTGATGGTGCAGCAGCTAATTATGATGTGTTCTACGGCTCTGGTTGGGGTCCTGATTATGGTGATCCATCAACATATCTTGATACTTTCTTAAGTGAAGGTGCTGGATACATGACTAAAACAATTGGTTTATGGTAAAATTATTAAAAGTATTATAGTTTAGGGGGATGAGTTTTTTACTCATCCTCTTAAGCACTAAAAAAAGGAGTGAAATTTATGGGAAAATACCTATTAAAACGATTGCTTCATGGTTTGTTTTCAATCATAATTGTTGTTGCAATTGTTATGATTTTGATTTTCTCACTATTAGATAGAGGAAGCATTTTTTCAAATGATCCTGCTTATTCAAAAAAATCGGGTAATCAAAGAATTGTATATGAATATCAGCAATGGCAAAAATATGGATATGTTGAGTTCACACAATATAATGATTATGTTAATGAACTAAAAGCTGAAGGAAAAATTACTGATGATGAAGCTAAATTAGCAATGAATTTAGGACTAACAGCTAGGGATGATACAGAAATTGTAGCTGAATATGTTGAAAAATTCACAAATTATTATGAGTCAAAAGGATATACAGTAGAAAGACTTAATGGAAAAACTACATCAACAGGTATTCAAACCCCAGCGAATATGCAGCAATTATTTGCATATCGTGATTTAAATTTATTAACTCGTTTGTGGGATTTTTTTAAAGGGGTTATTACAATTGATTCAATTAATTATGTTACTGATGATATTGAAAATAGAGGAATTACTTTTACATTTTTTGATCCATTAGCAGGAGGAAAGTTTTCACCAGCAATTATTGGAAATGGTACTGAACACAAATACTTACTATATTTTGATTCTAAGTTTCCATTTGTTCATCAAAATTTGGTGTCATTTCATATCGGAAAATCGTATTCAATGTATCAAAATTCAGATCTTGTTAAGGTTATGACATCTAAACAGGGTGAAGTTATTTCGGAAGAAAAAACATTTTATTCAGGTAAAGTTGCTACTACATATTTAGATTTACATTCTGCTAGATATTCATACTCAGTGACAAACGAGAATTTAGAATTATTTGGTGATAATTATACCTCATGTGATCCAGTTAATAGTGGAAGATCAATGATTGGCTACTCATTTTTAATTGGTATTATTGCCACAATATTGACTTATTTATTAGGTGTTCCACTTGGAATATTAATGGCAAGAAGAAAGGATAAGCTTGCAGATAAAATTGGTACAATATATTTAGTGTTTATTATGGCCGTTCCATCTTTAGCATATATATTTATGTTCTCTGCAATTGGTAATAGTTTGTTTAAACTTCCTACTAATTTTAGGCAAAATGGTGGAGTGGTGTATTATATATTACCAATAATTTCGTTGGCTTTACCTGCCATAGCAGGTATCATGAAATGGTTGCGTAGATATATGATTGATCAAATAAACTCTGATTATGTAAAATTTGCTCGTTCAGGTGGATTATCAGAAGGAGAAATTTTTTCTCAGCATATTTTAAAAAATGCTGCAATACCATTAGTACATGGTATTCCTGCAAGTGTTTTAGGATGTATAACTGGTGCAATTATTACTGAATCAGTTTATGCTGTTCCTGGTACAGGTAAATTATTAACTACAGCTATAAATAAACATGATAATGGTGTTATTGTAGGATTAACAGCGTTCTATGCTATGTTATCAGTTGTTTCATTAATTCTTGGTGATATACTAATGGCAATTGTAGATCCAAGAATTTCATTTACAACGAAAGGAAGGTAAGAGTAATGGAAGAAAAAATTGAAGATTTTACAGATGAAGAATTATTTTCAAGAATTGATTCTTCACAAATAAACTCAGAAAAAATAACAGCCCCAAGATACTCTTATTGGAAGTCTGTTGCAAGAGTGTTTTTTAAAAAGAAAATTAATTGGATTGTTTTAATTTCTCTTGGAATTATTTTAATTTTGGCTTTTATTTATCCTTTGATTGTAAATTATGATCCTTTTGCGAATTTAGGTGATACCTCAAATCAACATTTATCACCTTCTGCTGCAATTAATAAGCTTGGCTTTAGTTTTCATTGGATACTAGGAACAGGTTCATCTGGACAATCTATTTTTGATAGCACATGGTATGCTGCTAAAACTTCATTATCACTAGCCTTTGTATGTGCTTTTATAAATTTAACGATTGGAATTGTTGTTGGTGCAGTATGGGGATTTTCAAAAAAAGTTGATGTGATTATGCAGGAAGTTTACAATATAGTTGCAAATGTTCCATACATTTTATTTGTTTCAGTTTTTGTTTTCATTGTTGGGTCAGGATTTTGGCCATTTGTAGCTGCATTAACTATAACAGGATGGTTAAGCATAGCTTATTTTATTCGTACTCAGGTTATTATTATTCGTGATAGAGAATATAATCTTGCATCTAAGTGTTTAGGTACTCCAATAACAAGAATTTGTACAAAAAATATTTTACCATTTCTAACATCTGTCATTGTGACTCTTGCTGCGACTGAGATTCCATCTTACATATCATATGAGGTGTTTCTATCATATATAGGAATTGGTTTGTCGGCAGAAACTCCATCACTTGGTAAAATGATAAGTGATGCCAATGGTGCATTTTCAGTATTTCCATGGGAATTTTGGGCTCCAGTAGGTATTGCTTCATTTGTAACAATTGTTTTATATATTGTAGGCCAAAACTTAGGTGATGCAAGCGATCCAAGAACGCATATGTAGAGGTGATATCATGGAAAATAAAAAAATATTATTGTCTTTAAAAAATGTTGTTGTTAAATTCCATGTACGTGGCAGAACATTAACAGCCATAAGAGGTGTATCGCTAGATATTTATGAAAATGAATCAATTGCTATTGTTGGTGAATCAGGTTCAGGAAAATCTGTATTAACTAAAACATTTGCTGGTATGCTTGATTCTAATGGTTATATTGATTCAGGAAGCATTATTTTAAATGATGATGAACTTCAAGATACAGTAGTTAAAAAAACATTTTTTACAAATAAAATATACAGTACAGTTTTAAAAGAGTTAAACAAAAACTCAAAATTAGAATTTGGAGCAATTACATACAAAGAAATATTAGCATTGAAAAATGACAAAAAAGCTAAAATGGATTTGAGTAAAAATGAACACGAAGTAATTGATGAAGAAATTTATAATTTAAATTATGAGTACGTTGAAACCTTTAATCTTAAACAAACGTTAGATACTAAAAAAGAAAAGGATAAAATTAACGAATGTAATGATAAACTTAAAAAGTTATCATATCAAATAAAAGAACTTGAAGATAAAAAGAAGATTTTAATTAAGCAACATAAAAAAGACTTAAAAGCAAACGCAGAATATTTAAATGAATATAACATTAAAATTAATGAATTAAAAAGTAAATATAGGCAAGAAATTAATCAGGAAATTTCATCAGATACAATTAAACGTAATGAAAAAATTGCTAAAGAGGTATGTTTGTCTATTGGAAGATATGGTAATTTTCAAAGAAACATATTGTGTATAAAGCTTAATAGAGCTTTAAAAAAGGCGATGAGGTTTGGTGTTGATTTGTCGAATGAAGATTTATTAAATCAAGTTTTTGATACAGTTGCCTTTAGAGTTGCATATCTTGATGAAAATGAAAAAAAGTTTCATGGATATTGTAATCTAGATTTATCAAAGATAAAATATACAAAAGATTGGCAACAGATTCGTGGTTCACGTGTTGCAACGGTTTTTCAAGACCCAATGACATCGTTAAATCCTATTATTACTATTGGTAAACAAATAACATCTATTATTTTAAAACATCAGAAATGTTCAATTGCAGAAGCCCGAATTAGAGCAATAGAGTTGATGAAAAAAGTTGGAATAACAAATGCAGAAAAGCGTTTTGATGATTATCCATTTCAATATTCTGGTGGTATGAGACAACGTATTGTTATTGCTATTGCTTTATCCTGCCAACCCCAAATTTTAATTTGTGATGAGCCTACAACAGCACTAGATGTTACTATTCAAGCTCAAATTTTAAAGCTTATTAAAGATTTACAAAAAGAATTTAATTATACGATTGTTTTTATTACTCATGATCTAGGTGTTGTTGCTAATGTTGCTGATCGTGTAGCAGTATTATATGCTGGGCAAATTGTAGAGCTTGGAACATGTGAGGATATTTTTTATGACCCACGTCATCCATATACATGGGCTTTATTGTCATCTTTACCACAACTTGCACAAAGAGGAACAGAACTTTATTCTATTGCAGGTACACCACCATCATTGTATAATAAAATCATTGGTGATCCGTTTGCTCCAAGAAATCCTTACGTATTAAAAATAGATACAATAAAGGATGCTCCAATGTTTAAAGTATCTGATACTCATTATGCAAAAACATGGTTGCTAGATCCAAGAGCACCAAAAATTAATAAGCCCGAGATTATTCAAGATATTCATGAAAAATTAATGAAAGCATTTAATATTTAGGAGGTGTAATTATGAATGAAGAAGTAAATAATGAAATAAAAAAAGATGATACACCTTCAAAGAAAAGTGTTTTCCCAGAACATGGACCAATTGATCCTACAACTGGGAAGGAAATCCTTGTATCATTAAAAAATGTTGACATTACGTTTAATAAGGGTGATAATTCAGTTAAGGCCGTAAAAAATGCAACATTTGATATTTATAAAGGTGAAACATTCTCTCTTGTTGGAGAATCTGGTTCAGGAAAAACAACTATAGGTCGTGCAATAATTAGAATTAATAATTGCTCTAGTGGAGAGATAGACTATAAAGGTGTTAAAATTTCAGGTAAATTAAACCACAAGACTGATAGAGAAGTTATAAGAAATATTCAAATGGTATTCCAAGATCCGGCTGCCTCATTAAATGAACGTGCAACTGTTGAATATATTATTTCAGAGGGATTATATAATTTTAAATTATATGAATCAGAAGCAGAACGTTATTCTAAAGTGGAAAACATGATTAAGGAGGTAGGATTACTTCCAGAACATTTAACACGTTATCCTCATGAATTATCAGGAGGTCAACGTCAAAGAATTGGTTTAGCAAGAGCCTTTGTTATGGAACCTGAATTAATTATTGCTGATGAGCCAATATCTGCGCTAGATGTTTCAATTCGTGCTCAGGTATTAAACCTTTTGAAAAAATTTCAACGTGAAAAAGGGTTAACATACTTATTTATTGCTCATGATCTATCAATTGTTAGATTTATTTCTGATAGAATAGGTGTTATTTACAAAGGTGATATTGTTGAAATTGCAGATGCAGAGGAATTGTTTGATTTTCCTTTACACCCTTATACAAAGTCATTGATTTCAGCAATTCCTATTCCTGATCCAAATTTGGAAAAACGTAAGGTTTTGTATACATATGATCCGACAATGCATGATTATAGCATTGATAAGCCACAACTAGTTGATATAGGTCATGGTCATTTAGTTTTCGGTAATGATAAAGAAATTAATGAATACAAAAAAATAAGAGAATCGGGTATTCATCCAAAATCTATAAAAATTTTGGAAGAAGGAGAAAATGCCTCAATTCCAGAAAGTATGAATTCTAATATTAGTAATGAAGATGTCAAGGTATCTGATGATTTTGCTAGTATACCAATTCATGATTATGGAAGTATGTGGTATACTGTCATAGCTTTTTTCTTGCCAGTTTTAGGACTTATTGCTTTCTTGATATTTAAACATTTAAAATATTATAGAAGCTATAGAGCTACTAAAAAGGGAACTATTTATGGTTTTATAGTTCTAGGGGTAATAATAGTATTTTGGTTGATATGCTTGATAATATCTTTTTTTTAAAAACATAAAGCTTAGCAAATGCTAAGCTTAAAATTTAATGGTGATGATTATGAAGTACAAAAATGCTAAGCTTAAGCCTGTTGAAAAAATTGAATTAAACGAGAAAAATATAAAAATTAGAATTATTTTATTTATACTTTCTTTTTGTGTAATAATAGCATCAGTTGTAGGAATGATAATTGGGTTAAATAAAAAAGATAGTGGTTGGAGTGAAATTAATGCTAATCCTATGAGTGAATATTCGTGTGCAGATGATTTTGTTTTTTATTATAATTTAGGACTAAATGAATTAGATAGTAAAACAGAAGAAAAATTGATTTCAGCAGAATATACTAAAGCTATAGAATATTCCTACAAGCTATTAAACAAATATAAAGAATATCAAGATATAAAGAATTTATATTATATAAACAATCATCCAAATGAAGAAATTGAAGTTGATGAATATTTATACGATAGCTTAAAAATGGTTTCTAGCAGTTCATATCTTATTTATACATCACCAATTGTTGATATGTATGAGGCATTATTTTCTGCACCAACAGATTTAGATGCTTCAAAACTAAATCCAAAAATAAATGAAAATTTAAAAGAATTGTATTTAAAAATATGCTCTTTTATCAATGATAAAGAAAAGATTGAATTAAGATTTTTAGGTAATAATAAGATATATTTGTATGTGTCTGATGAGTATGATAGTTTTTTAAAAGAAAATGAAATTGTTGGTTATATTGATTTTTCATTTTTTAAGAATGCAGTTATTATTGATTATGTAGCAAAACAACTTAGTAGTCAAAATTACACATATGGCTACATATCTTCATATGATGGTTACTCGATTAATTTAAATGATAGTGGAAATTATCCATTTGAACAGACTGTTTTAGCCCAAAGTAATACATCATATACTGAGGCTGCCTCAATTGATTTTGTAGGATCTATTTCAGTTGTTCAATATAGGAGCTTTCTATATTTTGAAAATGATAGTGTTAGAATGAGAAAATTAAATGGAGAAGTTTTTTCTTTGTATTTTGATGAAAGTGATGGGATTAATAAATACTCTAAAGATATGATTACTTTTTATTCTAAAAATTTATCATGCTTGGAAATTACCTTAGCAACTTATAAGCAATTTATTAAAAGTACATATTCTGATGCTTTTTATGATGAAATTGATTTTATATATGTTGAAAATTATGATATAAAGTATTCTGATTCAAATATAAAATTTAACAAAATTAATTATGGTTATAGAGGTGTATTGTTAAATGATTGAAAGAAATAAAAAATTAATTATAGCTCTATCGGTATATTTTATTTTAACATTTTTACTTCCATTACCATTTGTATTAATTTTTGATAGAACAGACATTATGGGAATATCAAGCATAATATCTACGCTTCTTATTTTATTATTTATTAATGGCAGAACGGGATTAAATTTAAAATATAGATTTAAAGAAGAGTATTTATCTAAAAAAAAGAAGGAACAAAAAATAAGTTATATTGAAGCACAAAGAATATTATGGATTTTTTTCTTAATCATGTTAATCATAACGTTTATAGTTTGTTGTGTATTTTTCTAAAAAAATAAAAGGTCACATTTGTGGCCTTTTACTTATTTCTATAATCATATGCTCTTTTACTTTTACGAATTGATTCAACATAATCAATATTATGAGATCCTAAGAATTGCTTAAAATCATTTAAACCTTCCTTGACATCATCAACCTCATATTCAATTTCATAATCTACATGATTATAATATTCACTCTTATCTAAAAATAATGTTCCATTTTTATATGGAGTAGATGCTCTATATGTTGTTAGTTCAGCAATGTTTTTAACAAAATAAGGTAAACCAATGATAGAAGCGTCAAGACCATTAGCTAACCAGTCTTGGGCCTTTTCCTTGTTGATTAAAAGATGTGTTTCGTCTGCCCCAACATTAGCACGTGTTTTCTTTGTAAGCTTATAATTGTTACCCTTTTGACGAATTCTTAAAACAGTCATTTCATTCATAAGCTTAGTGTCTTCAGTGTCAAAATAATAATTTGTTTGAGAAAAAATATTATTTTCTAATTCAAATTCTTTTAGTAGCTCTAAATACTTTTCTTCAGTTATAAATGTTTTAAATTCAATTTCCTTATTATTTGTCATATCTCTCACCTTAAAAATACTTAGTATTATTATCTTATATTTATGGATAAAAATCAAGACTTATGATAAAATATGTTTATACTTTTGTAATAAATATGTATAGACATTAATTATAATTGAGGTGTTTATTTGTGCGTTATTGTATAATTACAAGAAATGATGAAAAATCAAATCAGATTGGAAATGAAATTAAACCCAAAATTAATTTAATTTATGATGATGTTACCCCAAACTATGTTATAGCTATTGGTGGAGATGGTACTATTTTAAAAGCAACTCACTCTTATCCAAATTCTATAATATTTGGAATTCATACTGGACATTTGGGCTTTTTTGCTAATTATTCTATTGATGAAATTGAAATATTAATAGATGATATAAATAATAAGAGCTTTAATGTCGATAAGATTGATTTATTATCTTGTAAGATTAATGATGCAGATGGTGGTGTTATTTATGGTAGTGCAATTAATGAAATAACAGTTGTAACTCCACCTAGAACATTGATATTAGATGTTTTTATTGATGATGAATATTTTGAAAAATTTAGAGGAACTGGTTTTTGTATTTCAACACCATCAGGATCAACTGCCTATAATAAATCACTTCATGGAAGTGTGATTGATTCATCACTTAAGATTATGCAGCTAACAGAAATAGCTGGAATAAATTCAAATGCTTATCGTACGCTTTCATCCCCTCTTGTTTTATCTTCAAATAGAAGAATAAAGCTTGATGCTGAAAAACCACAGGATGTTTTTATAACTATCGATCATTTATCATATAATGTAAATAATTTTAAGAATATTGAAATTTTTTATGATGGTAATAGTATTAGGATGGCATATCACAATCATGAAAGCTTTTTAAAAAGAATAAATAGAACTTTTTTAATTTCGCAGGAATAGAGGGATAAAATGAAACTTAAAAGGATTTTTAACTTTATATTGCTTATTTTTATGCTTTTTACACTTTCGTCATGCTTTAGTAATGATATAATAGGCCCAAATACCAATGGTGAATATTTTTCTAGTAAAACCTATAGAGTTACATTTATTTACAATAACAATTCTCCAAATACTGTTGTAGATGTGAAGGAAGGTAGTACTGTTTCTGCGGTTGAAGATCCGATAAAAACAAATTATAATTTTGTAGGATGGTATACAAATTATAATTTTAGTGAGAAATATGATTTTTCAAAAAGCGTAAATAATAATTTGACCTTATATGCAAAATATGAAATAGATGCAAAAACAATCACAAATAAAATATCAACAGATTTAATTAAAGGAATTGTGAAGATATATAATAAATGCTATAACAAAACATTTTTTGGCAATGAAAAAGATGTAATTACAGGACAAGGCTCGGGATTTTGTTTTTATGAAAATCAAGGTGTATATTACACAATAACAAATTGCCATGTTGCAGTTAAAAATCCTTCATCTAGCTATCAAGAATATACGATTGAAGATTATCAAGGTAATACTTATAAGGGATATTTATATGAAAATCCAAATTCAAAATTGTTTGGTATAGATGCTACATATGATTTAGCTTGCTTGTATTTTTTTGCTGGTTCAACAAATGTTAAAGAACTAAATATTGCTTCTAAAAATCTTTCAGTTAATGAAGATGTTATATCACTTGGTGCGCCAAATGGACAATCAAATACAATTACATATGGAAAAATTCAAAAGTATGGACAAGTAAAATTAGATTGTGAAAGCTATCAAAGTAATGTGACTTTTGATGTTGCTATTCATAATGCTTATATAAATCATGGATCAAGTGGTGGACCATTACTAGATGCAAATTTAAATGTTATTGGTGTTAATTATGGCGGATCTGAAGCTGGTAATATTGGATCTGCTATACCGGCTGAAAAATTAATTGAATTTATAAATAAATATTTAAGAAGTTAAAAACAGCCTTTTACCATTAAAATTGGTAAAAGGCTGTTTTTGTTATATCTTTTTTTTCATGATTTCATCAATTATTCCGTAAGCTAATGCTTCATCAGCAGACATATAATTATCTCTTTCAGTGTCATGCTCAATTTCTTCAATTGTCTTTTTTGTATTATTTGCAAGCATTTGATTCATTTTTTCTTTAATATTTAATAAGCGTTTTGCTTGAATATCAATATCACTTACAACTCCTTGCATACCACCATATGGTTGATGAATCATAATTTCACTATTAGGTAGTGCATATCTTTTTCCTGTAGCTGATGATAATAGAAATGCAGCCATTGACATAGCAATTCCTACACAAACTGTATTAACTTGTGAATTAATGAAGTGTATTGTATCATAAATAGCTAATCCAGAGGAAATAGAACCACCAGGTGAATTGATGTAAATCCAAATGTTTTTTGTTTCAATTGAATCTAAATAAAGTAATTCAGATATTACAATTTGGGCAATATCATCGTTAATTTCCCCACTTAAAAGAATAATTCTATCCTTTAATAATCTTGAATAAATGTCGTAGCCACGTTCACCGTTGCCAGTATTTTCTAAAATATATGGTATATAATTCATTTTTTATTTCCTTTCTAAACACTTAAATTATATTAAAAACGTTTACATAAAATTGTTTTATTTTGTCATAGTTAAAAATATTGATAAAAAAATTTTATGGTGGTAAAATAATGATGATGTAAAAATCATATTACAAATTTAGGAGGAATTTTTAATTATGGCTAACACTAAAGTAGCAATCAATGGATTTGGTCGTATTGGTCGTTTAGCATTCAGACAAATGTTTGGTGCAGAGGGTTATGATGTTGTAGCAATCAACGATTTAACTGCTCCAGAAATGCTTGCTAATCTATTAAAGTACGATACAGCACAAGGTGGATATTGTGGAAGAATCGGTGAGAATCTTCATACAGTTGAAGCTGGTGAAAATTACATCGTAGTAGATGGAAAGAAAATCACAATTTATAAGGAAGCAGATGCAAATAATTTACCTTGGGGTGAATTAGGTGTAGATGTTGTTCTTGAATGTACAGGTTTCTATACAAAGAAGGAAAAGGCTCTTGCTCATATCAATGCAGGTGCTAAGAAGGTTGTTATTTCTGCTCCAGCAGGAAATGATCTTCCAACAATTGTTTTCGGTGTTAATGAAAATACATTAACTCCAGCTGATAATGTTATTTCAGCAGCATCTTGTACAACAAACTGCTTAGCTCCTATGGCTAATGCATTAAACAAGTATGCTCCAATTCAATCAGGTATCATGTCAACTATTCATGCTTACACTGGTGATCAAATGATTCTAGATGGACCACATAGAAAAGGTGACTTACGTCGTGCTCGTGCTGGTGCAGCTAATATCGTTCCTAACTCAACAGGTGCAGCTAAGGCTATCGGCTTAGTTATTCCTGAGTTAAATGGTAAGTTAATTGGTTCAGCTCAGCGTGTCCCAGTTCCAACTGGTTCAACAACTATCTTAACTGCAGTAGTTAAGGGTAAGGATGTTACTAAGGAAGGCATTAATGCTGCAATGAAGGCTGCTCAGTCTCAATCATTCGGTTATAATGAGGACCCAATCGTTTCATCTGATGTTATCGGTATGAGATATGGTTCATTATTCGATGCAACTCAAACTATGGTTGCTAAGATTGATGAAGATACTTATCAGGTACAGGTTGTTTCTTGGTATGATAATGAAAATTCATACACAAGCCAGATGGTTCGTACAATTAAGTATTTTGCTGAATTAAAGTAAGAATTTACTGATTAAGTCTGAAATCTTTGATTTCAGGCTTTTTTTTCGCTAAAATTTATAATAAAATAGTTAATGATTGGAGTGATTTTATGACTGAGTATGAAAAAATGATTATTGGAAAAATTTATAATCCTGGTGATTTAACTATAAATAAGCTTGCTCACGATCAACATGATTTAGTTTTAGAGTATAACAAGCTTTGTGATAGAGATTTGAAAAGAAATGAATTAATTGATAAGATATTTCCTAATCATAAGGAAAATATTTATATTCAAGGCAATTTATATGTAGACTATGGAGTTAACACAACAATTGGTGATAACTTTTATGCAAATAATGGATTAACTATTTTAGATGTTTGTAAGGTTTCTATTGGTGATAATTGTTATTTTGGACCTAATGTTAGTATATTAACACCCCTTCATCCTTTAAGATATCAAGAAAGAAATCAATATTTTGATGAAAAAATAGGTGGAAATACAGATAGAGAATATGGAGCGCCAATTTCTATTGGAAACAATTGCTGGCTTGGGGGCAATGTTTGTGTTCTTCCTGGAGTTAAGATTGGTAATGGCTGTGTTATTGGTGCTGGTTCAGTAGTAACTCATGATATACCTGATGATTATTTAGCTTATGGAAATCCTTGTAAGGCAATAAGAAAAATAACTGAAGATGATTCAATTTTTAAGAAAAAGGAACTATGGTAGTATGAGCTGGGAATATTTTTTAAATGAAGAAAAAAAGAAAGAATACTATATTAAGTTAAAGCATGTTATTGATAATGAATATCAAAACTATATTTGTTATCCTAAATATAAAAATATTTTTCATGCTTTATCAGTTACTAAAATGGAAGATGTGAAGGTTGTTATATTAGGACAAGATCCTTATCATGAGCCAAATCAAGCTCATGGACTTGCTTTTTCAGTATTATGTGATAAATTACCACCTTCATTAGTGAATATTTATAAAGAAATGGAAAATGATTTAGGAGTTAAGGTAAAACAAGATGGTAATTTGGAATACTTAGCTCGCCAAGGTGTATTACTTTTAAATACGTTATTATCAGTACGACAAGGTGAAGCATTTTCTCATCGAAATTTAGGCTGGGAGATTTTAACTGATAATATCATAAAAAAATTAAATGAATTAAATCAACCAATTGTTTTTATTTTATGGGGTAGTGCTGCTCAAAGTAAAATAAAATATTTAAACAATCCTAATCATTTAATACTTAAATCAGCTCATCCATCACCACTTTCAGCTTATAGAGGTTTTTTTGGATCAAAGCCGTTTAGTAAAACAAATGATTTTTTAATTAGTCATGGGGTAGAACCAATTAAATGGGTTAAAGCCTAAATAATTATTAACTTGCTTCATAATTATAAATTGGGTGATAAATATGTGTGATGGTACATACCAAATGAAGCAATATGTTGTTCAAAAAGGCGATTCCTTGTACATGATTGCTAAAAGGTTTAATGTTTCAGTTGATGACTTAAAAAAGCATAATCATTTATATTCAAATATGATTTATCCAAATCAAATATTGCTTATTCCTAGTACAACAGATGCAAAGAAAACTTATATGACTACTGATGGTGAGTCATTAAAGGATATATTAAAAAAATTTAATATAAATGTTTCAGATTTAGAGGCCTACAACAATATAGATGAGCTTAGACTTATGGGAAATCAATTATTAATGGTTGAAAAAATGAATAAGAACACTTATGTTGTTGAAGAATATGACACTATTGATGGAATTTTAGCTAAATTTGGGTTGTCTCCTATTGAGTTTTTAAATCTCAATAAGGGAAAAATATTAATTCCAGGTACAGAGGTAATCATAAGAAAGTGATTACCTTTTTTAATTATAGATTCTATTACAAAAATTAAAAAACACACTTGAAATATAATATACACAGATATATAATTTAATTAGTATTAAACGCAAAAAAAACATATTTAATATTCTTGAATAATTCATTTTTTATTAATGAATATAATGGATTTATTAGTAAGTAGTTTTAGCATTTTCTTATTAACAAGTTTTATTATTATGATAATGATTTATTTATAAAATTACTTATTACGGGAGAACTTATTATAAGGAAATAAAGACAATTAGAGAGAGTAATTCTTATGACTTATATATGCCAATAGGTGTTGATAATAATGCCAATGTAATCTATAATCATACATCAACCTCATGGGATGAAATAAAATCTTGGTGATAGTGAAAGTGGTTATTATAAATTTGCAGGATATTGTTTATCAAAGGAAGGAAATTTTAATTATGCAAGATAAATTTTTAGAAGATGAAAACGAATATATAGGGCTATATAAATCACTTAGATTGCACCTTCCTGTTGATCGGAAAAAAATAAGAGAATTTGCTGAAAGTTATTCTAAAGATATATTAGTTAAATGGAATGAAGATATTTGTAAATCATATATAGAAGAAATAAATGAAGTTTTAGAGAAAAATATAAAATTTGAATTATTTGTAAAATTAAATAATTTATTTGATGATATGTTTATGATATTTCACTATAATAGAAATATTTATATAGAAGAACTTAATTGTTTAAAGAAATATTGTAATAAATATGGTTATAGTGCTTTTTATTATCAAAGTCAATCTAGAACAGTATTTGAGGATTGGATTCATGGCTCAGGTACATATTTACGAATGCTTTATGATGAGTTTAAAAATCGACCGACATCCTTTATCCCATATTATTATAATGAAAACTATAATAAATTTGGTTTAATACCTAATTTGTATTATACAAATAATATAGATTTGATAAAACAATTTATTAATGATTTTTATAATCCAGCTCGAAAATGTTATTTTGAACGTGATGAATTAATGGATAAATATGATGTTATTCATCCTGATTTATATAATTATGATTATTATCATAGCGATTTAATCGATAAAGAATATATGGATATTGATGATAGTAGATACAATGAAAAATTAAATAATTTTTTGAAGGAGAATAATTTATTTAGTTTTGTTGTTGAAGTAAAGCACAAGAAAACAAAGGATTCTCCTAGGGAAAAATATATTAAATATATTCTTAATAATGTAGATAAATCTTTAAAAAAAGAAGATTATTTTTATCCATTAACTTATCAGGATTTCATATCATGTAATGCTTATGCAGCTAAACTTTATATCAAAAGGCTAAATTTGATAATTGGTGAATCGTATTATGAGGAATTGTATAAAATAATATTATATAATTTTAATCAATTACTTCCCATTTATTATAAAGAACGAGAAGTTTATGTAGAAACGTTACAAGTGTTAAAAAAATTTTGTTACTTTTATAAATATTGTGGATTTTTATATGAAATGGATGACTTTACTAAAGATTATGGATATGAAATAGATCAATATTTATGTAGATTACTTTATACTAAAGATAAAGATGCATATGGTTTAATAACTAAAACAGAATTTTCTTTAGAAATTGATGATAAGCATGAATATGGTGGATTTTTGCATAGTCTATATTGTTCAGGTAATATTGATTTAATAAAAGAATTTATTATTGATATTTATAATCCAGCTCGAGAGAAGTTTTTTGAAAATAATGAGTTATATTATAAGTTTGAAGATTATGGTCTTGAAATACCAGATAGAAATAAAATTAAAAGCATAGATGATGTTTCTATGTGTAAAGATTTAAATCGTTTTTTTGAAAAAATAGGATTGATTGATTTAGTGAAAAAAATTGATTAATAGAAATGAAATTTGAATGAAAATAAAATTATAATGGGAGTACATATGAAAAAAATTTTTAAAAAAATAATTGTTATATTAATAATAATATTTTCTACTTTTAGTATATTTTCATTAACGACTTTTGCTTACGATGATGAGGAATTTTTTAGTCTTGATTTTAGTGATTTTTATTCTGAAAATGATGGAGAAGTTTCAGAATATTATGATGAAGAAACACCATTTAGTTATACGTTTTATTATCATGGAACTGTAACTTATAATTTAGGTGATATTAAAGATTTAGATTTAATTGATTTTGAAGATTATGAATTTGATAATGAAATTGAAATGAATTATAGTATGAGTTATGATGAGAAAACAAATGTATTTGTTTTTAGTGCATATACCCATGATAAAAATGGTAAAGTCTATAGTGAGGTACTTTATGGTACCCCATATATGAGTGCTGATGGCGTTGATGTTGTGTTTTATGATGATAAAACTGATGATTATGTATTATTGTCTGATTTGGCTGAAAAATATAAAATTGATTATCAGTGTTTAGCTCTTAGCTACATCATGTATGGATTAATTGTTGGTATATGTCTTGCGGCGACTCAACTTGCGATGAAATCACACACATATACTGCAATTAAAAATACAACACCATCAAATAATAGTACATTAAGTTCAAGTAGTGTGGCAAAAAAAATCACTGAAATTGCTGAGAAAGAATATGTAAAATTTATTAGAAAAGCAGAAATAATATATGCTTCAATTGAAATTGGAATTTATCATTTAACAAAATATCTTCAAGCCGGATTTGAAAATCTAGAGGAAATATTGTCATCTCTTAATGGAGATACTATAGATTCGATTGATGACATTTTAGGATTGGAAATAGTTCAAGAGGAATTATCTGAATTTAATATCACAGATGAAGATATAAGAAAGTGTTTACTTGAATTTTTATTTGAGAGTGAAACTAGTTCCCTAGATTCTTTTTACAATACTGATAAAAAAGTATTATGTATAGGAAGAGATTTGAGTCGTTGTACAATTCATTTAGAAAATTATTGCAATTATCATTATTATGCTGAAATTAATAATTATTGGAGATTTTATAGTCCTAAATTTGATAGTTATGTGAATGATTTTGGAGGTAAAATAGTTGAAAAAGCCAATGATGTATTAATCATATACTGTATAAAAAAAGATTGGGACTTTATATTAGTTACTAATCCTTACCATTATATGGAAGAACATCTTAAAGAAAATAAAAATGGTAATACACAAATGGATTTCCCCCATAATGGAAGAGCTTATTATAAGGAAATAAAGACAATTAGAGAGAGTAATTCTTATGACTTATATATGCCAATAGGTGTTGATAATAAT
>CAKQEA010000002.1 GCA_934229785.1 uncultured Anaeroplasmataceae bacterium
AGGTTCACTACACTTGGCGGTAAATACCCGTGACTGGACTTTCACCAGTAAGATTAATGCCATGCCCGGCACACTAAGAAAAAATAGTTAGAAAAACAATTTTCTAACTATTTTTTATACATAAAACTATATAATTACTTTTTAGTAACCATTAAGGAAACAGGAGCTTCTCCTCTTCCATTTTCAGCATCTTTATCATCAATCATTACTGCAATTCTATAAGATACATTGTTTTTAACATCATCTTCAGTATATTCTAATTCATATGTAAAATTATATTTATTTGTACTCTTATCAGCAGTAGCAACCTTCTTATTGTCTTTATAAATATTTGCAATAACATTTTTATTTAAAGTTTCTGTTGATGCAGTAATTGACTCTATAGTGTATGTTCCAGCAACTGTTGAACTAAAAGTTAAATAAGCAACATTACCTTCAGCAATATCAAACTTAGAATATCCAACTGCTAAATTATATGGATTCTCTTTTGAGCCATCAGTTCCTTCAGCAAAAGTATTAAGTTGTTTCAAATAAATAGTAGCATTTTTATTTTCCTTTGTTTGAATAAGCTCAAATGGATTTGATGTATAACCAGTAGGATAATCTGAAACATGAACCTCATATTTTCCATCCTCTTTAGGCTTTTTATATGCTGCCTTACCGTTCTCATCAACTTTAATTTTATCATAACAACCATTATCATCACACCATTGTACCCAAACACCAGTAGCTGCCGAACCATCTGGCATTTTTACATTAATGACAAAACCCTCATCTTTTGTTTCATCATTTTTATTATCATTGTTATTATTATTGTTATTATTATTATCATTATTATTGTTGTTATCACTTGGTGTATCATTTTTATTACCATCTCCGCCAGGAATTACTGTTGGTTCATTACATGATACTAAAGAAAACATTGCAAATGCTGATAATAATCCTAAAATTATGCTTTTCTTTTTCATTGTAATTTTCTCCTTTTATATCTTTTCTTGTATTTTTTTCGAAATACAACACTATTTTACACTTTTTATTCTATTAATACAACCTAATTATATATCGAATTTGATTATATTTTGATATATTTAATTGATTTATGTAATATATACCTATTATTATATAGTTAAAGCTATTTTCATAAAGAAAATAGCTTTAGCTTATTAACTTAATAATGAACTTACAATTGAATCAATTTCATCAAATGTGATAGATCCAATCTTATTAAACACAACATAACCTTTTTGATCGATTATTGTAGTTGTAGGATATGTATCACGACCACCAAGAGCTCTATAATATGAACAATTTGCATCATCATAAGCCCAATCAAATGTATATTTTCTCATAGAAGCTTTATTCATTACAGGTAAAAAGTCATCTACAGAATAATCTCCTCCTGCATGTACAACCACAACGTTTAGTAAGTCTTCACTATATTTATTGTTAAGCTGATTAAAATAAGGAAGTTCTTGAATACATGGTCCACAGTTAATATTCCAAAAATTAACTACAGTTACTTTACCTCTATTCATTGAGATATCAAAATCAGACTCATTTCCTTCTCTATCGATTTTCTTGATATTAACTGTTGGAGAGAAATCTCCAGAATTATTACCAATTGATGCACCACTAATTATAACAACTAGGTCATTTGCTGTTGCATTATAATGAGCATATTTCAATACATTTTCTTCATCAATAACAGCATAGAATGGATATTTTGTTTCTAAAGAGAATGTAGACAATAATGTAGATGATGCATCATCATAACCAGTATAAATATTATCTAATGTAATGCTATTCTTATTTAAGTCCTTGTTCCTATAGCTACTAATAGCAACAACCTCTAAATCATTAAAGTTCCTCTTTACTGTTTCAATAATTTCAACTTCATCTTCATTATATTCATCAAAGAAATATAATAGTTTTTTACTATTTTGTTTTTCAATAATATTTAAGCTTTCACCATTATTTAATTGAACAGTAGCATTTTCAACCTTAGAATTGATTGCAACTAAATTTGATTTACTCCAATTTACATTACTATAAACAAAGGCTGCAACTAATACAGCAAGCATAACAAATGTTACACAACAATTAACAATTCTTCTCTTACCAATTTTTTTGAAGAAAGCTGTAAACTTATTTTCCTTAACTTCTTCAGTAATTTGATAATCTAAATTTTCCTGTACTTCAGGTTCAATACCTTCTTTTTCCTCTTTAATCTTTTTTCCTATTAGCTTCCAATCAATAGCATGTGCATGACAAGTATCAATACATTCACCACACATTATACATTCATGATCTCCTACCTGCTTTACATCCATTTTACAATGGCTAACGCATGATCCACAGCTATTACACTTTGTTTTATCAACTTTTATACCTAAAATAGATAATTTATTGAAAATACCATAAATAGCTCCTAGTGGACAGAAAAATCTACAGAAGAAACGATAAATAAATATTGAAGCTACAATAAAACCAATAAGTAGACAGAATTTCCAAGTAAATAGTGGTCCTAAATTTTCGAAATAACGACCATTATTTGGATTAACAAGTAAGAAAATTCCACCTTCAAAGGTTCCTAATGGACAAATGAACTTACAAAAACCAGGTACAGCTCTATCTGATGATAAACCAAACATGAGCGGTATTCCAATAACCATTACAAATAACAATACATATTTAAAATAAGATAAGGCTCTTGTTACCTTACTTTTTCTAAGCTTTGGTGACTTTATTTTATACAATAATTCCTGTAAAAAACCACCAGGACATAACCAACCACAAATCCATCTACCTAAGGTAATACAATACAATAATATAATGCCTAATACATATGTAGGTGCTTTTGTTTTACTCTCAGCTAAGTCATTTTGAAGTGAACCAAGAGGACAAGCTCCAATTGCACCAGGACATGAATAGCAATTCATACCAGGTAAGCACCATGATTTAGTTTTACCAGTAAAAATACTACCAGTTATAAAGCCCTTCATTTGTGCATTATATAATAATGCTGCATATAATTGAATTAGCTTTCTTTTACTAGGTTTAATTTTTACAAAAAAATTCTTAACTTTTCCCATAATCCTATCCTAATCCTATACATTCCTGACAAATCATAGCTGCTTTTTTCAAAACTCCACTAGCTCCACCATAAAAAGCACCTACTATAATTAACGTAATTGCAATAGCTACTATAACGCCTTGAGCCGTATGATACATAATTTTATATTTCTTACTTTCTTCCTTATAAGAGACTTCACCCTTTTTATATTTAGCCAACAATTTTTTAGCTAAAACAAGTGATTTACTATAGCTATAATTTTCATAAAAAATAGCACCTATTAATGCAATAAAGAAAATAACAATAAATGGCAATACATGTATCAAAACATTTAAAGCCTGTTTAACCTGGTCTCCACCTAATTCATAATTTTTAGGATTAAACAAGAATAAAGAAGTAAATAACAAGCAAACAGCTAAAATGCAGAAAAATATTAACCAACATATTTTTCTTTTCTTTTCTTCTTTTTTTAATCCTAAATAATCATTATCATTTTCTTCAATCCTATCATTTGGAATAATACATAAAATACTATTTAATTTCATTTGATTTGTACTTTTAGCAATATTTTTATCATCTATTTTTTTAATATATGACATAACACCACCAACACAAACAAATAAAATCCAAATTATAATAACAGGTAAAATTTCAAGTAACATTTTACCGACAAGCTCTGAGGTATATGTTTGAGAACCTTCAGTTCTACCAAAATATATTCTCAAATCTTGAATTATAAAAAATATAGCTGTTAAAACTGTTTGAAAAGAAATAAGTCCCCATATTAAATTTCTTGTGAATTTATCTTTATTTTTCATTTTTAACACCCCTATTTAAACCAAAGTAAGGGCACAAGGATAAACCTTGTACCCAAATTACTAAGATTGTTTATTAATTATTGCTTGAAGAGCTCTCAACAGAACCTAAATAACCCTTGTAATAGCATAGCTTCATCCAAGAACCTGAAATTCCGTAGAATGTATACTTATTCATTAATTCTTGTAGTATATATTGTAATTTTTCATCTACTTTAACTAAACCAAAATCAGGGTTAGTTGCTTTATCGTCACATTCAACATACTTACTTGGATCTGTTGTAACATTTCCATCCTTATCAACAAATTCACCTTTGTCATTCTTTTTACATACTGCATCATAATTATAAGGCTTAACTTCCTCAGTCATATCCCTCAAATCTGATACTTTAATATTGAAATTGCCTTTTGATGGTTCATTAATATTCTTATCTAGATATTCCTGCGTGATAGTTTCACCATATTCAGTTTTTGTAAAATCAAATGCATTGACAACGACTTTCTTTTTAGATGTTGAGCCATCACTATTTGTAATAGTAGTTTCAACCTCATACTCAATCATATTTGCTAAGTTACTTTCAGAGAAAACACCTGTAATATATCCAAAATCAGCATAAATGAATTCTTCGTTAATTATTTGACCATTTCTAACAGGATGATAATATCCATCCGCACCTAATTCCACATTAATATTAGGTCTAGAAATAATAGTTGTTGTCATATTACCATCAGAATCTGTTGTTGTTGTGAATGTAGATTCACTAGCTTGATAATAATGATAATCATATGCTGCAATATATTCAATTCTCCAATTTAGGGTACCAACATAGTCAACATTCCAAAATGCTGGCTTAATATAATATGTTTTACCTTCTTCATAATATCTAAAATCAACGAAATTTTCACCAGTAACTTTAGAACCCTTTGATGTATTGTAGCCCATAAGCTTTGCAAATTCGTCTCTTAATTCTCCAGCATAATTTTGAGTAGAGCCACCTTCAAAATAAACTTCAGTTGCTTGTGAAACTACCGAATAAATCTTATATACACCACTCTTTGAAGGTGTAAACTTGAAATAGTATCCCTTTGGAAGTAAAGCAAATGTATAGTCAACTGAATTTGTTGTTTCATCAGCATTTGAAGAATCAAATTCAACTGTATTATAAGCATTAAATCTAGCTAAGCCTTTAATTGGATCGCCAATTAAATCTTCACCATTTGTTCCATAGAAATCAATATAAACACACATTTGAAGCCATTCTGTTGATTTATCCTTATCTTTACCTAAAGTATAAGTTAATCTAACTAGTGCATTCTTTAATTCTTCAGTAATAGGAGTTAATCCATTAGTTGGTAATTTATCACTAGATAAAGAATATGTTGAATTAGCTGCATATCCGCCATATTGATCAATAATATTATAGAAGCTTCCTTGCTTATCAGCAAAATATTCAGGATTTGAAACTAAATACTCAGCAATAGATTGATTACTAAATTTAGTATTAGTATCTAATAATGCAGCAAGTAATAATGGACCAGTTGCAGTATTAACATGATAATAACCATCAGCTCCCATTACAGGTGTAATATAGGTATTATAAATGTTTTCAATCTTATCAAAATCAGTAGCTGCCTGACGCATTACATAAACAGGAGTAGTTAACTCTGAGGCTTCAAAATACCTAATATTACTAATAACAACAGTATCATCACCTAATGAACCACTCTTATCCTTATAGAAGAATAATTCAACAGTTATTTCTTCATCAGTATCACCAGCAACATAAATATATTGAGTTTGAACATCATTATCAGATATACCAGACAATTGAGCCATTCTCTTACCATCAATGAAGATTCCTAATATATCACCATCATCAGTAGAACAATAAGCATCAAATGCTAAAACATTATTAGCAGGTAATTTAACTGTAAAATATGAAATAGAATATGATGAGTGAACACCCTTATTTGATGGTTGAATACCTTCTCTATGATTACCATTTGTATCAACAAAATGAGCAACCTTCCATGGCCAATTATACTCATATCCATCTCTATCCTCATTTGTAAATGTTACTTTATCTTTTAAGCCCTCAGCAACAGCTGCATCAACAAGTGCATCACTACCAGGGAATTCAACATTTGGTCTTACTAATGAACTACCATTAGGATCACTATATTTTGGTACATATGAATCCCCTAAATATTCTTTAAATACTGCTTCCCATTTTGCAACTGATGTAATTGCACCAGACTCAATTAAACCAATTAGACCATATCTATCAATAAATACAGAAGTTGGCCATCCAGATACTTGAAATGGAGAAACAAGTTTTGTATCACCAACAGTTGAAGTTATAGTTAATTTCATTTGTTGAGCAAAAGCATTAACAACATCTAATGTATCATTTACTTGTTCACCTGGATTAATACCAATGATTTTAACACCTTGATCTTTGTATTTAGCATATGCTTCTTCCATCATTGGGAATTCCTTCTTACACCAAGAACAAGTTGTATACCAGAAGTTTAAAACAACTAAATCATTTGATTCTAATAATTCAGATAGCTTAAATGTAACTTCCTTATATGATTTTAATCTTTCATCATATTGAGAAAAATCATAGCCTGTAAATGTATAGTCATACATTACATCACCTTGTGAATAAATTTTATCACTAGGCATTTCTTCATCAGTAATAAGCTTTGCATCATAAATTACCTCGTTGACAAGGTTTTCACCTTTACCATCAGTTATAATGTCACCTTCATCTTTAACTGTATAACCAGGTAGATCTTCACCTTCAACTAAATATGCACCCTTTTTAAGTTCAAATGTTGCATATCCATTTTTAGCTGTATACTCAGTATATTCTTTATTGTTTTTTGCATCATATAATGTAATTCCAGCACCAGCAATAGGTTTTCCATTAATACACTTTGCTAAAACTTGATATTCAACAACATCTGAAGTTGGATTATCAGGTGTACTTGGATTATCAGGTGTACTCGGATTATCAGGTGTACTTGGGTCACCTGGATTTTCACCTGGTGTATTTGGATCATCACTAGGTTTATTATTGTCGCATGCTGCTAATGAAAATGTAAAAGCAAATGCAACTAAAAAAATTGATAAAAATTTAGATATCTTTTTCATCAATAATCTCCTCCTTATTTTAAAAAAGTTTACTCATTTATTATATATGTACATTCGATAAAATACAAGTTTTTTCTACAAAAACTATCAAAAAATTAGCATTTTATCGACAAATATTCAGTTTTTATAACTTTTTAACAATTAATTTGAAATAAAATTCCATTTTTTTCGATTTTTAATACTCCCATGTATATGTGTTTTAAATTTATAAGAATAAAATCAAAAGAATTTTTAACATAAGATGCTTATTGTTTTATTAAAAGCTTAGATAACTAAAAATCTACATATTAAATTATTTATTACTAGTTATCTTAGAATTTATCATAGTTTCTTCTTCGTTATTTATAATCCTCGTATAATTCTTATACAATTAAATATTTGTGAGATTTATTTAATAACTAAAATCCATAAAATGTTACTTATAATGTGTAAGATTTTTCTTAAATGATTATTTCTATATTATAAAATACAGATTAAAATGATGAGTTTATCTCACATTCAATTTGTAAAAATACATTAATAAATTTTTGTAATTAAGTCTTTTGTTTTATAACTAACTTACACATTACTAACGAATGAATAACTTACAAATAAAATCACCTTTAAGCGTAAGAAAAGAGATGTATTTGAATTTAGAAAAATCCAATACATCTCTTTTCTATTAATTACTTAAAAATGCACCATATTTATAGAATCCACAAACAAATAGCCATTGTGCTTCATCAGTCGAATAAACAGGTATATTTTCTAATGAACCCTGACCATCCCAGAAGAATCCTTGCTTCATATTAAGCTGAATCATAAATTCAGAAAGCTCATAATTTGCAAATACCACTCCATCATTACATGCATTAACATACTCACTAAGAATAAACCTCTTATAATTATGGTAATTAACATGTGGCAAAATTGGAGTTTCTCCACCATCTAAACCAGAAAGAGTCATACCCAAGCTAGCACCATCGTCGCCTTCAAAGGCAGCTTCTAATATAGCATTAGTTCTTGTAATACTCATTGTAACAACTGAATTATATACTCCATCATTAAAATGATAATAGCCATCTAATTCATCATAATAAACATATGGGCTATTTTTATTTCCAATAGTAAAGCTATAATTACCATTTTTCTTAAACAAATCATATTCACAAAAATCTGTATAGCCACTAAAATTATTCGCTTTTACAGTAGGCTCTAATACATAATTTCCAGTAATATCAGCTGTGTAAGATTCATCTTCATTTTTAACAAATCTTCTATTTAAAACTCTTGATTCATTGTCTCCATTCATACCAAGTGTATTTCCCGGATCAACCCAACTGTTATACCATCCTGAACCAGTAAATGATGATAAATATGTGTTTGAATCATTAAGCTCAACATAGTTCAATTCGAATTCTCTTAATTTTATTGTTTCACCATTTTTACCAATAGCTGTTATAATATTACCATTATCATCTTTTCTATAAATTGGATTTCCAACACTATCAGTTTTGTAAATAACATTACCTAATTCATCACGCTTAGCATATAAATCTTCGGCAAACATTCTTTTAATTTTAGTTTTATTTTCAGAATAAGTATCCATATATGTTATTTTAAATGGAATAGTTACAGGAAATTTAACTGAAGAATCCTTAACATCTATATCAATACGGAATTTAGCTACACCACCTACATGTCCTTGTGTAAATTTAAATTGAAATTTAAAATTCTTTGTATAGCCACCCTTTAATTGAGATCCTCCATCATCAACTAAGTCACCCTCAGGAAATGATGAATTTGGAGAACCTATTGAATAAGATTGGGCTTTAGGATTTATTGAGCCATTAAACATATCAACAAGTGATTCTACCTCATAAACACCATAATCAGTTGGATTAAAAGAAAAATACAAGGACTTACCAGCTTCTTTAAATGTTGCCTCATAGCAATATGTAATTCCTTTATTTTCTGGATCCTGAATAGAAATGTTATTAATTACTGTTGGATCGTATAGTGATGCACCAGTTGTACTTCTTAATTTTGAATTAAGCATCAATTCAATTGTAGATGCTGGTGATTCAGGTGATACAGTAGTAATATTAGGATCATATGAATATCCCTTTGGGGTAGATGAAAGATGTACATAATATTCACCCTCGGGCGCTGTTGTTGAAGCAACAGCACCTGATTCGAATTTTGCCTGATATGTAGCACCTGTATTTTTATTAATGAAAATAGCTTTAATATTACTAATATTACCTGGATAAGGCTCTCCGGTATAATTCATAGTTACAGAGTACTTTACACTATTATCACTAGGATTATCTGGAGTATTTGGATTATCAGGATCACCTGGGTTGTTTGGATTATCAGGATCACCTGGGGTATTTGGTTTATTATTATTGTTATCGCCAGGAATAACATCAATTTGACCGCTACAGCTTGTAAGAGCAAACAGCATTATGAATGCCATAATTAAATATTTAAGTTTATTTTTCATTAGGCATTCACCTTCTTCTTTTTTCTAAATAAATCTTTAATGTCTTGCCATCTTAATTTACGTATAGCAATATCAACAACATATAATGCGCATGCAATAACCATCAATACTAAAGCAAAGTCATACTTATATGTAGTCATTTGAAGTCCATCGTTAGATATTGTAAGCTTTCCATCTTCACTAACATTTCCATCATTTGTAATCATTCCATATAAATTAGATGAATCAAAGAACTCAAATGAATTATATTCTGGTAAGTATGATAAAGAAGTATATTCAGTTGTTCTTTCAACCATATCTGCAAGAGTATAAGTTAAATCAAGCTTATATATACCAGCCTCATCAGCCTTATATGATGTTATATAATTAGTAGAATTAAAGCTCATTGTTTTTTTCAAAACATTACCACTTGGATAAGTAATATTTAAAACAACAGTTGCATCAACATTTAAATTAGTTGTTGTGACACTTACATTAGTATATGATCCATCACTTGTAATTTCAAAAACATATGGAACGTAATTTTGACTTGATGGCGTATTATTACTAACCATATTATTAGCTAGCTTATAACCATTAGATTCGTTATTCCAATATCTTAAGTTTGTAGAAATACATGAGACATTTCCTTCACCATATTTCCATGTTGAATACAAAGGATATCTAGTATTATTTTCACTAACCTCTAAGACAGTTGTTGCTGTTGTCTTAGCATTTCCACTATAGAAATCATTTATACTTTCAATTGTTGTTAAACCATTAACTAATGAATGCTTTGGTTTTAAAATTGTAACTGGATAACCTTTTGTTGATTCCTTGTGTACTTCTTTAATATCATCTGAAACAGATTTCAATGTTTGAGATGCTGTATCAGAGCTATAGGCAAAATAGAAATTACCATTACCCTTACTTGCAATTAGTTTCATAAGATTGCCACCATCTGATGATTCATCAGAAACTCTTTTACCGATATAGAAGGCACTAACATGAGCATTAATATCTACTAAGCTTGCTAAGGTTTCATTTATTTTATCATTATCACCATTATAGGCTAAACCATCTGATATTAATAAAATCTCCTTTTTAGCATAAACTAAATTTTGAATTTGCTCATATGTGTATTTTAAAGCAGCACCTAAAGATGTAGCTTGTCTTGACTTAACATTTGAAATGTATTCCTTTGCCTTGATTTTATTAGCATCAGTTATACTATCAATTGAGTAAATTGTAAATGCATTGCCATAAAATCCAACAATATATAAATCATCCTTTTCAGTTAAAAAGTCAACAGTTGAGCAAGCAACCTGCTTTGCAACCTGGAACATACTAGCACTATCAACACTTTTAGATGCATCAAATATAATAGTAAATAATCTTCTGTCATCATCATTTGAATCATATTTAATAGGAAGCATTGAGCTTAAATCAGATAATACCTCTTTTTGTGATTCAGTTGTGCTATCACTCTTGTTTTGAATATAAGTATTTCCAATAGTAACAAGGCTCTTTCCATATTCAGATACAACCAAATCAAGATTTGAAACAAAATTTTCAGAGTGATTTAATTCTCTAGCATCAACATTTGCTAAAACAATTTCATCAAACTTACATAAATCCTCAATTGAATAAGGGACCTCGTTAGTATCTTCATAATATGTAATATCATAATCATCACTATTATACATTTCTTCAAACTTAGCTTTATCATTGTAGTATTCATTTTCATTAAGCTTTATTGTATTAGAAATAAATAACACTCTGATATTTTCAGAAACAATTTGTTTAAATAAATATTGATTATTATACTTATTTGTGTCATTGATATCATTAAAATCATTTGAAGAAAATTCTGATAATTCAACTTTGTAATCAAATTCGCCAGAGGTTTCAGTATCAAGCTTAAAGCTAAAAGTATTAGTTCCTTTTGTCAACTTAATAGTTTGATTATCTATTTCTTCATTATTTTTAAATAATTTTAAAGTAGCGATATCAACATTTTGGTTGGCATCAACCGTAACATTTGCTAAAGTTTCTTCATTTTTATAAGTTGTCTTATCAAATTCAACGTTTGAAATTTGAATTTCCTTTTGATTATCAGATATATTATTATCTAAGAATATTGCATCAATATGAATATCTTGATTTTGATAATCATTAATCAATCCAGTCATACTTGATTCATCAGTTTCTCTACCATCAGAAATAATTACAATTCTTTTAATAGCTGACTCATCAAACAATGTTGCTGCATAGGCTAAGGCAGGTTTAATATTAGTTTCAGAATTATCAACATTTGCTTCCTTAACGCTTTTAATACTCTCGCCAGGCTTTACTAATAGCTCATAATCCTTACCATAACAAATAATACCAACCTTTGAATTCTTAGGTAAATTTTTATTTAAATCCTTGATATAATCATCAATTTTATCTAAATTACCATTTGAGGAATATGAACAATCGGCTAAAACATAAACATCAGTTTCAGTAATAACTTTTCTATATGTCATTTGTGCCAAAGCTAAAGCAACCAAAACACATATAGCAATGTGTAAAACTAAAGATGTAATTGAATGGAAGTTAAATCCTTGTTTTTTAATTAAAACAAAGAAAGAAATAACAACGACAACAATTAAGCCAAGACCAATAAATAATAAATAGGGATTAGTAAAGTTGATGTTGCTCATAACAATACACCATCCAATCTGCTATAAACAATAGCCCTAATAAAACAAACAATACTGTCAAGTTATCATATGTACCATTAGAATAATTAAATTCCAAAGTACCAGTAAGAGACATCATTAAACTATCTTCAACTTCGTTTTCATCAAGAGGATATGATGAATAAACACTAAATTCTTGCACATCATCATTTTGTAGTCTTACAGTAATCTTATAAGCTCCAATCTCTGATAATATTGCTTTAGCTGTACCATTATTAGTATCAAGATAAGATTGCTTTCCACTTGGAGCAGTAAGTCTAATTGTTTTAGCACTTGCTAAGACATTAACAGTTAGCTCATCACCACAAACATAATTTGATTCATCTATTACTGATGGGAATGAATAATCAAGTAAATTGCTAAATAAACGTAAGAAATTATAATCTAGTGGTAAATTTGAATAATGTAAATCAAATCCAAAAACAACCTCTCTATTACCATAAGCACTTACACCTGAGAAGATAATAGGATTACCTTCACATGTATATAATGTAGAAAATGATTTATTAATACCATAAACATTATATCTTTCAACATATAGTTCCTTATCAGTTAAACCTTCAAGAAGCTTTTTATCATCACCATACACCTTTGCTTTTTCTAAAATTGCACCTTTGTCAGGAACAACTGAATCCTTATAAGTAAACCTTGTCCCATCAAGGCTCTCCTTTTGGTTAAAAAACCATATTGCACCATCTCTAGGAATAGCAATAGGAGTATATGAGTCAAAAATATACAATCCATAGCCACTATAATCTAAAGCGTTATAATCATTTGTTGCAACCTGAACAACTGTATTAATTCCATATGCTTGAAGACCAGCGACAAGGAAAAATGGATTATCACTTACGACTAAAGCTTTATAATTATGTTCAGCAGCTAAATTATAAGTTTCATAGTGATTATCTAAATCAATGTTATCTTTATTTTCAATAACAACCTCAAGTTTATCAAAATTCTCTTTTTCAACCTCTAAAGTATAGCTTGCATTTGACGCTGCAACAGCATTAACCTTTGTTGTTGCCGATTTAACATCGTTAACGTATAAAGAAATAGTTAAATCTAAAGTTGTAGTGTAAGAAATAACCTGACCTGTAACCTTAATCCTAGCTTGATTTTTAACAGATCCATCTTCATTAAATTCTAAAGGAAGAATCTCATAATTAGATGAAACTATTGCATAGTTTTCATCATTTAAAGCAACATTAATAAGCTCAATATTTTTTGTTTCATAAGGCTTATCAGTAACAAGATATGTTTTCATTGAGCTATTAGCATCAAAATATTGTTGAGCAAGGTTTAAAGAATCACTACACTTATTTGAAACATAAGTTGCAGAAAGCTTTTCAATCACTTCCTTAGCCTTAGATTTATCAGTGTAATCCTTAATAATCTCACTTGTTTCATTTCCAACGAAAATCAATGTGTATTTACTACCATTTAAAGATTTATCTATTTCATCTTCTATTTTTTCTTTTGCAATTTCAAATCTTGTTTTATCACCTTCAAGCTTATTCATACTAGCAGATCCATCAAGGATAAAACAGTATTCACTTGCAGAATTAGGTATAACAAACACAGGATGAGCAATCAATAAAGAAATAACTAAAACAGCCAAGCATTGTAATATTAAGCTAATTAAGCCCTTTAATTTTGAAATAGGTTTTTTATTTTTCAAAAACTTTTCACTTAATTGCCAAATATATGTACTTGTAATAGTTTGTTCTGTATATTTATTTTTAATTATATAAATAATAATTAAAATTGGTATTCCAATAAGGCCTAAAAGGCCAAGAGGATATACAAATTTCATTTCAATACCCCCTTATCAATAAGCATAGCTAAGAATATATCATTTAGCTTTGCATCATCAGGTAACATTAAATAATTTGCTCCACGTGACATGCAAAACTCATTTAAAGTAGTTTGAATATAGCTTAATGCTTGACGATACGCATTAATTACATCCTTATTAACATTCTTTCGATAATCCTTAGTAATTACCTCTGAATCAAAATAATGAATTTTACCACGAATTTGAGGGTTTAATTCTTCCTTTGATAATAACTGTAAGCATAAAACATCTCTTTTTTTATTAACAAGATAATCAATACCAGTTTGATAATCATTATCTGTTAAGAAATCAGAAATAACTATAGATAAGCCATCACCATAACCAACCTTAGTTGGAAGAATCGCCTCACTAAATAAAAAGTCGCCTACAAATTCAATTTCATTAATTTTTTCTATCTTATTATAAAAAGTATCTTTATCTGCCATATTTGTAATAAGTTCATGACAAACATTATCCTGAATATAATAAATAGATACCTTATCCATCAAAGCAATTGATAGATAAGCAAATGCTGCAGCAAGTTGTAATGCCTTTACAGCCTTATTTGTTTTATTAAAATCCATACTACGAGAAGCATCTATGTATATTCTTGTATGTAATCTTCTTTCATCTAAATACTGCTTTAGATATAAATGTTCAAATCTGGCATATGCATTCCAATCTATTTTTGTTATATCGTCCCCAGGAATATAATCTCTATAATCTGCAAATTCACAAGATGAACCAAAGTTTTTACTTTGATGATTACCACCAAACACTCCGCCCACATTGTTCTTAAGCATTACTTCTAGGGTTTCAATTTGCTGCAAAAAATCATCATTAATTGCATACTTTCCCATTATTACTTACTTAACCTTTTAGCTTCTTTAATTAATAAACCAATAACATCATCAACAGTTAAATGTTCATTGATTGCAGTATAATTAATTTTAATTCTGTGACGTAATACTGGATAAGCTAATGCATCAATATCCTCAATTGAAACATTATAATTACCATTAATTAAAGCACGAACCTTAGCAGCAGTAATTAAAGCTTGACCAGCACGAGGAGAAACACCATACTTAATATATTTCTTTGCTACCTCAGAGGTATTGGCAAGCTCTGGGTGAGATGCTGCGACTAAAACCATTGCATAATCTAAAACCTCATCAAGAACTGGAACACTCTTAGCTAATTCTCTCATTTCAAGAATTGTTTCACCATCAACAACAGCATTAGCAGTTTCCTCAAGTGTAACCTGAGTCATATTAACAATATCCTTTAATTCCTTAATTGTAGGGAATTCCATTAATAGCTTAAACATGAAACGGTCCATCTGAGCCTCAGGAAGTGGATAAGTACCATCTTGTTCAATTGGGTTTTCTGTTGCAAGTACGAAAAATGGCTCAGCCATCTTATAGCTCTTATTTGCAATTGTAACCTTATGCTCCTGCATTACCTCTAGCATGGCAGACTGTGTTTTTGGTGTAGCACGGTTAATTTCATCTGCTAATACTAAGTTAGCAAAAATAGGACCTCTTTGGAAAACAGTCTTCATTTTTCCAGCTTCATCCTTCTCAATAATATTAGTACCTGTTACATCAGATGGCATTAAATCTGGTGTAAACTGAATTCTTGAGAATGGTAAATTTAAAGTCTTACCTAAAGTACGAACTAAACGAGTTTTACCAACACCTGGTACACCTTCAAGCAATACATTACCACCAGCGATAATCGCAATAATAACATTATCAACAATACTTTCTTGACCTACAACGTCCTTACGAATTTCAGCCTCAATTGTCTTAATTGTTTCACTAAATTTTTTAACTTTTTCGATATTATCCATTTTCTTTTACTCTCCTAATTATTTATTATCTTTATTATCAGTACCTAATTTTTCAAAATATGCTTTTAAATATATTTCCATTTCTTTTGAAATAGTACCATCATTAATTAAATTGATTATTTCAGTATAGTAAGTACTATAGTATTTACCATATGCCTCTAAAATACCTTTGTCATAATCATAAATTACATCCTTACTAGGGAAATCGTAATCCTCGTCACCAACAGATCCACCTTTATTTGGATCATCTAATTCATCATCATGATTATCACCTGAAGAAACATTGCTATTACCATTTTCATCAACTAGCTCCTTATCTTCATGTTTAGGCACAGCTAATCCAAATATTTCGCACAACCTTGCTTCAGCATCATATGCAACAGCTTTATTTTCACTCATATAGGTTAATTCTCTTACAACATCAACCATCAATGTTGAAGTCGCTTGTTGAATTATATTTAAAGACTCACCATCTGAAGCAGATTCAACTGATGCAAGTGATTCAGAATAAGTCATAAATGCCTTATACAAATTATCATCACTTGAAACACCACATTTTTCTAAGGCTGCATTAATTGCTAAAACATCTGATTTAGCCTTTTGTCTCATCTTCATAACTGAATCAGTCTTTAAATTTTGATATTCTCTAAATGTAAAGATTGAAATAGCTTGTGATGTACTATCAGAATCATATGAATACATATTTGACGCAACCTGTTTTAATTGATAATAATTATCATATTTTGTGTAAATATTAGTACCATCAGTTAATGTTCCATTATTATTAATAGTTAAAATAACCTCAGTTTCAATTGGATCTAAGCTTCCATTTGCAACATAATAAACACCATGATACTCTTTATTATCACAAGACTTAAATGTTAATTCATTACCATTATAATTTGTGCTACTAATAGTTATTGAAATACTTTGTTTTTCATTATCTTTATTTCTCCAATAACCAGTAAAATTTCCATTTGGTACTGTTGTTTTGCCAAAATTAGTCTTTATTGTTGATTCATTATCAGTAAAATAGTAATCCTTTGTGTTAAATAAAGCCTGTGCAATTTTAACATTTGTATTTTCCAAAATCATATAAGTTAAAATATTATTTTTAACTTTATTAACATTAGAAATCATTTCACTTTCCTTTGTTGAATTCTTCAACGCAGCAATCAATAAAACAATTTCTCCAGTATACTTAGTTTTCATATCATCAGTCATCTTAGACTTATTTATATCTTTAATTAAAGCCTCAAGCTTTTGAATTTGTATCTCTGAAACAGTAAAATCCTTATCAGGATCAATAACATCATCACTAGGACTTTTTTGACTAGGATAAGCAATTGCTGTAATTGATAATCCTAATCCTAAAACAGCTAAAATAATAAATATAAAATGAAACTTATATTTTAATTGCTTCACCGGAATATCCTTTAATCTTTTGTCTGTATCCTCTCTTTGAAGTTGAACAATAAATGTTTCATCATCTTTAAAAGATACCATTGTTTGTACCTTTTCATTCAATTTAAAGCTATCATCTAACCTTTTAGCAATTTTTTTATCACTTGGCTTAAAAATAAAATAAGAGCATAAAAAAACAACAATCATTGTTCCAACTCCAATTAAAATACTAAAAACAAAGTAAAAAGAAATAACAGAAAGCTTATCAAGCAAAAATAACAAGCCAAAAATTATTAATCCTAAAGCAATAGATAAAATAGAGCACTTAATAATAAATTCTCGAATTATCTTTTTCTTGAAGCTTAAAAAACCTTCACCCATTTTAATACCTCCCGTTTATAATAATAAATATATTTAATAATATAAATATTATTATTCAAATTTTAAAACTACTCAAATATAATATTACATTTAATCATTAATGTCAATAAAACGACATATTTTTCACTATATTTTTCGATTTTTATTCAAAAATACATACTCATAGGTAAAATATTATTTAATTTTATTCGATTATTTATATTTTTTTTATTTTTTGTACAAAAATAGAAAAAAGACCGATTAGTCCAATTTATGACAAATCATAAATTAAACATAACCGATCTAATGAATCAATATATTTATTTTGCTGAAGATGTATAGTCAAATGAAGAATCACTAGTAGAAACACTTAATGTATTATTATTTAAAACACAAGTATATGTTTCACTTGAAACTTTAAAAGTTAACACCCCCATTAGCATATCTAATGTCAGTACAAGGTGTACCATCAATTGTGACAGTAGTTTCTGTAATGACTAATTGAGTTTCCATAATACTTTCAATCCATGTACCTTGTAAATCAGCTGGTATAGAAACATTTTCAGTTGGAGTATCAGTTGATTTTTTTGAATATGTAGAACCTAAAGAATCGCTAAGAGTACCAGCAACATTATATTTTAAAGTTATAGTACTATAGTTAAACTCAATCACAATTTCAGTATCGGATATTGATTTGATTGTAGTGACAGATTCACCATATGTTATAGAATCATCTGATATAACAATTGTAAATCCATCTTCATCTTCCCAAGTGCCAATAAATTTTTCACTAATCTTTGCAGGCGCAGACTTCATTGTATAAGTATATCCAGCATTATCCTTTAAAGTAGTTTCATTTACATAAGTGATTGTAACCTTATTTGAACCACCAAAGTCAACAACAATTGTATCATCTGTAACTTCTACAACTGATAGTGCAAATCCATTATTCTTTACAGCTGAATCACTAATTGATAGAACATTTGTACCATAAGTCCAATCACCATAGAATTTCTTATTAATTCCAAGTGATTTAGTAAATTTAGTTGTACTCATGTAGTCTACTGATATAGTCCCATCATCATTTATTATTAATGAGATATCATCCCAAGAATCAGTAATATGTTGAATTTGTGAATCAGTCACACCTGTAACAGAATAATTATCTCCTCCAAATGTAAAGCTATCACCTTTGACTATAATGTCACCAAAATCACTATTCTTATATGTTCCTTGCCACTTTTCTGGAACTAATGAAGTAACAGGCTCAGATGGTGTAACAGGAGTTTCACTTGAAGAACCCTTAGTAAACTTTACATTATAATAATCATCAGTAACATATGTCTTATCATCACTTAGAGTTAAAATCAATGACATTTGTCCAGAAGCAGATAATGTGATTTTATTTCCTGTAATATCAAATTTTGAATAAGTAGTATTAGTTACATCCTCACTTTCTTTGTCATAGAAAGATAATTCATTTTCAGTAATAGTAATTATTGAGCCATTAGTAGAAGTCCATACACCTAGGAAATCGCCAAGTTGTTCAGCAGTAGATGGTTTTTTATAAGTATAATTTCCATCACCAATAGCACCATTCACTAAAGTCAATGTTACATTTTGGCCATCATAAGAATCCTTAAAAACAAGTTCACTTTCTGTGCATGAAATAATTTTACTAGCTTTAGATTCAAAATATGTTACGCTATCTTTTGTAATAATTAATGATTCATTAGTATCCTGATTAATCCATGTACCAACAAATGCATCGTTTATTTCAACAACAGTTTCTTCTTCCGAACCAGCTCTTACAAATTCTTGTGCTTTGTCAACAAAAGTACCATCACTCAACATATCCTTATATTTGAATACATATACACCATCAACAATATATGTAGATGTTTCAAGACCAACTGATGACCTATGACCACTTATTTTCTTCATTTTAACTTGGCCTGTTTCTTCATTATAAGTATATTCACAAATTCTTTCTCTGTTTTTAGTAATATTAGTTATAGTTGCAATCTTATTACCATTAGCATCTAATCCAAAAACTACTTTATATTCTGTTGTACCGTTTGCACTAACATTCTTAAGCGTATATTCACCACTAAGAATTGCATCAACCTTAACTTCTACTTTTTCAAGAACAATACCACCAAATTTTGTATAAGTTATTGTATTTCCATCAACCTTCAAATTATTATTCAAATCAGAACATCCATCAACACTAATTAATTTTGTTTCTGTATTGTAAGAATAATCATACTCATTTGTTGTAGTTTCATCCCAACTATCTGTTACTGAAACTGTTACTTTACCTGATAAAGCACCATCTTCAGCAGGAACAAATTTAAGCTTGTATGAAGAAGTAATCATTGTAATAGTAAACTGATATGTTCCTTTGATTAATTTAGCAATATTAGCTAAATCATCTGGTGACTGACCAACTCTATAACATGTATAAGCATTATTACCCTTAGTAACCTTTAATACAAATTGAGAATTAATTTCTAATTCAAGGTTAAATTCAGAACCAGTCTTATGCTGTAGAGTAATTTTACCATTTGCATATGAATAGCTTAATGTTTCAGTATTCTCAGCATTATCAGCCTCTGTAAATGTTACATTACCATTTAATGCAGCATCAGCTTCAGGTGCAAATGCTAGGTTATAATTTTTACCATCAACTTTAACTGTATATTCACCAGCTAAAATTGTTGTTACATCGATATCTTCTTTAACAACTACTGTAAGAGTTGAAGTTGCACTCTTGCCATTCTTGTCAGGTGCACCTGTCATAGTAATTGTATAAGTACCTGCTTCTTGTGCACTAAATTTATAGCATTCATATCCATTAACCTTATCAGCTGACTTTTCAACTGAAGCCTTAGCTCCTTCAGGTAATGATAATGTATAATTAGGGTCAAACATTGTTGTAATTGAACCCCACGCATCATAATTAACGCCTCTTAAATATAATGTATTAGATTTAAAAATTTCAACTGTTTCAGATTTAACAAAACTACTATCGACATCCTGCTCGTATGTTAAAATACCAACACTCTTAGGAGATTCATAATCAACATTAAATACAACTTCCTTCTTACAAGCATATGATTCAAATGTTAATACATATCTACCAGGCATACCAAATAAAACTGATGTAATACCTGCATTTGCATAAACATACTTGTAATTTGGATTTTCTTCATCAATTACAGTACCATCATAGCCTACACCTGTACATGTAACCTTAATTTCATCAAGTTCCTTATTAGCAGTTTCAGGTAGTAATTCATCTAGTTCATATTCAAATGTATATTTATGACGTTTTTCATCATCTAGATAATTATCACCATTATCTAGATCAATATTATATTCATTTTGAATTTCACTTCTACCATCAGCTGTCTTTTCATAAACCTTGAAAGATGAAAGCATAATCTTATCCATTGAATAAGGATTTTCATCATCAGCTGATTTTTCACCAGATGTTTGAGTAATCTTATATTCACAATATGGTGCTAAAGGAGCATTCTCATTAACCTCATAAATTGTCTTTTCATTTTTCTGTGAAATAGTAATTGAATCAAATCCTTCAGGTAAATTATTTAAATCAGTGACTAATCCTTCAGCTGGAGCATACTGTGTTACAGTAACATATGCTTTTCCTAAAGAACCATCTTCATTTAAAGTAAATTCAACAGCAACAGTCTTAAAGTAGAATGTACCATTTGCTTCACTATTTCCAGCGTTATAAATATAGTTAAATCCAAATAAATATCCTTCTTCATTATCTAAATGAGGACAAGTACCCTTTTTATCATAAGAACCACCATATATGCCATATGTATATAACTCATATATATAATTAATAAACTGATCAGCACCATAACCTGAAGAATTATCTATACCAGTAATAGGAGAGCCTTCCAAAATTTTAGTAAATACCTGAGCACTAGCAGCATTCTTATCTAGTTTACCATTTGAATCAAGATATCTATTTTTTGTTGCATAATTATCAAACAATTGAATAGACTGATCATCACCAGGATTGTTTACGTATACGCCTAGTACAGAGCCATCAGGATTCTTAGAAAAATAGAAATCCTCATTAACTGCATCTTCTCCACTACCTTTAACCATACTACTTTTTACAAAGTTATTACCATAAGTATATGTTGAAGAAACGTTTGGTTCATTACCTTGTGTATATGTATTTGTATCTGAAACGGCATAATTATTAAAATTATATGTACCAGCATTAGTCTTAACGCTATTTGCAATTATACCCTCAACAGCAGCTTCAACATCTGAATAAGATGCTTTAACAACATTAACAGTATAATCAGCACTAAAATCCTCATAAGTTACTACAACAGTATATTCACCTACAGCAGTAAGTTTTCCATCCACTACATTACCATTACTATCTTTTACAACATATGTATATCCATCTTCAATTTCTGATTCAGAATTATCTGTATGAACACCAGTAACTACTAAGCCTTCTAGTGTAGGTTCATCAGAAATAAAGTATTCTAATTTAACATTATCAGTATTAAGAGTAATGCTTGAAAGTGGGGCTGAAGCAACATTAATTGTAATAGTTGTTGTAAATGTATCATACTTAGCAACAATAGTATAAGAGCCAACCTTTGTCATATCAACCTTAGAAGTATCAAATTTTACCTTATCTGTAACATCAACCTTTTCACCATTTGAAAATTCAGCTACAATTGAAATACCAAAAGTTGTAAGTTCATCTCCAACAACATATTGTGTTTTAGCACCTGTTGCTGTGATAGAAACAAGCTTCTTCTCCTCAGGAGTTGAAGGGTCACTAGGTGTTGATGGAACACTTGGTTTTGGATCTTCCTTTACATCACAAGATGACATTGTAATTGTTGCAGTAGATGCAACCGCAGCCATTAAAGCTAGCATAAATAATTTTTTCTTTTTCATTTTAATACTCTCCTTACTACAAATACAATATTTTGTATTTTAAAAAACACAATTCAACAAAAGTGTCATTTCATCAAAATTTTATTTCATTTTTTTGCCACTTTTATTAAATTTATTTCATTATATACTTATTATTTTAATATTTCAATATCTTTTTGTTAAAAAAATTACTTTTTTTGACTTTTTTTGCATTTTATTCAAAAAAATGTGTCTAAAAATATAAAAAGTAAAATTTGCATTACAAACAGTATAATATCTTACTTATAATTTCATTTTTGAACATAAATTATATTTTCATCAAATGTACTAATTATTTTGCAATAATTGATTTATAACGAATTAATAAAACAAAAAACAACTAAAGAAAATAAATCAAGTAAAAAAAATTATATAATTTGCTTTAAATTTTTAGTAATTAATGCTACAATAGCCTTAAAGAAAGTTGGTACGTATAATGAAATTAAAGCATATACTTCTACTACAACTTCATATTTTAACTATAAGCCTTGTTGAGTAAAAGCAATAAGGCTTTTATTTTTGGTAAAACTTGGAGGAAAGCATATGATTAAAGAAAATAATAACAATATTTTCGAAAAAGATTATTTCAATGATTTACAAAAAATTAAAGAAACTATTAAAACAAACCAAGCTAAAGCTATGGTTGTTGTTAATAGCGCTATGATTATGACCTATTATGAAATAGGCACAATTATCAACAAGAGAAAAACTTGGGGAAGTAAATATATTCAAAATCTAGCTAATGATTTAAAAGAATATGGTAAGGGATATTCTATTCAAAATTTAAAGCGAATGTCTCAAATTGCAAGTGAATTTTCTTATAGTTAATTTAGCTCACAGGCTGTGAGCCAAATTCCATGGGGGACTTTAGTAACAGTTATAATACCTAAATCAAAATCACATGAAGAAATATTATGGTATATCAATGAGACTCATAAAAATGGTTGGTCTCGATCTATAGTATTAAATCAAATAGCTATGAAAGCCTATGAACGTAGCTTAATTGAGCCTACTACTTCTAATATTGTAAAATCTGATGATTTATACAATGAATTATTTAAGGATACCTATGTCTTTGATTTTTTAGATAAGAACAATATTAAAAATGAAAAAGATTTAAAAAATCAAATGATCGATAATATTATTAAATTTCTTCAAGAATTAGGACCTGGTTTCTCTTTAGTTGGTAAAGAATATAAATTAGTTACTCCTACTAAAGAGGAATTTTATATTGATATTCTTCTATACCATACTAAAATACATTGTTATGTTGTTATTGAGGTTAAAATAGGCAAATTTACTCCTGCTGATTTAGGGCAACTAATATTTTATGTTAATGCAGTTGATGATTTAGAACGAACCGAAAGAGACGATGAAACAATTGGTTTATTATTATGTAAAGAAGCTGATAGCTATGTAGCTAAGACATCATTAAATAAAGCTCAATTACATCTTGGTATTTCTAAATATAAGTTTATAGAGGAATTACCTCTATATTTAAATAAAAAATTAAAAGAAAATAGTTAAAATAAATGAGGTACAAATATGATTAAAGAAAACAATATTTTCGAAAAAGATTATTTTAATGACTTACAAAAAATTAAAGAAACTATTAAGACAAACCAAGCTAAAGCTATGATTGCTGTTAATAGCGCTATGATTATGACCTATTATGAAATAGGCACAATTATCAACAAAAAAAACTTGGGGAAGTAAATATATTCAAAATCTAGCTAATGATTTAAAAGAATATGGCAAGGGGGGTCATATAATAACTTAAAATATATATCACAAGTTGCCAAAGAATTTCCAATTAATGAAATTAGCCACCAAGCTGGTGGCCAAATTCCATGGAGGACAATTATAGAAATTATGTCCAAATCAAAATCACATGAAGAAATGCTATGGCATATTAATGAGACTCATAAAAATGGTTGATCTAGATTTATGGTATTAAATCAAATTGCTATGAAAGCTTATGTCTTTATTTTTTTAGATAGGAATAATATTAAAAATAAAGAAAAAGAATGGTGCATCACCATTCTAGCTTCTATATTTACAAATATTATTATCTTTATAATATTTTTCTTTAGCAGCATACATTTTCTTATCTGCAATTTGAATTAATTCTCTTATAGATTTATCTTGATGATCAAAATGAATTGAAAAACCAATTGAAATAGATAACTTAAAATTACTACCTAGATTTTCAACATTTATTTCATCATTAATTCTTTCGATTATATCATTAACTTTTATTTTTGAAACATTAATAATAGATACAAACTCATCGCCACCAGTTCGATAAACCTTACCATACATAGATAATACCTTATTCAAACAATTTGCAGCTCTTTTTATTAGTAGATCACCAACATTGTGTCCATAGGTATCATTGATATATTTAAGATTATTAACGTCAGCCAAAATGATTACATCTGAATTTTTGTCTTCTTTGTATTCGGCCAGGTCATCTTCATAACTAAAACGATTAAACACACCTGTTAAAACATCATAGCGTGATAATTTAATCAATTCCTCTTCTCTTCTTTTTCGCTCATCAATAACATTTATTGCAAAAACTACATTTGCTAAATTACCATTATAATCATAAGATATAGGAAAGAAAGACATTCTAACCCAACCATATTTTTTACTTATAGCCTCAAATGAAATTTCTTTTTTATTTTTTATTTTTTCCGGCAATAAATTAAGTGAAGTGAAATCTAAAGCATTTGATATAAACTCATGATCTATGAAATTATTAATAAATCTTTTTAAATCTGCTGATGCACTACCTAAACAACTATCTTTATATTCATCAATAGTTCGATAATTAATATAAGTATCACTTTCTAAATCAATAAAACTAACTCCAATAAATATATTAGTTACGGCCTGCAAAATCTTATATTGATCTAATAGCTTTAGGTCAATATTTAATCTTGTCGGGATATTATTATCCTGAACAAATAAATATAATTCTTTATTTTCATCAGTGTAATTTGGAGTTTTAATTATTTTCGCAACAGCCCATTTATACAAATCATTTGTTTTTTTTCTAAACCAAACATCAATTTCTGAATCAGACTCTAAAAAATGCCTACCTATAAAATCAACATTCATTCTTTCATTAAAAACATTTTTATCATCACTATGAATATAACCACTATTGCTATATGCTTTAATTAATCCTCTTAAACTTGGATTATTTAAATAAAAATCATTATCCATATCTAAGTTCTTCAAAACAATATACGAGTCATCTGTTAAATTGATTTTTAATATCTTATATATTTGGTCACCGATATATAGACTTAAATATTTGAAATCTTCAGTCATACTATCACCTCGTAGAATATAACGCATATGAATTATACCATACTTCGACACATAATTACACCCGTAAAATAACACTTTTGTTACTATTTTATTAAAAATATAAAAAAAAATAACTATTATTGCAGACTTTTTAAATAAATCAAGTTTTTATAATAATTATCTTTTCTATTATATTTTTAATGTATTCTTTGATTATAAATTCATTATTTCAATAATAATGTTCTTTATTTCCACATCATTATTAAAATTTATGGCTAATAAATTAATTGCTTTTATTTTTTTCTCATCTGAACCAAGCTTGATTAATATTTCTGCAATATCCTTATCCTTAAAATTACATAATTTTAACCAATCAATTAATTTTACTTCAATATCATAAGAATTTTTTTTCATTTTATCACCAAATATATCATCTTATATAAATAGACATTTATGATGTCTAATTTTCATTTAATTTCAAATCAATAACAATATTATGATTATAAACCTCATAATATTTGAAATTTAACGGATCATATTCATAATATTTATCAATGGTTTCTTTAATAATATTTTCAATACAGTTTTCTATATCAACAATATTCCCCTTAAAAATATTAACATTGCCTCTACATTTAATTTTAATATTATTAGAATACGTTATTTTTACTTTATAGTTATGAATCTCAGCTGATAAATTATCATTATTAAAATTAAAGGCATCATTACTTTTCAAATAGAAAAATGTTGATTCATTTGAAGATATAGCTATATATCTATCACTAGTAAAAATAGCAATACCTTTTACATAAATAGATTTCTTATCATTATTCCAAATATTAATATTTTCTATTAATGGTATTTTGATTGTTTTTTTTAGATAATAATCTCTTACAAAACTAGAATAGTGGATAGGATTTGCTGCTAGACATATGTAGCTTGAGACTAAGGGTTCAGCAAGTGGTGTTAAAACAACACTTTCATTATTAGGATTTTCTATCTTATAAATTTCAGAAATATTACAGCTTGTTGAGTAAATATAAAAGTTAAAATCAATTTCTTCATATTTTTTAATAAATTCAATGAACTCATTAATTTTATTATTTTCAAAAACATTATTATGAATAATAAATGAAGAAATATGTCTTAAATTTATATTTAGAGTTGATGACTCCTCTAATGAATAAAATGCTGAGCTTATATTTTCTCCCTTTATTACTGCAACACTCGACTTTTCATCTGCCCCTTCAATAGAACCAACCTCAACACTAGATGGAATAAAAAAATAAACACTATACTCATTTTCGTTATTATCATAATTAATTCCAATAGAAGCAACATATAAGCTATATAATATTCTATTCGTTGCCATACAACTTGAAAGTAAAAAAATTAAAGTTAAAGATAATAAAAGTTTTTTCATTTTTTCCCTCTTTTATAAATATTTTTAATTTTATATTCGACATGTCTAGTCTTAAACCTTAGTGATGAAGGAGATGTGAAAAACTTAATAATTCCATGATAATCAAACGGAATGAAAGGATAAAAGAAATGAACACCTAATGGCTTTTCCTTATAAACTAAATAAACAATAAATATGCTTGAAAGAAACACTCCATATAAGCCAAAATAAAACGAAGATAATAATACAAAAAGTCTTATTATACTTATTGAAACAATCGTTGTTGAATTAACACTAACAATAAAAGTCATTAAAAAACAAATAGCCGTCATTGTTATAATAAAAACACTTGCAAATCCACTATTAATTAAATTTTCACTAATTATTAAACCTGCAATCAATACAATAGTTGAAGAAATTGTTGCTTTCGTTTGGCGAAATCCGATTAAATAAAATAATTCAAACAAAGATAAAACAATTAATATTTCAAAAAATACTGGTACAATAATACCACGTTGTGTTACCTTTAAAATTGATAGTTGCTGCAAGGATAAGGAGTCACTTTGAATTGTCGTAAAAGCACATATTAGACCTAAGAAAAAAGTTGATAAAAAAACTGCTATAACAACAATTAGCTTTTCTAAAAAAGTAAATATTGAAATGTTCATATTTTCAATAGGCATATTTGTTGCCATCCATAATGTAGATGGTATGCCAATCACATAGCTTATTCTATCTATTACTAAAATAAATTCACCATCTAGGAGCCTTTTTGCTGCAACATCCGGACTCCCTATATACTGATAGCTCGGAAATAAACTACCTCTTTGAAAATATGAGGTAATATCACTTAAGCTTGTAACCGCATCTAAATCTATAGAATTAATTATTTTCTCTATTTCTTTTTTAATTTTTAAATTATGAATATCTTCAATATAAAGTAATGAAACAATCGTTTTACTTCTTCTACCTACTGACATTTGAACAATATCAAGCTTAGGGTCCTTTATTCTTGTTCTAATTAAGGCTAAATTTATTTTAAATGATTCAACAAATCCATCTCTTGATGAAAATGCAGACTCAGGCTCTATAATTGAATCCGAAACTGATCTTGACGGTGGCTTGGCTAAGTCATAGGCATATATACAAAAATTTCTTTTAGCAATTAGAAGCCCCGAAAATAATAAATTTTCAATTTCATCTTCTTTTATTTTTCTACAAATACCAGGTGTTATTTCATCAAGTAAATCATATTTTCTAATAAATATATTAGGATAAATATCTTTATAGAAATATAAAACGTCACACAACACTTCATGGTATAGTATTTCACAATTTGCTTCAGTAAATTTATAAACAACATCCGGCTTTTTATATTTTTCTAGCATTATATCATTCCTTCAAATTAATAATAAAAATTTTTATACCATAAATTATAGTAAAAAAGCAAAGCCCTATTAATATAGTAATTGTATTTAGAAAAATATCTTGATTTATTTTATTTATAATTATCGCTATTAAACAAATTAGTACAATAATAGGTAAATATATCAAATTATCATTCTTTTTTAATTTAGTTTTAAAATCAAATGAATATTTTACAATTGAAAAAAAATAAGAAAATTTAAATACGCTTGAAGCTGTAATTAATAATATATAAACATACTCAAAATTACCAAAATACCTTGAAACAGATTTTATCCCTAAAGAAATAAAGCCAATGTAGTTCATATTTTTAAAATAAAAATCCCCAAACGTTAAGGTTAGACTCATATATTCAAAACAAAAAAATATAAATGTTATTGTTAGGGCTATTAAAAAGGTCTTTTTTGAAAATTCAAAATCATCTTTGTTACAAAACAATATCAAATAATTATCCCCAATCAAAAGCATTGAAAAAAGAAAAACAAATGGTTTAATTTTAAAATCATATAAAAAATAAATAGCTGAAAAATCAGGACTAACAAAGCTTACCATATAGGCTAAATATGTTATTAGGATAACAATTCCAAATAAAGTTGTAATTTGAATGACATCACTAGGCTTTAAGCTTGATAAAATAATAATTAAAAGATAAAGTCCAACAACTAAAATCCATGGGCTAGTATCCTTAAAAAATAAATAACTAATAGTTGTTGCTCCATAATAAGCACCAAAGCCAATTCTCAATAATAAAACAATATTAACTAAATATTTAATTTTACTATTTCTATACATTCTTAATAAATCGATAGAGATAAATTTTCTTGGTAATATCAAAAAAAACAACGAAACAATTAATAAAATAATTCCAATATAAATATAGCCATTTACACCATATTGATTATATAAATATGGAAACACCAAAGCTCTTAACAATAAATAATTATAAGTCAAAATAAAGAAAAAAAAGCTAACCTTTGATACCTTCATTGTATCACCATAACTAGTATGGCCTAAGTTAACTATATTTATTTAATTTCTTTTAAAATTTGCCTTATTTATCTACTATTTTTAAACTCATCAATTTGAACAACACCATTAACAATAAAAGCTATTTGCTTATTATCAGCATCTTAAGCCTTAACATGAAATTTAATAATTTCAATATCCTTAGGCATTCCACATTATAGATAAAAATCTTTTGTTTGTGAAGACATATTTAAATACCTTATTATTGGTAAAACTTCAATGTATCTTTCTAAAATTTTTGCATTTTCTATTTCATAATTTTTTCACCATTTTATTTAATAATAAGGAAATAATAATATTTCAAGTTTTATTTAAAGAAATAGAAGAGATAACATTGTTACCTCTTCTAAACTATATACTATATTACTATTAACTTTTTTGATGAAAATGACGTTTTAAAACTCTTTCTGATAATACAATATCTATCGCATGAGGAATTATCTCGACATGAGTTGTATTAAATGTTCCATAAAATTCACCATCAGTGTTAAAATCGATTGGTGAGGCTGATGTTATATCTATAGATTTAGCATCAAAATAAATCATATTATGAGTATAAAGTTCACCAAAAATCAAAAACATCGCAAAATCAATTAAATTATAAAGCTTCCTAGTTTTTTTAATCATCGTTACTCTTAAAGTACCATCATTAAGATATATTCTTCTTTTTCTATGTATTTTAAAGCCGGCCAAATATCTAGTGTTTAAAGCTAAAAGCATAGAGAAGCTACCTTCTATTCTTTTTGATTCAGTTTCAACTCTAACAGTAATTGTTTTTGTATCCTTATATGCTTTTAATCCTTGCAAATAATATGCAAGCTTACCCATGTTTTTTTTAGATTCATGTGAAGCATCATAGCTTATTTCTGTTAACATGCCAGCCGCAAGACCATAGACAAAATACGAATCATTTATTTTGAAAACATCTAGTTTAGAAGAATTTCCCTCAATTATTTTTTTCATAGTCTTTTTAATATTCTTTCCAAGCCCTAAGGTTTTAGCTGAATCATTGCAGGTTCCAGTCGGAATATAGGCAATTTTAGGCTTTTTTTCTAACATCATAATCCCATTAATAGCCTCATGAACTGAACCATCTCCACCAATAGCCAAAATAAAATCGAATGAATATCCACATGAGGCAATATAACTAGTAATACTTTTAGGTCCACATGAGGCAAAGCATTCAACAACTTCATATTTAGTTTTCAACATTTCACAAACATAATCAAGTCTTTTACTAGCCTTACTACGACCACTAAAATTATTATAAACAACAAGAGCACGCATATAATCACATCCAAGCATATAAAATTAAGCATTTAAAAATGAATCGAATTTTTTAATTTTATTCTTCTTTCCAACAACAACCACAACATCTAAAGCATTTAAAACATCTGTACCTTTTGGTATATAAAATAAATCATCTCTTATAATACCTACAATATTGACATCAAAAGTATTTCTAACATCTAGCTCAATTAAACTTTTTGAAGTAAAGTTTTCCCCAACAGAAACCTTATATATACCATAATCATCTGATATATAATAGTAATCTAAAATACTATTGCTAGTAATTTGATTGGCTAAGGAAATTGCTGATACCTCCTCAGGAATAATAACCTCAGTTACTCCTAAATTTTCAAAAACTTCTTTAAAGTCCTCATTATCAGCCCTAACGGTTATATTTTTAACTCCAAGCTTCTTTAAATTTAAAACAGTTAATATAGACGCTTGAAGATTATTACCAATTGCTACAACAGCATGATCAAATGAAGCTGCATTTAAATCTACTAAAACATTAAGTTTAGTAGAATCAGCAATTACACAATGAGAAACATAATTCGAAATAGAACTTACAATATCCTCATCATTATCAACAGCTAAGACATCGCATTTTAGCAACTCCAATGTTTTCGCAACCATTGAACCAAATCTTCCAAGTCCAATTATTAAAAAATTCTTCTTTTTCATCCTACTATTACACTTCCCTCTACATATCTTATGCTTTCTTTTTTATCATTCATCCAATTTCTATTAACAACACCAATAATTGTTAATGGACCAATTCTTCCAAAAAACATTAAAATAACAATAATAAGCTTATTAGCCCAATTTAAACTGCAAGTAATTCCCATACTTAAACCTGTAGTGGAAAAAGCAGATACAACCTCAAAAACAATCTCCTTAATTCCAAGCTCTGGCTGAATAAGACAAACAATAACAATACCTAAAATATCAATTAAAACTCCAATTGTAAATAAAACAAATGCCTTAAAAATTATAGAATCACCAATTCTTCTTTTAAAAACATTAAGCTTCCTACCTCTTGCAAAGCTAACGATAGCTAAAAAAACAATAGCTAAGGTTGTAGTTTTAATTCCACCACCAGTTGAGCAAGGTGAAGCACCTATAAACATTAGACAAATTGATGTTATATATGCACCAGGTGTCAAATTTTTTAAATCAATGGTTGTAAACCCTGCAGTTCTAGTTGTTATAGATAAAAATGCTGCCTCCAAGAAAGATAAGCTATTCATTGATAGCTTCAATAATAGTGTACCAATAATTGTTAATAATAAAGTGGTAATTAAAGTAATTTTACTATGCAAGCTAAGCTTTTTTAAGCTCTTAGCCTTAATTACATCATCAATAACAACAAAACCTAGACCACCAAATAAAATCATAAGCATAGTTGTTGAATTTATAATCAAATTATCACTAAAGTAAATTAAGCTGTCACTACCAAACACATCAAAGCCTGCATTATTAAATGAAGCAGCCGAATGAAATAACGAAACACCAATTGCTTTTAAAACATTATTATCATAATAAGGAATTAAAACAATTAAATTAATTAAACTACCCATAAGCTGAATCACAAATGAAATAAGCATAATTTTCTTAACCAAAGAAACAATTCCATATAAGGAATTTTGATTCAATGCCTCTTTTAATAGTAAGGTATTGCTTACTCCTAGCTTTGCACCTATAATAGTGAAAAAAAATACTGCAATAGTTAAAAATGACAATCCTCCTATTTCCATTAGAAAAAACATAACAATTTTTCCAAATAAAGACATATCATATGCTACATTTACAACTGACAATCCCGTAACGCATACTGCAGATGTTGACATAAACAATGAATTTACAAATCCAAAGCTTTTACCACTAGCTGAAGCAAATGGCATCAAAAGTAATAAAGTTCCTGCAAGTATAACAAATAGAAATGTCATAATTATTAAAATATATGGATGAATCTTCTTAATTATCATATAAACACTCCTATATTTATATTGTACTATATTTTTTTAAAATAATAAATATAATTAAAAAATAAAATACACTAGAGTAAACTAGTGTATATTGCATTAATATTAGTCGGGAATACATTTAGTAACAGTAACAGCTAAAGCTCCAGTACCAATATGGCAAGACACTGATAATGATAATGGATTACATAATACATCAGTTAAGCCAAATTCTTTTTTAACCATTTCAACATATGAATTAATTTGAGTTTTATCAACACCAGTATAGGCTAATGCAATCCTAACGTTTTTATCATTTCCATCAATATCCTTTAAATAACCATTAATACATTCCTTACATGCCTCAATCATAATTCTTTTAGCATTTTCAATAGTACGATTCATCATACGATACTTATCAAGCTTTTCACCCTTAATAAGTAAAACTGGCTTTATCTTTAAAACACCACCAACAGCGGCAGCAGCTGGAGTAATTCTTCCACCCTTTTTTAAATATTTTAAAGTATCAACCATAATAAAAATATCAGATTGCATCTTAACTTCCATCAAGACATTATATATTTTTTCTGCATCATAGCCACGTTTAACCATTTCTAATGCATCCATAACTGATAATCTTTGGGTAACAGAAATTCTTTGATTATCAACAACAAAAACCTTGCCATCATAATCAGCCTTAGCAGCAATCATTGCACTCTCACATGATTTAGATAAACCACTTGACATTGGAATATAAATAATTTGATCGTAATCCTTTAGCACCTCATCCCATACAGAAGATACAAAGCCAACTGAAGGCTGAGATGTTGAAACATCAGCACCTGATTGTAATTTTTCATAAAATTCCTCTTGAGTTAAGTTTATATCCTCTAAATATTCCTTACCATCAATTGTAAATGGCATAGGAATAACACGAATTCCAAGCTCTTTTGCTTCACTTTGCGTAATTCCGCTATTACTATCTGTCATAACTGCTATACGTGCCATAAAATCACTCCCAAAATGTTTAATCAACTCTTGCCATATTATATCAAAAGCAATTCTATTAGTCAAATTTTTGTTAAAAATGCTTTCATTGTAATGAATAAATAAACAACTTTATTAGTTTTCTCTATATAAAAGCATCATTAATTAATTTAAATCCTTAATTTCAGCATCAATAACAACTCTATCCTTATTATTGTCATTTTTATCGCTATTATTTGAATCATTATTCTTCTTAAAATACCACCAAATCCAATATATTATAATAGAAATTCCAAGTACAATAAAAATATAGCCAAATACCTTTAGCATAATACCTATAATAGTGGATGCAGGAACAAAGAACAATAATATTGCAATAGCGAATAAAGGTATTTCCTTCTTTAACTGACCTAACCAATCAGTAGATAGAATAATTCTGATAATAGGAAATACAATTAACCATACACCTAAAATAATAGTTAATACTTGGTTGTGCCAAAAGATAAACATAAAACCAAATATAACAGACAAAGTTGAAATTAAAGCAAGACTTGTAATCTTTGGATTAGAATTTGCCATACTCCAGTATGTAAAGCAAGGAATTATGTTATCAAGAATAATAAATAAACCAATTACAATAAAAATAAAATTAAGTAAAGAATCAGCAGGTACAAAGGCAAATAACGCACCAATTAAAATAGTAATTATTCCAAGTACAATTCCTCTTTGTAAAAGAATTTTTCTTCCATTTAAAAACATTTTTTAGCCTCCTTAAATAATACTTCTTTTAATAAAATTACCACTAACACCCTTTACAGGTGACATTGTAATAAAAGCCTTTGGATCTAAGGCCTTTACAATTTTTAAAGCCTTATCAACCTCATAGGTTGAAACAACAGTATAAATTTCAAGTTTTTCATTACCAGAATAAGCACCAATTGATTCAAAATAGGTTACACCACGCTTTAAGCTACCCATAATTTCATTTCCAATCTCCTTTGAGTTATCAGAAAAAATATGTAATCCAGTATAGGTATAGGATGTGTGAACCTTATCCATTACTAAGCTATTTAAAATCATTCTAACCAAAGTAAATAAAACTACAATCCAACTTCCTTGAAGCATTCCACCTCCAATTACAGCAATAATAACATTTAAAACCATAGTTATATTTCCAGTTGAAAAATTTTTATGTAAAGCTAAAGCCTGTGAGGCAACATCTATTCCACCTGTAGACGTTCCAAACTTTAATGCTAGTCCTGCTGAAAAACCAGAAATCAAACCACCAAAAATTGCCAAAGTTAAAATACCACCATAATTTGTTGTGGTAATAACCTCACCAGCTCGTGTATAAGAAACAATGTCTGAAGCAAGCATTGCAAATGGTGATGATTTGATTAAACCAGTACAAATTGATTGCACAACAATTGCAACTATTGAATAGATTGCAAATTTTTTAGATACAAACTTAAATCCAATAACCGCAATCGGAATATTAACAATAAATACTAATAAACCTAAGTTTATTGAAATACCCATTTTTTCAAACAATCTTTGAAAAAGCTGAGCAACACCTGAAGCTCCACCTGCATATAGTTTTGCCGGCTCTAAAAACCAAACTGTTGCAATTGATAGAATAAAATTACAAAATATTACCACAGCTAATCTAAACATAATATCTAGTAACTCTTTTTTATCAACCTTAAATTTTAATTTTGTCTTTTCCATATAATGCTACCTCAAAGTATAAGATTCTTTAATATCCTCTAATTCAAAATATCTTTCCATTTTCGAATCTAATTCCAAATTAAGCTTATCAATTTCTGCTTGTAAATCCATCATCTTATGATAATCAGTTGTTTCTTTACTTAAATCATCCTTAAGCTTTTTTATTTTTCCTTCAATTATTGGCATTTCTTCATTTAGCTTATTAAGCTCATTTCGAATTGAGGCAGGAAGCTTAAATTGATGTCTACTATCAGCATTCTTTTTCTCCTCAACCTTAGTTTTATCACTATTTGCCTCAATATATTCACTAAAGCTTAAATTAGAAATAGTAATTTTACCATTATCAAAAACAAAAAGCTTATTACAAATCTTATCCAAAAAATATCTATCATGACTTACAGTTAAAACTGGTCCCTTAAACTTAAGTAAATAGTCCTCTAATATCTCAAGCGTGTATAAATCTAGGTCATTAGTAGGCTCATCAAAAATTAACAAATTAGGATTTTGAATTAATACTCTAACAAGCTGCAATCTTCTTTTTTCTCCACCAGATAGCATTTTAACCTTTGAATACTGAAGCTCCTTAGTAAACAAAAAATTTTCCAGCAAATCTGAAGCTGTAATAGTACCATCTAATGTTTCAATTAAAGCTTGTTGTTCCTTAATATAATCAATAACTCTAATTTCAGGATCAATAAGCTCTAAATGCTGAGAAAAATAACCAATTTTTAATGTTTCACCTAAAGTTAAAACACCACCATCAAGCTTTTCAATTCCCATAAGAATCTTAAAGAAAGTAGTTTTACCTGCACCATTACTACCGACAACACCAATAATATCATCTCTATTTAAATCAAATGAAAAATCATTAAATAAAACCTTATCACCAAAAGCTTTAGAACCATGCTCAATTGAAATTAGCTTTTTACCAAGTCTAGTCGAAATAGAATTAAACTCCATCTCATCATGAGAGTCAAAGCTTATCTTACTTAATTCATTAAATCTCTCAATACGACTTTTACTCTTAGTACGTCTAGCTTCAACACCTCTATGCATCCATTCTGTTTCGCTTTTTAAAATAGATTTAAGCTTCTTCTTATAGGCCTCCTCAGCCTTCAATCTTTCAGCCTTCAGCTCTAAAAATAACTCATAGTTAGCCTCATATAAATAAGTTTTACCAAAATCTAACTCCATCATCCTATTACAAACCCTTTGTAAAAAATAACGATCATGAGTTACCATAATTAAGCCATGCTTCCATTTAATCAAATATTTTTCAAGCCACAAAATTACATCACTATCTAAATGGTTAGTAGGCTCATCTAAAATTAAAATATCGCAATATGTAACTAAAACCTTACATAATGCTAATCTTTTTAATTGACCACCACTAAAAACATTAGTTGTTTGATTATAATCATCAAAACCTAATTTTGATAAAATTGATTTGGCTTCATAATCCTTAATAGGATGTTCTAAGGTAGAGCCACTCATTATTATATCAATAATTGAAGTATCCTTAGGAAAAACAGGATCCTGGGGCAGATAATTAATAATCATACCACCAGATTTAATAATATTACCAGAATTAGGAATCTCATAGCCTAACATCAACTTCAAAAGAGTTGTCTTACCTGTACCATTTACACCAACAACTCCAACCTTATCTGTATCACTTATAGAAAATGATACATTATCCAATATTTTACGCTCTACATACTTAAAGCTTACATTATCAAAAGTTATAACCATAATTAACACCAATAAGATTATAGCACTATATTTTTAAAAAACAATAAAATTAAAAAGTAGAACCATAAAATTAACGAGTTCTACTTTAATTTATAACTATCCAATTATTTCTTTAATTTCTTCAATTGATAAATTAGCTGATTTAGCAATTACATCAATTGCTACACCACAGCCATAAAGGTTTTTAATCATCTGAATTTGGTTTTCTTTTAAAGAATTAGCTCTTTTTGCTTCATCATCTGCTCTTTTATTTGAAGCCCAAGCTAAATCCTTGGCTTCCTTAAGCTCTTTATTTAACCTGTTCTTCTCAAGATTATCATAATATTCATAAAGCTCTACCTTATACATATCTCGCTTTAGTTTTTCATCCTTATTGATTTCCTCAAGCATACGTACCGCCTCCTTACCAAGAAGTGTTTTTTGTTCATTTAAACTTAAATTAGTATTAAAACATTTTAGTAGTTCTTCTATTTCAATTATAGAACATTCTTTATAATTTGGCAACGATATATAATGAAATCTATCCTCTGTTAAAAAGTTATTATTATACATAAAACCAGCCTCATAATGCCATTTACCATCTTTAAATACATCGAAGTTTGTAAACATTATGCACTCTGTCCTTGTCATTTTCTCAAAACTAGCACTTGATCTTTTGTTATAATTATCCTCTCGCTTTAGGCTTGAAGCCTTATTTTTAGCAAAATAATAAAATGATCTATCAAATATATCATACAATCCTGGATTACTATTTTGCATCTCTAGATTTAAAACAACAACAGTATTATCATCTAATACTTCACTATTAACATCTAAAACAATTTTGTGTTCAAAGATATTATTGTTTAAAACCTCCGAATTTGTAATAGTAATATCCTCTTTTTTAATATTCTTATTCCAAAATACTGATAAGAACAAACTAAGAAACTCCTGATTTTGAAACACAAGCTTAAAAGCTAAATCATTTGAGAGATTAAAGGATTTCTTTTTTAGCTCGCTTTCATTTATTTCTACATCAAAAAAACGTGAATTAATCATATTATCTTCCTCCAATTATTGCGTATTATGTTGCAAAAGAGAAAACTCTATTTTTTCCCTTCATTATAATAAGAGTAAGAAAACTTCAAAATTTTACAAAATATTTTGTAGCATTTTTATGAAAACGTTTTATAATTGTAATTCAAATGTAAATAAAGCACTAGAATTAACAATTCTAGTGCCATAAATAATTAATCACAACATTTTAACGCTGAAACCATATCTATTTTTTTATTTTTAAGCGAAATAACATAGCTTACCATTAATGCAACAACAAGAGTTAAAACAATACTCATTATATAAGTCATTTCTCCTAAGACAAGCTTAAGCTCATATTCAGATGCTAAAGCCTTTATTAGATAGCTTAAAACACCAACTCCTATAGGAAGACCTAAAATAATACCTAAAGCTGTAATCCAAACATTTTGGCTAATTAATATTTTAGATATTTGACAATCATTAAATCCAACTACCTTTAATGTTGCAAGCTCATTGTAACGTTCAACATAGCTCATTACTCCTAGATTATATAAAACAATAACTCCCAAAATAACAGCTGCAAATACCAAAATCCAAATCATCGAATTCATAAGCTCCATAAATGTATCATATGAATCCATAATGGCACTTTTCTTTTGAGTTGATGATATAAATGAATAGTTAGGAATAGATTCCTTATCAGTATAAATTGAAGTAATGCTATACTTTATTCCTAATTTATCAGCATATTCATCCATCATAACAATATTTTCACTCATAATAGAACGTAAAACGCCTACTACCTTTACCTCATATACCTCATTACTTCCATATGGGGAAAACTCAATACAATCTCCAACCTTATATTTTTCAGAAAGTCTCATACAAATATAGGCTCCATCATTTGAGATTTTAGACTCATTATTATTTTTATCTAAAAGCTTAAGCTTATTATTTTTCAAAGAATAAATATCTAAAACTATATTTTTATCATTTAATTTAATAGCACTTTCAGATACCCAATCACCATTTAGCTCATCATTTAAAGTAGTTGCATCTTCATTCTTGCAATTTTGAACTAAATTTACCTTAACATTATAGTTATTTACCTCATCAAGCTTTTTAATATAAGCATTCATTGTATCCTTCATTCCAAATGAGGCAACAAGCAACAGCATACAACCAACAACACCAATCAAAGACATTAAAGTTCTTGATTTATGTCTAAAAATATCTCTTAAATTCCACCTAGCTCCAAAGGATAAACGATTCATAAATTTAATTTTTTCAATTTTAAGCTTCTTCATTTTTTTAGGTGAATAAACTCTTAATGCATCACTTGCAGTACCCCTTAACATTGACTTTACAGATAAAAAGCTAATTAATGTTAACAAACAAATAATCAATAAAACAATAACAACACAAAACCAAGGCATGTGCATATCCCAATTAGGCATATCAAAATAAATACCCATAGATCCATTAGGATTCATAATGTAGTAACAAACTCCATAGCCTAAGACAACTCCAAGTAAAGAACCTACAACACCAATAAACAAACCATATGACGTATAATGAAACAATATTCGTTTATCTCTAAAGCCCAAAGCCTTTAATGTTCCTATTTGAATTTTTTCATTTGCACAAATACGATGCATAGTAGTAATCATGGTTAAAATTGCAATCGCTAAAAATAAAACCGGAAGAATGGACCCCATTGTTTGTCCCTCCTCCATTTCACCTCTTGCCTCACTATATGATACAACATCATCCTTACCAACTAATAATGTAGTTTTACCAAGCCTAGCATTAATATCATCCTCTAAATCGACTTTACTTCTACTAGAAGAAAATCTAATCTGAGAATAAAAGCTAAAGCCTAAAGCACTTTCTAAAAGCTTAGGTGTAATATATGCAAAACCAAAGCTAGAGTAATCAGGAAGAAGCTGATTAGAATCACCTACACAAATCAAATACTCACTAGCCTTGCAAAGACCAACAATTTCACCACTAATTTCTTTATTCAAATAAGTTAAAACTATAGTATCACCTAAAGAATACCCATTTTTTTCAGCAAATTTATCAGATAACCAAATGCCTTTAGAATTACTATCATACTCAATACCCGATGTAACAAGCATTGTTGAAATAACATAATCCTCACAAACATTAATTGCTAGCGATTTACTTTCATTTTTAACATCAACATTAACATTTAAAAATCTTGATACCTTACTTACGCCATCAATATCTTTAATTTGATTAGCATCATTAATAGAAAATCCTTCTTCATTATACAACCTATAATCAGCAAAATTAGTCTGTTCGTAAAAATTATTTGTATCAACCTCAATAGTTTTCCATTCCATATTAAAGCCTAAAAATATACCAATGCCTAAGGCAACCATTAAAATCATTGAAACAAATTGAGCTTTATACCTAAAAGTAGTCCTAATTAATTTTTTAAAAAGCATACTACCACTCCACTTCATCTGCATCTAGTGGATGCTCATTATTTTCAATCGATTTAATTTTACCATTTTTCACTCGAATTACTTGATCAGCCATTTTAGCTATATTTTGATTATGAGTTACAATAATAATTGTTTTACCATAAATTTTAGCCATCTTAAGCAAAAGCTTTAATACTAAAACACCAGTCTTCGAATCCAAAGCACCAGTAGGCTCATCACATAACAAAATTTTAGGGTTTTTAGCAATAGCACGAGCAATACTAACACGCTGCTGTTCACCACCAGAAAGCTCTGATGGAAAATTATCCTTATGATCTAACAACCCAACCTCATCTAAAACCTCCAAACAATCAAGTGGCTTATCAACAATTGATTTAACAAGCTCTACGTTTTCTCTTACTGTAAGTGTTGGAATCAAATTATAAAATTGAAAAACAAACCCAACTGTTTTTGCTCTATAATCTGCTAGCTCATTATTACTTAAATTTGAAATATCCTCTCCATCTACAACAATACTTCCACTTGTAGGACTATCCAAACCTCCAAGCATATTAAGTAAAGTTGATTTTCCAGCACCACTAGGTCCTAAAACAACAATAAATTTTCCATCCTCAATTTCTAAATCAATTCCATCTAACGCCTTAAGCTCATGATCTCCTGCCGTATAGACACGAGATAAATTTTTGATTTCTACAATATTCATATTTTTCTCCCTTCAAGTTAGCTATAACTAACTATTAAAATTATAACACTACATTTTACACTTGTAAAGAGAAAAATCCTAAGCCAAAATGGCTTAGGATAAGCTTGTATTTAAATTTTTTAATGAATTAAATGATTCTACTGTAATGACATCGTCAATAGAAGAATTTTCCTTTTCATTATATTCTTTTGATAAATCATATGAATTTAAATTATCTGTATCTAATTTATATCTATCAGAAGGAATTGATGAAGTTAAAGATTCTAAATAATCAGTTAAAAATAGCTTAGTCATATTTGATAATTTATTATATTCTAAATCTGAAATATTTTCCATCAGATCATCCATACCTAATAATTTATATTCGCCATTTTCATACCTTGCAAAACTATCAATTGTAGTTGCAAAGTCAACATATTGACTAATATCATTATCTTTTACATCTACAACATATTTTATAACTCCATCATTGCTAAAAATTTCTTTAAAATCGCTTGATTTTGCATCAAGATGTAAATAAATTTTTGTTTCATTATATTTAATACTAACAATATTTGAAAAGCTTACTCTAATAATATCGCTTTTAAAGAATGCTTCAGATTCATCTTTTGGTATCACAATATTACTAATATTATTAAAACCGCTAATGCTTGAAATTCCGATAGTATTACATGATGCAATAAACCTACTTATTTCTTCATGCTTAATAAATGTAGTTTTATACTTAGTATCACAATCAGCCTTTAATACTAAAATATTTTTAGCAGTTAATATTTGTTTTGAAATAGATGCATAAACTAAGTAAGACTTTACTTCTTCACCATTCCAAATAATGCCTTCAATATCAGCTAATAACATATTACCTGATAATGAATTTTTATTTTTATCATCATATAAATTAAGCAATTCCTCAATTTCAGATTTTTTATATAATCTATATTTTGATAAATCATCTAAGCTATCTTGACAATATATATTATCAACAAGACTTTTTATATCATTAATATGAGCACATTTTGTATCAATAATATTGCCATCTGATTTTAAAATAATATTGTCGTAAATCATCTTACTAACTACATCAATAAACATTACTGAGCTATACACTTTATTAATATTTTCTTCATTATTTTTAAAAGATTTAATTATCGTAGTTTCATCAAGATTTAATTTTTCAATATTACTAAAACTTTCAATTTTTAATACATCCTTTATGCCACTAACAAAGGCATAAACTTCATCTTGATAAAAATGATACAAATTATTTTCCTTATATTTTACTACATCTGAATTAAAAATATTTTCTTCAATATATTGTTTATTTTTATCACTACTATTATATAAATTAATTTCAATTTGTTTTGAAATAATACCACTTAATAAATTTGATTTCCATAAATTATTATAATCATCTTTATCTAAATTAAATATTTTAGAAAAGAAATCTATATTTTGATTATTTTCTTCATTAATTAACTCAGTTAAATTAATGCCTAAAGTAGATCTAATTTGGTAAATAAAATTCCACATCTCATCTTTATCATATGATTCTTTATTACTATAATATATTACTTCATTATTTATAACATCATCATACTCGTAATCATTAATAGCATCATTTGTCTTTTTTGAAATTGTAGCAGATATAATACATGAATTATAAACTGTAGTAAAATCACTTTCTGAAATACTATCAATTTTTTTAATTAAAGTACTTGATAAATCATTATCTTCAACAGTATTAAAATCAAACAAAACATCTAATGAATCTATAAAAGAGTCAAGCTCATTATAATAATCATTTCCCTTTTCATATAGCTTTATTTTATAATCAAAATTATATGTAATAATATTTGGTACAACAAAAATATCTGAATTATCATTTTTCACAATAAAATTCATTATTGTTGCCCCAACAATTTCACTATCAATAATAGAATCCTTATTTTTTGATAAAGCCTTTAATAATTGATAAGTACTATTAGTGTCTACATCTTTAACTTTTTTGAATGCAACTATAGTTGATTTTATACTATCTTTCTTTATAATAGTCTCAATATTTGAATCATTAGATTGCTCACAAGCTATATTAGGAATAATCAATTTCATATCAGACATATTATAATCCATCATTTTTTTAGAAATAGTATAATGTAAAATTTTTGATTTTAATAATGAATCAATAATTTTATCATTATCATCTTTCATAATTATATCAAATACATCACTACTACCATTAATAATTTCTTTAAAATTAATATCTTTATTTTCATTTACAATACTGATTAAGCATTTTGCTTCACTTTGATTATTTTCATTAGATAAATAATTAAAATTAGAAGGAATAACAATATTTTGATTACCACTCAAATTTTTTTCTAAATTATAGTTAACTATTCCTTCAATAACCTTAGATTCTAATACATTATTTAAGTTATTATTTTTTAAAATATCAAAAATAACATCAGTATTATTACTATCATTTAAGATAGGCTCTACAATATCAATTGCCTGAGTTAAATTGTTAAACATTAATTTAAACTCTAAACTATCTAAAGTTTTTGCACCATTATTACTTGTATTAATTATAGAATCATAAATTTCTATATTTCCAACTATATCATTATTAAAAATGAAAGCTGTTAAAAATGAATTAAGTAATAATGAATCACTAGCATAATCAACCGCGGATTTATTTTCATAATTTGAATTTGTAAGCATTGATGAAATATTTTTAAATAAATCAATATTATTTTCATTATTTAAATCTCCAGAAATCAATTTAATAAAGGTTTCCTTATTACTAGAATCATTAGCTAGAGCCTTTAGCATAGATGTAAATAATTCAAATTCACCTTTTTTTAGTAAAACCTTGTTATCACCATACACATTACAAAAATCAATATCATTTGGTAATACATAGCCTTTGGTAGCACTCTTAAGACTATTTTCTATTGCTGAAGTAAAAATGCTACTATTTAAAAGCTCACTTACTAAAGCTGAATTAGAAATATAATCTATTAATTTATTAAATGAATCATGATACTTATATTTTTCACTATTTGGATCTTCTATATCAAATAAAATTCCAACAAGCATATTCAAGTTAAATTCTTGATTTTTAAACAAATCATTATAAATCTCAATACCATCATAAGAAATATTTAATAAGGATTGTAATTCATCAACCCATGAAATTGCATCATACTTTTCACTTATATAATATTTGGTTGAACTAAAATTAGAAGTACTATCAACATTTGTTAAATATTTTGCTTCAACAAAAGCGAAAACTCTTCTAAGTACAGGGTTTATATCATTACTTCTTGAACTTGATAAAATTGATAGTCCCTTAATTTTATCAACAATTTTACATATATAATCAAAAATAGCTTCACTAGTATTTGAACTATTATTACCAAAAGTCTTAATCGCATCAAAAACAATATCTAAAACAACATCTAAATCATCTCTTGTTAATAGATTTGAAGGTTTTATATAGCCCAATGCAACCCTATCTTTTTGATCCTTCAAATATAGTTCATAAGGTATTATTTCAGAATAATATCCTTTTTTAAATATTATTTTTAATAAATCTAAAACATCTTGAGGAATTGATGATGCAAACCCCATTTCATCAATATGATTAGCCATACTATCAAGTAATGATAACGAGAAGTTAATGAAATAAGTTTTTGAATCAAAATTTATTATTTTAGCCTTAAATTCAGTTTGAAAGTCCTCATTTTCAAATAATGAAATTAAAACATTCATTATCTCATTACTATTTCCACTAGAAATCGCATTTCTTATTTCCTCTGATTTATATTTTAAAATAAGTTCAACAATACTATATGTAAAATCAGTATAGGCACTTAATTCATCCCTAAAATAAACATTTGTAGTTTCAATACCACGATTAGGGTCATCTAATTTACCTTGAAATACTAAATCAGCAGCATAAAGATAATATGGAACATCCTTTTTATCCTTAACTGAATTTAACACTTTATAAATACCATGCTCACCATAGCTTGTAATTGAATTATAAATACTAACTATTGTATTTGTAGCTTCATCTGAAGATTCAACATTAATATCCTCTCTATTACCAATACCGCCAGATATTATAAATAAAAGTGAGCCCAAAAATGATAAAGAGACAACGCCAGCAACTAATCCTCTTAATCCACCGACTACACCACCTAAGATTCTTTTAGGCTTATATCCAATTTCACTTTTTCCTTCTTGAAATTCAATATTAATTTTTTTCTTATAGCGATGAACAGGATAAAATATTACATAAATCAAATACATTATAAAAATAAATAATAAGAATATTAAATACATTATTAAAGCAAATATTAATTTATATGCTAAATTAACAATAGATAATAAATAAGTACCATTTTCCTTTAATACTATTTCAAGCCCATCATAAAAATTCATTTGCTTTGGAATATATTCAACTAAAATATCTCTAATAGATGAACAAGAATGACTAACATTCAATAAATCCTGTAGGCCATAATCCGACTTTAAAATTTTATTAATAATAGAAAGTAAAAATTCATCAACATTTTTGCTTTCAGATAAGAAAATAAATAGAATAATACAAATGGTAGCACACACAAAGGCATGAATCAAAAGAATAATACTTTTTCTAAATCCTCGTAAATATCCAATTAATATGGCAAAAATCAAATCTAAAACAAAAATAATTGTTGGTCCCCAAGCCATAAAGAACTTAAAATATTTTAATGCCTCCTCCATCCTATCACCTCCATAAGACTTTATTTTTATAATTTAATTATAAACTGAATTTTCAATAAATTTACCAGCATATTTGAATCCTTTAGGAGCCAAACTTTTAAAATGAATTACAGTGTTTGTTTCACTCAAATAGGTCAAATCAAGTTCATCAATGTTTGTATTATCATCTAAATATAAATTTTGAACAATAATATTTGATTTTAAATTAATAGTACTATTATTAACAACAAGAGATGTTATTGTTAAAGAATTACTTGTGATATCCTTTACTGAACTAAAATTATTAATAGTTAACGTAATTAGCTTCACACATTTATTTAATAAACCATCATTTTTTGAGACATTATCTTTGAATTCTATTACCTCAGCATTTTCAAGTCCTGATGAAAAATCACTAGAACCTTTCATTTCACAACTAATAACTAAATGCGTTGTTGAATTGTGTGATGAATTGAAAAATTCATAAGCAATTGTTGAATCTTGAGTTTCTCCAACAAAAGGAGTTGTTACATATTTTAAATTATCACAACCATTACCAATAATAGTTTTTCCCATTTTAGTAACAGATGTAGGAATAACAAGCTCTTCTAATTTTTCACAACTTGAAACAAGATACTCATTAACCATTTTTATTCCTTCTGGTATTACTATTTTAGTAATATTACTATAACCCGAAATATAATCATAAGGTGTTGATGTTGAAAACTCTCTACAATTAAAATTTAATTCTTTTATATTTTTTGTTAATGATAATGCAGATAATGATAAATTACTAATAGGCATAGTGATAGAAACTAAATTATTCAAATTAGAAAAACACCCCATACTTAACTCAACATTTTTATTGATAATTAGATTTTTTACATTAGATATTTTACTTAAACTATCATATTTTAAAAATCCACTACCTAGTATTTCAACCCTATCAAAGTTATTATTCAATGTTAAAGTGTTTAAAGCATCAACATCTAAATGAATTATTTTTAAATTATAATTATCATTCAAGGAATCAAAATCTATATTAACATTTTCACTTAAGTATAATTCATTTAGATTAGGAAAACTACTAAAAAAACTATTATCATAATAATATTTTTTATTCTCAAGCTTTAAGCTTTTTATATTCTTTAGTAATTTCAATTGCTCAACAACCTCATTTAAATATTTAGAATCAAAATTATTACTTAAAGTAAATACATCACCTGCTGAATTAACCGTTACCTTGTCATTGTAAATTTCTACAAAGCCATCAGAATACAAATTAGAAATACCTGTTAGACCTGTTAGAGCACCATATGCACACTCAAATTGATCATTTAAAAAATCAATGCTTCTAATTTGAGATATTTCTCCAAAATATGATGAATTAATATACCCCATATATGTAGATATATTCATTAGATTACTTGATATATCATCATTTGATGATCCAAACATTAAACAAAATTGACCTGAACTAGTGCCATATATTAAAGACTCTAAGGCTTTGGTATTTGCTAAACTAAAATTACCCATCTTAGAATCCGGAAGACTTACTGATTTTAAAGATATACAATTTTTAAATGTATATTCATTAATAATATCTACACCATTTAGAGTAATGCTTTCTAAACTTTCACAGCCTTCAAATGCATTTGAACCTATAATTAGAGAACCATTTTCATTTTGATTGAATTCTTTTAATTTTTTAGCATTTTTAAATCCACAATTCTCAATAGTTAAATCATCAGATAAAACATTAACAACTTCAACCTTACTATTAGAAAAAGCATTTGCTTTAATACTTTTAACCTTTACCCCATCTATTTCATTTGGAATATCAACGCTTTTAACGTTTGAATCAAAGGCAACAATTTCAATGGCATTATCATTAACCTTATATTGAAAGGTTCCATCATAATATTGATGATTAAATGTTTTAAAATAAATTGTAAGTCCAATCGAACCTAAAAGTAAAATTATTAAAGATAAAATAATAGATGATTTAGAGTTTCTATTTAGCTTAGTTAAATTTTTAACATAAATAGGTCTTTTTTTAAGTTTCTTTATTTCTTTCTTTTCATATTTAGATATCTTTGTTTTGACCTTTTTTACATCATTATTAATAATTATATCATTCTTTTTTTCTTCTCTAAATTCTTTAATTGTATAAGGAATAGGTGAAAATTCACCATTTTCCCAAATTACTCTTTCAAAATGAGCATAAATTAAATTAACACGTAATGTAGTAGTATTATTATTTAATGATAATTTTGCATTAGGAACAAATTCCTCATTACATTTAGCACTAAAATCTTTATACTCAATTATCTGTTTTTCTAATAATAGATCATCACAATTATATTCACAAACCTCACACCTTATACAATCAACATTCTGATTTAAATTATTTCTAAATTTAAAGACAGCAAATTTATTCTTTTTATTATCATCTATAAAAAGAATGTATTGTAACAAAGAAATTACAGATGTTTTATATTCTTGATAATCTACACGATCAATTTCACTAAATGAATTCATAGCTTACAATACTCCTTCCTTTATTCTTCCAGTTACGCTTTCTTCTCTTTAAAAAGCCAAATATAAGCATCATAATCGCAAACAACAAAGAAGCGCCAATTAAAATAAGAAAATAAAAGCTATAAAAGAAAGGCCTTGCTTGATTTTTAAGAAGATAATTTATTACTAAAAACAAGAAACAATACTCCAAGTTAAAAAAAGCAATTGATCTAAGTAAAGAATGTAAAAAAAGATTTTTAACTGGTACAGGCATAAGCTCACTAGTATTTAAAATAGTATTATTTACCTCTGAAACCCAAATATTAACATATTGTGTTTTTTTAGAAACTCTTATAATTCTTGATGCTGTAGATGTTCTATTTTCTCTAACTCTTACAATACCAATAGGCTTATGCTTAGAATTAAAGGAAGTTATATAATAGGCAATATCATTATAGGATTCATTATAATTACAAATGACACTAGTTTCATATTGGGACTTACGAATAATGTAACGCTTTATATATTTTCTTGTATCTGAATTAACATCAAAAATCAAATTATTTGCACTACCATCAGGTTCATCCTTTAATAAATCATCTTTAACATAACCATGATAATATCTATTCTTACAATAATTTCTAAAAAGCAAAAACACTACGATAAAAATAAAAGATATTAATGCAATAATAAATAAAATAGTCAATAATCTCATATTTTATTCCTCCTCATCATCAACTGGATTTCCATCCTCATCTACATAAATAACTTCACCATTTGGATCTATAGGATTTCCATCCTCATCTACATATAGGACGTGCTCATCGTCATTTGAGGCCTCCGGAATAGAATTTAACATTGCCTCTACTTCATCATCTAGCTCTTCTTCATTTTTATTTGATATTTCATTTTTCAAATCTATGTTGTCATTTGAATCAATAGTTTTTACTTCACTTAAAGTTTTATTATCTAAATCCTCATCATAATTTAAAAATTCTTCTTCATTGTTTTCTTCAACCTCATTATAAGTCATTTGATCTTCTTGTGACATTTCATGAGTTGAATTTAAGTCAGAATCAATTTCTTCATTATCAATTGGTTTAGCTTGTACAACGTCATTATAAGTCTCTTGATCTTCTTGTGACATTTCAGGAATTGAATTTAAGTCAGAATCAATTTCTTCATTATCAATTGGCTCAGCTTGTACAACATCATTATAAGCCTCTTGATCTTCTTGTGACATTTCAGGAATTGAATTTAAAGCGAAATCAATTTCTTCATTATCAATTGGCTCAGCTTGTACAACATCATTTGAAACTATAATATTGTTTGATGAATATATTGGTGGTATTTCATTATTTGAGCTTTCAGTTATTTTACTAGCTACATCATTTGATTTATCTTCACTTATAGATGATGTAACTACTTGATCAGAATTAATATTTTCATCACTATGTTCTTCAACAGGTATTTGTTCTACTGCATCAATTTCTTCTTTTTTCTTTTTATTATCTGTTTTTACTATCGTCTTTGAATCAACCAGCTTCTTATTACTTTGTTTATCAAGCTTTGTATCATCAAATAGCTTTAATAGCTCATCACTACTATTTAAAATCTTCTTTTCATTAAAGACTAAACCTTTAACAACTCTATCATTAGAAATAGTTGTTACTAAATCATTAAATAGAGAAGTTTTCACGCCTAAATAAGATAGGGTAAATCTTGGTGATATAAAACAATATAAAATAAGCACTAAAATAAATGGTAAAATGAATTGTCCCAAATACATAAAATCTGTAGGAATTAATACTCTATTTAAATTTACAAGTAATTCAGCTGCATCATTAACAAGGTAAGCTAGTAGACCAATCGCAAATAGCATTGGTAATTCAATTAACAAATACACAAAATTATTTAAAAGCATTGTACATTTTCCATTATTTTTTAAGCCTAAAAATGAATTTTTCAAAATAACAGAAAATTCCATCTCCGGATTAATTTCAACTAAATATTGAACCGGGATAACTCTTATACTAACAAAAAATAAATAAACCAACAACATAATACCGCTTGGAATTGTAAATAATATTGCCATTAAAAGATAATTTTTCCCAGTAAGTAATGTTATACCATATCCAAGCACAGCCATCACTAAAGCACTTAGCAAAATCACTACAACTCCACTAAGTATTAAAAAAAACTGAGCATAGCTTACTAAAACAAGCTTCCAAAAGCTAATCGGCTTATCTACATTTTCAAAAGAGCCTAAAACATCAAGCTTATTCTCCTTATTGATTTTTTTAACAAGCTTTACCCTTGATATCATCACAATAGGAATTAAAACTATTGTTATTGATGCAAGTAAGCAAAACACATTATATATAAAGTAATATATATAATTTCTCTTCAAAGCTATATTTGAACTTTTGAAGCTTTGTTTATAATATTTTCTAAAACCTTGATTCATTAATTATTCCCCCTAACTACTTCTATGTTAAAGACATATTCTGATCATTTATCTCTTTAACATAGAATACCATATAGATTTAATAGTAGAGCACTAAAATAATGTTCTAGCACTCTACATTAAAACTATTTGACTGATAAAACTCCAGCAATTACTGTAATTTTAAAATCAGAATTAACAATGTTATGATTTATATCATAAATATTTACATATTGTTTATTTATACTGTTACTTATAGAGCCAACATCAGTAATGCTATTTTTAAAAGCCTCATCAGCTATTTCTACTCTATATCCAGCTAATAATCCTTCGCATGTAAATGTATGATTACTATGAGCTATTCCATCATAGAAGAATTCTTCACTTCCTGTAGTTATAGTAATTTCAACTCTAGTAATCTTTAATTTTCCTTCAAGATACTTACCAATATAAAATTTAGATACATCATTTCCATATTCATCAGTAACCTTAAATTTTACCGCATTTTTAGTACTACCAACATGAATTATATACATTTCATTATCTATCTTAGTCACTGTATGACCCGGAAGTAAAATTGACTCATTTTTAATTTCAAAAATATCATTGAAAATCAATTTTTCACCGTTATATTGGCGTTCAGCGCTTCCTGTTTTAATTTCTAATTCCCTTGGCTTAGCATTAATTATAGTAATAAATCTATTTTTAAATCTATTAAGCTTATTAGCTGTAGCTTTACTATATCTATTGGCAACAGAATCATAATTATAATAACACTCATAACTTGATGTTACATCAACACCGCTATTATAAATTGTAACACTCAATATATTAATTTGTTTAGAGTTTATGAAATCTTTGTCACCATACCCATCATACTCAACAACAGCTTTATCTACATAACCTATATCTTCTATTGAAACCAAATTATAATCATCCTCAGAAGTTAAACTAGTATGATCAATTAACTCATAGTCAGTAATATAATGATTTAATCCATCATACGTGTAAGTTAAATTCTTTCCTCTAATAAATATAATACGTCTTTCAACAGTAAAATAAACATTAATAACACTGCCATCAACCGAAATCAAAGAATCATCATAAGAAAGTTCTTCATTATTAATTGAAATAGTAATTAAATTTAAATTCCATTTAATATAGTATTTACCTGCATTTATATTATTAGAAGCCATATCATTAAAATCTTCATCTAAATAAATATCATCATCTGTAAATTTTACTATAATCTTAACTTTGCTATTTTCTTTTTTAAATTCAGTCGAAAATGAATAAAAGCCATCCTTATCTAAAACTAAATGATTCAATCCATTATATTTGTAGACAACATCTTTAGGTGTGGTAATTTCAACCTCTTCATCTAATCTTGTTGTAACAGATAATGTACCATATTCATATTTTATATTATAAAACATTGAGGTATCTTCACCATCTGAATTAATAATATCAAAAATTAATTTATTTTCAATCGAGCTATTTTTAATATTTTTAGCAATAAAAACATCCTTTGACAACTCATCATTAACCTTTATTTCATCTCCATAAGCTTGAGCTAATATCTTTAAATCTATATTACCACTTTCATCAATCTTATACGCTTTAAAATTAAAATCCTTAGTATCTTCATACCCATTATAAAAAACATTCTTATTATTTGTTACAATTTTAATGTTTCTTTTATAAACAATAAAAGCTGAATCCTCATTTAAAAAATTAATTTCGTATGAATTTGTTGTATATTCACCATTATATATTGTATTAAACGAATCACAACTAATTTTATATTTACCTGGTAACAAATGATAATTATCAACAATACTATCATTAAAATTACCATTATAATCCTCAAAATATATGAACTTAATTATAGATGAGTCAATTTCATCAATATCTATTATATTACTGCAATTCTCATCATCGTAACAACTGACATATTTTTTTAGACTAATAGAATCATCGTATTCAAAATGACATAAATCAAAATTAAATTTTACATAAATATTTCTCTTTAACAATATTAATTTACCATAATTGTATTTAATCTCATAGTTATTTGATAAGTCATATGTTATATCATTCATATCATAAATTTTTATTGCTAAAATATTATTAATCTCACCTATACTACTTAGAGTAGAACTTTTCTCTTCATCAACAACAATAATATGATTTGGGGCAAGTCCATTAGGAATTTGATTACCAAATTCATCATAGATATCATTATTATCTATTGTATAATTAAAAGATTGTAAAGATGTTTTACCATTTAAATAAGAATCAGTTTTTGTAGATGTAGTAATAAATATTTTTCTTTTTAAAATATTAATAATGCCCCATGAATAGCTTATATCATAATTCATAGTTAAATCATCAACATCGTCTTTAATTAAACAATAGATTAAATTATCATATACTCCTACATCTTTAAATGATACAGTAGCCTTAGTTGTATCTAAAGTAAAATATTGTCCATCAGGTAAAGCATATTCATCTTCACTTAGGCTAAATTCATTTATAAAAATATTTTCTCCATTATAATATGTAGTAATAGATCCAGTGATAACATTAATGCTTCTAGGTAAAATCTTAACATCATAATTAGGATTTGTTACTTCATAGTCATTACTTAACGATATGCTACTTATAACATTAGGCTCAAATGTAATTTTATATGCTAAAACATTATTGTAATTATCACGAATTACATTTTTCATTTCAAAAACAAGATTATTTTTAGCAGAAATCTTATAATTAAAATCTATCAAATCACCAGATAAAATACTATCTATATTTTTAATAGTAATTTGAGTTAAATCAATCTTTATTGCCTCACCATCATAAACCTTATCTAAAGACGGATAAGATAATTCAATTTTTATTGGAGAAACAACAAATTCATGTCTAATTTTTTTAAATTCATAATCTGAATACCTGCCAAGTCCATCAATTACAATATTTTCTTCATCAATATAAGGCATTTCATAATATGTTCCAGCATGAATTTCTGTAGCTTTAACATAATTTAAATTAAGATCTAATTCTTCTACGTATGTTTTAAAGCATATTTCATCATAATAATCTCCAACGTTACTATAATTTTTTATTTTATTATTATCAATATCAAGTAAAATATTATGAGAATATGTTTCATTTTCTCGATTACCTATAAGATTATAGGTTAGTCTATCAATCATCAACTTTCCAAAAACAACATCTAATTCATAACAATCATTCTTTTCATCATCAGCTATTTCTTCTTGATTATAGAATAATCTAAAGCTATCAGTTATTGAAATTTTGTAATAACTACTTGATGCATGTATAGGTTTATTTGGCAAATCATCATATAAGTAATTAACCTCAAGATTGTATTGATTATCATCAAGAATAAATTCTGGTTCATAATTTTCACTATAAATTGTATTTATATCTTTAATTGTAACTTTTATGATTTTTTTACCAATAATTAAAGTTGCAGCCGAATCACAAACAATATCATAATCATTATTATTAGAAATTCCAATAACCTCATAGTCTTCTGTATCTACATAAATTTTATATTCTCCTGTGTAAGAAACATTGTCTAAACGCATATTATCCTCCACAGAATTATTTACTTTATGATAATATAGTTTAAACTTAAAATCGTCAGAATCTAACTTATTATTACTAATATTTATTTTTTTATCATAATTATAATTATTTCTTGTATATATGCAAGAATCATCATTAGCTGAAACATTAATTATAATTGGAATGATTTCAAAAGTAGAGTCAATTAAAGAAATATTATAATTTTGATAAGAGCTTTCTTTATTATTAATCACTTCAATGTATGTCAAATCATAGTATTTATATGTCCCTACATGAATTGGAATGATATCTTCATCATCAAGCTTAAATAATGGTGACATTTTCAAACTAGAATTATTATTAAATATTATACCATCTACAACAACATAATCATTAGGTTCAATAGCTTCACCATTATATGTATATTGTGTATTGCTTGGATTAAACTTAATTGATAAATTAGCCTTTAAAACTTCGTAATCAAAACTAAATTCACTTAAATTTAAATCAAAATTATTAAGGCTAAATCCGTTAATTGATTTTAATTTGACATTTACATTATATAATGATGCATATTTGATTAATTGTGAATTATATTGATCATTTAAAATAGTAGTGTAATCATTATTATCAATAACAAAGCTTCCACTTACATCAAAGCTAAATATAGTATTATACTCAACAATATTTCCATTATATGTACTTTGATTATTTAATAATTCTAAAGATACGCTATATTTCAAAGGTGATATTCTAAAATAAGCTTGCTCTTCAAATTCAACATCATAATTATTAGATGTATCTTCACCAGTTAAATCTCTCACATTAAAACCAATTTCAATTTTAGAAAATTGTTCAACATAAGTTATTTCACTAGAATTCAAGCTATAGCTTAAATATTCGTTTGTTTCACTAATATATAAGTCACTCTGAATATAACTATATGAGTGTAATTCACCATTAAATATAGTATATTGATCTGCAAGCTTTATGATATATCTGTATGGTTTTATTTCAAATAAAGAATTAGTATCAACATCAATGTTATAATTTTGATAAATTAACTCCTCATCATTAAATATTTCCTTATATGACTCAATAAAATAATAATATATACCGACATTCTTAGTGGTTGTTAATTCACCTTGATCATTTCTATATGAAATATTTAAATTTAAAATTGAATCATTAAATATTTTACCATACACTATATCATATTCATTCAAAGGAATAATTTTCTTTCCACAATAGGTATATGTAACATTTTTAGGGTTAAATTCAAGTGTCAAATCGGCCTTTAAAACATCGTAATACAATGTGTAATCTATAACATCAATATCAAAATTTTTAAGTTCAAATCCACCAATTGTATTTAGCTTGATATTAATTGTATAGTTTGATACATATCTGATTTCAATAGCGTTATATTGATCAACTACACTCGATACATAATCGTCCTTATTAACTTTAATATGAACATTTTCTGTAGATTTTTCATCAAACACCAACAATGATTTATAATCAACAATATTTCCATTATATATACTTTTTGTACTAGCCAAATATGTATTAATCATATAATCAAGTGGAATGATAGAAAATTCATAAAAGCTTGCAAGTTCAATTTGATAATTACTTGATATGTCTATTGATTGTCCGTTATGATAATAGCTTGCAGTCCAATCACCTAATAAAATGCCTGCACGTTCACCAACATAAATAATATCATCCGAATATAGATTACATTCTAGCATATCATCTAACAATAGATTTTTATCAATAATGTTATCATATTTTTGTTTTTGCCCATTAAATTTCGAAGTGAAATCAAAATCGCTTAATTCAAGCTTATATAAATAAGGTTTTATTTCAAATATAGAATTTTCATCAATTATAATATTATAATTTTCATATGGGATTCTAATATCATTAACTATTTCACTATAGCTAAATACATTATAAAAATAAGATCCCGCATTTTTAGGTATTATGAACTTGTTATTATCATCTCTATAAGAAACGCTTAATTTCAATACTGAGTTATTATAGATTGTACCTTTTATTATTACATAATCTTCTGTGGGATTAATTTCTAATCCACAATAGGTATAAAATAAATTATCAGGATTAAATCTAAGTGTTAAATTAGCTTTCAAAACTTCATAGTTTAAATTAAATTCATTTGTGTCAATATTAAAATTATTTATAGAAAAGCCATTTATTGAATTTAGCTTAATGTTTATATTATACTTTGATACATACTTTATATCTGTTGCATTATACATGTCTTCTATGACTAATTTATAATCATCATCATTTACTTTAAAGATTCCGCTTACATTAAATTTTAATAAATCTATATAGTTAACATTTTCACCATTATAAATACTACTATATTTTGTTAAAAATGCTTCTATTTGATAATCAAGCTTAGACAGCTCAAATATAGAATTTCCTTCTAATTGAATATTATAATTATTTGTTGTATCATCATTGTTAGCTTTAACAGTAAAATTTTCATCTAAGTAAATTAAAGCTTGCTCACCAACTAGAGAAATTGAATTTGAATATAATTTATAATGAAGCATTTCATTAGTGTCAAGTAACACATCAAATTCTTGATTAAAATTCTGTTGATCACCAGAGAATACACTACTTTGATTATCTATATAGATATTATAATTAAATTTGTTTATAACAACTATTCCGGTAACTAAATTAATATCATAATTAGATATTTCTTCAATTTCTATTTTTTCATCATCATCAAATAAAATGAAATCATAATTATCATTAATTTTCTTTATATCTATGATATATTTTCCAACATTTTTAACATTAGTATAACTAATATCATCTTTAATAAAAATATAACTAGGTATTATTTTGTAAGAGTCAATTTTAAACTCAGGTGTTGGACTAAATTTATCGCCATATGTTATTACCCTAGTATCAATAGTTAAATCAAATATCTTTTTGTTAATAGTTAAAATAGCTTGATTTTTACATATTATTTTGTAATCATCCTTCTTAGAAACTCCTAATACCTCATAATTTTCTTCATCTACAAAAATATCATAGCTTCCATTATTTTTAGGAATAACTTTATCATTGCCTAATTTAAAATAAGTGTTAAATTTGATTTCATCCTTTAATAATTTTTGTCCACTTATATTAAAATTACTAGAATATTCAAAATTATTACGATTATAAGTTGTTGTTACATCATTTGCTGATACTTCTAGCTTAATCGGAGTAATCTCAAAAGATACATCAGATACAGAAGTAACTATATAATCATTTTTTTCACCATTAATTATATTGTAATCATGTAATTTGACTGTATATGTACCAGCATGTAAAGCATAATCTGATTCTTCATCATTACAATAATACTTCAAAATTGCTTCTACTTGCTCGCCATTAACCAGTTCATCATTTATTTTATAAGTAGTCTTAACAATATTACCATTATATTGGCGTATTTCTAAGCTATTAATAGAGATATTAACTACTCTTGGCATAATTGTCAAGCAACCATAAAAATAATTAATATCATAAGAATTTAATAGCTTTTTATTATCTTCATCTGATAACTCGTTATTGTATATTGTAATGGTGTACTTATTTTCAATACTACCTACATGGGTAATGCTTATTGTTTCATTAACTCTATATTTTTCATTAGGATATAATTGTTCAATATTTAAATCAGTATTAGCCAAGGCAATACCATCATAAGTCTTACTTTCAGACGCAGTTTCTACATTAATACTTTTCTTATTAATCTCTAATTTTCCATAAGAATATTCTATATCATAGTAATCAGAGACAATTTCATTATCCCTTTTTACATCAACAATTAAACTATTATCAATTACTCCTGCGAATCTAATAACTGGAATAGCTGAATTTTCACTTAATAAAAGGCTATCACCATTTAATAGATTATTTGGGGAATCAGAAGCTAAATAAAAATCGTTTTCAGTTGCCTTCGTCAATTCATTACTATCATATACCTTACTATAAGATGCAGTTTCAATTTTAATTTTTCTCTTTAAAATTTCAAATGTTCCATATAGATCTTTGTTACAAACATTATAATTATTAGAGACGTCATTTTTAAAATTGTTAAATTTAATTGAATTTATCTTGTAGGTATAAACACCTGGAAGTATTGCCTCCTCAATCACTTCATTTTTAGAATTAAAAATATTAATTGAATCAATTTGAAAATCATCAGAAAAAGATAGTTGTTCTTTTAAACTAAATAAATTTTCTACATTTAAAATAAAAGGAGTGCCATCATATACTTTAGTTTTAAAATCATCTAGCACTATCAATGAAATATCCTTCTTATTAAAATCAATGACTGATGTTTGATTTACAATATCATAGGAATCAGTAACATTTTCACCAGCTAAATTTTTAATAATTAGGCTATCTTTGTTAACACATACATTAGTTGAAGATTGAGTTAAATCATCATAATTAAAGGCTAAATCAGCTAAATATACATAATCTCCATCCTTTAAATTATCACACGATATAACAGGCTTTTCACCATAAATGACATTGTCTGAGGCAATTGAAATAGTTAATGGTCTTTTTGAAATAATAAGCTTTTTAATTTCACTAACCTTTTTTTCAAATGCTCCATTTGAGGTTACCCTAACATAATACTCGCCAGCATTTTCAGGTGTTGTTGTTGTCCATTCATCTTCTCCTATTTTACAAAATTCAAAAGTAGTTTTTGAAAATAAAGATGAAGATGAAAAGCTTAGCTTTTGACCATATTGAATTTCATTATCAATAGTAAAACTTCTTATTGTACCCTTACCAAAAAGATAAAAGCTCAAAATAGCAGTTAAAACTACAAATATAGAAATAATTAATATTCTATGTTTTACAATTGTATTTTTAATATTTGCAGCTTTCTCAACTTTTTGAAAATACTTATCATAGCGCATATGTTATAAACCTCCCTTCAAATTTTTTTTAAATCAAATACCACTACTACCAGTACTATCTTTTAAAACTATAGTACCTGGAACAATTATAATATCAAAATAATTTATGTAATCTTCATAACCTGGTATATCAAAATCTACTTCCACAATTATTTGACGCGAATAATTATCATAACTAAGAAATGAACTATATAATGAAAAGTACCCATCATAACTACGTTCATCATTAGAAAAAAATTCACTAACAACTACAGGTGAAATTGAGACATTAAAATCCTCAGCATAATAGGTCCCCGTATAAATTGTAACTTTAACTTTATTAATATTAAATAGAGTTTCGTTGTTATTTAATGTATAACAATTATTATAATCATTATTTTCATTTTTAAATGTTGCAGTAGCAATATTGTTTTTTGAAACATAGGTTGCTTTACCTTCTACATTTAATTCAATAATATCATTATCAATTTTAACCCACGCCATAGGAGCCTGTGCTTCATCATTAAACACAAGTGGTGTTTCATCCCAAATAACATTAAGCCTTTTCTTTTCAATACTTACATTTAAATTACTAACAATTAATTCATAATTATCTAAATCAATATTGTTTTTGTTATTTATTATAGATACTTTTAAATCATCAATAACATAATCACCTGCATTTAAGCAGCTTGATAATTTTTCGCTTGAAAGACTTATTTCAACACCATCTAATTGTTCAGACAAAGAGTATTTAATACTATTAATATCTATATTTTCTCCATCGTATTCTTTTACATATTGCTCAAAAGTTATATTTAAAGGTGCTTTATTAACAACAATACTTCCATTTAAACATTCTATTGAATAATTATCTGAAACCTCTTTTCCAACATAATTATAAATTTTAGCTTCCATTTCACTTTTAGTTGATGAAGTTATATCAGATATCTGTGTTTTAAAAATTGGCTGAATACTATGACCTGATAATAATTCACCTTCAACTATAGAAAATGAATTAGGTGTCACAGCCTCACCATTATATATAGCCTTAACGTCATCAACCTTTAATTTAATCTTCCTTTTAGTTACTTCTAATTTTCCAGAATTGACTTTTATATTAAAATTAGAAGTTACATCTATATCATCACTATTTAATACCTTAACAGTTGCGCTTGAAGAAGATACACCAACATCAGTTTGACTTCCTTCAAAAGTTACATCTAACTTATATTTGTTCTTATCTAAGGTAGTTTTCCCCTGAATAATATCATACCTTAATGGGTAAAGTGTAGTATCATCATATACCTTTGACTCATCAGCTATAGTAATTTCAATATTATCTTTATCATGTTTAATAACATCATTAGACATTAATATAAAGTAAGTTCCTAGAACTGAAGCTCCAACGATTATTAATATGCCTAAAATTTTCAATAAACTTTTAAAAACCTTCATCTTTTTACCCCCTTAAGAATTTTGTTCAATAGTATAAATAGCATTTTTACATAATGGCATCTTATCAACACCAAATACTTCATCTATATAATTACACAATGCCTCTGATTGACTTTTTACATATACAGGATTTTTACTCTCTAGCTTTCTTAATATCTTTCTTGATATTATATCATCTAGTGCATCTAGCTCACTTCCACCACACGCAACCATTACTGGAGCATAGATTTGTATCTGCTTCATTATACGATTTCCAAATGTAATATGAAATTTATCTATTAAATACTTATCTAGCATTTGTAATCTTCTTAGGTTTCTTTGGGATAGCTTATATTCCTTTATTGCTTCATCAAATTTTACTTGTAAAAATTCACTCGTTATTCTCTTTGGCTCGATAGCCTCTGCTTCAAACACCTCTGCCTTGGTATCTAAATTTATTACCATCGCTCTATCATATACCTTATCTGATATTGCAAATGTTGAATCATCGTTATTAGCAGTTCCTATAAACCACATGTTCGTTGGTAATCTTAATTTTCCTTTATTTAATAGCTTTGGATCTGTTGGCCATACATCTGATACTACATCTAAATTTCTACCCTCTGGATTTGGCAATTCTAATAATGATAAAAACTCTGCAAAATAGTATTCCACTCTTGCTATATTCATTTCATCTAATACTGTTATATAAATCTGAGGATTATAATTTGCCTCATACATCTTATATAGCAATGTTGTTTCATTGAATTTTCTTGTAAATTCATTATAATATCCAATCAAATCTGTTCTTTCCTTCCACATTGGTTGGATCGGAACTACAACTGCCTTATTATCTAAAAATTCTCCAAACGCATAGGCTAATGATGTCTTACCTGTTCCTGACATACCCTGCAATATCAAAAGCTTTGTTACAGAAAGTCCTGCAATAAACCTTCTTATATCCGAGATATCATAATATAGCTTTAGCCTACCTGCTGAGAAATTCCTAAAATCATTACATATTTCCTCAAGACTGATATTATCCTTAAATAACTCTTTTTCTTTATCCTCATATTCTAAATCTATTTGATTTAGCATATAAAATCTTGTATCAGTTGTATTTACCTCAATTGGTTCTTCAGCTATTTCACTAGATTTTAAATCATCTTCCTTATTTAACAAAGTAGCTTCTTTATTTAATTTTGTATTATCTTCTACAGGATTACTATTATAGTATTCATTAGTAATTACATTCTCTTTATCAACAGGTATATCCTTTTTTATAATTTTTCTTTTAGACTTATTACTACTTATCGGTTGTTGCTGAATAATTTTTTCCTTATATTTTTTTTCATTCTTATCAAGACCTGAAAATTTATAAATATAAGAAGCATCCTTTCTATTTTTTACAACATTTCTAGATAGTTTAATATATAAGATCATAACCAAAGATAAAACAACCATTATTACTAAGATATAATATTTTAAATTTGAAGAATCAAGGAAAAGGCGATTTCCATTTACAAATGAATATTCATATACTGCAAACCCCAACATAATGAAAACAATTGTTGAAATTATTAACAATAATATATAAATATATTTTTTATTTTGCATAGAAATCACCTCCTATTAATTAATCTTTTTCATTTATTTTTTCTTTTTCTAAGCTTTTATCTACTACATTAACATCATCATTAGACATACTATTTACTTTATCATTATAGCCAAGATTATCATCATTTTGAGTATCTGAGTCGACTAAATCTGAAGCTTTTGAAGAAAAATCAGTATTAATCGTTTTATTTTTCTTCTCTTTTTTCGTCCATAAAAGTTTTTTTCTAATAGACCTTTTAGTAAGACGCCATTGCTCCTTAAAAAACGTATTAAATGCTTCAAATTCTTCCTCTAATTCTTCAAATCTTTCCTTTGAGGTTAGCTCGTCATTTGGTTTTATAAGCTTATATTCACTTCTAATACCTCTTAGCATGGCAGCCATAAGGCGTCTATCATACATAGCCTGTTCTAAATTTTTCTGCATTGTATTTAGCTTTTCATTAGTTTCAATATTTGCTGTAGAAATCAAAGTGCTACAATCACTTTCCATCTTTTTAAGCTTATCCTCGTAGGAATCAACCATTTGATTATATTCATTTTGTAAAGTTAAAATCTTGTTGTTTAATATATCTAAATTGTTATTATATTCATTTTTAGCGTTATCAAGTTCATCATGTAATGATTCAATTTCATTATTTAAATTTGTAATCTCTTCCTCATGTGATTTTGTAATTGACTCTAATTTATTATAATGTTCTTCATTAAGCCTTTGAATTTCATTTTTATGATCATCCTCGAGCTCTAGAATTTCAGATTCATGTTTTATATTTATGGCATTAATTTCGCTTTCATAATATTCCTTTTGCTCATCAAGCCTTTCTAAATACATATCCTCTTGCTTCTTAATTTCTTCTTGATGCTCTTCATTTAATGTCTCTATTTCTAAGGCATGCTGACGTCTTAATTCAGCCATATCCTCAATATATTTTTTATTTAAATACGCAATTTCCTTATCCTTATTCTCAATAATAAGCTCAAGGTCCTTAATATGTCTTTTATGCTCTTCAATAACAAGATTTAAATCATCTATTTTTTTATTTAAACTAATTATTTCATTTTTGGCTAAAATTAAATCCTGACTATCACGCTCAAGAATTTTATTTCTTTTCTCTAAAAGAACAAGATATTCCTCAATTCCCATACCTGATTCTTCAATTTTCTTTTTCATTTTTTTAATTTCAGCAAGAAGCTTATCGCTTTCCTCTTTTCTTCTTCTTTCCTCTTCTTCATCATAAGCTTGCTTTAATAATTTTTCGAGATCATTACCATGCTTATAGGTTAAAAAAGACATTAAAAGTGGGAGCTCAAACATTTCATCTGACATATTATCACTAAATGGAATTAAATTAATATTAACCTCTTTTTTTTCAAAGCCATCGCCACTGTAATTAACAATATAATCATATAATGCTAAAGAATTTTTAAAATTATTATTCATCTTTAAAACATTAGTTTTAACAATAGGAGGCTTCACCATTGGTGCTTTTGATACCTCACTCATTAAATTGGTATTAAGAAGCATCATAACTATTTGTTGACAATTTTCAATTCTAGTTAATATTTCATCTGAAATTTTATTCTCAAGTGGATAAGGATTATCTATTCTATTTTCATAATATTTAGTTTCATAAACCTTAGTAAATTTTTTGTTTTTTTCAGTTCTAACAATTGAAAAATCACAAACATATGTCATTCTTAATTCATTAATTTTATCAAGACGTAATTGAATAAAATCTCTTAAATAGCATAATAGCATATATAAAAATCTATTTTCATAAACTGCATAATCATTAAGCTTTTCAACCATATAAATAGAGTCAGGTACAATTGTATCATTAGGATTTTTAGGTGCATGAGAAATCAAATTACTATGACTTGCAAGATGTACAACTGAATCTCTTGAAATCTTTTTAGCCTTTTCAATTGGAACAACCTCTCCATTTGTTCTAATAAATTGCCTTTCTTCCTTTACAGCACGCTCAACAAACTCAAGTCCCTTTTCAATTTGGATAACCCATTCCTCATCAATTGTACAAGTATACTTAGTTATATTAAATTTATCATTATCATCATGCTTGCCTAAAGCCTTTCTATTTTTTTTCAAAATCTTATCGTTTTCACTATATTTTCTATATTCCTTATAAGCACGATAATAGGTATCAAGTAAATTCATGGGTTACCCTCCTTCCTTAAGCATTTTGTTCAATAGTATAAATAGCATTCTTACATAATGGCATTTTATCAACACCAAATACTTCATCTATATAATTACACAATGCCTCTGATTGACTTTTTACATATACAGGATTTTTACTCTCTAGCTTTCTTAATATCTTTCTTGATATTATATCATCTAGTGCATCTAGCTCACTTCCACCACACGCAACCATTACTGGAGCATAGATTTGTATCTGCTTCATTATACGATTTCCAAATGTAATATGAAATTTATCTATTAAATACTTATCTAGCATTTGTAATCTTCTTAGGTTTCTTTGGGATAGCTTATATTCCTTTATTGCTTCATCAAATTTTACTTGTAAAAATTCACTCGTTATTCTCTTTGGCTCGATAGCCTCTGCTTCAAACACCTCTGCCTTGGTATCTAAATTTATTACCATCGCTCTATCATATACCTTATCTGATATTGCAAATGTTGAATCATCGTTATTAGCAGTTCCTATAAACCACATGTTCGTTGGTAATCTTAATTTTCCTTTATTTAATAGCTTTGGATCTGTTGGCCATACATCTGATACTACATCTAAATTTCTACCCTCTGGATTTGGCAATTCTAATAATGATAAAAACTCTGCAAAATAGTATTCCACTCTTGCTATATTCATTTCATCTAATACTGTTATATAAATCTGAGGATTATAATTTGCCTCATACATCTTATATAGCAATGTTGTTTCATTGAATTTTCTTGTAAATTCATTATAATATCCAATCAAATCTGTTCTTTCCTTCCACATTGGTTGGATCGGAACTACAACTGCCTTATTATCTAAAAATTCTCCAAACGCATAGGCTAATGATGTCTTACCTGTTCCTGACATACCCTGCAATATCAAAAGCTTTGTTACAGAAAGTCCTGCAATAAACCTTCTTATATCCAAGATATCATAATATAGCTTTAGCCTACTTGCTGAGAAATTCCTAAAATCATTACATATTTCCTCAAGACTGATATTATCCTTAAATAACTCTTTCTCTTTATCCTCATATTCTAAATCTATTTGATTTAGCATATAAAATCTTGTATCAGTTGTGTTTACCTCAATTGGTCCATCACTATTTGTTGATTGAATTTCGTTATCTAATAAATTCTCTTCAATTTCATCTAAATTCGATTCCACTTCATTAGAGTATGAATCATGTAAATCACCATTATCAAAATCATCATTCGTTTTAACCTCTTCAAGATAAATATCATGATTTTCTTCATTTTGGTGGTTATTCTCTAATTCATCATCTAATGATGTATCAATATTTAATAAATCATTTTTATCATTTATTTGAAATGAAACATCATCAATTTTTTTATTAACCTCATTTAAGATCCTATCAAGTTCTAAACTCACATTATTTTTTTCTAATTGTTTTTTACTCTTTTCCTTATCATTTTCATTAGTAATTACCATAATAAAAACGATAGCAAGTATAACAAAAATAATTGCAATATATATGAAAATGGCTTGTGGAGATGTTAATGAGTTTTTCAAATTATCAAGTATATATCCTAAAAATGAATATATAATCATAATTTCACACCCTTTCATTTCAAATTAAATTATTCAATATTAAGAATTTTCTTCATTGTTTAAATTTTGTTTCTCATTAGAAGTATTTTCTTCATCTAAATCTTTATTACTTTTCTTTCTTGTTGTCTTTTTACTAGTTGTTTTAGTCTTTGTTGTAGTTTTCTTAGCTGATGTTGATTTGACTCCTGTTTTTGATGATGTTTTTCTTGTTGTCTTTTTAGGCTTTTCATTACTGGCTTCACTACTTACATCATCTATAGCATTAACTACATTTTTTTCTTTTTGATCATCAGATTCTAATTCTTTATTTGTAACATTATCAGTAACTATTGACTCATCAGCAATCTCATCATTACTAGCTTCGTTTATTTGATTAGCGTCACCAGATTCACTATCATTATTTTGATTATCCTCTAGTTCAATTCTTTCAAGCTCAGTTTTGTTATCCTCTTGCTCTAATTTTACTTCTTCGCTTTCATTTTTGTTATTCTCTTTTAATTCATTAAACTCATTGAATAGATTATCTTCATTTTTTTCTGAAGTAATATTTTGTTTTTGAAGCTTAACAATAGACTTAGCTACATTATCCTCATTAAAGGCTTTTATTAATAAATTCTTAATGATTTCAACACCATTTTCTTTATTATATGTTGATGTTTTCTTTAATAAAGGTATTATATGAAGACCTAATAGCTCATCAATTATATCAGACATATCAACACCTAAAGCTATCATTAAAGAAGAAAGACGCTCTAAAAGTAATGCTGATTTATTATTAATTTTATAATCAGGTTCAGCCTGATTCATAAAATCCTCAAAATCATCAAACTTTTTCCACAAATCCTCATCCATATAATTATTTTTAAGTGCTTCCTTCAAGTACTTTTTAATTTGAGAAAGTGAAATACAATCAACCTCCTCATTATTTGATGAAAGCTCATTCTTTTGAATTACTAAATCTATAGAAACAGCATTTTCTAAATATTTTTTTGGTATTTCCTCTAAATAAGAGTTATCCTCAAAAATATATATGAAGCAAATATTTTTAGGTATTTCAAATTGTCCATTTAAATTAATATAATATGCAAGTGATGACATAGATGATTTAATAAAATCATCAAATAAATTTATTTTATCATTTGAAACATTATCAAAAATCATTAAGTTTAAATGATTTTTCAATTCTTTTGCATTTACTAATTCATTTGATACATTTGTAAATTCAAATACATCATTTTCTCTTTTTGAAATCATTTCTACAAAATTACTAAAATCATTTGAATCGTTAACCTTTAAATCATTACCTAAAAATTTATTTAAACAATTTAAAACCTTAATTAATAATTCATGCTGTAATGATGAAATAAATACTGTTCTTGATGAAAAAACTGAGGCAAGTAATGTTCTAATTGATAAAATCGATAATAAAACGCCATTAGCATTTAAATATTTTTGGAATGTTGTTGCAACGTCTTCAATCGAAACATTTGAAAATATAGTTTCATCAACATATTCCTCTTCTTCTACTACATCAAGGACTTCATTATCATCTGCTAATGGTATTTCTTCATTATTTGAAGTATCATCAACAGCTACTTTTTCTTCAAAATTTAAATAATCCTCAGGATTTTCTGCGGTAATTACCTCTTCATTTTCCAAATTATTATTTTCTAAATAATCATTAGGGTTATCCTCTTTAATGACATCATTTTTTTCTATAATAGGCTCCTTATAAGAAATATGCGCAATTGAAGAAAACTCCTGCATTTGATTAACATAATCAGTCAAAGTCTTTCCGCTTGAATAATTCTTTTCCTTTTTATTCCTATGGATAATGATAATTAATAAAGTAATAAAAATCACAACAACTATAGCCATAGCACTACCAAAGCCAATAATCGCGTAAATATTATTTATATCCTCATACAAAATTACACCTAAGCAAGCTAGTAGGTATAGTGTCACTAATATTAATAAAATAAGCTTTAGCTTAAATCTATACTTCTTAGGCTCATTAGTAACACCCTCAAAAAATCCTTTAGCAATTTCCTCATCAGTTATAGTTTTTTTATCTAAGCTAGCATCTGTATTATCTAAAATTGCTGGGGTTAATTCTAATTCTGCTTCAAGCTTATCATTTGTAGATGACACTACAACTAATTGATACTTTCCACCATCAATTACATATTTATTTATTTCTTGATCAAATACAGCAAATGCATTAAGGCTTATAGGAATTACAACATTACTCTTTTCATGAGCTTTTAATGAAATTTTTTCAAAGGCAATAAGCCTTAAATAATTATCTGATGGTCTTTTTAAATAAACCCTAACTAATTCCTTACCATCATATTCACCACTATTTTCAATATGAACACTCACATTTTCTTTGTTTGCTCTTAAATAGGAATATTCAAAGCTAGTATATGATAAGCCAAAACCTAAATCAAAAAGTGGCTTTTTATTATTAATTATAAAATGCTCATAATTATAAATAATTGAATCATCAATAAGCATTGATATTTTTCCAGATGGATTTACTTCACCAACTAAGGCATTTAATACTGAATTAACTGTCTCTTTACAAGGTGACATAGAATAATATATTAAACATTTTGCTAAATCATAAAAATCAATATTAAATAGTTTGTTTGAGTGTAGAATAATAATTATTTTATCATTGTATTCCTTGAGTCTTTCTAAGGCCTTTAAATTAATAGAAATATTATCATCATTATCAAGAAAATAAATGATGTATTTAGCTTTCTTAGCTAAAGTAATTGCGTTTAAATCTAAATTATTATCTTCTACAGCCTTTGAATAGCCAATAATATCAAGATTATATTTTGAAATTTCAGATTGAAAGCTTACACTATCATAGGTATTTTCAAAAGAATAACCAAATATTGCTACACTACCTTTATCTGTAATTGGTAAAATATTATCAGTATTTTTTAATAATATTAATGATTCATTTGAAACATCCTGAATAGTTTTTTTATAATTAATTAAATTTGATGGTTCAACATTTACTAAAGTGGCATAATCATTAAGCTTATCAAGCAAAAAGTCAACAGCTGCATTTAGCATATCTTCACTTAAAATATCACCTGATGCTATAAACTCATAAAAATCTGCACGATCAAGCTTACCTTCTTGTAATAAAAGCTTATATTCATTATATTTATTTATTGCGTCATTAATAATAGAAATAATACTATCATTTGATTCATCGCTTAAAACTAGACCCTTACCAATACTAATAGCTCTAACAATATCCAAAGAATTATTACACTTAACAAATAATAATCCATCATAAAATTCCTTAATACTTTCAATAAAAGTGGCATTTATCAAAACTGCAAAGGGCTTTTCATAGATCACATCATCATAAAAATTATTGCAAAATTCCCTTAGATTTTTAGCCTCTAAAGCATCAACAACCATAACCCCATTTGCAAGCTTACTGCCAACAATAAGATATTTTTGAATTTGTGAGCTTAAATAATAGCTTGAAGAAAATAAAATACAATCACTATTATCAAAGGCTATAGAGGAGGATTTGTTAGGGCTTACAACCTTAGTGTAACAACCCATTTTTTTAAATAAGTCCTTATTCCAGGTATTTGCTAAAAACTCATAGTTATCGCTAAGATTAAACAAATTGTTAGATACATTCATTACCGGAAATTCGTAGTTTTCAATTTTATTATTTACAAACTTTCTCTTGGCTATAAGTAGACTAATTTTTTCATCTATTGACATATTTTTTAATAAGTCATAATATTTTAACATCACAATTCCTCCAAGCTATGTATTTTATTAATTTTGTCACTTTGTACTTTTTACACTTTAAATCAATTATTTTTTAGTTATCTTATTCTCCAAAATACCTTTTATAATAGATGGACATTCTCCACCAATTTGAATATCATACAAAATAATATTGTCATTTTCATAAATTTTAACAATATTACCAAGCTTTAAATCATTATTATAGTGAAAGAAAACTAAATCATTAACCTTAAATTTTGAATTTATTATTTTTTTCTTTTTAAAAAACATATATTCACCTTAAAAATCAATTTTTTATTAAAAAACTAAAAAGAGTGAAATCACTCCTTTTAAGCATTTTGTAATATTGGCTTCTTCTTTGTTTGATTTTTGGAAAATTCATTTTTAACCTCTTCCATCATTTTAGCCTCTTCCTCATCATTATCAGGAATATCAATACCATCTAAGATATCTTGAAGACGATATTCATCCTTTAAATACTTCTTTGTTTGAAAGCCAATAACTACAGTTAAAGTTGAATTGATTACACCTTGTAGTGATGAATCAATTACTGTACCTATTGCAGAACCTAAAATAGGAATACTATTAGCAACATTTCCCATTTTTTTAATTACTCCACTAGCCATACCACTTGTAGCATTATTAACTCCATAGGCTGTTAAAGCACTCAATATTACATTTTTATAAATTTTTGCAAGCTTTGCATCTGATGGCCTATAGCCATATAGAAACACAATATCCTTTATTAGATTTAACTCATAGACAGTTATTAATAAGGTATCAAGCTTTTCTGATTGAGATAACGCAGTTGTTAATCCAACCTTAAAGGCTCTATCTCTAATCATTTTATTTGCAGCGGATTTAACATCTGTATTATAAATATCGGTTAATACAGTCTTAAGTTCCTCATCATTTTTAGTCTGACGAGCAATTGCTAAGCGTCCAACCTTCTCACTACTATACCAATTAACATTATCAGTTTTAACTGTTAAATCTATCATCTTATCAGCAATATCTTCCCTTAGAGCTTTGTTATACTTTTGAGCCTTTTTAGCATTTAATGAATTAACATTAGTCATGAATGCTTTAGTATTTTTTAATTTAATTACCGGAACTAAATAAACTAAAATAAAAACAATAACTGCAACGAAAATAGACACATATCCAGCAATTTTATGAATATCAAACATCTTTAATACTATAAAAAACAAGCATGTAAATATTACAAGTCCAATTGTTGAAGCAAAAATAAATAAAAATGATTTTGCAGCCCTAGCATTTTCAGGATTTGTATATTTTTGTTCATATTCTTCTATAGTCATTTTCTTTTCGACATTATCCGACATACTGCACCTCCATCGTCAACCACATTTGTATAGATTATACCATATTTAAGCTTTATATTAAAGAAAAATGAAGAAGAAATTTAACTTTCTTCTTCATAAAAATTATAGATTTAAGGTTTGAATTTTAATATAAATTCTGTACCATCACCAACATTTGACTTAACATCAATAGTAATATCATTATTCATACAAATATGCTTAACAATCGCAAGACCAAGGCCTGTACCACCTAGCTCCTTTGATTTTGCCTTATCAACTCGGTAAAATCTTTCAAATATTCTGTTTAAATGCTCCTTAGAAATACCTATACCTGTATCACTAATTGATAAGGTTTTATTTTTCTTATCAATAACTATAGAAATACTTCCATTTTCTTTATTGTATTTAATAGCATTATCAATTAAATTTCTAATAACATGATAAAGCTCATCCATATTCATATTAACTGTAAAATCATTGTATTTTTTACCTATAGTGATATTTTTATTTTTTATCAAAACATCAAAAGACTCTAAAACACCATCAATTGCACCAGAAAGTGACAATTCTTTTTTCTCAACTATAGTATCCATTTCAAGCTTAGAAAGCTCAAGCATCTCAATAATTATTTGATTCATTCTTGATGCTTCCTTAACTGTTTTATTAGTTGCATCCTTTATATCAGCCTCATCAGTAATAATTCCCTCACCTATTAATTCCTGATAACCAATAATCGATGTTAAAGGACTTTTTAGCTCATGTGAAGCATTAGCAAAGAAATCAAGCTTGACACTTTCAAGCTTTTTAGCCTCTGTAATATCATGAATAAAAATTGCAACTCCAGATTTATTATCAACCATAACAAAATCAGCATACAACGAGCTAACTGCGATCGAATAATATTTATCCTTAGACTTATATGTTGTTTCATAATTAACATTTTCCATCATAGCACGTTCAATTTCATCACTAATTTTCAAATCAACAAAGCTATAAAGATAAGATTTATTTTCTAAATCCTCTCTTTTTCTATCTAAAACCTTTAATGCTAAGCTATTAACAAGCATAACATTTCCATCACCTGCAATAATAATTACACCACTATTCATATTTTCAATAATATAATTTAGCTTATTAGACTCGCTTTTAATTGATTGCATATTCGAATCAATAATTTTCCTTACTGATTCAATTTGGCTAGATAATTCAACTAAATTATCACCATCATAAACCAGCTCGGTATTTGTAATTTTTGATAATTTAGAAATTTCTTCCTTTAACGGCTTTACAAGCTTTTTAGATGTTAAGTAGATAAAGCCAAAGGATATGATACTTAAAATGATAATTCCTGTAATACCATAATAAGTAAACCTATTAACAACATCAGAAACTGAAGCCTCAGGAATAGAAACTCTAACATAAACATTATTTTTTTGATTGAAAGACGCAACATAATACATTCTCACATTTGTTGTATCAGAATATCTTTTTGAAATACTACCGATATTCTTTATTTCAGGTCTATCTAAATGATTTTCCTCACTTGTTTTAGAAGTATCATATAAAACCATACCATCGCTTGAAATAAAGGTAATTCTAACATTATTATTTGAAGCATGAATTTCATCAGCTACTTCTTTCATATTTTTTCCATCGTAAACAGATTCAACAATTGATAAATAATTTTTTATAGAAGTATTAGTATTTCTTTCATTTAAAGAAGAAACAACATAAATAGAAATAAGTAAAAATAAAATTAATGATGAAAAAAGAATTAAAGTATTAATAAAAATATATTTTTTTCTCACTCTATCACCTTATATCCAACGCCATAAACTGTTTCAATTATATCATCATTACCGATTTTTTTCCTAAGTGCCTTAATGTGCATATCAATAGTTCTAGTTTGTAAATCGTCATTATCACCCCAAATTTCATCTAAAATTTCATCACGAGATACAACACGTCCCTTAGAGGCAACAAGCATTTCTAAAATATCAAATTCCTTAACAGTAAGCTCAAGCTTATAATTATTATAATATGCCTGATGATATTCCTTATCAATTTTCAATTTACCAAAACAAATTGAATTATCCTTTTTTATTCTTCTAAACTTCGAATTAACTCTTGACATAAGCTCTAAAATATTAAAAGGCTTTTCAATATAGTCATCAGCACCATAATCAAGACCATCAACCTTATCAGTCATCATACGTCTTGCTGAAATGATAATAACAAATACATCATCATATTTCGCCTCACTACGAATGCGCTTTAAAATATCTAATCCATCGTAATCTGGAAGCATCATATCTAATAAAATCATATCAGGCTTTTTATTATCTAAAGCCTCAAAAAAAGATTTGCCATCATAAAATGATTTAACTAAATATCCTTGTTTAGATAAAGTTAAATTTATTATTTTAGAAATATCCTTATCATCCTCAACTGAATAAATAAGTCCCTCCATCAAACCATCTCCTCATTTTGTGCTCCTGTGGGATTCATTATACTATAGCCAACATTTACTAGATGATCTCCTACTCTTTCTATATTAGAAATCAATGTTGTGTAATAAGCTGTAAGCTCAAGCTTACAGTTATCATTCATCAATCTAGTAAAGTGCTTAGCTGACATATCTTCTTTCATATTATCAGTCATTTCCTCTAATTTATCAAGATATGAAAGTCTTGATTTATCATTATTTTCAAATATATCTAAGCTGACCTCAAACATCAATAAGACATTATCATAGATTTTATTTAAATCAGCTTTAGCCGATTGTGAGAACTCTACTCCGTCATTTTTCATTTGTTCATATAGCTTAATAATATTTGTAGCATGATCACCAATACGCTCAATATCATTTATAACATGTAAATATGAGCCAATAACTACCTCTTGACTTTGAGTTGAAACACTGGATAAATCAATTAAAAATTTAGCAATTGCAGTATTTATATAATCAATTTCATCCTCAGTATTATTTATCTCATTAACACTACCACTAGCTCCCATAAGCATTTTAAAGGCCTTAACATAATTATCCTTAGCTAGTTCAAACATGTTTATAATTTCCTTTTTCGCCTGCATACCTGCAACAGATGGTGTTATTAATAAATGAGAGTCGATATACTTTAATGCATTAGCATGAACATCCTTTGCATTTGGAATAATCTTACATGATAGTTTAACCAAATATTTAATAAATGGTAAAAGCAATAATGTTGTTGTAACATTAAAGGCTACATGGAATAATGCAATCTTAAATTCAACATTCATATTTAATCCATCTATAAATCCAATAATTGGCTTATTAAAAATTAATAAGATAATTGTAAAAATAACAGTTCCTGTAATATTAAACAACAAATGAATTAGACTCGCTCTTTTAGCATTTGGATTAGCTCCAATGGATGAAATTATAGCTGTAACACAGGTTCCGATATTTGTACCTAAAACAATAAATAATGCAGCATCAAGATTTATTGCTCCACCACCAGCCATAATAATAATGATACCTGTCATAGCTGATGATGATTGAATTATAGCTGTAAATAATATACCAAAAAATATAAGCAATAATGGGAAATCAATCTTTGAAAAAACATCCATAAAAAAGCCTAAAACCTCATCATTTTTAAAAGAGGCCCCCATAAGATCAAGTCCAACAAATACAAGACCAAGACCTGCTAGAATATTTCCAATATTTTTTACACTACTTCTTTTAAAAAACGTCATAAAAACACCAATAAACACTAATATTGATATATATTTACTAATGTTAAATGACGCAAATGAAGCCAAAATACCAGTGATTGTCGTACCAATATTTGCACCCATTATAATGGATGTTGCCTGAAATAAAGTGATAACACCTGCATTTACAAGACCGATAACCATTACTGTCGTTGCACTTGAAGATTGAACAATTGCTGTAACAGATGCTCCTATACCTACACCTAAAAAACGATTATTACTTATCTTACCTAAAATTTTTTTTACACCTTGACCACATGATGCCTCTAGCGAATGACTCATCATATTCATTCCAACAATAAATACACCAACACCAGTCAGTAGGGCTAATATACATGAAAAAACTATCATAATTAATATTCCTCCGTCTACATTGTAAATATTAACATGTAGTTTTTAATTTTTTGCAAAGAAATTATGATTAAATTGTAAAGAAGTTGTAAAATTTAAAAAATTTGTTTATCTTTGTAATATCCACTTAATATATACACAACCCATTCACACACATTAACAGCATGGTCAGCAACACGCTCAATGTATTTTACAACAAGAGTTGTATACACACTAAATTCACTACTATAATCTTTCTTATCATTATCAATTATAATTTTAAGACATTCCTCATATAGCCTATCAACAATATCATCAGTTTTAATAACCTCTTGAGCTAGCTCTAAATTCTTATTAACATACGATAAAACACTATCATTAACCATCTTTAAGGTAATATCAATTGCATCATCAAGCTTTTCGATTTCATGATGCTCACAATTATTAAGCTTCCTTGCAAAATCTCTAATATCTTCAGCATGATCTCCAAGTCTTTCTAAATCTCCAACTAGCTTTAAAACACCTGAAACAATTCTTAAATCCTTAGCATATGGTCTTTCTCTTAGCATTATATTTAGACATGATTCTTCAATTAATCTTTCATGCAGATCAACTAAATCATCATTTATTAAATCAGCCTTTGCCTCATCATACTTATAATAAATATCAAAGGCTATTTTTAAATTTTCAACAACCAAATTAGCCATCTTAATAAGCATTTTATTTAATTCTTCTATTTCTAATTCAAGCTTCATCTTATCCAAACCTTCCTGTAATATAATCCTCTGTTTTCTTCTTCTTTGGATTTTTAAACAACTCACAAGTTAAGTTATATTCAACAATTTCTCCTAACATAAAAAACGCTGTATAATCAGATACTCTTGTCGCTTGCTGCATATTATGAGTAACAATTATAATTGTAAACTCTTTCTTAAGCTCATCAATTAATTCCTCAATTTTTAAAGTAGCAATTGGATCTAAGGCACTTGTAGGCTCATCCATCAAAATAACATCAGGATTCATAGCAATTGTTCTAGCAATACATAATCTTTGTTGCTGTCCTCCTGATAATGCCAAGGCCGAATCCTTCAACCTATCCTTAACCTCATCATAAATAGCTGCCTTTTTTAAAGAATCAACTACAATTTCATTTAGCTTAGACTTATTTTTAATTCCATGACATCTTGGTCCATAAGCAATATTATCATATATAGACATAGGAAATGGATTAGGATTTTGAAACACCATTCCAACATTAGTTCTCAAAACCATTGGATTAATCTCATTAATGTCCTCATTATTATATTTAATACTACCTGTGATAGCACAATTATCAATCAAATCATTCATTCGATTTAAGCATCTTAATAATGTTGATTTACCACATCCTGAGGGACCAATAAAGGCCGTAACCTTATTCTTATATAAATTTATATTAATATCCTTTAAAACATGCTTTTCCCCATAGCTTAGATTAACATTTTTAATTTCGAAAGCTGCTTCATTATTCTCATCTAAATTATTAGTAGGCTCATCGTCTATTGATAAAATATTCATTTCATCCTTCAAATTAACTAATTCCTCCATCATTTCACCTCAAATCGATTAAATCTTAAGCTTATAAGCTTAACTGCCAAATTTAAAACTAATACCAACAATAAAATAATAATTGAAATTGCACAAGCCTGAGCATAATTAGGATTTTCTCCACTCATTACACTCCAAATGTGAACAGCTAAGGTTGTTGAACCCTTTGTAACATTAATATCGTCTTGAATTGAAGTACCAATGGCAAATATCAAAGCTGCGCTTTCACCAATAATACGCCCAATACATAAAAGACATGATGTTAAAATGCCAGGAATAGCATTAGGTAAAATCACCTTAAATGTTGTTTGACATTCTGATGCGCCTAAAGCTAATGATGCACTTTTATAGCTCCTAGGAATATTATTTATTGCTTCCTCTGTTGTTCTAATTACTGTAGGAAGTAGCATAACAGCTAAGGTTAGGGCACCTGCGATTATGCTTCCACCACTATTTTTAGTAGCTCCATTGACAATAGGAATAAAAACTATTACAGCAATCAAACCAAAAATTATAGAAGGTATGCCTGAAATCATATCTATAAGGCTTCTTAATGTTTTAGTAATAATATTATTTTTTGCGTATAAGGCTAAATACACTGCCGCAATTATTCCAATTGGTAGGACAATAGCTAATGTCAATAAAATTAAATAAATTGTTGATATTAAAGATCCTCTTATCCCTCCACCAACCTGTAAAAAATAAAGCTCATTGATTTGATATCCTGAATCTAGGGCATCACGTATTCCTACTGCCTTATCCTTAGTAGTAGCAATATTTACTCCACTATCAGTTTGAACCTGAACACGCTTAATGATTTCACCAACTTTAATCTCTATACTAGTTCCATCACTAGCTTTAATATTTTTTATTGGTGATAAATTATCAATATAGACAATTTCAACAACATCATTTTTCTCTAAATCCTTAGAATCCTTAAGTCCAATACCAAAATTTTTAGAGTAATAAATACCATTCTCATCATCATAATCAAATAAACAGCTCTCTACGCTTGATGTAGAGCCAAAATAAGGAGTTTCATAATAATTTGATGTAAGCATTTTAAATGATAAATTGCTTGATCCTCTTACAAGGACAAATATTACAATTGCACCAAGTATGATAATAGAAAAAGATGATGATAAATAGGTTAAAATATTTAAAATAATATCTTTTATTTTTCTACTTTTTTCCATTTATATTACCAATCCTATTCTTTATTACATTTAATATTAAATTTGTCACAATAATAATAACAATTAATAACAATCCTACCGAAAATCTAATATCATAATCCATACCTGTTGTTTCATGAATACCCTGAAGCATAGTTGAGGTTAATGTTCTTGTTGTTTGAAGCAAATTTAAGCTTGGACCTGATATGGCATTACCACAAACCATTGATACGGCTGTTGCTTCTCCTAAAGCTCTACCAACACCAAGAATAATTCCTGAAAAAATACCACTCTTTGCACTAGTTAAAACGACCTTAAAATTAGTTTGAGTAGTTGAAGCTCCAAGTGCAAGTGATCCTAAAACTAAAGAATTACTTACACTTTTTATAGACGTAACAGAAATCATAGTAATAGTTGGTAAAATCATCATTGCAAGGACAAGTGCTGTAGCTAAAAGTGATAGACCTCCAGCTGTTTGCACACCAAATAAATTACCAATACCAATTACTAACTTTGTTATAACTCCCATACCAAATAATCCATAAATGATAGAAGGAATACCAGATAAAAGCTCTACCATAGTATTTAATACCATTGCAATTTTTTTAGGGGCAATTCTTGCTATAAAAAGTGCAGTCAAAATAGAAATTGGAACCGAAATTAAAAGTGACAAAACACTCACTAATATAGTATCAACAACTATATAGCCTGCACCATAAATATTAGGTGATTTAAACCATCTATTGCCAAACAAAAACTTTGTAACACTAACCTTATATAAATTACCATTTACCTCATAACTTTTAAAAAAGGGAGTTAATCCCTTAATTAAAATAAATATTGCGATAAATACAACACATAATGAACAAATAATAGTTGTAGCTAAAAATAGAATTCTTACAATCTTATCAATTATTGTTTTTCTTTTTATACTAGCTAAATTAATATTTTCCATATATGTAAATCATTCTTTCTACTTAACTTCGCTCCATTTTGCAACTTCACCAGTATAAATACTCTTTAACTGAGCTGCAGTTACCTTTTCAAGACTATTATTTTTATTAACTACTGCAACAATCGCATCAATACACATCTTACCCTTAATAGATTGATCCATTACCTCACTTGAACTAAATTCACGAGAAGTAAATGCTAAATCACAAGCATTAGTTCCATCTTTTTCACTACCATTAGTTCTCTTATAAGCATCACCTGAGCCTGTTGGATTATAATCATACTTGAATTTTCCACATTTTGAAGAAAACTCTAATAATAATTGTGAAACAATACCCTTAACTGATGTAGATCCACCAACCTTAATAGTAATGTTTTCATTATTTTGGCTAGCAATTGGATAATTTGCCTTAACTTTTTCCCAAGATTGATCTTGTGATGAAGTAGTTAAAATTCCACCATGATCCTTAATTGTAGCCTTTCCTTCTGATGTTTGTAAATATGCAACAAATGCCTCGACAATAGACTTGTTATCAGTTGAAGAATATTCACTTCTTAAACAATAGTTAAAGTTTCTTGTAAGCTTGTATGTACCATTTAAAACATTACTTTCATTTGGAACTACGCCCTCATATGTTAATCCCTTTAAGTTAGAATCTGCAAGTGATGATAATGAAATATAACCAATACCATTTTCATCATTTTTAATTGCATTAATCATATCACCATTTGAAGCTACCTCAACAGCGCCATCCTTTATCTTAGAATTGTCTTCCTTAGCCTCTGCTAAACCAATTCCTGTAAAGAATCCATCTCTTGTACCACTAGTTGTATCTCTTGTGTAAATTGTAATTTCCTTTTCACTAGAACCACATGATGCTAACCCTAATACTGCTGCACCTAAAGCAACTGCTCCTACTAATAAATTTCTTTTTTTCATTTTATTTCTTCTCCTTTTTACAGCTTCTATTATAATTTGTTACAAACTTCTAATCTTACACAATTAAGTAAATAAATTGTAAAGGAATTGTAAATACAAAAAACTAGAATATAAATGAAATTAATTGAAATGCAATTAAAATTGAACCTAAAGCTAATATCATCCTATTTCTTCTTTTATTAATAAAAATCAATAATAGACCACAAGCACCAATAATAAAATAAAGTGAAATTAAATAGCCATTAATATTTTTAAATAATGAAACAAAAATTACAATTAATGATAAAATAGACCAAATATATGTAATAAATTTTTTCATATTAATCATCATCCTTTACAATTTAATTATAATTTCTTCTTATTTTTTAATCTTAAAGAACTTGTAAAAAAGATGTAAAACAAAAGAAAAAGGCATCAAGTTTAAGATGCCTAAAACTAATTTTATTTTTTTGTCCTATATTTTTTAATTTCTGATGCCAAATTTAAAAGTTCAGTTTGTTTATCTGTTGATAATAGTTTTAAAGGTATATAATAGCTTCTACCTTTATTTAATGTAGATAGTTCTATATATTTACCAGTTTTATTTAGCAGATTTATTTCACCTTTTTCGGTATAAATTTCATTTTTCTTTGTTGTATTAAGACTATATTTATATTTGTTATCCTCTTCATCAAAATACATTTTAATGCTCATTTCACCACTTAATCCTCTATTAACGTTTTTCCTAATAAAAATAATTGGAGAAATTATGATAACAAATACTGAAATATAAATAGCCAAATAAATTCCATATTTTTCAAGCTCATATATGGCACGATATCGACTAAAACTTAAAATAAAAATACCAATCAAAATAATAACTAAAGATAATACAAATATAAAACTACAAAATTTTAGCTTTATCCACAATGTATCTATATATTTATGCTTATATTTTAAATTAAAATTTATATCCATATAATCACCTACTTAATACATCACTACACTCAGGATGACGTTCAAACCATTTTATAGCATAAGAACAGCTTAGCTTAGCTTTATAATTATGCTCACATATATCTAAGTAAGCTTCATTTAATAGTCTTGAAGCTATACCTTGACCTTGAAGTGATTCATCAACAACAGTATGATTTATTTCAACAACATTTTCCATAATAAATGGATATGTTACATAAGCAAGCTCTTTTCCATCAACAACATAACTGATTTTATTACCTAACCTTTTAAACATATTCTCCTCCTAGTCTAAAATAAATGACAAGTCCTCACGAGTAATACTAGAAATTGAAGATTCATCATTTGATATAAACTTATCTATAATATCCTTTTTAAAATTTTGTAGTTCAATTACTCTTTGTTCAATTGAATTTTCACAAATAAATTTAATAACCTCAACATTTTTAGTTTGACCAATTCTGTGCGCTCTATCAGTTGCTTGATTTTCAGCTGCAACATTCCACCATGGATCTAAATGAATAACAGTATCAGCACCAATTAAATTTAAGCCAGTACCTCCAGCCTTTAAAGAAATTAAAAATAAACTTATACTATCATCATTATTAAATAAATTAGCATAACTAACTCGATCTGAGGCAGATGTTTGACCTGTAATTTTTAGATATTTAATATTCTTTTTATTTAAAACAACCTCAACATCCTCTAAGCATTTAACAAATTGAGAGAAAACTAAAATACGATGACCATTACTAATATATTCATCTACCATATCATAAAATAACTCAAGCTTGCCAGATTGTCCTTCATAGGATTCAACAAACATAGCTGGATCAACACAAATTTGACGTAATCTAGTTAAAATCGGTAACATATCAAAGGCTTTACCACCAGCAATTAAAGCATCCTTTGCTATTTTCCTATGAGCATCATAAAGCTTACGTTGTTCTTTTGTCATTTCAGCTGAAACAATACGCTCATATTTTGAAGGTAAATCAGATAAAACATTTTCCTTTGTTCTACGTAAAATAAATGGTGAAATCTTCTTTAATATTCTATCACTATAGCTTTCCTCTGATTGATATCTTGATTTAAATGTTGACACCTCTTCAAAATATCCGGGCATAATAAAATCAAAAATACTCCACAAATCCAAAATGTTATTTTCAATAGGTGTACCAGTTAAGGCAAACCTATTTGCACCATCAAGCTGCTTAACAGAAATACTCTTTAAAGCCTGACTATTTTTAATATATTGAGCCTCATCTAAAATAATAAAATTAAACTTTAAATTATTATATAAAGAAATATCACTTCTAATTGAATCATATGATGTAATATACACAACGTTTTCATTTAAATTTATGCCTTTAATTATTTCCTCTCTTAATACTTGATTTCCGTGAACACCTACAACTCTAATATTAGGTGCAAATTTATGAAATTCATTTAACCAATTAAAAATTAAGCTTTTAGGGCAAACAATTAAAGATGGCATTTTACAATCATTTGAGGCAATCAAGGTTATTATTTGTAAGGTTTTACCAAGACCCATATCATCAGCTAAAATACCACCTAAATGATAACTAGTTAAAATACTTAGCCAATAGTAGCCTTCTTTTTGATATTGCCTTAAATTAGCATTAATATCTGGTAATTTAATATCTGCAGATTTAAAGCCTGATATATTATCAATCATATTTGATAAATACTCATCCATTTTTACATTATTTTTTATCGCATATGCGTTTAAAACCTGATATAAAGGCATTGGCTGAGGTTCTGATAGATTTTTAATGTCTAAATGCATATCATCAACAATATTTTCAAACATATAGGCATTATCATCATTTAAATCAACAATTCTATCATCCTTTAAAATTACATATTTCCTTTTATGCCTTAATGCCTTAATAATCTCCTCTAGTTCTCTATCAGAAAACATTGAATCTTCAATAAAAACATCCATCATACCACTTTGATATGACATATTAATAGTAGGCACGCCCAAAGAAATAATCTTTTTATTTTGAATTGATTCAGATAAATATACATTGGCAAATCTCTTTAAATCAGAAAAATCCATTTGAAAGAAATTATAGATAGCATCATTATCCTTACAAATACCCTCAACAAAACCTAGTAATTGTAAATAATTATGATATCCTGCAAGCTTAGACTTATCAAATTCATTTAAAGATTCTCTTGTTGCCTCTTTATCATCCTTATAAAGCTTAGTTGTCAAGGTTAAATATTTATTAACAAAATCAAAATAAGCATCAATTTTTAATTCACTAATTTTAAATTGATCCTTAAGTTTATCACAAACCACAATATTATTATATCTTGAAATAATAGAATTTTTTACTTCTTCTGCAACACTTTCAAGACTTTTGTCCTTATTATCAACTGTAAAGCTAAATAAAGCCATATCCTTCATACTGATATTTTTAAATCTTAATGTATGAGTTTCATCATCAAAAGCAACAAGAAGAAAATCAGTAGCAAAAAAATTATACTTTGAATCAATAATTAGCTTGTAATTTTCATCTAATAAATAATTAAGTGAAAAATCCTCATCAACAATTAGATAATTTTTATTTTCAAAAATGATATTTTCTCCAACTAGTATTTTTAAAATATTTTCAAACATACCACTATTAATCTCTACATCTTTAGAATAATTAGTTTTCCAAGAGCGTTCTGGTATTGAAATAAAATACTTAACTAATTTATCATATGGAGACATCATATTTTCGATATTATGAGAAAATGTTAATTCCTTACCATATTTATAAACTTCATTTCGATAAAAGTTCATTAAAATTTCATAGGTACCTTTACCTATATACATTTTATTTACACCTATTTTCAAACTCATACCTATTTCTCTATATGAACTAGAAATACTAACCTCTAAATGAGGCTTAGCCTGGGGAATTATGCTATTATTTTTATTAATAAAGGAATCAAATCTATCAAGAGAACGCAATATATTTCTTCTATCCTCTTCATATTTTTCCTTTTTTATTTTTTCTAATTCAGCTTGAAATTTTTTGTTTATTTCATCATGAAATACAAGCTTTGAATACCTTAAAAAAGCATCCTGATATTTTATTTGAAAAAAAACATTTTCTGTTTTAGTATTAATAATCTTATCATTTTCATCAATTATTACAGAAAGAATAATTCCACCATAATCAAGCCTAAGATTATAGGTAACATAAATATTTTTCCTTGTATTTTCAACAATATATGAAAAATGAAGATATTTAGAAAAAATATCATAATCAAAATCTGAAGAATTAGCTTGACCAATCCAATCATATTTACCTAAGGTTTCTAAATATTCACATAGATACAAAGAATCAGGATAATCCTCAATATAAGCTAATAAATTTCTTTTAAGCTTTGTATTACAATTAAAATACATTTTTTCAAGTAATCCTAAGTACTTAAAACTATCAATACTTTTTAATCTAGTTTCATTTAAAATATATTTACAAAGATTCTCTGAATAACTAATTCTATTAATTGCTTCAAAAATTTCAGCATCATTAAAATAACCTAAGTCTTCAATACCCAAACCAAAAGAAATATCCTCATCACTAATTATTTTTCTTACATAACTATCATCTAAAAGACGTTTAATAATTTTTAAAACATCATTATAGTTCCACTCTGATAAAATTTTGACAATAAAAATATATATTTCTTCTTTTGAATAATTTTTCTTTATATAGCCCAAAAACTCACTATATTTTTCTAAATCTACAATATTTTCTGCATTATCTAATAAACAATTTAAAGCATACTTAATCTTATTATTCATAAAACAATAGATTAAATATTCTTCAATATTTTTAAGTGGAACAAAACCTTCAGCATTTGAATATAAGCTAATAATAGAATTATAGTCTTTAAAATTATTTTTAAAGAAAATTGCCTCATCAAGTCTTCTATTTAAATTTTGTCCTATCTTTCTTGCTTTTGAATTAAAGAATAAATATTTTAATTGATATTTATATTCATTTTTTTTAAGTAGATAACCTAAATAAGAACAAATACCATTAGAGTCGCATTTATTTAATTCATCTGAATAGTTTTTCAAAATATCAATACTAGAGTTTTCATTAACTAAATTACCTACATTAATTAAATTTGTGATATTAGAATAATCCATTGTATCACTAATCTTATTCTCTTTAACATTATTACTAGTATTTAAATAGTTATCCTCTAATTTATCAAGCATCTTAAACTCATTATTTAAATAAATCATTAACGCTGCCGCATGCTTACAAGAAAATCCCACTGGACAAGAACAAATAAAAGTAAATTTATCACTATTCTTTTCAGCAACTGTTTCATATTCCTCAGTTCCTACAACAATTCCCTTAATTGATTGGCTTCTTGTAGCTAGAGTATAATCCTTAACCTTATTTTCTCTTGCATAATTTAAACCACGAGAAAATGTTAGAGTATCAAATGTGCTTTTATACCTTTCATTAATTAAATAGTCATATGTTTTAGAATCAACATCACGCAAAAAGCTATTGACTATATTTTTTTCACCAACATTATTAAATAGTACTCTTTTACTATCATTATCCTCACTAATAACATAGCCAAATTTAAAGACATTATGATATACTACCTTATTTTTCATATCTTCACCAATAACTACCTTTCAGCGTAATTATCCTAGCTAAATAGACATAATAAATGTCTATTTATATTTTTTTTAAATTTCTTCTAATTCTTTTAAATACATATTTGAATAGGTATCACTACTCATTCTTAAATCACCACGTGGAGATAAGCTAATACTTCCTACCTTTATACCATCAGGAATACAATTTCTTTTAAATTGTTGTGAAAAGAATCTTTTAATAAATATTTTTAATACATCCTTTATCTCATTAGGTGTATAGGTATCACTAAATGTCTTACATGCTAAAAAATAAAGCTTCTTAACGCTAGCACCATATCTTAGGAAATGGTACAAAAAGAAATCATGTAAAATATAAGGTCCAACAGACTTCTGTGTATCCTGTTTAATATTTCCATTATTATCAAGTGGCAATAATTCAGGAGAAATAGGTGTATTTAAAATATCAGTTAATGTTTCCTTTAAAATTCCTTCAGATTCATCTCTTATAAAGGCAATCAACGTTGTTACAAGAGTTTTAGGGATTGAGCAATTAACAGCATAATTTGACATATGATCACCATTATAAGTAGCCCAGCCTAAGGCAAGCTCTGATAAATCACCAGTACCAACAACGATTCCGCCTTCCATATTAGCAACATCAAATAAAATTTGTGTTCTTTCTCTTGCTTGAACATTTTCATAAGTAACATCATATTTATCAATTGCATGACCAATATTATTATAATGCTCTAAACAAGCATTCTTAATTGATATTTCTTTGAAATCAGCTCCTGATGATATTATTAAATTTTTAGAATTATTATAGGTTCTGTTACTTGTTCCAAAGCCTGGCATTGAAATAGCAATTAAATTAGACATAGGCAAATTCAAAACCTTTAAAACCCTTAGACAAACCAAAAATGCCAAAGTTGAATCAGCACCACCGCTTATTCCTACAACCATTTTAGCATTTCCAATATGCTTAATCCTTTTTGCTAAAGCATAGGTTTGAATATTCAATATCTCTTCAAGTCCTTCTCTACTATGACTTAAAAATGGAGTTTTACTATACACTTTAGTTAGCTCATTATTTTTTAACGCTAAGCTAAAGCTAGTATATAAGCATTCATCATTATCACTATTTTGTTCATAGCTTCTGTTTTTAATTCTATCACTGTTAATTCTAAACACATCAATATCTTGATATATTATTGAGGATTTAAAGCTAAATCTTTCATTTTCAGTCGTATCACCACATGGCTCAGTAATTATTGAGTGACCAGAAAATAAAATATCACTAGTAGATTCCCAAACGCCACATGATGCATATACATAAGCAGATAATGTTTTTTGGGCCTGCATCATAACTAGATTTTTCCTATATTTCATCTTTCCAGCGATTTCATTACTTCCAGATAAATTAAAAATAATATTAGCACCATTTAATGAAGTAGTATTGCTTGGAGCATTTACCATCCATAAATCCTCACAAATATCAATTGCATACGCTAAATCAAAATTATCACACTTATAGATTAGCTTATTTGAAATTAAAACATCTTCACCAAATAAATTAATCTTATTAGTCTTTAAATTATTAGCCTTTGAATAATAACGACACTCATAGAATTCATTATAATTAGGAATATATGTTTTAGGAGTAATTCCTATAATATGACCACCACAAAAGCTAAAAGCACAATTATATAACGAATTATTTATCTTTAAAGGAGCACCAACAATAAAAACAATTTTATATTTCTTGCTAAATTCTTTAAGCTCACATAATCCCTTTAAAACATTATTTAATAAATCATCAGTTAATACCATATCCTGAATAGTATATCCACATAAGGATAGCTCAGGAAATACAGCAATCTCAATTCCCTTTTCATAAGCTTCTGTAATAAGCTCTTTTATTTTTGAAACATTATAACCAACATCGGCTAAGTGAATTTCATTAACAATAGCACCAACACGAACAAAACCATATTTTTTTAGCATAATATCACTCCAAACTTATAATAGCTCTAATATCATTATATACTTTTAATAATAAAAAGTAAAAAGAAAAAGAAAGTCCTATATAATGAAAAACTAAAATGGATTATCAAAATAAAACAACTTTCTTAGATTTGTTAAATTACTTTAAATATATCATCACTAACTGCTTCACACCATTCATTAAAGCACTCAACTCCAGGTACCTCAATGGCTAAATGAGAAAAACAACTATCCTTTGTAGCACCATGCCAATGCTTAACATTTGGCAATAATACATCTTGTTTTTAAATCAATATCCTCGTTATTCCAGTTCTTACCAAATAAAATATCATCATTAAAATGAACAAAATAAAATTCTCACAATCTATTTTTTCCTGCAGTTTGAATAATCTTTGCCATAAAAACTCCCTTAATTGTATTTTCTGTATATAGAATATTACCTAAAATTAACTTTAGGTTAAGAGTTATATTTTATTTAAATATTTAATACATTACCACACTTTAAAGCATTTATCACATAACATTCACTTAATTTTAAAGGAAAAATTTGTTATAATTAAATAGAAACAAACTTAATTCAATGAGGTGAAACAGATGGAAAACTTTGAACAATCACTTATAGAAATAAACAAGCTTGCTAAAGAAGAAATGAATCCTGAATTAAAAATGAAAATAGTAAAGGATATCGCTAAACCCTATACTGCCCTTTTAACCTATTATGAATGCGCAATTGATGAGGTTGAAACTAAGCTAAACATTTTAAATAAGGAGTACTCATTAAACACTGAACAAAACCCAATTGATTCAATTAAATCAAGAGTTAAATCTATTGAATCAATAGTTGAAAAGGCATATCGTAAAAACATACCATTTACAATTGATGCAATAGAAAAAAACATAAGGGATATTGCAGGAGTTAGAGTAATTTGTAATTTTCCAGAGGATGTTTATAAAATAAGAGGTGGGCTTCTTTTGCAAGATGATATTACATTAATTGAAGAAAAGGATTATATTAAAAATCCAAAACCAAATGGCTATAGATCACTTCATTTAATTATTCAAACACCAATATTCTTATCAACTGGAAAAAAGCTAATGACTGTTGAAATTCAAATAAGAACAATTGCTCAAAATTGTTGGGCAGCATTAGAGCATCAGCTTAGATATAAGAAAAATATAAATGAAAAAAAATCAATTTCTCTTGCCTTAAAGCTATTAGCTGAGGAATCAGCTGGAATAGATATTAAAATGGAAATGCTTAAAAAAAGAATTTATAAAGATAATATATTGACAGATAAAAAGAATTGAACTAGAATGTAGATAGTACTTTTTATATTTTAGTTTCAAGCGATTGATGGATAGTGTTAGCATCAAAACGATATATTAAGGAATTGGTTAAAAACTAAAAAAAAGAGCCAAGAAATTGGAATTAAGGTGGCACCGCGATAATTCGTCCTTAAGAATGTATAATTCTTAAGGTTTTTTTTATTACAAAAGGAGATAATTAATTATGGAACAAACTAAAAAAAGAATGCTATCAGGAATTAAACCTACAGGTAAACTAACACTTGGAAATTATATAGGAGCAATCAAGCAATTTATAAGCTATCAAGATGAATATGAGCTTCTTATCTTTATAGCTGACTTACACGCTCTTACTCTTCCTATTGATCCTAAGGAATTAAGACAAAATACAAAGGATTTAATTTCAATCTATTTAGCCTGTGGCTTAGATCCTAAAAAGGTAAAAATATTTAAACAAAGTGATGTACATGAGCATGCTGAGCTTGGCTATATTATGGCTTGTAATTCAAATATGGGTGAATTATCAAGAATGACACAATATAAAGATAAAACAGCCAAAATGTCAAACAAGGAATCAATCCCTACAGGTATTTTCTTATATCCAGCTCTAATGGCTGCAGATATATTATTATATGATCCTGATTATGTACCAGTTGGAATCGATCAAAAGCAGCATGTTGAATTAACTCGTGATCTTGCCCAAAAATTTAATTCTCGTTATAGTGATACATTTAAGCTACCAGAGCCTATAACTCCAAAAACAGGAGCTAAAATTGCTTCATTATCTAACCCAACAAAGAAAATGAGTAAATCTGAATCAGACAAAGGAACAATCTATTTATTAGAGGATTTAAACATTGCAAGAAAGAAAATAATGGCTGCAGTAACAGACTCAGATACTTCTATTCATTATGATTTAGAAAATAAACCTGGCATTTCAAACTTACTTACAATTGCTTCAAGCATTACAGGAAAAGAAATACCCGAAATTGAGGAAATGTTTAAGGATAAAGGCTATGGTGAATTTAAAAAATATGTTGCTGATGTTGTAGTAGCTGAATTATCAGAACTACAAAAGAAGGTAAAAGAAATTCAACAATCTAATATTATTGATGAAGTTTTACAAGATGGCGCTAAGGCTGCATCATACCTTGCAGCTAAAAAATTAAATAAGGTATATATCAAAGTTGGTTTAAGAAGCCGTAAATAATAATAGGACTATAATGTGTATTAGCACAGATTATAGTCCTTTTTCTTTTAAAATACTATTTTTTTATTCCAGTTAAATCAAAATATTCTCCATCATATATTTCATGAAAATAATATTCATTTACATCATTTATATCATAAATAATCAAAACTTCAAGCTCTTCAACTTCTTTTTCTTTTTGTTTTTTTAATTTTTTACAATTTAAATTTTCTTTTCTTGTATTTACCTTTTTTAATGCATCTTTATTGCCTAATATAGCTAATTCTTTATAGGCACAAATATTATCAACATTAAATTTTTCTTTATATAAATTTCTAATTTCAATTAAATTTAAATCTTTGTCAAGAGTTTTAAGCCATAGCTTTGCAATTTTTAATCTTTCTTTTCTTGATTCACTCATACTTACCTTTTACTGATAAAATATTATAAAAATGACCAATTTTTATTAATTAAATTAGTGATTTTTCTCATTATTTTAAAACATCATATTTTAATAAAACTGCATCATCATTATATTTCTTTAAGTCCTTTAATTTAAGGTTATAAACATCACTATGAATATTAATTCCATCAAACAATGAAGTCATTCCACCTCTACCATCAATTCCAGGACCAATGATAACTGAAACCTCATCAATAAGACCACACTCTAAAAAAGCACCATTAATATTTCCACCACCTAGAATACCTAAGCTTTTAATATTAAACCTTTCTTCTAAAATTGTAACCACTCTATTTAAATCTATTTTATCCTTACCAGCTACAATATAGCTAATATTTAAACCACATAGATAATTTAAATATTCTAATGAAGCATTCTCACTTAAAACAATTAACAAATCATCATTATCAATTTTATTACTATCCCATTTTAATGAGCCATATGTATCAGTTACAATTGCATAATGCTTACTATTATTTGAAATAAATACACTTTCCCTTCCAACCTCTTTTTTATCCTTTGCAATATAATCACCACTAGCATAATGCATTTTTGCGGTAACCTTACCAGTTAAATAAGAGTCAAAGCTATAGTCATTTAAAACTTCATAATATTCTTTGCTTCCATTAATTTTTTCTGTCATTGCGCAATCAATTCTACCATCTAATGACATCATCATAAAACATGTTATTTTCATTTTCACCAACCTCACTAAACTAATTATAAAGTCTAAACTATACTTTAGGTCAAGAAATATTTAAAAATTTTTTTAAAAGCATTATTTTAAAGTTCTTATATAAAGAAACCTACCTACTAGATAATCAATCAAAGATTTAATTTTGTTGTCATAGCTTATTTAAATTAAAAATATTATATTATTTAGTTAATAATTTTTTCAACATATTCTCTATCTACTAATCTTAGTATTGTATCATCCTTTTTAGCCCATGAAAATGGATTAATACTTCCATACCAAAGAATTTCATCATCAATAATAATTGCATTTAATTCTGAATGTTTTTTTTCCTTTATTTTGCATTCAATATCTAAATCAGATACTAGCTTAATATTATCATTTAAAGTCAATAATTCATTTATTTTAGTTTTATCACAATAATTACAATAAAATTTAACATCATTTGCATTTTCTATGTCTTCTAGTAATTTTTTTGAATAGTTACTATATGAATATAAAATACTAGGTTGGTAGCCATCATTATATAAAAGATAATCATCTTTTTTATATGCTTTTAATCTTAATTGAAATTGATGTGCAAAAAGCCCAACTTTAATATCAACGTAATCATATACAATAACTTTTTCTTTACCATCATTTACACGTCCAATTATACCAAGTGCTTGAGTTAACTTACCATTCCATTTAAAAGGCATTGTTAAAAATAATGTATCTAATGAAGGTAAATCAAATCCCTCACCTAAATACTTACAAGTTGAAATAATTATATATTGATTATTTAAAAATTTCATTTGGTTATTAAATATCTTCTTTTCTTTTTCTTTATCAGTTCCTTTTGACTTATACACATTATCACATTTATCTTTTAATAAATCATATAAAATTTCGATGTGCTCATTACGTTCTGTTAAAACAATTATACTTCTACCCTTATCATATTCTTCAACTATATCAGCAACTATTTGATAATTCCTCTCATTATTCTTATATAACTCAGTACATAAATCAGTATATGACATTATCTTATATTCATCATTATTTTTAAATCTGGTAAAACGCGGTTTTAATATCTTTTCAAAATTTACATTTTGTTTTTTTAATTCAAATCTGATGTCACCTATAGATTTATACACAATTTTCTCTAAATGATCAGAACGCATTGGTGTAGCTGTCAAACCATAAATATATCTAGCTTTAAATTTTCTTATAATACTTTCATATGTTTTACTAGCTATATGATGAATTTCATCGCCAATTATTATCTCATATTTATCATATATGTCTAAATTATCACTTATCGACTTAATTGAGGCTATATCAACAATACAAGTAATTTTTTTCTTTGAACTTTGTAATATACCTGGTGAAATTTTTTTGTTTTTTTCAGTTATTATTGCAAAACGATCAATTCTTTCTCTCCACTGCTCAATAAGTTTAACTTTATCAACAAGAATTAATGTTGGTTTTTTTATCCTATTAATTATCTCAATTCCCATGACAGTTTTACCAGAACCAGTTGGAGCAATTAATAATCCATTTTCATATTGAAGAAGACAATCTATAGCTTCTTTTTGATTTTCATATAAATTAATCTTTGATTCAAAATTAATTTTTGACAATATGGGCCTTTTATCAATTATTTCATAATTAACCTTAGCATACTTTAAAATGTCGATTAAGTCATCTATACAGCCTCTAGGTAAGCTAACATATTCATCGTTCTCTTTGTATAGTTCGATAATTCTACTTATATTATATGTAGACATTCTTTTTGCCTGTTTTTCATAAAAATCAGGATTATATAGCACTGCTAATCTTTTTAAAATAATTAATGCTTTTGATGTTAAATCTTTTTTAGAAAAATAAATATCATCACTAATAATAATTTTAAAATTTATAGGAAAGTCAGACTGCATAATTCCAATTTTTTTAACTAATTTTTTATTTATTTCTAACAATTCGTCCTTCACAGAAATAGAATTAAATAAAAGATTAAATTCAATATCAGATATTTTCTTTACACTTGACAAGTAATCTATTTGATTGGGAATCATTTCAAAATTATCATCTACAAAAATAGACGTTTTATTTCTTACACAATTTCCTTGAAGTGGCAAAGCAATACAATTTCCATATCCTTTATTGTCAACTATATCCTGGGCTGGAAAAAATCTATCATATGATTTAAAACTAATATTTTTATTATTTGTCATAGCATTCAGTAAAATATAATCACCTAACATTCTTGCTTTCTTTGCATTTGTTAGATTTTCAAAGAAAAACCAAACATGTGCACCACTGCCAGATTGCGATAATTCTATAATAGAATCAATACCTAGTTTTTTACATTCCTCTTTATATGCTAAGGCTGCATTTTTAAATTTATCATCATCAAAATCTATAGCTAAAAAATAACATTTATCATTGTCAACAATAGGATAAACACCATATGCCTTATTACCTTTCATATGCTCAAATAAAAATGCATCATTGAATTTTTCATATTGTTTGTTTAAACAATTATAACAACTTTTAGACAACTTGTTTTTTTTCTGGCAAAGATAACCATTTTTATTTCTACAAACAATAAAATATCCTTTACTTCCGTCATTTTTTAAGTATCTTTCTGTAAATACATCTTCTCTAAATCTAAAATAACTTTTATAAATTGAAATTTTTTCTATAGAAGATAATTTATCTTTTTCTTTTAGTTCATAAGATATTTTATATTTTTTTAATAAATCCTTAAGCCTAGCATTTTCTTCCTTCAGTTTTTTATTTTCCTCTAATAATTGATTAACGTCCATATACAGTCTCCATAAAAGTAATGCTTTAATTATATCAAATTATTTAAATAGTAATTAATTAGATTTAGCATCCATAAATTGCATCTCTAAATTATTTTTAGCATTTTCAAGTGCAATTTTCAATTATATTTGCACTTGAAATAAATTAATAAAGAATCTAATACATTTATGATTATAATAATTTGTATTATTTTATATTGTACTAATTTACATCATTTTCGGACGTTTGGCTGGATTTCAACCCGACGATTGGCAAATTACTATTATAATATTTTTACCTTCATATATAAATTTAAAAGATCCTATTAATTGAAAAATATAGTTTCATAATTAATATCATCTATATCTTCCTTAGCCGCAATACATTTTTATCATAGTTAAAGTAAACTTTCAAAAAAAGGAGATTACTCTCCTTCATTTAAAAATACTAATCTATTATTTTTAAAGTAGTTTCTTATTCTTTTATTATTTGACAAATAGGATAGATAACTTCTTACTGTTGATAATATAAGCATATACTTATTATATGTAATTTTTAAATTATAGAAATCAAAAATATGTGAAGCACATTCTGTACAGTTATGCTCCTCATGCAAATAATCAAGTAAAACATTCATTATTTCATACATAGTTTTCCTATTAAATTCCACTACTGGTTTAATATTTGTTGTAGCTGCACTATGAGATGGTACAACCATCTTACCATTTAATGACTCAACAAAATTAAGCGAATTTAAGTAACCACCAACATCGTAAATTAACAAGATGTGAGCTCTCTCAACTAAATCAATCGAACCAAGTGTATCAGCCACAAAATACACATCATCTGAGGTTTTAATTCCAATCATCCCCCAGTGATGTCCTGGTAGATGAAACCACTCAATTCCCTGAGGAATCTCATCTAATGCATATATTTCATCATTCATATCAATATGCATTAATTTCCCATCATACTCATCAAGTGGATATCCACCATATAAAAACCCAATATCAAGCTTAGGATCTCTAAAAAATCCTCTTTCCACCTTGCTTGCAATCATTTTACAATGAGTTTTTGAATATATATATTCCCATCCACCAGCATGGTCTGCATGGCAATGTGAAAATACTAAATGTGTAATTTTCATATTATTTTTAATTAATGTTTCATATATTTTCACTCCATCAGCATCTGTTCCACAATCAAAAAGTAAAACTTCATTTTTATCATTTAATACATATACCCCACAATTCGTTGGGCCATCAATATAATATGTATTTCCTTTTAAATAGTGTAAATCGTACATATAATTACTTCCTTTTTTAAATTACTTAAATCTTTTCACTCTTGATAACAAATAAATGATATTAACACATTGATACTTCTTTTCTATTTTAATTTCTCAATGCTATTTTTTCTTCGCATTTACCTATTTTAGAGTGATTTATCACATATGAATAATTTTATATTATTGATTTTCTGTATATACATCGTATATAAATTCTAATTCTTTTGAAAAATCATAAACATCATATTCTAAAATATACTTAATAATATTAATATCTTTACTTAAAACATTAATTTTTATTCTTTCTTTTTCTTCAAAATCTATTTCATGATCTCTTACATCAATCCAAAGCAATTTTAAGCCTTCCATACAAAAATTAATAATTTCATCTAAAAATTCAAATTTTTTATTATAAAATTAGTAACACTTTCATTAATGTAATATGCAAAAGAGTATCCTTCAAAATGAATTGGTATGTTTAGACATGGGATTAAAAAATCACTTTCAATATGTTCATTACACAGCAAAAGATGATAAGATTCTTCATTTAAACTATATAAAATCATTACCTAATCACCTTGCCTCTTTCAATTTTCAACTATAGTTGAATTTTACCACATTATTGGAAATTAATCTAATGCTTAAATCAAAAATCAAGTTGATTATTGCTAAATGTATGGTGATTTATAAACACATAAGAAACTTGAACAAAAGAGGCTCAAATGAAATTAAACATATTTTATCAATTACGATGTTAACTGAGAAATAAATATAAGAACAAAAAAGATTTGATATGATATTTTCTTTGTATCAAAACTATTTTTCTACATAGCAATAATTATCTAATTTAATCAAAAATGCGTAACACTTATTTTTTTCACGTAACATTTCTTTCAATTTGCGTAAAACTAAAAACTAATTGCTATATTCATCTTCTATATTAAAATAATTACATAATAATTGATAAGTAGCATATTCTTTTGATAGAAAAAAATGTATTATATTAACTTCTGATATGTTTAAAGAACATTTTAAATATATTTCATTATATGAGATATATTACGATGATTGGAAAATAATTCATAAAAATGAAATTGAAAAAATACTATTTCCTAATGTCAACTATGACGAATTACCATTTTAATCGTCCTTAAATAATTTGCCTAATCATCTTAAATAAAGTGATTAGGTTTATTTTTTGAGGTATTATACGTCTTAAATAATTTTATTATAGCTCCCTTAAATAAAATGATAATCTACTATGGCATTCTTTGTACTGGTATCTTCTCCTGTGATTGGAAGGAATGAATCCGTAACTTCTTATGCTCTTCGAATGGCAGTACGGACATTCGTCCGGACAGAGGTCATAGATATCCTCAAGTTCATCGTTTCTCTTCCTGTCCCTTTTTGATCTGCCCCGTGCCGAAAACTTCGGATAGACTTTGGGCCCAACCATGGATTCTAGCTACTGAGATTTCCGAAGCCATGGCAGACAAGGAGTCGCTAAACATTTGCCTACCACGGCCACGGAAGTCTTAATGTTTAGCTCCGAAGATTATACCACTTTTCTGATAATCAATACTTAATTGGTATAACTAGTTTCTCGAATTATGTGAAAACCTATTTAGACATGGATATTTCTCAATTGATTGCTTTGAGGGACAAAGTCAAATTCGAGAATCTGCTTCGTGTTCTAGCCTATTTGACGGGACAGGAATTCATTCCGGACAATATCGCTAAGACAATCGGCGTTGACAAAAACACAGTCAAGGCTTGGACTGATATCGCCATTGCGGGCGATATCGCGACTTTGCTTTCGCCATATTATGAAAATTCGATCAACAAGAGAATCGTAAAACACCATAAGCTATATCATGACAAATCAATGAATTAGGTACACAATTCCGAGGTAAGAAATGACCTTGCAAGGGCTAAAAAGACCCTTTTTCTTTGGTTTCCGCTTCCGTTCCACGACGATTTTTGGTATAATTGTTATGTACACGATATGTATATGAAAAACGCCATTAGAAACTACATCGTTCCGTCAGAGATTCTGGCCCTGAAGTCGAAAGGGACGACCATCAAGAAGATCAAATCTGGCTATTACGTCTATTCCCATTCACAATACAAGGACTAGAAGACGAGAGATTGGACCTTATCGAATGTAAATCCGGGAATTCGTTTACATCGGAAAACGTCAAGTCGTTTTCCCAGTTAAAGATTACTTCCTTTGAGCTAAAAGGTCAGTGTATTGTCTGTACTAGTGATGATCCATACCGGATTTCTTCGAATGTTTACGCTTTTCCTATCCGCTGCCTGTAATTTACGAAAATACTGAAAATAGTATTTTTATGAATTTGGATGATCTGATGGATGGTTTTCCCGTGTTCTTCTGTTCTTTCCTGTTTTTTGTTTGTGGGTATGATGATTTTTCTTCTTCGGTATCTTATGATAGGGTAGAACAAAAATGAATCAGATCTTTATCAATCATCATTGAAGAGATAGATCTGATAGAAAGGGAGTTTATATGAAAACAATAAATACTTATCCTATGAATCATCAGAGTGACATCTGTATCGATGTCACTCTGATGATTGAGTTCAATACAAAGCCGGTTCTGAATCGGAAGGGTTTCATCAGGATCTATGATTATGATACGGACGAGCTTGTGGATGAATTAAATCTGAGTATTCCTTCTGGGCCTACGGCTCCTAGAAACAATACGGAGGCTAGATATACTACCGACTACCGATATAAGAGCGAAAACATCACGAATAAGAATACGAAGGCCGGGAGTCTATCCATGGAATACAGAAGTTCTCCGGATCCTTATCAGCTGACGATCATCGGTGGGTTTAAGGAAGGGTTCCATTTCTATCCTGTCATCATCAAAGATGATAGAGCGATGATCCAGCTTCACCATAATCTTTTAGAATACGGGCATAAATATTATGTCTTGATCGATAAAGAGGTATTCAATGGTTTTGATGGAATCGATCATAAAGACGTGTTCTGCTTCTCCACGAAGAAAGAAAGACCTATCGGAAACAGGTTCGTCGTCGATAAGAATCACGGTGATTTCTATACGGTTCAGGGAGCAATCGACAATATTCCCGATTTTTCAGATAGGAAATACTTCGTCGATATCAAAAACGGTGAATATGAGGAATTGGTCTATTTCAGGAACAAAAGCAATATCGTCATCACCGGAGAAAGTAAGAACGGTGTCTTGATCCATTATGCCAACAATGAGGTATTCAATCCACATCCGGAATATGTGAAGACGAATGAAAAGGTAGGGACCTTTCCGTCAAGAAGAGCTGCGTTTTTTATGGACAACTGTCATGGTATCGTGATGAGAAATCTGACCGTGAAGACGGATCTGCATGGTCAGGCTGAGGGTCTTCTTGTCAACGGATACGATAACTGCTTTGAGAATATCCATATCATAGGTAGCGGGGATGCGCTTCAGACCAACGGTCCCGCCTATTACAGAAATTGCATCATCGATGGAGAGGGGGATACGATTCTAGGTAGAGGCCCGGCTTTCTTCGAGAATACGACACTGAATAGCCATGGTGCTTTCATGTGGATCAGAAACGGCAAAGAGAACCACGGGAATGTCTTCGTCAACTGCATGTTCAACGGATTGGATGATGATGCTACGATCGTAAGACTTCCCGACAATAAAGGAATCAGTTATCCGGACAGCGAATGCGTATTGATCAACTGCACTCTGAACCATGTTCCGGATATCGGATATGGACCTATTGAGGGTGACTCTAAAAAGGCAAGATTATGGGAATATGGTAGCAAGGATATTCATGGGAATGAGATTGATGTCAGATATCGAAACACTGTGGCTAGGATATTGAGAGATGAGGATAGGGATATCATCGAAAAATACATGGATTATCATTATGTTCTAGGCGATGATTTCAAGATGTCTCTTTAATATGTACCATAAGTCAAGGACACTTATAAAAAAAGTGTAATTATTTGTGTTGGGTACCCAATAATTTTGACTAGATAATTTAATATTATAATTGTGATAAGGATTGTTGTCTATATTGAAGTGGACTCAATCCTTTTCTTTTTACATTTATTCTTTCTTCTTCACTTATAAAAACTTGCCTTTGATATTGATTGTTTAATACAATACTCTTCAACCGCCCCTACATTTCTATCGTATCCTAATACAATATTTTTTTTCATTTCTTCGCTAAATTTCATTTCCATACCTCCAATGATAATTTAATAATATCATTTAAGGCTATTTATTTGTACCCGTTCCTTTTTTAACACTTACAAAATAAGCGAAATAGCCCTTAAAAATGAAAAAAGGACTGATATGATTAGTATCAATCCTGTTGTTTCGATATGGTGACCTGTATGGGATTCGAACCCATGAATGTTGCCTTGAGAGGGCAATGTGTTAACCGTTTCACCAACAGGCCAAGGCTTATATGTGCGTTACGCACATATAATGATACCATATTTTTTTTATTTTGCAAGTTAAAATTTACTTAAAACTGAATTAATTCTTGCAAAAACTTTATCTTTACCTAAAATTCTTTGTACATAATAGATATTTGGAGTATTTTTTCTACCGCAAATACATACTCTTAAGAATCCAGCTACGTCACCAGTCTGGCCGTTAAATTCAAGTGGATTAGCTTTATAAGCCTTACGATCTGATGTAAACTTATATTTCTCAGCCAAAGTCTTTAAATTATTAAACCATTCTTCCTCAGAAACCTCAACGTTATATGAAGCCATATATTCATTTAAAACTTCTTTAATAATCTCCTTTGAAACATCTCTTGTTTCATTTTTATTTAAGCTAACTGTAAAATCTAGGCTATTCTTATCGATAGCATCATAAACATCATCGTAGAAGAATGAAATAATAGGATAAATATCAGAATATTTAGCATAATCCTTACGTGGTTTTTCTTTTTCACGTTCAATATTTAAGATTGCAGTAAAGAAATCTTCATCCTTAATTATTTTTTCATAAAAATCAGGTGCATAGGTTTTAGCCCATTCCTTTACCTCATCCTTTAGCTCAGAAGCCTTTTTGTAAGCCATTCTTTCCTTTGAAATATTTGCAACCTTAGCTATATCAAATAAAGCTCCATCAAGACTCATCTTATCAAATTGTAATTTAAAATCATAAAAATCCTTATCAAGATTTTCTTCTCTCCATGCTTCATAATTAGAATTTGCTATAGTTAATAAGTATTCAATAAAGCCATACTTTGGATATCCTTGCTCAAGGAAATAGCTTACTGCTGCTTCTTGATCCTTACGTTTAGAAAGCTTTCTTCTATTACCATCCTCTACCTTCATTATTACAGGAAGATGGGCATACTTTGGACGCTTAAAGCCCATTGTATCAAATAATTCAAGATGAATAGGAAGACTTGATAGCCATTCTTCACCACGAGTTACATGTGTTGTACGCATAAAATGGTCATCAACCAAATGAGCAAAATGGTATGTTGGAAGTCCATCACTTTTTAAAATAACAATATCCTGATCATTTTGAGTTAATTCCAAATCACCCTTAATTTCATCATGAAATAAAATCTTATTATTATGATCACCCATAGACTTAAAACGAATAATATAAGGATCACCATTTTTAATTTTCTCTATTGCCTTATCAATTGGAAAATCTCTATATTTAGCATATTTACCATAATAGCCAGGAATTTCCTTATTTGCTTCCTGCTCCTTACGAAGCTCAGCTAATTCTTCACTGCTACAAAAGCAAGGATAAGCACGTCCCATTTCAATTAAGTGCTTAATACATGTATTATAAATATCAGAACGCATTGACTGCTTATATGGTCCATAGTTTCCTATTTCCTCTGTGTCTGAAATATATCCTTCATCTGGAATAACATCAAATACAGCAAGCTGTTTAATTAGTGATTCACCAGAACCTTGAATTTCTCTTTTAGTGTCTGTGTCTTCAAGTCTTATATAGAAAACACCACCACTTTGCTTAGCATATCTTGATGAAACAAGTGATGTAAATAAGCTACCTGTATGTAAGAAACCAGTTGGGCTTGGAGCAAATCTTGTCACCATAGCTCCCTCAGCTAGATTTCTTTGTGGATATCTTTTTTCTAAATCCTCAACAGTTGTTGTAATGTTGGGGAATATTAAATTAGCCAAATCCTTAAAATCTGACATAATAGCACCTCAATTCTTTATACGTATCAATTATATTAGAAATACACTATTTTTTCAAGAAAAATAAATCCTTGAATTCTACCACTTATTTTAGCTTTAAGGCAAGCTCATCTAGTTTATTTTTAACATCATTTGATACCCTACCCTTAATAGTAATTGTATCAACAATATTAATATTTTTTAAGCCATCAAGTAACATCTTCATACATTTACTTGCCATTGGTGCCCACATTCCATTTTCAATTAAGGCAATATTTCTATTTTGATAATTATGGTCTAATAAATGATGAATAAATTCTTTCATAAATGGAAAAATATCACCATTGTAGGTAGGAGTGGCTAAAACAAGCTTTGAATATCTGAAAGCATCCTCTAACGCCTCAGATTGATCACATCTAGCTAGGTCAAATAACGTTACCTTAACATTTTCAGCTTCTAGCTTGTTAAATAAGTATTTACATGCATCTAAAGTATTACCATAAATACTACAATAACAAATACATACTCCATCATCTTCAGGTGCATAGCTACTCCATGTTTTATATAAATTTAAATAATAGCCTAAGTTCTCTTTTAAAATAGGGCCATGAAGTGGACAAATAATTTTTATATCTAATGCCTCTGCCTTTTTTAAAACATTAGAAACATTTAAGCCGAATTTACCAACAATGCCAAAATAATAACGTCTAGCTTCACATGCCCAATCAGCTGTATCTAAAGTTGAACCAAATTTGCCAAAGCCATCAGCAGAAAATAAAATTTTATCATAAGAATCATATGAGAATATAACCTCTGGCCAATGAACAAGTGGGGCAGAAATAAATGATAATGTATGCTTACCAAGTGATAGGCTATCTCCTTCCTTAACAACAATTCTTCGATTTTGATAATCAGTACCAAAAAGATTTTTCATCATATTAAAGGCACCTACTGATGAAACTATCGTTGCATTAGGATATTTCTCCATAAAGGCATCAATATTTGCTGAATGGTCAGGCTCCATATGATGGACAATTAGATAATCAGGATTTCTACCATTTAAGGTATCATCCAAATTTTTCAACCACATATCCTTAAAATTTTTATCCACCGTATCCAAAACACAAATATGCTCATCTAAAATAACATAAGAATTATAGGTCATACCATCATTTACCTTATACTGACCTTCAAACAAATCTATATCTAAATCACTAACTCCAATATATTTAACATCATTTGTAATCACAAAAATCACCTCTAGTATTATTTTACTCTAATTTAAAAAAATAATAAAGAAAAAAGGCTCATATGAGCCTAATTAAAATGTAGAAACATACCTATATTGTGATAAAGTAATCGAAACTGTTATTTCACTTCTACCACGAATAATTGTAAGAATTACAGTATCTCCAACTGTAAGGTTTGAACTATTTAATGCTGTAAGCAATACTGATGTATCCTGATTTACAACTGATGACTTACCTACATCAGTTTTATTATCATCACTATAATCAATTTCATAAGCTGTAATTAAATCGTTAAGTTTTAGTAAATCATAATCTGAATAAGTATCATTTGAATAATCAATTGAAGTTATTGCATTATAGGTTCTATAGCTTCTACCTGTAGAATCTGAAACAATGTAGTCTTTAGCAGTAACATCAAATGAAAACTCATAATCACCTACAACATAGCCCTCAATAAAGTCAAATTTATCACTATTATATTTTGCAGTTTCATAGAAGTTTTCAATAACCTTCCACATTTCATTATATGATATAGCAAATTTTATACCCTCTACCGATGAACCAGATGTAGATGTTTCAACACCAGCATTAGTTATACCAATTAATGCACCAGTAGTTGAAAATAAACCTCCACCTGAATTTCCACCATTAATTTCTGTAGTTATTTGAATTTGATTTATTGTTTTGTAGTCATATAATGAAGTTGTCCATGCTCTATTTGCATATGAAATAATACCATCTGATACAGTGTGTGAATAACCATCATTATTACCAATAGCTATAGCTGTTTGACCAGTATAAAGCTTAGAATCCTCATCAAGTAATGAAGCATATGTAAGTGAATGATCAGTTGGAGTTTTAATTGCAATAATAGCTAAATCCTGATCCTTATAGCCACCAACAAGCTTAGCCTGATATTCACTACCATATACATCAACAACCTTACATGATGTAATTGAATCAATCATATGAAAGCAAGTCATAATGTAAGATAGTCCCAATGTATCATCCCAACCAAATAAAACACCACTTCCCTGACCTTGAGAAGTATCAGATGTAATAAATAAATCAACAACACTATCATTACACTTATTTACAACATCAATGTAAAGCTGTTCTTGTGTCTTTTCAGCACTACCATAATAGGCATCCTTTGTAGTATCAAGCATACTTAAGCCATCTTTAATACTTACATAGCCTGTAGTATCCTTATTAGTATCTACATTATAGCTACTACTATTTTCACCATCTGTTTTACCATTGTTTCTATCTAAATTAGTACCTGAATCTCCATTCGAATCACCTTCAACATACTCAATATCTCCACTATTATTATTTGAACATGCACCTAAGGCTACAACACCACTAAAGGCTAGTAATGATAACATTATTTTTTTTAATTTCATATATACCACCATCTTTTTCAAATAAAATTATAATTCTAAATTTTGTGAAAAATATGTGAATAATATACCAAAATGTAGAAAAAAAGAGGATCAAATCCTCTTTTACTCATTTTTACACTTTGAACATAAGCCATACATATTAAGCTCATATTCATCAACTATATTACCATCGACTTTTTTTATTTGTTCTAAATCAACACCAAGTTCACTAGGAGTTATATCAATAACATTTCCGCAGCATCTACAAATAAAATGACAATGCTTTGCCTTAACTGTTTCATATACCTCACAATTTTGAAGCTTTATTTTTTTTACTAAATGCTCCTCCATCAAAATAGACAAATTACGATATATTGTTGCCAAAGAGATATCAGTATAATTATTATTAATATATTTGATTAAATCCTCACTTGTTACATGGCCTAAATAATCAATTGCTTCATAAACAATTTGTCTTTGGTTTGTATTTCTCCTTATCATAATAGCTCCTTATTAAGATTAATTATCATTAAGATAATTATAACATAAATATATTATTATTCAAGAAGCTCTAAGATATCATTTTTAGTAAGTTTAACCTTGTTTTGCTCATCAGAATTAACAATACTTTCAGCAAGCTCACGTTTTAAGGCTTGAAGCTTAACAACTTTTTCCTCAATAGTATCCTTACAAATTAGCTTTACAACATAAACATTCTTTGTTTGACCAATACGATAAGCTCTATCTGTTGCTTGATTTTCAGCACTACTATTCCACCATGGATCTAGATGAATTACCATATCAGCGCCAACTAAATTCAAACCAGTTCCACCAGCCTTTAATGATATAGCAAAAACCTTAATATCAGGATTTGAATTAAACTCCTCAACCATTTCCATACGTGTTTTAGCCTTAGTTGTACCATCAAGTTGGAAATACTTAATTTCCATTCTATCTAGTTCTTTAGTTAAGATAGAAAAGCTTTGAGCAAATTGTGAAAAAACTAAAATACGATGACCAGCATCAACTGATGACCTGATTAAATCAACAGCCATATTTATCTTAGTATTTTCAAACTCCTCCTGATATATAAGCTCAGGTGTAATACAAATTTGACGAAGTCTTGTTAGCATAGCAAGTATATTATTTTCACCATGAGCTAAATCATCCTTTAGCTTAGCAACATGAGCATCATATACAGCTCTTTGCTTATCACTCATCTTACAATAATAGTAATCTTCAATCTTATCAGGTAAATCTGTTAACACATCTGACTTACGTCTTCTTAAGATAAACGGACTAACTCTTTTTTGTAACTTAGTTAATGCATCTGTATCATCATGAACAATTAAAGATTCATATCTTGATTTAAAATGAGAATAGTTGGATAAATAACCTGGCATTAAATAATCAAAAATACTCCATAAATCAGCTAATCCATTTTCAATAGGTGTACCTGTTAGGGCAAAGTTAATATCAGATTTTAATGTTTTAACCGCTTCACTCTTTTGAGCAAATTGATTTTTAATAAATTGAGCTTCATCAGCAATAACAAATCTAAAATGAGATAAATATAAAGAAATATCTCGGCGTAGTGAATCATAAGATGTAATATAAATAACCTTCTTATTATCAGCTATATTTCTTATTATCTCCTCACGTTCTAAGGCACTACCTAAAACAAGCTTTACAGGAGATGTCAATCCCCATTTAATACATTCATTTTCCCAGTTATAAACTAAAGACATTGGGCAAACAATCAAGCTTGGCTTCTTAGCCTCATCAGATTCAATAAAGCTAATAATTTCTAGCGTTTTACCAAGTCCCATATCATCAGCTAAAATTCCACCAAAGCCAAATGATGCCAAAGTTTTTAACCACTTAAACCCATCTAGCTGATATGGTCTTAATGTATTTTTAAAGCTATCAGTTGGTTCAAAGCTATTCTTTTTATAATTTTGAATTGTAGTAATCATTTTTAAAAGCTGTGAATCAAGTGATAGATTATTATCTTTTACCTCAACAAGTTTAAGCAAATAATTTAGCGGCTTAGAAACATTCTTCTTTATATCCTTTATTGAAATATTAAAATCCTCAAGGAAGTCATCGATTTCCTTAGCATCCTCTACATTTATCTCAATAATTGTATTATCCTTTAGCTTAACAAATTTTTTCTTTTGATGGTAAGCCATAAGCATTGTTTGAATTTCTTCTAAAGTTAAAGTTGAATTTTCAAAAGTAAAATCTAAAAGTCCAACATTATAAGAAATATTAATTTGAGTTTTTCCACTTTTTTTAGCATGAATATCCTTCATACTTTCATCAAAGAAAACATTACCAAAAGATTTTAAAGCGGTCAAATCACTCGTTAAAAATTTATATTGATTTTCTATATTACAAATATTGTATTTTCCGTCTTTATTTTTGGCGAAATAAAAAGATTCAATAAGTGAAAAATAACCATCTAAAAGCTCATTTAAATAAGGGCTATTTTCATCTTGAGGTCTTGATACAACCTTATAATTTAAGTAAATATTTCCATTTTCATATGAAACAAAACTATCAACCTTAATATCTGGAACTGGGTATTTTTCATAAAATTCATTTTCAATCTTAATGCTACCCTTAATCATTGGTAATAATGTAGATATAAAATTTTCACTATTAACATCAACCATTAAACCACCATCAACCTTGTAAAGACAATCAAAAATTTTACCTTCCATACGGTTTTTATATTGATATGTATAGATGAATTCATCATCAATGAAATATGCATTTTTTACTCCACAAATAAACACCTTAGAATCATTAGGAGCACAAACCTTTAGTTCTTCAGCGTTTAATATAAGCTCAACATTATCTATTTTAACAATTTTTCTTTCAGTAAGCTTTAATTCAAAATTAGATTTATAAAAAATGCTCTCACCCTGATAAATCTCTAAAATTTTAAGCATATGAGATTTACGAATGGTAACAGCTTTTTCTGTATTTTCATTACATATATTAGCTAAGAAGCTATAGAACTCCTTACTAACATCATCTAAGCATTCATATGAATGAACAAATGAAAGCTTTTGGCCATATGAATATTCAATATGATTTTCAATAAAATGAATAAATTCAGAAATACTTTTTACAACATAATCCTTATCAAAGCCAACCTTTAATGATAATAAATAATTATGTCCACATGCCTCAATACAAGGAATAAGGTGAATTTTACCAAAATATGAATTTGCCGTTTTCAATTCATTTGAAAGTCTATCTAAAATCTCACCATGCTTTTTAGAAACAACTTTTCTTTTATATTTTTCAAACTCAGAATCAAAAGTCTTCTTATTTAAAACCATCAAACTAATAGCGTATAAAGCAACAGTATGAATACAGTCATGCTTACGATAAAACTCCAAACATCCACATTCTCTATTAACAATATTAAGTTTTGAATCAAGGACTATAGATGTCTTTGTAGCTCCCATAATCTTATAAAATAAAAAAGTTGGTTCAATTTTATATTCTTTATTTTCAGATATAACAGTAATAAATGCAGTAGGGTTTTTTAATGCCTCTTCAAGTGTAGTATTTAACGTAGCATTTGCTTGATATTTAAATAATAAATCACATAATTCCATATCTTCACCTCTTCATCACATTTATCAATTATAACATATTTAAAAATAATTTCTATATTCTAAAATTGTTTTTTTTACTACATTCTTATAAAAATGCTTACATTATTTTTCCATTTAATATATTTAATTTTTAAAATCTAAAATATGAAATATATGTGTAATATATTAATATTTATGCAATACAATTATATTTTGTAATATATTTAATTTATTTTTATATATTATTAATGGTGATATTTATGAATGAAATAGCAAGAAATAACCAAAATGATAAGCTATCAGATAGATCATTAAACAATTGTGAACAAAGCCATATGGCTAAATTAAGAAATAAAAGTAAAAAAAGAAAAGAGAAAAAATAAATAAAAGTTTATTTTTCCCCACTTTTTTAGTATAATCATAGTAATGAGGTGATTACTATGTCTATTTTAGAATCAGGAGAAAACTATTTAGAAGCTATCCTAAGACTATCAGAGCATCAAAGTGAAATTCACGCAATTGATGTAGTAAAGGAATTAGGCTTTTCTAAACCATCCGTTTCCATAGCTTTAAAAAAATTAAAGGATGATGGATATATAGAAATTGATGGAATGAGCCACCTTCATCTAACAGATAGTGGTATGGCAATAGCTAAAAAAATATATGAGCGTCATAAGCTATTAACTAATATTTTCATTTCATTAGGTGTTGATGAGGAAACTGCTGAATCAGATGCATGTAAAATTGAACATGATTTATCTGTAAAAACATTTGACGCTATAAAAAAGGCCTATGAGCATCATAAGGGAAGAAACAATTAGTTTCTTCTTTCTTTTTTAAAGCCAATGAAAAATAAAAGAGCAATTAAGCTAATTGAATTTTACCAAACCTCTATATCTCCTAATAAAAGTCCAAGATGTAGATTCACCCCTAGTTGTAGCCAATATGCAAAGGAATGTTATCAAAAATTTAGTTTTGTTAAAGCGAGCCTTTTAACAACTAAAAGAATATTAAAATGTAACCCACTATTTAAAGGTGGGTATGATCCTGTTCCTTTGACAAAGGAAGAAAAAAAACAATTTGAAAACGAAAAAAAACAATTATCAAATGATAAAAAATGATAATTGCTTTTTCTTTATAAAATTAAAACCAGCCAATGACACCTTTAACAAAAATTTCAATTCCAATTCCAATTAAAATAATGCCACCAATAATTTCAGCTTTATGGCCTAGCTTCATTCCAAACTTTTTACCTAAAATTAAACCAACAAAGCAGAAAATAAAAGTTACAGTACCAACAATTAATGAGGCAACAAGTGCATGAACATAATCATATTCAGCGATTGTAAAGCCAACAGATAGTGCATCAATTGATGTAGCTATACCTTGAACTAAAAGTCCACCAATGGTTAATTTTTTTAATTTTTCTTCCTCTTTCAAATCAAGCTCAGGATGTTTACAAAGCTTTACACCTTCAATAATCATTTTACCACCGATAAATAAAAGTAATATTAAGGCAACACATGGTACAATATACTTTGAAAACACTTCAAACTCTTGAGCAATAAAATATACACAAACCCAGCCAATCATAGGCATTGCAAACTGAAATATTGCATAGACACCTGCCATAAGTGACATTCTTCTCTTTGTCATATTTGGTTCATTTAAACCATTTGCAAGTGATACAGAGAAGGCATCCATCGTTAGTCCAATACCAAGTAAAATGCTATTTAAAAAAAATATAAAACTCCAACTCATATAAATTCTCTCTCTTCTTTAATTTATATTAAATTACAGTTCTAATTATAAGATAAGTCAAGTAGCATGCATACAAAGCAACAAGTATAAAACCGTCTCTTTTTCTAATTTTGCCAGTTAAACAAATTCCAAATACAACAACAGAAGTAGCCATCATAACAATTGCATCAACAACAATTTGTGATCCAGATGTTAAAGGATTAACAACGCCTGAAATACCCAAAACAAATACTATATTAAATATATTTGAACCAATTACATTTCCTAATGCTAAATCATTTTGACCTTTTTTAGCAGCAATTATTGATGTTACAAGCTCTGGCAATGATGTACCAACAGCAACAATCGTTAAACCAACAAGTGATTCTGCTAAATCATGATTAATATGTAAGGCATCAGAAGTAACAAGTGCTAACCCCTTTGCACCAAAAACAACAGCCTCACCACCAAAAGCTATGCCACATGCACCGACAATTACTAAAATTATCGCAAGCCAAAGCTTCATATCTTTTGGATTTTCTTCCTCTACTGTTTCCTCTTCGGGATGCAATTTAGCATTATGAATCAAAAAGAAAACATAGACGAATATTAAAACAACAAGAATTAAAGCCTCCCATCTTGTAATAGCATAATTACCAATAACAGAATTAATTCCAAAGAAAATAATAAAAATCATTGCTAAAAATGTGATACCTAGCATAAAAGGAAATTCCTTTTTGCAAACTGACTTTTTTACAACAATTGGTGTAAAAATAGCTGAAAAGCCTAAAACAATAAGTATGTTACAAATGTTAGAACCAACTACATTACCTAATGCAACATTAGCATTACCGCCCTCTTTTAATGTAGTTATTGAATCTGAAACAGAAACCGCAAGTTCTGGTAATGATGTACCGATAGCAACAACGGTCAAGCCAATAATAAGTGGCGAAATATGCATTTTTTTAGCAATTGCGGATGCTGAATCAACAAAGACATCACAAAATTTAACTAAACAAAATACACCAACAACAAGGCCTATAACAAACGCAATAATTTGTAGTACTAAAGGCCAAGAATCAACAAAGCTAAGAAACATAATTTTTCCCCCTTATAAAAAATTAAAACGAGACCTGTTAACCTTAATTATAGTTAACATAAGTCTCGTTCTTTAAGACTGAACCTGGAATAATCCATCATGTAGGTCAGCCACTATTCCTAGCGAACTACTCCCTTACGAAGTACTCTATATATAAAATTAAAACTATGGTATAACCATAGTTGAATTTTTAAATGGTGACCTGTACGGGGTTCGAACCCATAAATGCATGCGTGAAAGGCATGTGTGTTAACCGTTTCACCAACAGGCCATGTATATTAATGAGTCTTTTTAAGTGACTCAGCGATATACATTATACCATTTATTTTTTAGTTGTCAACAACTATTTTACATTTTTTTATTTTTTTGCAAAAAAAGTTAATTATTAACACAAACTATATTTTTAATAGTTATATTATTTAAAAATCTTATATTTTTCCTATCATTTAAAAAGATTTAAAAAATTATTAGGAACATTAGCCTCAATTGTAATTAAATTATGAGTGATTGGATGCTCAAAAACAAGCTTTGAAGCATGAAGTCCTAGTCTTTTTAAAGGATTTTTATTATAACCATACTTCTCATCACCAACTATAGGATGGCCTAAATCTTGCATATGAACACGTATTTGATTTTTTCTTCCAGTATCAATTTCAACCTTAAGTAAGGAATATTCATTATTTTCTTTAATAACCTGATAATGGGTAATAGCCTTTTGACCTTTGGGGTCTTCAGTTGAATATACTAAATTATTTTGGTTTTCCTTTAAATATGAAATAATAGTATCAGACTTCTTTTCCATTCTTCCTTCAACTACCGCATAATATTCTCTTACCTTAACATAATCATTCCAGTTTAGCTTCATCATTGAATGAATTTTAACATTTTTAGCAAAAACTAAAACACCTGAGGTTTCCTTATCAATTCTATGCAAGATAAATGGTCTTAATGCCTTACTTCTTGCTTGAAGGTATGATAGCATATAAGCATAAGCACATTCTCTATCCTTATCACTTTCAACTGATAAAAGTCCATACGGCTTATCAATAGCAATAAAATCATCATCCTCATAAATTATATTAATTGAATATACTCTTTTAGAAGCCTTAGGCATTCTTTTTTCTTCAGTATGAATAGGACGCTTTGAAATTTTTATTTCATCATCCTTAGCAAGCATAAAGTTGTACTGACTAACAACACTACCATTAACTAGTACCTGATGATTTGTTAACAAATTTTTAACATTATTTCTTGATGTCTTACACTTGTTTAACAAAAACGTTAAAAGCTCATCACTTCTATTTACTTTATAAATTGCTGTTATTTCAAGCTTTTCTTTTTCATCAAAATTTCTTCTCATTTAAAACTCCATACAAGCATTAACTGCTTTTTTCCATCTATCATATTTTTCTTTTTCATCTTTGTTTATTTTAGGAACATATAATTTGCTATTTTTATAATGCTTCTTTATATCCATTAAATTATTAAACAAACCCTTATTTAATCCTACTAAATAAAATACTCCAAGTGAGGTAGCTTCACTAGTTGAAATTGTCTTTATTTGACTATACATCACATCAGCCTGAACCTGCATTAATTTAGAATTTAATGAAGCACCACCATCAACACTTATATCCTTTAATTCAAGCTTGGTATCCTCAAGCATAGATATCATAACATCCTTATTCAAATAAGCAACTCCCTCTATTGTTGCCCAGGCTATATTTTCCTTTGATGTTCCACGAGTTAAGCCAAAAATTGCCCCCTTACATTCAGAATTCCAATATGGCGCACCTAAGCCTGTTAAAGCAGGGATGAAAACTACACCATTTGAATTTTCCACAGCAAACTCAGAATCAGATAAATCCTTAACAAGCTCTAAGTTATCTCTAATAAATTGGAAGGCACTGCCTGCAACAAACACGCTACCCTCTAAAGCATAGCATATTTCATCATCAATCGCATAAGCAATTGTACTTAATAGACCATTTTTAGAATTATAAATCTTCTTACCAGTATTCATAAGCATGAATGATCCTGTTCCATACGTAATCTTAAGCATTCCCTCTTCAAAACATGTATGACCAATAAGTGATGACTCTTGATCTCCAATCAATCCACATACCTCTAAATTACATATCTCTTTTATTCTTATCTCACTAATATTACCAATTGTAGCATTTGATGATACAACCTTAGGAAGAGTATTTCTATTAATTTTAAACAATTTAAGAAGCTCATCATCATAATCTAGAGTGTGGATATTAAAAAGCATGGTTCTTGAGGCATTAGTATAATCTGTAACATGAATTCCACCACAAAGCTTATAAATTAGCCATGAATCTATAGTACCAAATAATAAATTTCCTTCATCCATAAGCTCTTTAGCCCCGCTAACATTATCAATTATCCACTTCATTTTACTAGCACTAAAGTAAGGATTAATTAATAACCCCGTTTTTTCTTTTATCATTTTTTCATATCCAGAAACCTTAAGCTTTTCACAAATTTCATTTGTTTGAGTTGATTGCCACACAATTGCCTTATAAATAGGCTGTCCAGTTTTTTTATTCCAAGCAACAGTTGTTTCTCTTTGATTTGTAATTCCTACTCCAATAATATCAGAATAATCAATATTTACCTCATATAAGGCTGTTGTTATAAGAAAAACTACATCCTCATATATTTCTAAAGCATCATGCAAAACATAATTAGGGTATGGATAATATTGTTTAAATGCTTTAACATTCTTATAAATTATATTTCCTCTTTCATCAAAAATAATTACTCTTGATGAGGTTGTTCCTTGGTCAATTGTAATAACATATTTACTCATCCCTAGCCTCCATTTTTTTAACAAACTCCACGCTTATTTCAAAATTATAAAAATCCTTACGACTACAACCAGCTCTACCTCCGCCAGCACAAGCACAGGCACACGCACACGCACAGCTATGAGATGTATGTGAGCTTGATGGTGGATTTATAGCCTTACCATTTTTACTTCTTCCACTATTATAAAATGTACAATAGTACCACATAGGATATCTTGAGAAATTTTCTCCAGAAAATCCTCTATAGGCCTCATAGCTATTATTCTTTGTCTTTATAACAACAATAATAAAAATAACAATAAATAAAACCACAAACATTGATATACTAGCCACTGCTATAATAATTCCTAGTTTATGATCCTTTGTTTCAATTAAATTTGGATATAATGCCTTATCATATGAAACTTTAACATTAATTTTTTCACCTTTTTTTAATGACTTATCCCACAATAAATAATCATCTATAACACTACTAGCATTAGAATCTTTTACGTTATTTTTATTCCATAAAACCTGTAGTTTTTTTACCTCAATATCATCAAACCATCCAGGAGTAAAATCATAGCTTATAATTTCATCATTAAATGTATATATTCTCAACAAATGAAATTTAAAATCAAATGTAACAATATCATTCTTATAAGCCTTTTCTTTTAAATCGCAACGAATAAAGTCACCATCGTCATCAAATAAATAAGCATTTAAAACATCATTAGATAAATTTTTTAAATCACCAATATATTTATTAGGAATACCAATCTTAACCCATTCTAATGGTTCTGTATCATCTAAAACTAACCATTTAATTTCATAACGTAAATCAAGTGTTCCATCATCACGCTGATCAACAGTTATCTTATAGCTTTCTATTTCATCTAAAGTCTTATCCTCATCACAGGAGCTTAGTAGAAAAAAAGAAAAAAAACAAACAATTATAAATAAAAGCTTTTTCATTTTTTCACCTCTTTTAGCTGACATAGTCCATGTGAAGTTGCGCTTATTTTTCTAATTTTTTTACACCTTTTACTATTCCAAATATTTTTAAAGCTCTTATTTAAAATATTACCTAAGCCATCCTCAAACAACCAGCTTTGACATGGTAGAACCTCTCCATTAGGTGCAATTGCCATATTAGACATACATGCTCCACATGATGGTATAATCATATGCATTTTTAAAAGTAAATCATCCTTAATCCAGCCAGGAGAGGTGAATGCTATCTCTAAATTTTTTGTTTTAGCATAGTCATATGCCAACCTCAAGCTTTTATAAATTTCGTTCTCATTAAGCTTAGTAACCTCTGAAATAGCATTTTTAGCATTTCCTGATGGAATTAAGCCCGAGGTAGAAAAATACCTAACACCTAGGCTTTCTGCAAATTTTATAGTATTAACATAATCTTTATTTAAGCTGCAAAGTGGGGTATTAATACTTACATCTAATCCAGCCTCCAAAGCATTTTTAATTCCTTCAACTGTTTCCTTGAAATGATTAGTCCCAACTAAAGTATTATGAATATCCTCATCAAATGAATATAATGTAATTTGAACAGAATCTAAGCTTGCAGCATATAAATTTTTACATAACTCCTTTGTAAGTAATATACCATTAGTGTTTAAACGAGTAACAAACCACTTAGCATGATTAACAAGTGCAACCAAATCATTTCTTTTAGTTGGTTCACCACCAGTAAAAGTTAAAGCTGGTATTCTTGCTGTATAACATTTATCAATAATTTTAAACCAATCCTCTGTTTTTAATTCCTCTACATTGGCCATTTTTTCATTGGCTGCATAACAATGTAAGCACCTTTGATTACAATTCCAGCATCCATTTTTCTCCATTGCTGAAATCATCAAATCCATTCGATGAGGGGAATACATAAATTTTGAATATTTAGCTAATGTAGTATAACCGATTTCAACCTTTGGTTCCTTTCCTAAAGCAATATCAACTAATGTTTCAACAATATCCTTTAAATCAGATTTAATCATTTTATCCTTTGCCTCAGGATAAATCTTTTTAACATTTAAAACAACCTTAGAAATAATTGTATCTAAATAGCTATCATCTATTTCATTACCATCTATCATATTAATGGTTAAAATAAATTCTCTTAATAATACTGCCCACGTAGTTTGAAGAGAAATTAATGAATAACCATTTATTATCGCCACAAAAGGAACACCAACAGCTAGCTTCTTTGGTGGAACAAGATGAATCCTAACAACACCTGGGCCCTTAGGATTTATTGTAGTATGAACTACATTATTACATTCCTTCAAATATTTTTTTAAATTCATATATACCTCACCAAGATAATTTGCTTAAATTATACAAAACATCATTATAGCTCATATCATCATTAAAAATATCAATAAATTTTTTATATTCGGAAATTTTCTTATCTTTTTTACTGTCATCTAAACTATTTAAATAAAAATCATTAGTTCTTCCACATGGATAAGCACATATAATACAATCAGGTAATAATTCTTTCTTTAGTTTAGCTAAATAATCAATATAGTAAGACAAATTATTTTTATTTTTCAAAGCTCTACATACCTCAAAAACAATAGGCTCAAGTTTTGAAATATCGCCTTCAGCTGTAACTCCATTAATTATTGCAATAAGCTTAGCAAGTACAGTATTTTCTAAATCATCTAATAACATTTAACAATCTCTCCCTTTATAGAAATAATTCTTACAGATGAGTGGATATCCTTACCACTTTCTAAAATTGCATTTTTCATTTGTATTTCAAGTCCACCGCAGCAAGGAACCTCCATACGAACAAGTGTGATGCTCTTAATATTATTATTTCTTAATATTTCTGTTAATTTTATTTGATAATTAACACCATCAAGCTTAGGACAAGCAATAAATGTAATTCTTTTTTCCATAAAATCCTTATGAAAATTTTGATAAGCATAAGCTGCACAGCTTGCCGATAATAATATATGAGCTCCATCATAAGCCTCACTTGTTACAGGTACAAGCTTTAGCTGACATGGCCAAAAGCCTAATCCTGATCTATTAAAATTTAGCGTTTTGTTTAAACCACTACTCTTTTTATTTTCTAATACCAATTCTTCATTATAGGAATCGGCCTCTCTCATCACAATTTTAATTGCATCCTTAGGACAATGTGGTAAGCAATCTCCTAATCCATCGCAATAATCATCCTTAATCAATTTAGCTTTACCATCAACAATCGTAATTGCTCCTTCATGACACGCCTTAGCACATAGTCCACAGCCATTACATTTTTCACTATCTATTTCAACAATTTTACGTATCATATTCTTCCCTACCTATTATCATATTCATCATTTTTATGATCATTTTCACCTTTAAAGCTAATATTTGAATCAACAAATAAAACATCAGCATATCTAATAAATCCATATTCCTTAGCTTTAATATTAACATTTTTAAAGATAATATCATGCATGTATGAATCACTAAAGCCTTCTATGTTAAACGCTCTAGAAATACCATAATAATCATCTTTGTATGTCGATACAACATTATTAACAAAAATATTAGATACTTCCGTGTTCACTCCATCAGTTTTCATACATAAGGTTTTAATAGTTTTTGTTATTTCCCCATTATAATCATTAGGTAGGGTACAAATACTATAGTTCGGATTCCAATTTAAAAACCAATGAAATGCATATTTAACATTTATCATTTTGATATTATCAACATAAACATTTTTTATATAACCTTTTCTAGGTAATGATGACTTAATTCTAAAGCCACAATCAGTCCCATCAAACACTAAATTCTTCAACCATACATTATAAATACCACCTGATACCTCACTACCAATCGTAACACCAAAGCCCTCTTTAAATTTACAATCTACTATGCTTATATCATGACATGGTCTATTGACTCTTATTCCATCATAATCTCTACCTGATTTAATACTAATTGAATCATCATTTGTTCGTAATACACAATTTTTAACAATTATATTACTTGAAGAATCAATATCTATTCCATCAGTGGATGGAGCACATAAATTTGAAGAATCTATATGAATATTATCAACAATAATATTATCACTGTACAAAATATGAACATTCCAAAAGCCAGATTCAAATGAGGTAATATCCTTAATTTCAATATTACTAGAATTAGAAATAACTAAATTTCTAGGTCTCATACAATCATAGTCACATAAAAAGCGTAATCCTTTAGCATCATATTCCTTACGCATTCCACCATGCATATCAATTCCCCAATATTTACTCCACCAATAAGGTCCATTTCCATTAATAATACCTTTACCAGAAATTGTAACATTATGGCAATTATTACAATTTAAAATTCCCGGATACCATTTCATTTCAACACCAGCAATACGTGTATCAACTAACACATAATCACACTCATTAACAGAGGCAATTAATTCTGCATTATTATCAATAATCAAATTAATATTACTCTTTAAAAATAATCCTGAAACTAAATATTTACCACTACTTATAACTAAGGTATCATCATTATGTAAAAAATCTATTATTTTTTGAATATCTTTCGTAACATTTGTTTTACCATCATTTGCTACATTATATTTTTTTATATCTATAATCATTTTAAACCTCAAAAGAAAAAGTACAACATTTATCTTATTATACTTTATTCTAAAGGAAAAATAAAGCACTCAAAAAGAGAAACCTTAACCTTAAGGCTTCACTTAAAAGTGCTTTTTTAATCCTAATAACATTACAAAATATTGTTATTTATACCTATTAATAATTGTACTTATTTCATTTAAATCATTTACAAAATAAACATTTTTTAATCTTTCATCTGATGAAAAATCAAATTTAACCATAGTATTAAGAAGTGATTTCAAGCCATCATAATAACCATTTACATTATATATAATGCAAGGAGAATTTAAATGGTTTAAAGCCACCTTAGACATAACCTCAGAAATTTCCTCCAAAGTACCAGTACCACCTGGAAAAGCAATAAAGGCATCTGCAAGCTCAATCATTTTTGTTTTTCTTTCTGCCATATCCTTTGTAACATATAATTTTGTTAAACCATCAAATTGAAGTTCCTTCTCAATAAAGAATTTGGGTTCTACACCTATTACCTTGCCTCCACTTGTAAGTGTACTTTTAGCTATTATTCCCATTAATCCTGTTTTTGACCCACCATAAATAAGTGTATGACCATTACTACCAATAAACTGTCCAAGTTCTTCTACTTTTTCTAAAAAAATAGAATCATTTCCAAAATTAGCTCCTAAATACACTGCTATATTCATTCTACCACCTCATATTCTAATTATAAATTTAAACAATAAATAACTATTCGCCAATAATCTTATCAATTAGCTTAATTCTACCATTATACTTTGATATCAAAAAATCAATTAACAAATACATTCCATAAGAGATAATTAACAAAATAACAAATATAATCCAACCAGCTGCTGATAGATTTTTAAAGTCATAATAATAATTGAAAAATGGTGTAAAAAATGCCAACAAAACATTTAATATAAGACCAAAAATCGATAACACAACTACAACTACTTTATATTTATTAAATGGCCTACTTACATTAATTAATATTAAAATTCCTACAGATGCCATAATTAATATTGAGGCAGTTGATATTTCATCATAAGATAAATTAAAGGCTAATCCAATAAAATACATTAAAGTTACCATTATAGCATTAGTAAGTCCAGCTGGGATTGCATATTTTAATATATTTTTAATAAAGTTTCCTTTAATTAACTTTTTATTAGGACTTTGTGAAAGTAAAAAGGCTGGAAAACCTATTGTAAACATATTTACAAGTCCTACTTGGGTAGTTTTGACAGGAAATTGACGTAAGCAAAGTAAAAAGATTAAAGTTAAAATTATGGCATAAACATTCTTAGATAAAAATAATGCACCACTTGTTTCTAAATTATTTACAACTCTTCTTCCTTCTAAAACAACCTGTGGCATATGTGAAAAGTTAGAATCAAGCAAAACAACCTGGCTTACCTGCATAGCAGCATCTGCTCCACTAGCAAGGGCAATAGAACAATCTGCTTCTTTAAGAGCTAATATATCATTTACTCCATCTCCTACCATCGCAACCTTATTCTTTTTATTTTTTAAAGTCCTTATAATAACCTGCTTTTGATGTGGTGTTACACGACCAAATACATTATATTTTTCTACAGACTCCATTAACTCATTATCAGTTAATTTAGAGGTATCAATATAATTTTCTGCACCTTTAATTAAAGCTTTAGAGGCTACCATTGAAACAGTTTTAGGATTATCTCCTGATATAACCTTAATATCAACATTATAAGACGAAAAATATTTAAATGTCTCAACCGCATTAAGACGTATAGGGTTATCTAGTACAACAAGTCCCATTGGTGTTAGTCTAGTGGTTATTTCTTTTCCATCAATCATATTTACAGACCTGCATAATGCAAGAACTCTATAGCCTTCATTTTGGTAAGAATCAATTAAATCCTTATATTCTAAATAGTTTTCTTTGATAATAAAATCAGGTGCACCTAGAACATATGAAAATGACTCAAAATTTACTGCACTATATTTAAATTGTGATGAAAAGGCTGATTTTGAAATAAATTTATCTCTAACATCACCTTTAAATTTATCCTTAATTGCTCTCATTGTAATATTATCAAAATCCTGAGCAAAAGAAAAATCGACAAGAGCCTGAAATATTTCTTCCTTTGAAATTTTAGAATCAATACTTAAATAATCAATAACATCCATATTATTATCAGTAATAGTACCTGTTTTATCAATACACAAGGTATTAATTCTAGCAAGAGACTCAATCGATTTCATATCATGAGTTAAAACGTTATTTTTAGCAAGTCTTACAGCACTTATAGCCAAAGATACACTAGCAAGCAAAAATAATCCCTCAGGAATCATCATTAAAATAGCAGCAACAGTAGAATCAACTGCATCCTTTATTGTAGCCCCATTAATAAAATAAGCTTCACTAAACAAACCAATAGCAAAGGGGATTATTATTATACCTACCGCTTTAACCAATCTATTAAGCGATTTAATTATCTCGCTTGTCTCACGTGTCTTGTTCTCTTTAGCTTCAAGTGTTAATTTATTTATATAGGAATCACTTCCAACATTAGTAAGCTTTACATACACCTTACCTGAAACTATGTATGATCCTGATAGCAAGATAGAATCTACCTCTTTTTTAATTTCATCGCTTTCCCCAGTTAAAAGTGATTCATTCACTAGCGCTTGACCTAATACAACACGTCCATCAGCACATATTTGGTTCCCAGCACTAAATATAACTAAATCCCCTTCAACTAAATCACAAACATTTATTTTTTCTTCATTTCCATTTCTAACAACTAAAGCCTTGGGCTCAGCCATTAGGGTTAATTTATCTAATACTCTTTTACTTTTAATTTCTTGAATAATACCAATTAATATATTAAGAATAATGAGTGGTAAAAAAGTTAATGCCTTATAAAGCTTAACTAAAATTAAAATGATTGCAATTAAAAAAAATATTAAATTAAAATATGTGAATAAATTTGAAGTTATTATTTCTAAATAACTTTTAGAAGGATTTTTAATACTACTATTAACCTTACCTTCTTCTTTCTTCTTATTCACTTCTTCATTTGTTAAACCTATCAATTTATCCATACCTTCACCATTAAAATGATTATATATCATAAACATATTAAATGCAAAAGAAAAAGCAACCATACATTAAGGTTGCTTAATATTTATTTTACTTGATGATCATAATGGCAATCACAACAATCTCCACCAGATGCTAATGTATATTTTCTTTCAAATTTTGTATTATTCATCGATGCCATATCATAATCTAATGAGCACATTGCAGGAATATACTCATTTAGACCAAGCTTATTCATTAAATAACAAATACCACAGGTATAAAATATTGCAGTATATTTATTTATATTCTCACCATCAACAACCTCAAACCTCCAAGAGTAAGGATTAGAATTGGTTTCGCTCATTTTAGCCTGTGCCTTTAATTTTTTTCTTCCCTCTATAGTATAACTTTTACTCTTAGATGTTGCCATTTTAGTCATTTTATTATTACACATTGCATCACGATAATATTTCCTAATTTCTTCAACGTTATGTTTATTTTTTAAATTTAAAATAACTGCTGAGAGCATTGCACAGCTTAAGATATTCGTAATAAAACGATCACCTTTTTCAAATTCATCAACACTTAATACTATCTCTTTATATTTTAAATGAGCCTTTTTCATAATTTGAGGATCTTCACCTAAATCCATAATTAAATATTTTTTAAAAGTTTTTTTGTAAAAAAAACACATCATCTTTGGCATTAAAGAATATTTCATTATTTACAACTCCATTTCCTAATTGCAGTCTTAATTTTCAAATCAATATCTATTCTAGTTTTTTTGCAATCCTTTGAATATTTTTTACAAGCGCTAAATGCCAATTTAACAAACAAATTTGAGCCAATAGGAAACATCATTTTGATTAAGCTTTCTGGAAACACAAAATGAGTACCATGTTCATAAACATAAGCCTCCAAATCAACATTATTTTCAATCATACTAAGTCTTTTTTCTATACGATGAATATACTTAGCAGTATCCCATAATGAATCATCACAGGCACCAATAAGAAGAAGCTTACCATTTATTTTTTCAACCTTAATCATTTCTTCTTCTAAAAGTGGATGTTTAACCTCTGAATCATTAAATATTTTTAATGAATTAATCATATCCTTGTTCTTCTTTGATTCTTCTATCATTATATTCCAATAATCAGGATGTTGATAGCAAAAAGGCATATAAGGAAGCATTACACCTCGATACGTAAATAAGGATTCACCATCAATAGGCCATTCCTTACAGCCATCCTTATTTCCTTGAGCAAATCCCTGCCATATAAAATCACTTGGTGTCATAGCAATTGTCAATGTTATATCATTGAAATATGATGAAGCCGTTAAAGCAAGTGTTCCTGTAGTTGAAGCTCCTGTAATACCAATCTTATTATTTCCATTTTGTTTCAACCACTTAATAGCATTTTCAATACGTTCAAGTGGATAATTATGATATGAATAGCTCTTTCTTTCAACAGACATAGTTAAAACATTAACATTTAATTTATTAAGCCATTTCGCAGCTGTTCTTGCCATGTAATCATCGCTATCATCACCAAGCATAGTAATGATTGCACAATTTGAATTATTTTTACATTTAAAATAACTACCATGAAAGCCATCCTTAAAAGTATCAAAATGAATTCTTTTCATATTCTACCTCCAGTTAGATATAACTAACTATATTATACAACTAAATTGATAAAATCAACTTCAAAATTTTCAATTTGAAAAAACACAATCAAAAACTTCATCAACCCAATCTAAATGATGACAGAAGAAAAATGTTTCATGATTCATATTTTGTTCCCTAATGTCAGGATTTTTAAAATGCATTAAATATCTTTTTCTATATTTTTTGCCCATTTTTAAAGCATAAAAAATATGAACAGTTGTATTTTTATTATAAATATTTTTATCTATCTTTGTAACAAGATCTGAAACATATTGATTATAAATACTTTTTTTTGTAACAACATTTTGTAATTCAGAAACCATAAATGAATTTAAAAATTCAATCATTTGATTATATCGTTTTGTATCATTTATTTTCATATCATCTAGTTTATTTTGCATAAAGCTAGGCAATTTTCTAGTATGAATCATCTTATACATTATTGGTGCAATAATTTTACCTTTAATAGAGGCTATAATTTTATTACTTTGATCCATATCACTACTTCCCAAAATTATATGATCTACCTTTATATTATTTCTTTGAAGTAAATAGCTTGCAAATGAACCACCTAACGAACAGCCATAAATACACAATATATGATTATTGAAATTTTCTTTAATATATTTTTCAATCTTAATTGTTTCTTCTTCCATACTGACATATTCAGTTTTTTCATTTTCATCAAAGCCATCAAAAGATACTACAACAGTATAAAATTTCTCTTTCAATAAAGGTACTACCTTATTAAATAAGCTATAATGACAACATGTACCAGGTATAAGTAAAATAACTGGATTATTTATATCACCAGATTCATAAAAATTCATAGTTAGTCACCTCTAACCAAATTATATCATAAACCACTTATTTTTAAAAGTTTCGAATTAAATAAAATTAACAAGTTTTAGAATTTTCACATATATTTTGCAACAAAAAAACAATCAGTGCGATTCTTCCATTACTTTAAATCTACCTAAATGATGATTAACTCTTTGAAATGTAATTTGAGCAACCTACATCTCTTACTTTAGCTACTAAAATAAGCGATTATTTATTTAAGTAAACGATTTAACTACCTTGCACAACAAGTCCTTTCAAACCTGTTCATGTGATCTGAACGCAGTTCTTCTGCCATCATATAATTTATTTTCAAAATTATCCAAAGCTATTAATGCTATTTTATTAATGATAATAATATGACTACTCTCAATATTTGCTAATCATTTAAAGCATGTTGATTTGTTAAATTTCTATCAAACACCAATTAAATCAATTTAACTAATAAAAATGCTACGGGAATTTATGTCTATATTTCCGCATTTAAATTATCATGTTTTTCTCATTATTTCCATTAAAAAAAGTATCATTGAATCTTTAATATATTATGAAATCAATCGTTTTGTAGCAATATATAAAAAGAAAAAGAGCATCCTAAAAATGCCGTTTTACACTTCTACAAGACTCTAAAGTATTCTGGCGAAAAGGATATATGTTCCTATCTGCAAAGAAAAAAGGTCTGACACAATTTGTATCAAACCTATAACTTCGATATAGGATAATTATTCCAATTAGAATCAATCCCGCTATAAGATATATCCACCACTGAAAACTAAATAACCATTTTATAAATTTAGCTATTTCAATACAAATAAATAATAACCCTAGAAATACAATAATTCTAACAATCCAATGAGTATCACTCATTATATTAGAATCATAAAATCCGAGAGCATCAAATATCATACCAACAAATCCAAAAGCCACTAGAAAGGCAATTATGCCAATAATAGCGAGGATTATTGAATCAGCTGTTGAATTTACTATAAAATTTGAAATAAAGTCTAAAAAAACACTCAAATTGCCTTTTCTCTTTCTCAAATCAAAAATTCATTATTTGTATTAATTATTTTCTATATTTCTTAAAGTTATCAGCTTGTTCAAAGATTTCTTTATATACATCGCCTTGTGTAACTAGAGGATATTTATATTCAGCTAATTTTAAAACAATATCTACTTTTAATTCAGCTTTAATATCTTTTTTCTTAAACCAGTCTGTATATTTGGATTTGTCATCTACAATAAGCTTTGTCACTAGTGATGTCACTGATTTTGTCACGTGTCACGTGGTGGTACTTGAAAATATATATGCTCTTATATATGCCTATATATAGTAAGTAGCAGTTTAACGATTAATAATAATATAACTATTTAATTTTATATATTAATACCTATAAGTACTTCTAATATTATTTATAATAAAAAAAGCTAAAACCTATAATAATTGTAATTTTAACCCTTATATAAAGAAAAAAATAGCCGATATTTTGGTATCGACTATACTTAACTCTAATGGCGGAGCAGAAGGGATTCGAACCCTTGCACCAGTTACCCGGTCTACTTCCTTAGCAGGGAAGCCTCTTGAGCCTCTTGAGTACTACTCCAACTACCAAGCGCTTCTACATTATACTATAAGCAAAAGCACTTGTCAAATTTTTTTTATTTTTTTGATTATAAAGCTCGAACTTTATCTTCGATTTCCTTGCAAATTTCAGGGTTTGATTTCAAATATTCCTTGGCATTTTCTCTTCCCTGACCAATTTTTTGGCCATTATAAGAAAACCAAGCACCAGCTTTATTAATAATTCCAGCATTAGAAGCTAAATCAACAATTTCTCCAATTCTTGATATACCTTCACCGTAAATTATTTCAACCTCAGCTGTTTTGAAAGGTGGAGCAACCTTATTTTTAACAATTTTAACATTTGTTCTATTACCTAAAATTTGAGTTCCATCCTTTATAGCCTCACCCTTACGTATTTCCATACGTACTGAAGCAAAGAACTTTAAGGCTCTTCCTCCTGTTGTAGTTTCAGGATTTCCAAACATTACCCCAACCTTCTCACGAATTTGGTTAATAAATATTGCAACACATTTTGTATTATAAATAATACCAGCAAGTTTTCTCATCGCTTGTGACATTAATCTAGCATGAAGACCTACGTGGTTATCTCCCATATCTCCATTTAATTCTGCCTCTGGAACAAGTGCTGCAACTGAGTCAATTACAATCACATCTACACTTCCTGATCTAATTAGAGCTTCAGCAATTTCTAATGCTTGCTCACCTGAATCAGGTTGTGATAAAATTAAATTTTCAGTGTCAACACCCAATGCCTTTGCGTACACAGGATCAAGAGCATGCTCAGCATCAATAAATGCTGCATAACCACCTTGCTTTTGAGCACTTGCTATCGCATGTAATGCAAATGTAGTTTTACCTGATGATTCAGGACCATAGATTTCGATGATTCTTCCCTTTGGGTATCCACCAACACCTAATGCCTTATCAACAGCGATTGAACCTGAAGAAACAACCTCAACCTTTCTATCAACCTCATCACCAAGTCGCATTACTGCTCCCTTTCCAAATTCCTTTTCAATTTGCTTTAATGCAGCCTCTAGGGCTTGCTCTCTTGTATTATCTGCCATAAATACACCTCCATATATAATAATAGTAAGATTTTTTACTTTTTTTACAAATTTTTTTTAAATTGATTCAAAAATTAGCTTTCTACTATTATATAAGTACACTCCACCAGAGTAAATAGTCAAAATAATTGAAATGTACATCAATATTAAACCAATTATTGCAACAACATTATGAATACCACTCATAAACAAAAATATTAGCGCAATCATAGTGACAAACGTCTTAACCTTACCACTCATACCTGCAGCAATTACCTCACCCTTTTGAGCAGCCACAAGTCTAATGCCTGAAACCATTAATTCTCTAATTAAAATAATCGCAACACCCCACATTGGAACAACACTTAAGCCTGCCAACCCAAAATAAGCCTTATGGTTTTGAATCATTAAAATTAAAAAAGAAACTAAAACTAACATCTTATCTGCAAGTGGATCTGCAAATTTTCCAAATGTTGTTACTAGATTATGCTTTCTTGCAATTTTACCATCTAAAAAATCTGTAAATGAAGCTAATGCAAAAATAATTACATTTATAAAATTAGCAAGTGAAACATTCAAAAAAATATTATGATTATTTAAATAAGGAACGCATGCAATAACAACCATAACTGGTACTGCAAAAATCCTTCCTAATGTTAATTTATTAGGCAAAGTCATTATAACACCTCAAATCTCTAGTTTGTATTATATCATAATAATTACTTTAATAAAACAGAAAATTAATTTCCAGTAAACATCGCAAATATTCTTTCAATTCCTCCAAGAACCAAATCAACAACATAATAAGCACAATCATCACAAACAAATGCTAATTTTATGAATATGTTTCCATTATCCTCTACATAAAAGGCTTCTTCATTAACACTTTCTACATCATTATTACTAGATATTAAAATACTTGCAAAAACAACAGCTAAAAACGTAAACACTAATATTGTTCCTATTCTTTTTCTATTCAAGCTATCACCACATATAATATAAACTAAATAAATTAAAAAATATAGCAAAAAAAAGACCATAAAAGGTCTTTTTGATATAAAGGGGTCTTCCTATACACAATTGAGAGAGAGTAAAGTATGTATAGGAAGGAACTGTACTTTAAAAGAGAATTAAGAGGGAAATCTATTTAAAATACAATTATTCTATAAAGCTTATACAATAAATGATTTATGATTTATAGATTTTAAGATATAAAGCACAATAAAATTTTTAAGCTATATTAAGGCCTAAATTTTTGATATAAAATCCTGATACAAAGATTCATCAATTTCTTGACTATCTCCATTTACAATTAAGCCATCACAGACTAAATTACCACCTAGAGATTCAACCTCAGATTGCCAGTTACGCATCCACTCGCCATCACCCCAGCCATAAGATCCAAATAAGAAAATTCTTTTTTGACCAACTGATGACATTAATTCTTCAAAAAACGGTCTAAATTCAGTATCTTCTAATTCCTCAGCACCCATTGCAGGACATCCAAGAATTAAAGTATCATATGATAGGGCATCATTAACACTTATTTCAGACACACTTTTAGCTTCAATGCCTAAATCGCCAGCAATTTTTTCAGCAATGCTTTGCGTATTTCCGCTACCTGACCAATAAATTACAATAGCACTCATTTTCTTCCTTTCCTAGATTAGAGCTTCTAATCTATAACCTTTATTTAATAAAGAAAAGACAATGTCCCTACATCTATTATATCTTTCAAAAATTTGAAGTTTCTCTTCTTTTTTTGAATAGACCTTCCAGTAACCAACATAAATACAATCCTTATTGCCATTTTCAAATTCAATAGTATCTAATAAATCATATCCTAAAAACACGCCAATATCATGAGGGAAATTTCCATCAGCAGTTATTTTTCTTTGTAAAAAATCCAGGTACAAATCTAATTTTTTTACATTAGGATATCCATGCATAACTAAATATTCATAAACATCATTTTCAAAAATAGTTTTAGAAAGTTTATCATACTTATAAATTAATATTAAGCATCTATTTCCTGTACTTTTTAAAATTCTAAAACATATTTTAGGATTATGCTTTTTATTTAGCTCATTAATATCTTCAAACAAATTAGGACATTCATCTAATGAACAGCTTATCAAATTTGCGGCTTTAATGCCAAACAATGCAGGGGAACAGTGTAAGGCTAATACTTGTTCTAGTCTTGTACTCATTCAATCACCTCGGTTAGTTTGAACTAACTATGAATTCTGAAAATATAGTTAGCATTAACTAACTGTTTATATTCTACATTATTTATTAAACATTGTCAACAATATTTTTCAAAAAAAATATAGCAGAAAATTCTGCTATATTAATTCAAATAAATACTATTATTTTCTAAATATAATGTTCCGTCAGTTAATAGAGTACTAAGTGCCTCATCTAAATTTTTTCTAATTGTCTGAGTCAGCTTATCAGAGCCCAACAACTCAGCAAATGTTCTATAACAGCCCTCAGTTGAAATACCATTATGTTTTGAAACTATTTTCTCAATTCCATCAATATATTCAAGGAGATGTACCCATTCTGGATTTCTATTAGAATTAATACGATATCCTAATTTATCAAAACGTTCTTTATATAAAAATCCATTATTATTAATAATATCTCTTGGAACACACTCCATAATTTCTTCCTTCAATTGAGGAGTAACCTTAGTTTTATCCATTATCATTGCCATCTTTTTACACAAGAAATCTTCATGAATTGGCGCTTCAAGCTCAATCATCTCACGCACAACATAATCCAATCCCTTAGATGCTAGGTGATCTTTAGCTCTAAAAACATTTAAAGATACATAATCATCAAACAAAACATCTAATGATTGAAGACTTTTATCAACCTTCAAATAAGAAACATCTCTTGCTTCAACTAGCTTCTCTTCATCCTCACCCATCAAGGCACGACTTAATCTTTCTTGCTCATCAGTTGTACTTTTAACCCAACTTGTTGTAAATAATCTAAAATATCTCCAACCTAATCTTTCAAGAAGCATTTGCTCTAATCTGTATTTGTCAGTAACATTATTTGTATAGGAGTTATTTTTATCAACCATTATCGCTAAAATAAATTTACCATCTTTTTTAACTGCTAAATCTATTTTAAAGGCTGATGCACCATAATTAGGATATACCTCATAGCCAAGTGACTCTACAAAATAAGTAACAGCGCTTAGGATTCCATCGTCAGTTGATTCATATTTCTTATCAACAATAACATTTTCGGCAAACTCCAAATAATCTCTTAGAAGTAATACTCCCTTTGCCTCAGTTGTTGTTTTTATATCTGTATATTTAATTGAGGAAACAACACTTACATTATACTTAGCACGCGTAATCGCAACATTTAGTCTTCTTTCTCCTCCTGAATTATTTAATGGACCAAACCTTTGATAAAACTTTCCTTCCTTGTTATAACCATAACAAATAGAGAAAATAATCCTATCACGTTCATCACCTTGAACACTTTCCAAGTTTTTAACAAAAAATGGCTCATCAATGTTTTGATTAAAATATTTTTCATCCTCTGGATTTTTCTTTAATCTTTTTTCAATAAGTGAAGAAATTAAATCAGCTTGCACATTACTAAATGCTACAACACCCAAAGACTTTTTACTTGTTTTTAAATGTTTAAATACCATATCACAAACACGTTCAGCCTCTATTTGATTTGTTCTTGTTTGGGCATCATATAAGCCATCACTTACAAAATAGAAATCAACACCAAATCCCTCCTCATGCTCCTTTGATTGAGGAATTGTGATAAGGTTATTATTATAAAATGACTGGTTTGAAAATGTAATTAATTCTTCACTTCTACTTCTATAATGCCATTTTAAGCTCCTAGTTTCAAAGGTTTCTGAAGCCTTGTCTAAAATTGAATCTAAATCATACTCAACATCCATGCTTTCATCTGTTGTTGTTGCTTGGAAGAACGCAGTAGGAGGCATTTGCTTAGTATCGCCAATAACTATACACTGCTTAGCACGATAAATTGAGCCTAATGCATCACAAGCAAATATCTGAGATGCCTCATCAAAAATAACACAATCAAACATATCAAGTTCAGATGCTAAATAGGTAGAAACAGAAAGTGGTGACATTAAAAATACTGGCTTTATTTCTAAAGCAAGCTCAAAAGTTTGGCTTAAAAGTGATCTAATTGGTAATTGACGACGCAACTTTGAATGTTCATGATCTAATATTTTAAATTCAGAGCCTTCAATTAAAACATCCTTATCTAGTCTACGCTGTGAGGTTTTGGCAATTATAAAATCACGATTGATATTTAAAAGTTTTTGATCTAAATCTCTAAACTCAGTAATAACCTCTTCCTCATTTAAGCTTCTAAAGCTTTTTAAAATCGAAGATGCTTCAACTATAGAATCTATTTTTTGCTTATAGAAAAGCTTCTTATATTCTAAATATAGGTCCTTAAGATCTCTTTCTTTATCTAAATAAGTGTTTAAATAGTCCAAAGCATTAAGCTTTTTGATTTGATTAACAGCATCTATCATTTCTGCATAGGTATAAATATGACTTCGTTCTTCGCTCATTCCATTTATCTTTTTAAATGCATCATTTATATCAACCTTTGTTACATAGAATGTAGCTGTATTAGCCATTTTAGAAATATTAGTTAAAGCTTTAATTTCATTTTTAAAACTATTAGTAGAGTATAAGCTACTATCAATAGTTAATATCTTATTATATTCTAAAATAGATAAGTTATAATCCTTTAAACCATTTAAGGTTTTTAAATCCTGATTAATAGCTTGAAAATCTACATTACTTATATTGCCTAAATATGATTTTAATATTGTCTCTAAGCTACCTATTAAAAGTAAATTCTTTTTAATTTGTGATAGACGAGTTAATTCAGAAATAATCTCATCATTTTTTACAGCACCCTTGCGATAGCCTAAAACTATTTTTAAAGTATCCTTATATTCCTTATTTTTAAAAATCCCCTTAGAATTTTCATTAAGTTTAGTTATAAGGGCATCAATATTTTCATTTAAAATAGTTCTTTGATAAATATCAAATAAAGACATATCAATACTCTTACGAAGAGGGACATACCTTTCTATACAATCACTAAGCTTATCTCTACCTTTAGTATTTAAATAACAAGGATAAAAGCTTTTTAATGATGATAATTTATTTAAAAGAAGAATAATAGAATAGCCCTCCTCTAAAGAGTTAAAGCATAAAGAATTTATATCTTTAAGTGCTTCTTTTAAAGCAAGCATCCTTTTAATATGCTTAACCAATAAATCTAGATCATCATTTAGTTCTAATAATAAATAATCCTTAGAACCATAAGTAATACCATTTAAAGAACTTTTTCTATAATCATAGCCAACAATCTTACTACAGCGCTCATATTCTAAAAAAGGGGTCTTAATTAACTCAATATCAAATAAATTAATTAACTCAATTGGCAGTTTAAAATCCATAACATCAAGAGGAATACTTTCATACAAAGAATACAAATCAAGAAGAGTCATATCCAAGCCTGGAATTTTTGCATGTATTTCCTCTTCATATGAAGTTAAATTTCCCCTTAGCTCTTGATATCTTGAAGAAATAGCTCTTGTTTTAAAATCCATCTCATATTTTGGCAAGGTCGCAGTATTATATAAATTATCAATAAACTCTTTTTTATTACCCTTATTAGAATGCAATTCAATAGCAAAATCGCTAAGCTTAGCACGTCTTAAATTTTCATATACGACATTTAAGGCTGCAATTTTTTCAGAAACAAATAATATTTTCTTTCCATTACCAAGTAAAGATGAAATCATGTTAGTAATAGTTTGACTTTTACCACTACCTGGAGGGCCTTGTAAGCAAAAAGACTTACCCATTGCTGCCGATTCAATAGCTTCAAGCTGTGATGAATCACAATTTACAACAGGATAAATATTACTCTCCTTAAGCTCATCATCTGTTTGCTTTTCACCAAGTAAGGCTCTAATATTTTTATTCTTTATTACCTTATCCTTATTTGAAATTAAATCATTATACATATTCATCTTATAAAATGAATATACACCAAAGGCACAACCAGATTCTAATGAAAAGCCCTCTGGTAATATAGCCATTACCTTATTTAAATATGTTGGTAGAGCTTCCTCAGAAAATTGTGGCAATTCAAAATGATAGGTTGTAGAAAAATAATAACGAAGTGTTGGATTAAGCATAACCTCATCCTCATATTGTTTAACTATAAACTTACCAGTTTCATTACTCATTTCAATAGGAATTAGCAATAAAGGTGCAACATATTCAACATCTTCTTCTTTATAATGGATAAAAGCAAATGTTATATATAAGGAATTTATACCCTTTTCAATTATCGAAAATCTAAAATCCTTTTGTAAACTTTTTAAAACCTTATCAAGGGTATACCCCTTTTTATAAGCAAATATCTGATTTTTCTCCAATAATTTGTTAGCAATAGAAAAAACCTTTTCCTCACTATATTCAATTGGAGTTTCATTTTCTTCATTTTCTCTATGATATTTTGATAATATAGGATCTAAATCTAAAACATTTAATTCACGATAGGCCCTTATACCTCTAAAAACTTCCTCAACATTTCTATTTAATATTTTTAAGGTTTTCAACCCACTATCCTTATAATTTAATAAACGATTTCTTTTTCCCATATCAAGTAACTGATTAGTTACAGCTAAAAGCTTTTCATTTAATTCTTCGTCTAACACACTACCACTCCTCAGGTTATATAAATTATATCATAGAGGCTCTTTTTTTAAAAATAAATTATTAAGTTTATTTATTTTAATAAAAAGACATCAATTCAAAAATAAACAATCTTTTTTTACCAAAAATAACTCAAAATACTTATAAAAATAAAGAAAAAAAGACCTAAATAGGTCTAATTTTCTAGTCAAGTTTTTCAGCCTCATCAAGTAAATCTAACAAATTGAAATCATAATATGAATCCATATCCTCATCTAAATTAAAATACACTTCATCATCATTATCATCTTCATTTGTGTAATTTTCATAAAATAACTCGTCATCGTCCATAGTAAATCCCCCATTTGTAACAACAATTATATTACTATTTTTTTATAAAAAAAGACTTGACATGTAATTTTATAAATTTTCATTCATTTTCATTATTTCTTACTTGTTGATAGCATCCTTAAGTGGCTTAGCAACCTTAAAATTAACACTCTTAGAGGCTGCAATTGTAATTGTCTCACCTGTTTGAGGATTTCTTCCTGTTCTTTCAGCACGCTCAGTAACCTTAAAAATACCAAGACCTGGAATTGAAACCTCATCACCATCAACAATACTACTAACAATTACATCAATAACACAATCAAATATTTTTTCGGCATCAGCTCTTGTTAAATTTAATGTGTCAGCTACAGCTGCAACTAATTCTTTTTTTGTCATTAAAAATCACGCTCCTAGCTTGATTATACCATATTTAAAATTAATATCCATACCTAGACCTACTTTTAATAATAAAAGCGCCTGACACAATAACACCTAAAACCTCTGCAAATACTACAGCTAGCCAAATTCCATTATTAATAATCAAAGGAATTAAAAAAATCATCGAAACCTGAAAAACAAAACTTCTTAAAAAAGAGATTGCTCCACTTACAAAACCATTATTGAGTCCAGTAAAGAAGCTTGAAGAAATAATATTTACTCCACAAAAAATAAAACAAAATGAATACAACCTTAAGGCTGTTGTTGTTAAACTAGTTAATTCTTTGTTATAGGAAACAAACATTAAAGCAAATGGTTTAGCTAATAATATAGTAATTCCTGTCATACAAATACCACTAACAATAGCTATAGCTAATCCCTTCTTTAGTAAATTTTTAATTTCCTTTTTATTATCCATTCCATAATATAAGCCGATTAAAGGACCATATGATATTGCAAAACCATTAAACATAGCTATAAATATGTATGACACATACATAATTACTCCATATGCAGCAAGTCCTTCTGTTCCGATTAACTTCATAAGCTGAAAATTATAAACCAAGCTTGCACATGATACCGCAATATTTGTAAGCATCTCAGATAAACCATTATATGCTGATTGTCCAATTGGTCTAAATGATATTTTACAAAATTTAAATTTTAGTATTCCTTCCTTATTGAAGATAAAATAAATTAACGGGATTCCACCACCAACAATATAAGAAATTCCTGTACCCATACCAGCGCCAATAATCCCCAGCTTCATTACATACATAAAGATAAAATCAAGTAGCATATTAGTTAAACCAGCACATAGGCTAGATATCAAAGCTAATTTTCTCTTTTCGGCAACAATTAAATAAGATTGTGAAGCATTTTGAAGTATAAAAAAAGTAATAAAAGCAATAGCACTTATCGCATAGCTAGTAGCAAGATTCAAATGCTCACCAGTAGCTCCCAAAAGTGAAGCAACTGCTCTTGCAAGTAAAATACCAATAACAGTAAAAATAACACCAACTATAATAATAACCTCTATTAGCATTGAGAATATTTTATTTGCCTCTTCATTTCTATTCTCACCTATTTTTTTAGAAATTAATGCGGCTCCACCAGTACCAAACATAAATCCAAAGGATCCGATTATCATTATATAAGGCATTGTAAGATTTAAAGCCTCAAAAGCTTTATCTCCAACAATATTAGAAACAAATACTCCATCAACAATACCATATATAGAAGAAAGAACCATAACTAAAATCATCGGTAAAGCAAATTTAATTAATTTTTTATATGTATAAATCATACTATTTCACCTCGTTAAATACTTCTATTAAAGTATCATTTAATTTATTAATGCCTAACTGCCTAGCAGCCTCATTTTCTCTTTCAATCATCGGACCATTTTGTTCATTAATACATTCTAATCCTTTTTCAGTCAAGGCAGTATTTTTTTCTTCTATCATTATTATCTATGTTTAAAACAACAATATTCATTACTTCAAACTTTTTTATCATATTATTTATACCTTGTTTAGGAATTAAATATTCATTAACAATATCATTTTGAGTAACATTTTCAAAAATAAGCAATGAATAAAGTATCAAAACCTCTATATTATTATATTTTTGCTTACTTGAAAATTCGCCATATGTTCTAATTCAATAGTTATATTTTTATTAATGTCTAGCATTAAGTATACTAATTTATTATCCATACGCACATCCTACTAGTCCTAACAGGGACCATTTTAACACAATATAAAACAATGTAAAGAAAAATATAATTTATTAAGCTCTTATATAACATGTTCACCATCATTTTTATAACAACTTACACCTAATTATAATTAAATAATATTCTAAAAGAAAAAATGATACCTTGGGTACCATTTACCTTTATATAAACAATTTAATTACTTTAAAAAATCTTCATTAACTTCTATATCTAAATCTTCAATATCCTCATCAATAGGCTCTACTGGTTGAAATACAGTTACCTGCATCTTTGTTTCTCCAATTACATCAGCCTGAATTTCAAATTCAATCTCTAATTCAATTTCATCATCATGAATTTTAGCAGATGTCACAGTTGGATGTTTAAGTATTCTTGCTAAAATATCGTCACTATTTTTTAAATAATTACTAACAATTTGTTTAACCTTAATATTTTTATGGTAGCTAATATTTTCTCTTAAAACATCAGTTTTAGTATTTTCTTCCTCTGAATACCAAATATTTACTTCCATTTTACCATCTATATCAACAACATTGTCATGCTTTGTTGCCTCAAATTCATGATTTATAATCCAACATCCTAATATGGAATACGGATGGGCAGTAGTATTAAGCTTATGAGAAATATGCATAACTTTCTTTCCTTTTGCCACTACAGCCTTCGTCACAATTTCACGTACGTCATTCAATTTACCTACCTCCCTACACTAGTATATGAAAATAAGTAAAAACAAGTTCAATAAAAATTAAAGGGACTATAAATTTTTTATTCATAGTCCACAATTATTTAAATATTATCAACAACACCAATAAACAAAGCTACACCATAAGAATCAGATAAAACATAACCAAAGCTTTTATTTACAACAAATTCCTTTAAATTAGAGCTAAAGCTTGATGAATCAGTGGTTGAAAGTGTAACTGCTGCACCTTCTATTCCTTTTTTATTAGCTTTAAAATTCACCATCTGAATTAAGCTAGATGCATATGCATCATTTTCAAATAGCTTATAATCATTAGATAAATCAAATAATGACTTAACCCCTAGTGTGGATAATTTATCTTTTAAATCACCATTATACTTACTTTCAAATTCAGGGAATATTACACGAGTATAGGTTGAATCATCCTTAATATAATTAGAATTATCTAATTTTAACATATTATTAAGATTATCATTATTCATAATAGTATATAAATCCTTATTATCATTAGGAATTATGAATGTTAATTTTAAATCATTACTCGTTTTTTGATAAACACATGAATAATCATCACCAACATAAGCTTCACCTAAAAAACTATTACCAACAAGAAATTTCTTTTTAGTTGTTGTATTATCATAATTTTTAAATTCATAATCATTTTTTGTATAGCTTAACCCAACCTCATTCCACAAATCAGAAGCATATAAGGAATTAATTAAAGTAAATATTGTGTTCTCACTAAAATTTAAATTAGGATTAATTAAGCCATTTGTATTATCCGAAATATATTTTGAAATATTTGTTGAAGTATTTTTATTTGAATAATCTACAATAAATGATGAGGCATTAAAGCAATTATATAAATCATATAAGCACTCATTTTTATATTTAACATTATTAGAAATCCAAATTGAATTAACCAAATTTTCCTTATGATATACCTCTTCATTACTTAGCTTTTCCTTCATTGACAATCCATATAAAGCCTTTGTATATTTTAAAATATCATTATAATCAATATCTAAAAAATTAATTAACTCATTATACGTATTACCACTAGTTATAGTAGATGTCATAGCTAAATTCATATATAAAGACAAAGGTGATATTGCATTAGTATTTTTATCTAAAATATTTGCAGATGATTTTGCTGAAAAACTATTTAATTTTTCAATAAATAATTTATAATCATCAGAAGAGATATTATAATCAGCTAATTTTTTATTAACTATATTACAGGAACTATAGACCTTATTAACCTCAGTAGAATTTACACCACATGAAGATAAAGCAATAAGACCAATTAAGGAACTACTAAAAACTAATTTTTTTAAATTGTATTTCATAAAAATACCCCCAATTTTTTATAATAAAATCATTCAATATATGTTACAGCATCAAGAAAATCTACATCAATAAATGAATAATTTGTATAATATTGTGAATTAATATTACCATATTTTACATCACTCCATCCAGTGTTTATAACTGCAAAATTCCATGTCGATGTATCATAATATGTTTCACCATGATCAGTATATTCATAATCTATCTTAGCTGTAATATATCCTGAAATAACTACTGCATGACTAGAACTATCTCCAGTAATATGACCTATTAATGGCATAGTTTCTTTATATGAATTAGAAATCAACGAAAATAAATTCTTAGTAGAATATTTTGCACTGTAGTAAATATTATTTCTTATAAAAAAAGTATTTAAAGAAGCGAAACATAAATTTCTTGAAGCTCCAGAGCCTTCCCATCCATTCGAAATATAAGCATCAACAACTTCATAAAAAACAGTATTTATGTTAGTTGATGAACTATTCAATCTAGGATAATAACTAATTTTATTACTATAAGTCATATATTGTAATAGCATCGCAACAGCTGTTGGTTGACAAATACCACCATTTTGTCCTAAATTATCTTTTTTATCTATAACTTTATCTCCATTTAAATCAAATCGATTATTACCGAGATTATTATAATAATTTTTTAAAGTTGTTTGGGAAGAATTTAAAACATCAATTGGATCATTTTCAATTAAACTATATGAATAAGAATCATAAACATCAAAATACGAATTAATAAATTGATCTAAATCATCTAAATCGTTCAAAATTTTTTCATTAACTTCTAACTCATCATTATCTAATATATTATATTTAATGTCACTTATAAAAATTCCGAAAAACATTAAAACAGAACAAAAAGCAAATAAAACTAATTTACAACTTTTTTTCATACTAAACTACATAGTATTATTACTAAAAATAATACAATCTCCTTATATTTATTTTTTTAATAAAGCTTTACTTGCTTTTATTATAATACGAAAAAAAAAAAAAAACAACTGTTATTACGAATTACTCTATAGTTGATTTGTTAGTTGATTTTAGTTGATTAAAGCTTTAGATACATAAAAGCATACTATTTTTTTTGAATAATTTTTATAAAGCATTACATGATAATACACTAACAAATACTTGTTTTTACCATCATTATAGCTCTTCAATTTATTTTATCGCAAGGAAAAATCCAATGGATTTCCATTGGACTTACTTAACCTTTATATTAGCACGCATAGCATTTAAAATGGCAATAACAGCTACACCAACATCTCCAAAAACAGCAAACCACATATTAGTGATTCCAAGAGCTGACAATATTAATATTAATACCTTGACTACTAATGCAAATATAATATTTTCATAGACAATTCTCATTGTTTTTTTAGCTATTTTTTTAGCAATACCTATGCTTTTTAAATCATCATGCATTAGTACAATATCTGAAGCCTCAATTGCTGCATCTGAACCAACTCCACCCATAGCAATACCAATATCAGATTTCATCAAAACTGGAGCATCATTAATACCATCACCAACAAAGCATAATACATCATTTTCCTTTTTATTTTTTAATAAAACGTCTACCTCTTCAACTTTATTTTGAGGAAGTAAAGATGCCTTATAATCCGTTAAACCTAAGGTTTGAGCAACATTTGCAGCAATACGTTCGTTATCACCTGTAAGCATAACTGTCTTTGAATTAATAGAATTCAAATAGCTAATTGCATCTTTTGCATCATCCTTTATTTCATCAGCAATAACAATATAACCTATAAATTGATTATTAACAGCAACATATACAATTGAACCAATTCCATTTGATTTAGTATAGGTAATATTATACAAATCCATCAGCTTTTCATTTCCACATAGTATAACATTATCACCTATTGCCTTAATTCCTTTACCAGAAATATCCTCTATTTTATACATTTTTTTTATTTCTTTTCCATAGGCATTTTTTATTGATATTGCAATTGGGTGATTGCTCATACCTTCAGCAATGGCTGCATAATAAAGAATTTCTTCCTTTTTTTCATTAGGATAAATTTCTTTTACAGCAAAATTCCCCTTAGTTAAAGTACCAGTTTTATCAAAAACAAAAATGTTTGCATTATTAAACTTCTCTAAATATGATGAGCCCTTAATTAATATGCCATTATTTGAGGCACCACCAATTCCAGCAAAAAATGATAAAGGAACTGAAATAACCAAAGCACAAGGGCAAGATACAACTAAAAAGCTTAATGCACGATAAATCCAATCAGAAAATGTATGCCAATTACCATTAATAACACCTATAAATAAAGGTGGTAAAATAGCAAGAGCTAAAGCCAAAAATACAACAAATGGTGTGTATATGCGAGAAAATTTTGTAATAAAGTTTTCTGATTTTGATTTTTGAGATGAAGCATTTTCAACTAAATCTAATATTTTGCTAACTGTAGAATTACCAAATTCTTTTAAAACCTTAATTTCAATTGTACCATTTAAATTGACACTACCAGATATTACATTAGATCCAACACCAACATCCAAAGGTAATGATTCTCCTGTTAATGCCTTAGTATCTAGTGAGGCACTACCAGATATTACCTCACCATCAAGTGGAATTTTTTCACCTGGTTTAACTAATATTACATCATTTATTTTGCAAATCTCAGGATCTACAACCTCATAGCTACCATCTTCATGTTTTAAATTTGCATAATCAGGTCTAATATCCATTAAGCTAGATATAGATTTTCTTGACTTACCAACAGCATAGCTTTGAAACCATTCACCAACCTGATAAAACAACAAAACAGCACAAGCCTCATCAAAGCCTTCAGGCTTATGTTCAACTATACCAGTATAAATTCCTAAACCAAAGGCTCCAATTGTCGCAATACACATTAAGAAATTCTCATCAAAAACTTGACCGTGACTAATATTAACAATTGCTTTTTTTAATACATCATGACCTATATAAAGATAAACTATAAAGAATAGGGCAAATGGTAATAACCAGCCATATTTTTCATTTGGTATTAAAGATGCAATTCCATATTCAAATTTATTATTAAAACATTTTTCTAATATTAAATTTAAAAGCATTAAAACTATAAAAATACTTAAAGCAATAATTATTCTTTTTAAATTTTTCTTTTGTTTTTTTGTCATAACTTTCTCCTTTTAGTTGAATAGATATTCAACTATTAAATAAAATAATTATAGTACATCACTGTACTACTAGCTTAATATAATACCATAGTAGCAAACGCACTATGATATTATATTAACATTTTTTCAATTTAATTATTCTACAATCTCAAAATCAGGCTCAACCTTTTTACAAGCCTTTAAAACAGCCTTCATTACAGAATCAACATCTTCTGCCTCAATAGTCATTTTTTGAGTCATAAAATTAATTTGGCAGTTATCAACACCAGCCACCTTCTTAGCTGCATCCTCACATTTTTGAGCACAAATAGCACAATCAACTTCAATCTTAAAAACCTTTTTCATTTTCATTCTCCTCCTATTTTTCATCTACATGCTCTAAAGCACACTTAAAAATTAATGAAACATGCTCATCATCTAAGGAATAGAAAACTTCCTTTCCAACCTTACGTGACTTAACTAAGTGAGCATCTCTTAGTATTTTTAATTGGTGAGATACGGCAGACTTATTCATATTAACACACTCACAAATGTCATTAACACAAAGCTCATCATTTTCAATTGTATATAAAATCCTAGCTCTTGTCATATCACCTAAAACCTTAAATAGATTTGTTAAATCCTCTAAGCGTTCTTCACTTGGCATTTCGCTTTTTACAATTTCAAGATTCATTATCTCACCACCTATAATAATATACTACCATTAGTTGAACAGTTTGTCAACTATTCAACTATTTTTTTTAATTTTTTTATAAAAAAACAATTGAATTAAAATTATAACTCAATTGTTTTTAAATATTCAAATTGCATATTTGTATTATTCAATTGTCTCTACTTGTTCTACTTTTTGGTCTTTACCAGTGATATGTAAATAAAATGCATATTTAGCTGCAGCCATTTTTGGCTGAACCCATAATGATAAAATACCTAAAGTAAAAGTACAAAGAATTAGCCAACCAATATAGCTAAGCTCTAAACAGAATAGCTCCCACTTATGTCCATCCATTATTTCACGGCTTTTAGTAATTGCATCATTTGCTGAAATACCTTCTTCGTCATCTAAAATATAGAATGCCATTGCATATGAATATGACTTAACAATACCTGGAATAACGAACAACAATGACCATAAGAATTGAAAAATACCTTGTAATAACATAAGAACAAAGGCATCACCAAATCTATGAAATCCATCAAACATTCTTTGATATGAAGGCACATCACTATGAAACAAATCTTTTGTAACATAAACTAAGCCCAAAGCTAAAGGTCCTGTAATAAGTATTGCTGCAATTGCACCTACTCCAATATAAGATGTTCCACCTAAAAGTAGAATAATCAAAAAATAAATTAAATAAATTACAGCTAAATTACCTGAAGCCGGTGAGCATTTTTCCTCTGCAATTCTTCTGTAGTCCTTTGCATAATATCTTTCCATATTTATTTTCTCCCCCTTTTGTATAAATTATATAACACATCGACACAATTGTAAATTATTGTTTTGCAGAAATAGATTTAAAAGGAAAATCTATATAAACATTATATAATATATTGGCAAATATATTATTTTATCTCTTTTCTTTATTGTTCTTTCATTTGAAAAAACATATCCAAATTTTATTTTATATTCAACATTGTTTGTAAATGAACTAATTGCACTGTGAATTTGATAATCCTTTCCTGATTTAATCTCAATCGGTAAAACAGATAGATTTTCATAGTCATCAATTAAATAATCAACTTCACCTTTTTTACGATTATCATAGTAAAAAAGCTTATGACCATGGGCAATCAACTCGCTTGCAGCAACACATTCATACACAGAACCCAAATTAATACTTCGTTCATTATCTAAAATAGCTTTAACATTGTTTTTATACAAAATATTAGTTAAAATTCCAACATCATTCAAATATAATTTAAGTAAATTTTTAGATGCAGTTTCAACAAGAGGAAACTTTGGATTAGATATGGCCTGTACATTTAATGAAATTCCCGAGCTTATCAAATAGTCAAATTCATCTGCGTAATCATTAAATGTTTTCCCTTTTTTATTTTCAATTTCTTTAACAACAATACGCTTTTTTTTATTTTCCATATTAGATGGTACAAGATCATAAATTCGTTTTATCTTAAGTTTATTTTGTAAGTCATACTTTGCTGCATCAGCTGCATAATATTCATGAATCTCAGTTTGTATTTCTCTAACTAATTGAACATTTTTTTTCGACAAAAAACTATTTACAACATCTGGTAGTCCACCAACAATTAAATATTTTTTAAACAAATCCATAACTTTATTATGAGTTATTTCATCTAAGCATTCATAATTTAAAAACTTATTTCTTATTGTATTAATTCCAAACTCATTAAAGCCATTAGCATATAAAAACTCTTCAAAATCTAAAGGAAACATTCTCACTTTTCTAATACTTCCTATAGGGATGGATGGGGTTTGAGCTAAAGTTACTCCAAGTAAAGATCCACTAGCAATATATGCAAAACGATTATCATCGGCAAGAAATTTTAATAATGTTAATAATTTTGGATACTCTTGGATTTCATCAATAAAAACTAATGTATCCTCTCTTTTTCCCATTTGAGAGCCAAATAAAATACTTAATCTAAAATAAAAATCATCAATTGAGGCAACATTAGCAAAATTTTTAGCGCCAAGAGAATCCTCTACCATATTGATTTCAATAAAATTTTTAAACATCTTTTTCCCAACATACCTTACAATATATGTCTTCCCAATTTGACGAGCACCATCGATTAATAAAACTTTAGATGAATTTGATTTAAAATGTTCTTCAATAACTTTTTCAATTTTTCTTTTAAGCATAGTTTTACCACCATTCTAACTTTTCAATATATTTATATACCATTTTTTATGACTTTTCAATATATTTACAGGTCATTTTTTATGACTTTTCAACATTTCGAGTACTAACCATTACATTATATATAATATATAGGGGTTTTGTAGTTACAATAAACACTTTAATCAAAAGAAAAAAGCTTAATCATAAGAAAATTAAGCCTTTAAAAAAATCACTTTATACATTACATTATTTTCATATTCTTTAAAATTGCATTTACATCAATTCCATTTAAAATATTTGGAATAGAATCAATAATACTATCATGCTCCTTAAATTCCTCTAAATTGATTAGCTCAACATTACCATTGTATGACTTAATCAAACAAATTGGTGTAACATTTATACTTCCTGATCCACCATCTCCATTTGTGCTTTTGATGTCAGTTTTTAAGTTTAAAAAAGATATTTTAACCTTATAAACAGGGATAATGAATAAATTATCAGTTATAGTTTCCTTAGCACCTAAAACTAACCTTCCCTCTAATATTTTATTAATAAAATCTAGGCTTTCCATTAAATCTCAATCCTCACATTATATTTTTTATACCAATAATCTAATTGGTATAGGTAGGCAAGCCATGCCGTTTTTCTCATTAATTGACCATACCATGGTACGTCAAGATCATCATTATTTATAAATGATATAAGCTTTTCTTTATCAAACAACAAATTTAAAATTGAATCATCATTATCCAATATATTCAAAACAATATTTCTTATTTCTTGATCATATTTTTTTGAATTACTTTTTGGATATGGGCTCTTTTTTCTATCAATAACCTCTTTTATAACAACATCCTTGTAAGCATCTCTCAACAGCTTTTTTTCAACCTTATTTCTATATTTATATTTAAAAGGAACATTATATAAGAACTCCACTAAATCCTTATCACAAAATGGAACTCTAACCTCTAATGACTCTCCCATAGTCATTCTATCCTTACGATCTAATAAATTTGTCATAAAATACTTAATATTTAGATAGCATAATTGTCTATGCTTAATATCAAGTTTAGAGTCAGATGCTAAAATTGGTGCCTCCTTAATTGCCTTAATATATTCATTTTGAACGTATTCACTAAGTTTAAGCTTATTCTTTATATCACTTTTTAATAATTCTTCTTTAAAGTCAATATTTCTTATCCAAGGAAATGTCTTAAGTTCATGAACATCTTTATAATACCAAGGGTAGCCTCCAAATATTTCATCTGCTACCTCTCCTGATGAAGCAACCTTATTCCTAGCTCTTATTTTTGAGGCAATGTAAATCATAGAGGAGTCAATATCCGTCATACCAGGAGAATCCTTTAAATCAACTGCTTTTGTTAGATTTTTAATAAGTGTAGCATTATCTATAACTACATTTGTATGTTCTGATTTAATCGCATCACTAACTAGCTTAACATAGTCTCTATCAGATGTAATCTCAAAATCATTAGGCTTAAAATCACTCATATTGTCCTCATAATCAATACTATAGGTTTTGATACCATGGTTATATTTAGCCATAACTGTTGAAATTATTGAAGAGTCAAGTCCACCACTTAAAAACGTTGCAATTCCTACATCACTAACCATTTGTCTTCTAATTGCTTTATCTAATAAGGCTCTTACTTTAAAAACTGTTTGTTCATAATTTAAATTATGTTTTTTAGCCTTCAATTTATAATATTGTGTTATTTTTAAACCATTTTTATTATAAATCAACATATGCCCAGGCTTTACCTCATAGATATTCTTATAAACTGTTTTCCCTTGACTATGTGATGGTCCCATTCCTAAGAGTTCACACAAACCATCCTTATCAACTACTGCCTCACCAATATATTTTAAAATCGACTTAATCTCACTTGCAACAATCAAATCGTCTTTATAAATCGTATAATATAATGGCTTAACACCAAACATATCCCTTACAGCATAAACATTTTCACTATCGGTGTATACAAAAGCAAAAATTCCATTTAAATAATTTAAAGCATCCATTTTATACTCATTTAATAGCTTTAACAACAACAAAGTATCTCCGTTTGATTCTAATGAAACATTTCTTTTCTTTAATAAATTCTTTAGCTCTAAAACGTTATAAAGCTCACCATTATATATAAGATGATTATTAATCACACTCATTGGCTGATGACCATTTTCTATATCTCTTATGCTTAACCTTTTATGTCCAAATGAATAATCATTAGTATATAAAATACCAGTTTCATCAGGTCCTCGATGATTTAAAAGCTCTAAAGCGTCTTCAAATTTTTTATGGTCGCATTTACAATGATAATTAGTTTTAAAAAATATTCCACACATTTAGCTCACTTCCATATTTAACATATGAAAAAAACAAAAAAAGGTACCTTCAAAAAAAGAAAGTACCATAGTAAAGTTATATAAAGATATATATTATTTTTGTTTAAATTGATTTAGATCATTATCATAATAAAATCCAATTGAGGCAAGTATTTGTTTTATCTCATCTTCATTTTGATTTAAATCATCACATAGTTTATCAAGTGAGGAATAATCATCTCTTAATTTAGTATTAACAACACTTAATAAAATAATAGGACTTTTAATTAACATTTTTAATCACCTTATTTAAATAAATTGTAAGAAAAACAACACATAAAAGAATCATAAAAAAGAAAACAACACTAAACTTAGTAGTATCAATAACTAAATATAATACTAAGCCTAAAACAAATGAAAGAAAGGCTAATATTAACAAATAATATTTTTTTAAAAAATCAATCATTTAATCACTTCTTTGATACGAAAATATAACCAAATGCATTTGGTCCCCAGTGACAAGCAACTGCAGGATCTAAATTATCATAAACTTTAATTTGCTTCTTATATTTATCATCAGTATAGGAAATCAAAGTGTCTAGGTTATTCCTATTATAGGTATAAGAAGCAATAATATCATAATTTTCATCACATTCAAGCTTCTCTAAAGCTTCAGCAATATATAGCATACCACTTTTTAATCCAATTCTTTTTGTATGAACCTTTACCTTGCCATCTACAAAGCCAATAATAGGTTTTATTTTTAGAATACTTCCAACTAGCCATTCAGTTTTACTTAATCTTCCACCCTTTAATAAATAATTTAAGGTTTCTGGTATAGCCATAATTTGAATTCTAGGAATTAATTCATTAACATACTTACAAATAGCTTCTACACTTTCATTACGATGACGATTAATCTCATCAACTAATAAACGCATTCCTCCAACAGCTAAGCATGAATCTATAACTTTGACACGATCATTATCCTCAAACAACAGCTTTATGGCATTAAAGGTACCTGATATTTTAGATGATAGCGTTAATATTATAACATCATCACCATTACTTGTATATGAATTAACTCTATCCTCCAAGTCCGTCAAAGTTGGTAAAGACGTTTTAGGAAAAAGATTTTCATTTATTAATTTATCATAAAACAAATCCATAGATAAATCAACTCCATCTAAATATTCCTTTTCTCCTAACAATATTTTTAACGGAATTAATTCAACGTTATATTTTAAAGCCTCATGAGGCTTAATACTACTTCCAGAATCAACAAAAACCTTAAGCATTTTTTCTATCCTCTATTTCTTCAATAATCATAGGTATAACCTCATCCATTCTTATTCTAGGATAATAATGCTTTGATTTTGGATTTTCTATAATAAAATCCCCAACTAGAAAGCACTTAATACCACATTCGTATGCACAATCTCCATCCTCTAGGGTATTATTGCCAAATAATATAACCTCATTAGGATTTAAATTATAACCCTTCAAAATTTTGCTAAAATACTTAGGATTCGGCTTAGTATAAGATGAATTTTCATAAGAAGTTACAAGATTAAAATCATCAACTGTGAGATTAATAAAGCTCATCCTTGTTTTAGTTCCCTCAAGTGGAAATATTGGATTAGTTGTTAAATAAGTATCTAAGCCATTTTTATGACAAAAATCAATTATTTCTCTAGCATAAAAATTATCCTGACATATCGCCTTTAATTTTTTAAATTCATTTGAATAAAATTCATCAAAAAATTTCTTATCATTTATTTTTTCTTCACCGTAAACTCTTTTAAATTCATTCCAGAATACTTCTTCATTACTTGTCCTACCATCATTAGCATGCATTTTTTTTGTTCCTTGCCAAATGGTATTTATAAGCTTATCCTTTTCATAGCCTATAGATTTAACTTTTTCATACAACAAATGAAAATAAACATTTGTAAATGCTTCCTCATCTAGAGGTAACAATGTGCCATCTAAATCAAAGAATACTGCCTTTAGCATTAAAATCACACCTTAATCACTTTAAACTAAACTAATTCTATCATAATTAACGATAAGTTAAAAGAGTTATTTTATTTTTATAAACAATAAATGATATATTTCCATTATTTTTTGTCATATAAACAGTAGATATTTTTGAAAGCTTGTCAACAATTTCATCATTTGGTAATCCATAGTTATTATTATCAGCAACTGAAATAATTGAATATTTAGGTGCTACATAACTTATAAATAAATCATCTGATGATGTTCTTGATCCATGATGAGCAACCTTTAAAACATCTGATTTTAAATCTATTCCATAATAATCAACAAGTGTTTTTTCTTCTTCCTTAGTCATATCACCAGTAAATAAAAATGTTTTATTATTTAAATTCATTTTTACGACTAGTGAATTAGAATTGACATTATCTAAATCATCTATTGGTCCTAAGGCTTCAAATGCAATTTCTCCAACTATAAATTTAGTATTATTCTTAATACCAGTTCCTTTATTATTTAAAATTTCCTTACATTTATCATCATATATTGGGTAATAGATATTATCAACATTAAAATACTCAATAACCTCATTTGCTTCTTTTATATGATCATTATCTGAATGCGTTATGATTAACGTATCTATTTTATTAATGCCTGTTGATTTTAAATAATCTAGTGAATTATAGGCATCAATTAAAATGTTTCCTTTATTATTTCGTTGTTTAATTAAACAAGAGTCTCCTTGACCAACATCTATAAAGGTTATTTTAGTTAATGGAGTTATAATATTTATATTAATTAGCACTGATAAATATATTAAAAAAATTGTTAATTGTTTAAATATATTTTTTTTATTTCTAATTGAAATAATTAATACCGAATATAAAAAATAATAAATTACGTACATTATAAAATAAAAGCTCGGAATTGAAATATTAATGCTTAATTTTGATAAATTAATAATGTATTCACTTAAAAATATGAAGATATATTTAAAAAATACATCTAAAAATGGAAATGCCGCAAGAACATAACATATTGGTAATAATAGATAACTAACAACTAAACCAAGAATTGGCGAAAATAATAAGGCAAATAAAGATATTTTGTTTTGAAATGCTGCAACAATTGGAATTGTTGAAAGATAAATCATTAAAAATGATATGTAGTTTTTCTTTAAAAACGACATATTTTTTATAATTGAATTTATAAATAATATCACAAAGCTAACCAGAAAGCTTAATATAAATCCTGTGTTATATATATAAAATGGTCTAATAGAAACCATCAACATAAACGAAATAGCTAACAAATCAATTTTAGTGTATTGTTTTTCGCCCTTTTCATTTAGCTTTGTTAAAATTAAAAATAACAGTGCTCTTATACAAGCAGGTGGAAAGCCTATTAATATTACATATATAGCTAAAATACTAATAGGTATTGTGCTTTCATAATATCTAAAAAATTTAAATAAAAGCCATGATATTATTTTATATAAAAATATAATATGCATTCCACTAATTGCTAAAATATAAGAAATACCTAAGAGGGAATAGCCTTCCTTTAAATTATCATCTAAGCTATTAGATGATAAAACCATTGTTGAAACATAATTAAACGCCTCAGGTGAAAGCTTTTCTTCATAAAATTTAATCATTTTATATTTTATGGTATTAATTGAAATAGAGTTTTTTACTAATTTCACGTCTATTACCTTTGCTTGATAGATGATTCCTTGTGTTTTTAAATATCTTGCATAATCAAAATCTGTTTCATAGGATTTTAATGATATACTCTCACGCTTAAATTTTATATTAACTATATCACCTGGTGTAAACTCATTGTTATAATCAACAATTCTTACTTTATTTGTTTTTATTTTGATAATATAACCATTATTTTTAGTTTCAACAATTTTTGCATCATAATATTTATCATCAGCCAATTTTTTTAAATTAGATATGTTTGTCAAGCAAAACAAATAACAACAAACAATTAAAATTGGGACAATTATTTGTTTTTTTCTAAAAAATAAATAGATAGCTAAAACTCCTAATGGAATAAATAATAAGCTATTTTCACTTGCTGCTATAATAATGATTGATGCAATTAAAAAATAATGCCAGTTACCCAAGAATGGTTTCGATTTTAATTTGCTCAATAACATTATCTGACACTCCTAAAACTTCTTGTAACTCTTCATATGACTCAAATGCTTTACTGCTTCTATAGGCAATTATTTTCTCTGCTCTTTTATCGCCTATACCATAAACCTTCTTTAAATCAATCTTTTCTGCGGTGTTAATATTAATTTTATCAGCATTCTCCTTTTTTACTTTATCATAGGCTCCATTGTCTGTTGTTGAAATAACAATTGTCATGCTTTCATAAAATCTTTCATCAAGCTTATAAGGTAAAACACTATACTCATTATAAATATTTCTTGTTTTTGAATAAATATCGCCAAAGCTTGACCCATATGGAACTTGGAAAGGACTAATGTTTTTAGCTATTTCCCCCTCCAAGGTAATTGTTATATACCTATCATGCTTTATTTTGCTTGAATCAGTATTACTTATTATTTTTTTGATATCAGACGAAAATGATAATGCAAATGTAAATATAAGTATTAATATTACAAAAACTATTTCTTTCTTCTTCATAAAAATTATCCTCCTATTATAATAAGAGTACGATTTTGTTAAAATTTTACAAAGAAATTTAAAAAAAATAAAAAAAAGAGGATTTTTTTACATTTTTCCTCTTAATTAATTAAAATATCACTAATAACTATATCTAAATACTTCTTCATCATCAATAGTATAGCCTACTATTGTATGTTCATCCCATATCGCATATCCCCTCTTTGATGAAGCCTTAGGAATAGTTATGCTACCAGGATTAATAAACATTGTGCTTCCTTTTTTCTCACATGCTGGGATATGAGTATGTCCGTATAAAACCAAATCATCATTTCCTTTATATAAATCTAAATGATGTCCATGCTCAAAATGTACCTTTAAATCATTTAATGTTCCATCAAATGAATCTAAAATTTTAAATTTTAAAACCATTTGATCTACCTCTGCCTCACAATTTCCTTTTATGCATAAAATTTTATCAGCATAAGGATTAATTGCTTCAATTACCATTTTAGGTGCATAATTATTTGGTAAACCATTTCTTGGGCCATGATATAAAACATCACCTAAACAAATCATTGAATCAAAATTACCTTTATTAAATTTATCAAGCAAAAATTCAACAGAATCTATTGCTCCATGTATATCAGAAAATATTAAATATTTCATTCAGATGTCACCTCTAATAAAATTGATAAGGAATTTAAAATATTATCCATATCATTATCACTCAAACGTTCAAACATTGGCCAAGTAAAATCATAAATATCAATACTAATTTTTTCAGTAATTTTATTAGTCATTTCGGTTAACTCAACATAAGTTACTCTGCCATCATCCTTACTTTGAGTTTTCTTTAAAAATCCCTTACTTACTAATCTATTAACAAGTGGTGAAATTGTATTTGTAGATTTATGTAATCTTTTACATATATCAGTAATTTTAGTTTCATTAGGATTATGATAAACATCTAGGATAATAACAGCCTGAATAGATGAAAGACCATATGGTGCACAAAGTGCATCTCTAACGTTATTAAAATAAGTAGATAATTCTTTAATCATATCAATTATTTTTTTTCTTTTTTCAATATTTGTCATCTTATCTACTCCTTCCTATGTCATTATACTTTATTTGAAATAAAAAGTAAAATAAAAAGTGAGTAGTAACTATGGACTTAATTGCCACAAAAACCTCCTACTCACTTTATTAACATTAATTATTCAGCATCAACAATTTCAAACTTATTAGATGTAGCCTTGATAATCTTATCATCAGAAGTTAAACCTAATGCATTCTTTGCAACCTTGTAAGCGTCAGCCATTGTACCAACAACTGCCTGTACACCCCAAACAACAGATAATGTACGAGCATCATCAGCATTTGAAACAGCATAGAAAATATCTGTTGCAGGACGATATTGAGATAATGCTAAAGCAAATTCAACATCTCCTTCAGCTACTACAGCAGGAACCTCGAATACATTAGCTAATGTAGCTACAGCTAAACCGATAGCATCGCACTCATTCTTTTCTTCCTTACCATAAACAACATTTTCAATCATTAATTCATGATCAATATTTTCTTCAGCCTTTTCATCAATCTTAGACATGTAAGATACAGCCTCAAATGGATAATCACCTTGAGCAGACTCACCTGATAACATTGTTGCAGAAGTACCATCTAATACAGCATTATGAACATCTGAAACCTCAGCACGAGTTGGTCTTGGATTTTGTTGCATAGAATCTAACATTTGTGTAGCAGTAATAACAATCTTACCAGTTGATTGAGCAAGATAAATCATTTGCTTTTGAATTTCTGGTAAATCCCAAGCATCAACATCAACACCTAAATCCCCACGGGCAACCATTACACCATCAGATAATTTGATGATTTCTTCCATATTTCTAACACCCTCTTGGTTTTCGATCTTAGAAATAATTTTAATATGGTCATTACCCTTAGCAGCTAAAATTTCACGAATTTGTCTTAAATCATCGGCACGACGTACAAATGATGCGAAAATGAAATCTAATCCCTGATCACATGCAAATTCCATATCTGCCTTGTCTTTTGGTGAAATGTATGGCATATTTAAAACTACACCTGGTACATTACAATTTCTCTTTGGTTTTAACTTTCTATTTGATAAAGATTCACAAACTAATTCTCTATTAGCAGTCTTTTCCTTAACAACTAATTGGAATAAGCCATCCTCAAATAAAATCTTACCACCAACTTGGATATCATCATATAAACCGGCATAAGAGATAGCAACCTTAACAGTTCCATCAGCTTGCTTACCACCAATGAATGAATAATCCATAGTTAAAATAACAGTATCTCCAGCCTTAACCATAACACCAGCATAGTCCTCAGCTAATAAACCTGTTCTAATTTCAGGACCCTTTGTATCAAGTGCAATACCAGTAGTCCAACCATGTTCAGCATTTAATGCCTTTACATTTTTAATACGGAATCCCTGTTCCTCATAATCACCATGAGAAAAGTTCATACGCATTACATTCATTCCTGCAGTACCAATTAACTTCTCTAAGCAATCCTTTTGCTCACTTGCAGGTCCAATTGTACAAACAACTTTAGTCTTCTTCATTTTTATTCTCTCCTTATTATGATATTTTTTTGACTAGTTCATGTAATTCTTTATTTGGTTCATACTTCATTTGAAGAGCTTCTTCAATTGGAGTATTAATCAATTTGTTGTGGTGAATACCAACCGCAACACCTGTAACACCTTCATGTAGAAGATCTACAGCATACTTGCCTAATCTAGCAGCAAGTAAACGGTCCTCAGGGGTAGGACTTCCACCTCTTTGAACATATCCTAAAACAGTAGCACGACATTCATATCCTGAAAATTCCTCTACTTCTTTAGCTAATTGATGAACATCGCAAATGTTTTCTGAAATAACAACAATCGCGTGTTTTCTTCCAGCTAATCGATTTTTCTTCAAATCAATTAATAGCTGTTCCTTATTAAGTCCAGTATTTGGAGTAATTATATATTCAGCTCCACAGCAAATACCAGAATACAATGCTAAATCCTCACAGTGTCTACCCATAACCTCTATGATTGAACATCTTTGATGAGATGAAGAGGTATCACGAAGTTTATCAATTGCTTCACATGCAGTACTTAGAGCTGTAGAGAATCCAATTGTTTTTGATGATGAAGCAATATCATTATCAATTGTGCCTGGTATTCCAATTGTCTTAACACCCATCTCATGTAATCTTAAGGCACCAGTATATGTTCCATCACCACCAATGCACACAAGCGCATCGATATCTCTCTTTTCAAGCTGTTTAACACCTAAAGCTCTAACCTGCTCATACTGAAATTCAGGTAACCTAGCAGTTCCAAGTATTGTACCACCTTTATTAAGAATATCTGAAACATCTTTTCTTGATAATTCTTCTATATGTCCTTCAACTAAACCACGATAACCATCATAAACAGCGAAAACCTGATCTCCAGATGCGATTGCACAACGAACAACAGCACGTATAGCAGCATTCATTCCAGGAGCATCTCCACCTGACGTTAATACACCAATTCTCATTTAGCATCACTCCGAATAAAATTATATCACAATTTTAGCAAGTAGCAAGAATTTTGTTGTCGATAAATGTAAAAATAATATATTAATATATTATAAAGAAAAAAATTGGAATAATACTAATTTAAATCATACATTAGTATTATTCCCAATTATTTAATATTTATTAAAAATTACTTATTTCTTTCTTTATCTGAAACATACATAACACAAAAGCCACCAGGACCAATGTGAGAACCAATGGCAGGACCAATTTGAGAAATATTATAATTAATATTTGGATATTTAGCTTTTACCTTTTCAATTAACAAATCCAAATTTTCCTTTCCATAGGTATAGCCAAAGCATACAGGATAATTTATATCAATAGGTGCATTTTCAATTGATTTCATAATAGATAAATATGCTCTTTTGCTACCTAAGCATGTACCATACATTCTAATTTTCCCTTCACCATCTAAATCAATTAAAGGCTTAAGCTTTAAAACATTACCAATAATGGCAACTGTTCTTTTTAGTCTACCACCACGATATAAATATTCTAATGTGTCGATCATTGAGTAAATATGAACATGATGTTTAAGATATTCAATCTTATCGACAATTTCCTTTGCTGATAAGCCTGCATCACGCATTTTACAAGCTTCTAAAACAAGTAATCTTAAGCCTTGAATTGATTCTAAAGTATCAACAATATAGATTTTGTCATATTCAACAATGTCAAGAGCAAGCCTTGCACTATTAACAGTACCAGATAATCCAGAAGAAACACCTAAATAAATAAGCTCCTCATTATCATTTTTGGCACACTCAAAAATTTCAGCAAAATCATTAGGACTAGGACAAGATGTCTTAGGAAATTCTTTTGATTTAGCAATTAGTTCATAAAATTTATCCGGCATAAGATTTTTACTATCTTGATAAACTTCACCATCGATATCAACATTTAAGGATACCATTTTTATATTTAATTTATTTAATTCATCGCCTCTAATATCAGCAGTAGAATCTGTAAGTATAATCATAATTTCCCATTCTTTCTAATTTAATCTCAATTAATTATAACATTATATAAATAATAAATAAAGAAAAAAGTCAATATTGACACATTTTTATTATGCATTATAAGAAAAAAAGAGTAGTATATCCTACTCTCTTAATTATTTAAATGGCGCCCGCTAAAGGACTTGAACCTTCGACACCCTGATTAACAGTCAGGTGCTCTAACCAACTGAGCTAAGCAG
>CAKQEA010000003.1 GCA_934229785.1 uncultured Anaeroplasmataceae bacterium
ATACCCCAAATAGTAAGACTTTATTAATTGGAGAATAGAATGAAATTATAATCTATAAAAGACTAGCCGTAAGGGCTGAAGTATATGAATTCTATAGTTTTCTATACTTTATTTTACGGTGTAGAAACGAAAGAGGAACTTAAATGTGTTAAGGATTTAGGCTGTGATTATGTTCAAGGATTTTTAATTTCAAAGCCTGATTTTGAGATTAAGGATATTTCAGAAGATATGAAAGAGTTTATTAAAGAAATTTAAAAAACATAAAATATTTTATTATAAAAGCCGTTTTTTCTAAGGCTTTTATCACTTAGTGTGATATACTATAAATAAATCGGATGGTGATATGATGACTCAAAGTGAACGTATTTTTTTACCATTATGGAAAAAGATAATTTTAATTATTATTTCTACTATTTTTTTAGCGATTGAGCTTTTATTATTATTTGCTGTATTAGATGTTTCATTTACTTATTCATTTTCTTCAATTAAATGGATTTACTTTTTGACATTGGGTATTTCTATATGCTTTTGTATTTATATAATGTATAGACCGATGTCTGCTAATTATAAGCTTATATGGGTAACTCTTATTTTGATATTGCCTTTACCTTTTTGTTTTCTTTATTTATTTAATTCATCATCTAGAAGATTATCAAAAAGAAAAATGGCTAAGGTTGAAAATGCTTTAAAGCATTTTAATAATGTTGGTGTACTTAATAAGCTTAAGCTTGAGAATAAGGATGCAGCTAATTTATGTAGTATAGTTCAATATTCTGCTTATGCTCCTGTTTATGATAATACTACTGTGCTATTTTTTAGTGATTGTGAAAAGAAATTTTATGATTTACTTAATGAAACTAAGAAGGCAAAGCATTATATTTATATTGAATCATTTATTGTGGCTAATGGTTTTTTAATGGATAATTTATATGAGGTTTTAAAGGAAAGAGGAGAAGCTGGAGTTGAAATTAAAATTTTATATGATGATGTTGGAAGTCGTGGAGTAATGACGCAAAAGCTACTAAAGAAATTAGCTGAAATTAAAAATTGTAATATCACTAATTATGAACCACTTGGTATTAATATTAATCCTGTTGTTAATAATAGAAATCATAGAAAGGTGTATATTATTGATGGTATTGTTTCTTATTGTGGTGGAGATAATTTGGCTGATGAATATATTCATAAAAAACAAAGATTTGGCTATTGGCGTGATAATTGTTTAAAATTTGTTGGTGAGGCTACTAAAACATTTGTAATTGATTTTATAGAAATGTGGTATCTATCTACAAGAAATGTTCTTCAAATTGATTATAAGCCTGAATATAAAAATGATTTTAAAGGCTATGTTATGCCTTTTAGTGATGGTCCAGCAAATAAGGGATATCCAGCCTATGATTTATTTATGGGACTTATTTCAACAGCTAAATCTTATATCTATATTTCAACACCATATTTTATTATTGATGATCCAATGATTTCTTTAATTTCTTTAAAGGCGAAAAGCGGAGTTAAGGTTGTACTTTTAACTCCAGCTATTCCAGATAAAAAATCAGTATTTTATATGACTAGAGGTAATTATCGTGAACTTTTAAAGTCAGGAGCTATCATCTATGAATATACTCCAGGCTTTAATCATGCAAAAAATATAATTGTTGATGATATTTATGCCTTTGGTGGTACTATAAATATGGATTATAGAAGTTTATTTTTACATTATGAATGTGGTAGCCTATTACTTTTTAATCCTGAAATTTCTGCAATGAAAAAGGATTATGAGGCTGCTATAAGCGTTTCAGAGGAAATTACTATGGATAAATGGATTAAACGTCCATGGTATCAAAAGCTTATTGCGTTTATTTTAAATATTTTTGCACCTATGTTTTAATGTGAGGTTTTTATGGACAATAGATTATTAAATATTGCTAATCATCTATTAGATTTGGGAAAACGAAATAGATTGTTAAATTTTAAGGAATCAGGATTAAGATCGATTAATATTTTAAATGAGAATAAAAATGAGATTTTTTCAGGAATTACAAATTCAAAAACTTATTCTTTTTTGATGCTTGATTCTATTTTGACTAAGTATCACAAGGATTTGATTTTAAATCCTGAAGACGATGATGTATTAAACTATTCAGATTTAAAGGTTAAGGATATTGCATTAAATTTACTTAAGAATAATCAGCTCCTTGCTTATAATAGAGGATATACACTATTAAAAAGCTTAAACACCCTACAAAAGGAGTATAAGTATTCAATTACAGAAAAGGGAATTAATTCATTATATTTAAGCTTTGGATTTATTAAATACACTGAGGATAATAATAATTATTTAGCTCCGCTTATGTTGATTCCTGTTGAATTAAGTATTGATAAAGGAATTTACAAAATAAAGGAATATGAGGATGAGGTTATTATAAATCCTACATTAGCCTATTATTTGAAACATTTTTATAAATATGATTTAGTATTATATGAAGATGAGACTTTAGATGATTATGTTAATAAGCTTAAAGCTAGTCTAATTAGCGATTTAGAATATGTTGATGGTATGGCAATAGGTATTTATTCTTTTTTAAAGATGAATATGTATAGTGATTTAATTAATAATAGTGATATTGTTTTACAAAATAAAAATATTAGGGCTTTACTTGGAGGTAAGTACTTTTTTGATGGATGTGATAATCCTCTTTACCCTGTTGTTGATTGTGATTCAACTCAGTTAGAGGCGATAAAGCTTGCGTCAAGTGGTAAGTCGTTTACCCTTCAAGGACCTCCAGGTAGTGGTAAAAGCCAAACCATTACAAATATTATTTCAACACTTATTGGTAATGGTAAGCATGTTTTATTTGTTTCAGAGAAGCTTGCAGCTTTAAATGTTGTCTATGATAATTTAAAAAGGGCTGGACTAAGTGAATTTGCGATTGAAATTCATTCAAATAAAGCTAATAAGAAGTCTTTTATTGATAATTTATATAAGACAGCGATTCTTCCTAAATATGATATAAGTATTAAATCAAGTGAAGATAAGGCTAAATATAAAATAATTTCTGATAATCTTGAGTCTTACTATGAGGATGTTAATAGAGTTGTTGAGGGTTATTCATTATATGATTTGATTTCTATGTATAATTTTGTTGATTGTGATGTTTTAAATTATAAGCTTATTAATGTTAGTAATATTAATTATTTAAATGAGGTTTATCAGTCTTTAAAGGATTATACAGGATTAACTAGTAATGATTATAGAAGAAGTGCATTTTATGGTATTAAGGATATGGAGCTTAGCTATATAAAATATGAACTTAAAAATGAATTTAAGGCAGCTTTAATTTATTTAGGTAAGCTTAATGACTTAAGTGATAATTTATCCAAGCATAAAATTATGGCTTTAAGTGTTAATGATGTATATAATTCCTTAGATTTCATTGAGCATTTAGTTAGAATTAAAAATTATATCCCAGCCTTTGGAGTTAAGGCGTATAGAGAAAAATTAAAAAAGCTTTTAAATGAATATAAGAGTTTAAAGCTTAAATCAAGTGTTATGAATAATTATAATACTAATGTCATAAAAGAAAATCTTGATGATATTTATAATATAATTAATTCTACTAAGGGTATTTCTAAGCTATTTAATAGTAAGTATAAAAATAATAAAAAACTTATTTTATCATTTAGAAATAAAAAATGTAATGATAAGGTATTAATATCTGAGATTTTAGAGCTTATTAATTTGAAAAAAGCATTGATTAAGGCAACTAATATCTCTAAGGAAATTTCTAAGTATACAAGCTCAAAAAATTACACAGAGCTTATTAAAGATTTAAAGTTAATTGAAAATGATAGTTCCTTTGAAATGACTATAGATGAATATAACAGGCTTAAGCCTTATTTTACTGATTTGTTAATCACATTTGATAGTATGAGAAGTGATGATTTACTTCTTCGTAAAATTTCAGCTAGATTTGATTTAGATATTTTTGATGTTTATAGTACTTCAATTAAAGATGTAAGAGAGAAACTTAATGATATTGTTTTAAATTTGGAAAATATTTATACCTATAATGTAATTTTAAATTGTGTTGATAAAATTAAAAAAATAAATTGCTTAGATTTTCTTCACTTTTATTTAGATAATAATTATGATTTAAAGAAACTTCCAGATAGCTATAAGAAGCTATATTTAGATAATATTATTTTAACAAGAATTAAGTCATCCTTAAGATTATCAAGCTTTACTTCTTTAAATGAAATTAATACTGTAAATGATTTTATTAAGCTTGATAGTATGATTTTAGTTTTAAATAGAGATAAAATTATTTCTTACAATTCCAAGAAAAGACCTGATGATGTTTTAATTGAAGGATCTAAATTTAAGGTTTTAGCTCATGAGGCTAACAAGCTTCGTAAACAAAAGCCAATTAGAGAATTACTTGATGAAATATTCGAGCTTGCGGTGGATATTAAGCCAGTATTTTTAATGTCACCTCTTTCAGTTTCAACATATTTATCAAGTAGAAATGATTTATTTGATTGTGTTATTTTTGATGAAGCTTCACAAATATTTGCCTGGGACTCATTAGGTGCTATTTATAGGTCTAAGCAATGTATTATTATTGGTGATAATAAGCAAATGCCTCCATCAAATTTCTTTGGAGCACAGGCAGAAGATGATAGTGATGACTTAGAGTCTATTTTGGATTTAGGTTCAACTTCATTTTTATCATCAGGCTTGAAGTGGCATTATCGTAGTAGAAGTGAGGAATTGATTAATTTCTCTAATAAGGAATTTTATGATAATAGTCTTATTACTATTCCTCAGGCTCGTAAGCATAGTGAGGGCTTTGGCGTTGATTTTTATTATGTTTGTGATGGTAGATATGATATGAAAACACGAACAAATAGGATTGAGGCTCAAAAAATATGTGATATGGTTGTTAAGCATTTAAAGACATCTAAAGAGTCACTTGGTGTGGTGGCATTTAGTAATTCACAGGCTACGTTAATTGAGGATTTAATTAATGATAGAATTAATAGCGATAATGAATTAAAGAAAATTATAGAAGAAAACACTTTAGAACCATTTTTTGTTAAAAATTTGGAAACGGTTCAAGGTGATGAGCGCGATAGAATTATTTTTTCGATTTGTTATGGCTATAATGATGATAATAAATTTTATCAAAGATTTGGACCATTAAATAACTTAGGCGGAGAAAGAAGATTAAATGTAGCGATTACACGTGCTAAGTATAATGTGAGTGTTGTTTCTTCTATTAAAAGTGTTGATATACGTTGTGATAAATCAAGCTCAAGAGGAGTTCAGCTTTTACATGATTATTTAGAGTATGCAAGTAATGCTCAAAGTTTAAAATGCTATAATGAAAGTGATGATGCAACCTTAAATAAAATTAAGGACTATGTTATATCCTTAGGCTATGATGCTTTGCCTAATTATGGCTCTTCAGCTTTTAAAATAGATTTAGCTGTAAAACAAAATGATGAATTTATTATGGCCATTGTTCTTGATAAAAGGTTAGATTATAAATCTAATACTACAGATAGAGAAAGATTGAAGGAAATCTTATTAAAGCGTGCTGGTTGGAAATATTATAAAACTTATTCAGTTGCTTGGTTTTTAAATGAGGCTAGCGAGCGCGAAAGATTAAAAGATGCAATATTATCTAATTCAAATATTTTAAGTGATAAAGTACATGATAAAATACCATCTGATGTCTCTTATTTAGATAAAAGTGATGATGATTCGTTAGAAGCTAAGATGGTTAATTATGAAATGATAGATATAAATGAAGGTATAGATATTTTAAATAATTCAGGTATTAGAGAGCTTATAAGTCAAATTGTATCCATTGAACAGCCTATTCATGAAAACAGATTATTTAAGCGTGTTGCTCAAGTTTTAGGCACACCTAGAATAACTAATGTTATTAAAAATCAGGTTAAGGCCAATTTGAAAGAAGTTATATGTAAAAATGGTCAATTTTATTATATCGATAGGCCATCCTCTAAATTAAGAATTAATTCAGATAGAGAATTAGGTGAAATACCTCTTGAAGAAATAGAAGATGGAATTTATACTATAATTAGTGAAAATAATGGAATAACAATTGAAGGCTGTTTTAAGATGATAGTTAAGCTTTTAGGATATAGTAGAGTTACTGATACTACAAAGAAGGTATTAGAGAATGCTTTAGTATTTTTAAAACTTGATGGTAAAATTGTTCAACGTGGAGATTGTTTATTTAAGTAATTTTTGTGAGGTGTTGTTATGGAATCATATTATTATAACAGTAGTACTATTATGAAATACCTTCGTAAGGTTTTAAATGAAATACATGGTGATTATGTTGATTCGGGAATAAGAGCAGGCTTTATTATGAAGCGCTATGGAGAAAAATATCACTTTAATAATGAAACCTTAGCTAAGTTAGTACTTTTGTGTATGCTTAAGGACATTGGTTGTTATTATCAAGATGGTGTGATTGATTCTAACGATTATGCTTTAGCTTCTGCCTCAAGCTATTGTTTTTTAAAGCATTGCTCCCCACTTAAGGATGCAGCTAAGCCATTATTATTTTATAACGCTCAATATATTGAAAATATAGATGATGATGACTATTATTGTGGTCTTTTAATTACATTAATAAACTTATGTGTTAGATATGTCTATGAGGAATATACTTTAGAGGAAATAGAGAAAAAATTAAAATCTGATACATCTGGTAGATTAAATCCAGATCAAGTGCGTAAGCTTATTAAACTTTTAAAGGAAGATAGTGATATTTTAGAAAAGCTTAATCAAAAAAATTCATTATTTGTTCATGAAGCTTGTGCTTTTGTTCAGCATGCTAATTATACTGAAGAGGAACTATTAAGATATATTGATATGACTAATTTTTCTTTTGAATTTCATAATCATGAAACACTTGCTCATACAGTTACAACTGCTGCAATTGCTAAAGAGCTTTCTATACTTTCAAGGCTTACAGAAAATCAAATTAATTGTATTTATTTAGCATCACTAGTTCATGATATTGGAAAGATTAGAGTTCCGGTTGAAATATTGTGTCACCCCGGAAGACTTGAGGGTGAGGAGCTAAAGGAAATGCGTAGGCATGTTGAATATACAAGGGAAATTCTTGAAGGAAGCTTTTCTTATAAAATAATTGATATTGCCTCAAACCACCATGAACGACTTGATGGCTCAGGTTATCCAAGAGGATTAAGAGCAATTGATTTATCAATTGGAGATAAGATTATTGCTGTTGCTGATTTAGCTTCTGCTTTATATTGTAAGCGTAGCTATAAAAAAAGCTTTTCAAAGGAAGAAATAATTGCAATAATGGAATCAGATAGTGAAAATGGTAAAATAGATACAAGAATTACTAATCATTTTATTAATAATTTTGATAAAATAATGGCTTTAGCTAAAAGTGAAGAAAACAGAGTTTTGGAAGAATATAATGCTATGATGGAGGAATTCAACGTATTATCACAATCTGAACAGCTAAGAAAATTTTATGTTTCTCAAAATGAAGAAAAAGCTCCAGTTATAGAAGAGCCAGAACAAAAGGTTATATATGTTGATGATGATGGAAATATTATTGAAGATATTGATAATTATATGGAAAAATCTTTTAATAATGAAACAGATGAAATAGATGAGATGCTAAATCAAATTCCAGAAAAGAAAATAGAAGAAACAGATGAAATAGATGAGATGCTAAATCAAATTCCAGAAAAGAAAACAAAAGAAACAGATGAAATAGATGAGATGCTAAATCAAATTCCAGAAAAGAAAACAAAAGAAACAGATGAAATAGATGAGATGCTAAATCAAATTCCAGAGAAGAAAACAAAAGAAACAGATGAAATAGATGAGATGCTAAATCAAATTCCAGAAAAGAAAATAGAAAAACCGGATGAAATAGATGAAATGCTAAATCAAATTCCAAAGATTAAATTTGAAGATGAAGATTTAGATAATGATCAGGATTTGGATTTTTTAAATGATGAAGATGAAGAATAGGAATTAATTATGGAACATGTAACGTTATATATTGTTGGAGATTCAACTCTATCTAGCTTTAATGATAATTATTATTATCCAAGATATGGTTATGGTACTCAAATTAGTAATTATTTAAGTAATGATATAAGTGTTTGTAATCTTGCGATGAGTGGTAGAAGTTCTAAAAGCTTTTTGAAAGAGGATAATTATAAAATTTTAAAGGAATCAATAAAAAAGGGAGATTTTTTGTTGATTGGTTTTGGACATAATGATGAAAAAAGTGATGATATTGAAAGGTTTACTTCAGCTAATTTAGGTATTGATGATAAAAATTCTTTTATGTTTTCACTAAATGAATATTATATTAAATTAGCAAAAAGTGTTGGTGCAACCCCAATTTTGTGTACTCCAATTGTTAGATGTAGTGTAGATAATAATTATTTTTTAGCATGTGGACATATTACAAAGGATGGTAATTACCCATCTGCTATTATTAATTTAGGTAAATTAAGTAATACTTTAGTTATTGATTTGACATCTCTAACTAAAAAAAGGTATGAAGAACTAGGATATTTAGAGGCTAGGTTTTATCACGCAGTTACTTTGGCTAATTATGAAGATAATAAGCTTGTTCCTTATATGGAAAGTGTTGATACTACCCATTTAAATATTTATGGAGCGAAATATGTTGCTTATTTAGTTTGTAAGGAATTAAAAAGATCTAATTGTACTTTAGGGAAATATGTTATTAATTTAATTGAGCCAACAAAATCAGATTTGATTCCTAATTTAAAATATAAGCCTATTGATTATAAAGCACCTAATTTAACTAATTATAAGCCACAAGGACAATTTATTACTAATAATGATTTTTATGGTACTGCCTTTGGTGATTGTGGTGGAAGTCCTAAGGATTTAGATAGTGGTTTTACTGCTAAAAGCATTGATGATGGTTATATTGTAGGTCAAGATGATGGACATCATGGCAAGATTTCATTACAATCAGATGGTTTTGCCTTTTGTTTTAAACCTGTTAAGGCAAATAATAATTTTAAATTAGAGGCTGATTGTGAGATTATAAAGCTTGGTAAAAAGGAATCTGCATTTGGACTTATGCTTAGAGATGATTGCTATATTAATCAATCTGAAGCAAAATTGCCTATTTTAAGTAATTATATTACGGCTGGTATTTTAAATGAGATTGATTCATCTGATTGTTTATTTTATAGAGAAGCTAATGTTTTAAATAAAGATAATAATATTGTTAATATTAATGTTAATGATAAGATTCATTGTCTAATTGAAAGAATTGGCCAATCAATGAGGGTTTGTGTTTTTATTAATGATAAAAAATATGAGCATGTTTTTTATGATTTTGACGTTTTAGCCATTGATAAGGATTTTATGTATATTGGTATGTTTGCTACAAGAGGTAGTGTGGTTAAATTTAATAATGTTAAATTTGAACTTACAGGTATTTCTTTGGGTGCATAATTAAAAATTAGTTTTTCTATTTTTTAAAAATGAGGAAATATTAAAAAACACTATTCAAAATAGTAAATATAAAGTATAATACATATGTAATTTTTGAAATATAAATATAGGAGATAGTTCTATGAGTACTTTAGTTGTAGTAGGGTCACAATGGGGTGACGAAGGAAAAGGTAAGATTACAGATTATATGGCACAAGAGGCTGACGTTGTCGTTAGAAGCCAAGGTGGTAATAATGCTGGTCATACTATTAATTTTGGTGGAGAAAAATACGCTTTAAGAAGTATTCCATCTGGTATTTTTAATCCTCATATTAAAAATGTTATGGCAAATGGTATGGTTATTAATCCAAAACAAATGCTTGAGGAATTACATGGTTTAGAGGCAAGAGGTGTAACAAATTATCAATTGTTTGTTTCAAATCGTGCACATGTTGTTATGCCATATCATCAAGCTCTTGATGGTGCATATGAACAGTTCAAGGGTGATGCAAAGATTGGTACAACAAAAAGAGGTATTGGTCCTTGCTATGCAGATAAAGCAAATAGAATTGGTATTCGTATTGCTGATTTGATTGATCCAGAATCTTTTAGAAGTGCTTTAAAGAGTGCTTTAACAATTAAAAATATGGAATTAAAAATGTTAGGTCAGTCTGAATTTGACTTTGATACAATTTATAATGAATATAGTGAATATGCACGTGAAATTAAACCTTTTGTTTGTGATACATCAGAAATGCTAGAAAATGAAATTGAAAAAGGCTCAAAGATATTATTTGAGGGTGCTCAGGGAGTTATGCTATGTCTTGATCATGGAACATATCCTTATGTAACATCATCATCACCTACAGGTGCTTCAGTTCCTCTAAATGCTGGAATTGCTCCTAAATATATAGATAATGTTTTAGGCATTTGTAAGGCATATACTACAAGAGTTGGCGAGGGTCCATTCCCAACTGAATTGAATAATGAGCTTGGCGATTATATTCGTGAACGTGGTCATGAGTATGGTACAGTTACAAAGCGTCCAAGAAGAGTTGGTTACCTAGATTGTGTTGCCTTAAATTATGCTCGTAGAGTATCAGGTATTAATTATTTATCATTAATGCTATTTGATGTTCTTTCTGGCTTAGAGACTGTTAAAATTTGTTATGCATATGAATTAGATGGAAAAGAAATTTATACTATTCCAGCTAATTTAAATGATTATAAGAGATGTAAGCCTTTATATGTAGAATTACCTGGTTGGAAGGAAGATATAACTCATGTTACATCTTTTGATGAGTTGCCAGAGAATGCTAAGAATTATATTAGAAAGATTGAGGAATTAACAAAAACTGAGGTAGTAATTTTCTCTGTTGGTCCAGATCGCTTACAAACTATTAAGCTTAAGGATTTCTTCTAATATGGAAAATATTTTAGTTTCTGCATGCTTATTTGGAAAAAATACTAAATATAATGGCGGAAATAATTATAATCCTAAGGTTGAAAGGCTTATGGATAAGTATAATGTTATTTTATATTGTCCAGAGGTTATGGGTGGATTAACAACTCCTAGGCTACCAAGTGAAATATTAGATTCTAAGGTAATTAATAAGGATGGTCATGATGTTACGTTAGAATTTACTAAAGGAGCTAATTTAACCTTAGAACTTTGTAAAAAATATAATATAAAAAAAGCTTTATTGAAGGATGGATCACCTTCATGTGGCAAAAGCTATATATATGATGGTACTTTTACCTCTAATAAGATTAGTGGTAAGGGCGTTACTGCCAAACTATTAGATTCAAATGATATTATTGTTTATAATGAATCAGAAATTGATGTATTACTTGATTCATTACCAAATGTATAATATACTTTTAAATTACTAGGTATTTTAATTGCCTAGTTTTTTTGCATTTATTTTAATAATATTGTAAAATACTCTAAAGGTGATAAATATGAATTTAAAATTAGTTAAGCTAACAAAAGAATATGAAAATCAGCTAAAATCTATGCTTGATGAATGGACTAAAAATAAAAGTAAGGACTCATATGATTTAACTCCTTGGGCTCTTTTTAAAAATGATTATAATGATTTTGAAAATTATATAAATAATTTAGAGGTTAAAGATGAAACTGATGGATTAGTTTTGGATTCAACATTTTTTTGCTTGGATTTAAGTAGAAATATATTTGTAGGTGCTGTTAATATAAGACATTACTTAAATGATTATTTATTAAAATATGGTGGACATATTGGTGATGGAATTAGGCCTAGTGAAAGAGGAAAGGGATACGGTACAAAAATGATTGCACTTGCCCTTGAAGAATGCACTAAGCTTAAAATTAAACGAGTTTTGATGACATGTAATAAAAAAAATATTGCTTCAAGAAAAACTATTATTAGTAATGGTGGTATACTAGATAGTGAAGTAGAACTAGATGGAGAGATAATTCAAAGGTTTTGGATAGAATTGTAAGGTGATTAGTATGATTAAAATTGATCTTATTACTGGATTTTTAGGTTCAGGAAAGACAACATTTTTAAAAAAATATGCTAGATATTTGATAAATCAAGGATTAAATATTTGCATATTAGAAAATGATTATGGTGCTGTTAATGTTGATATGATGTTGTTAAATGATCTTGTCTGTGAAAATTGCAATATAGAAATGGTTTCTGGTGGATGTGATAGCAATTGTCATAGAAGGAGATTTAAAACAAAATTAATCGCAATGGGCATGAAAAAATATGATAGAGTTTTAATCGAACCATCTGGTATTTTTGATGTTGATGAATTTTACGATTCTTTATATGATGAGCCATTATGTAATTGGTATGAAATTGGTAATGTTTTTACCATTGTTGATGCTAATGAATTATTTTTAGATGATGATAGTAAGTATGTTTTAGGTAGTGAGGTTTCATCAAGTGGTAGAGTTTTATTGAGTAAAATTAACGATAATACTGATATTTCTAAAATAACAAATTATTTAAATGACACACTTAAATTTATTGGTTGTAATGAAACTATTAATAATAGATTGTTTGTTAAAAAATGGGATGATTTAAAAGATGATGATTTTAAGATTTTAATTAATTCTGGATATTGTGAATCTTCATTTATAAAAAAAGAGATTGTTGATTATTCATCAATTTACTTTATGAATAAAAAATATAATCAAGTTAAAATAAAAGAATTGATTAAAGAGCTATTTGATAGTAAAAAATATGGAGAAATAATAAGAGTGAAGGGGTTTTACATGGAAAATGATAGCTGGTATCAGCTTAACGCAACTAAAAATGAGTTAACAATTGCTAAAATTGATAAAGGACAGGATGTAATCATAATTATTGGAAGAGAATTAAATACTGAAAATATAAATGGTTTATTTAATTAAAGCTGAAAAAATTATAGTTAACTTAAATTATATGGAATAAACTCTTGCATTAGTGGAAGATATTCTAAAAATTTAGCTAACAGCTAGATGTTTTTAAGTTTATGCTGGCAGTTGAATTTGAATCTTTAAGATAATAAAGTTATGGAAATGATGTTTGTTTTCTATTAACGATGAAGGATAACTATACAAATATTATTTTTGGTTATAATATTATAACAGGTCGTTATAAGTTAAGTTGTTAGGTTTTTTAGCTTGTATTAAGTATGATTTAAAATTCTAATTTATGTTTTTCTTCTAAATATATTATGTTATAATATGCATATGTTTGGAGGCTAATATGCTAGAAATTAAAAATTTAACTAAAATATATAAAACAAAAGGAAATGCTATTACTAAGGCATTAGATAATGTTTCTATTAAATTTCCAGATAAAGGTATGGTTTTTTTACTTGGTAAATCAGGTAGTGGAAAATCAACCTTATTAAATCTTTGTGGAGGTCTTGATACTCCTACTGATGGAGAAATTATTGTAAAAGGAAAAAGCTCAAAGGAATTTAATAGTAGTGATTTTGATTCATATAGAAATACATTTATTGGTTTTATATTTCAAGAATATAATATTTTAAATGAATTTACTGTTGAAGACAATATTGCCTTAGCTTTAGAGCTTCAGGGAAAGTCTAAGAATAAAGAAAAAATAAATGAGTTACTAAAATCTGTTGATTTAGCTGATTATGCAAAAAGAAAACCCAATACCTTATCAGGAGGACAAAAACAAAGAATTGCTATTGCACGTGCTTTAGTTAAGGATCCTGAGATAATTATGGCTGATGAACCAACTGGGGCATTAGATTCTAATACAGGTAGGATTGTGCTTGAAACTTTAAAGAAATTAAGTGAAGATAAGCTTGTTATTGTTGTATCTCATGATAGAGAATTTGCTGAATTATATGGTGATCGTATTATAGAGCTTAAGGATGGAATTATAATTAGCGATATTAGTAAAACATCACTTTCATCAAATAAGATTGGTAATCTTAACTTTATTGATGAACATACAATTTCTATTAAAAGAGGAGTAAAGCTTGAAGAGGCTGATATTAAGGTCATTAATGATTTTTTAACTAAATCTAATTCGGAAATTATTATTAGCAATGAGGATAATGATGTAACAGAATTTAAAAGATCGGCTCATATTTCTAATAATGATGAAAAGGAAGCATTTATTACTACTAATGATGAAATGATTAAGGTAAAAAAATATGATGGTAAGGACACAAAATTTATTAAGTCATCATTGCCAATAAGACATGCTTCAAGAATTGGTGTATCTAGTTTAAAACTAAAACCAATAAGATTATTTTTTACTGTTTTACTTTCGACAATTTCTTTTGTATTATTAGGAATTGTATCAACTTTATCATTTTATAATAGTAAAGATGTAACTATTGAATCGCTTACTAATTTAGATTCAAGTTATTTGTCTATTACTAAAGGATTTAATGTGGAAGCTAAATCATCTGATTATTCTTATAATGATATTTATAAAACTTTTTTTACTGATTCAGATTTCGAAAATATTAAGAAAAAATATGATAATTCTTTGTTATATTTTAATTTTCAAAAACAATCATCTAATATTAATTATATTAGTATTCAAACGATTAGTATTGATAATTTGAATAATGTTAAATCTAATTCGAAATTTTATAATAATGCATTTGCTGGCTTTGCGGTATGTGACAATGATAATATTTTATTAAAAGATAATATAATCGCTGGAAATTATCCTCAAAATAGTAATGAAGTAATGATTTCAAGCTATATTTTTGATTGTATTAAATATTTTGAATTGGTTGATGAAAAAGATAATGTCATCGCTTTAGATTCTTATTCTGACATTATTGGAAAAACTATTAAAATTAGGCATGCAAATCTTCATATAAGTGGTGTTTATAATGTTGATAAGTATATTCCAAATAAGTATAAGAATTTAAAAAATGATAATTCTAGCTATAGTCAAACACAATATGAATGGAGTGAAGAATCAAGTAGAGGAATCTACACAATAATGCTTGTAACAGATGATTTTTATGATGCAAATAAAAGGCTTATTGCTGATAATTATTCAACTAATGGTTTATATGTAAAGAATAATGTTGAATTATATATCGATGATGAATATACAATCTTTTTTAATAAGGTTTCTAAGATCGAAGATTATGATTGCTATAGCCTTAGTGGGGATATATGTACAAGTATTAATGATAATGAGATTGTATTAAGCAGCAGTTCGCTTGGTATTATTGCTAACTACTATATAGATAAACTTGATTATGAAAAAATAAATGAGAAGAAGTATAGCTTTAATAATGAACTAAATTCAATTAGAGATTTACTCGATAAATTTATTAACGCAAGTGATAAAAATGAGTATTATACTGATAATGAAATGATTTCTATTTGGAGCATAATTTATGATTTTTTAAATGAAAACAACCCTAATATATTTAAAAAAATGAAAATTAATAATTTTTATTCTGATTCTTTAGTAGATGTTGTTGGCTTTTATAATAGCAATGAGGATCAGGCTATTGTTAGTAATTCGAAATATAATCAATTTTATAAAGATTATAATACAAATAATTACGGTTATCAGTATGTAACTAAATATAATATTGATTCTAAGGCTAAGTATTGTGGAGCTTTAATATATAATAACCATGATTCAAATTCTATAAGAAATTTAGTTAATGAATATAATACATTAAATTCTGATGATTCAACTATAATAATTAATGCACCTATTATTTCCACACTTGAGATGGTTAATGAAGTTTTTAAAACTTTAAAATCAGTTTTCTTATATGTGGGAATTGTATTAGCTGTTTTTTCAACATTACTAATATTTAATTTCATTTCTATGTCAATTTCTAATAAGAAAAAGGAAATTGGTATATTACGTGCAGTTGGTGCTCGTGGTATTGATGTATTTAAGATTTTCTTTAGTGAATCAATTGTTATTGTATTTATTTGTTTTATTTTATCAATATTAGCTTCAAATGTATTATGTAATATTTTGAATTCAAAAATGGCTACAGGATTAGCAGATGTAAGATTATTGGTATTTGGTTGGAAATCTGTTGCTATTATTTTAGGTATATCTATTTTGGTTTCATTCATTTCAACTTTTATTCCTGTATATAAGTTTGCAAAGAAGAAACCTGTTGAGAGTATTAGAGCCTTGTAATAATTTAAAAAGTATTAGAAAATGTAGATTTATTTATCTAACTATTTTCTGATACTTTTTTTTAAAATATAACATTTACAAGTGCATCTTTTTAAAGAAGTGTGTTATATTTAACTAAATACTAAAACTTTTAGGAATAATGAGTATGAAAAAAATTTAAACTAAAAAAAGGCATTACTATATGCTGCACTTACAACTTCTGTTGTAGGCTTAACATCATGTGATACAAATATTTTACCTGGTTCAGGATCTAATAGTGGTACAATCACTGAAGTAAATCAAGATATTCATAAAATTTATGATTTATATTATTCTAATGGTGGAACTCTAACATATGATGAATGGCTAGCAATGATTAAAGGAGAAAAAGGTGATAATGAATTATCAGCCTATGAAATTTACAAAAAAGTATCATCCCGAATATCAAGGATCTGAATATGATTGGATTAATGACTTAGTTAATGGCGAATTAAGCATATCATGATTATTAGTTGACAATGTAAGTATTATATTATAAAAATGTCTAAAATTTGAATTTTAATTTAATATTTTTTTGTTATTGTGCTGTGATGAGTTTTATTGTGACAAAATTATAATTTAATTATATTTATTGTGCATATAGAAGAAATAAATGTATCTTTATGTATAGCTTTTAAGAGTTCAACTGATTAATGATATTTTAAATCATAATTATAAAAAAATATATTTGTATATAGCGACTAGGAATTTTTGATATGATTATACTCCTTTTAAGACCCAAAATTAGAATTATTTGTTTTTATTATTTAATATAAAAAAATTAGTGGTATAATAAAGGTACAAATACATTACGAAGGGGAAGAAAAAAATGAAAAAATTTACAAAAATGTTTGCTTTACTTGGTGTTGCTGGTGCTGTAGCCTTTGGTTGCGCTTCTTGTTCATCTGGAGTTTCTCAAAAATATGCTGATAAAATTAATGAAGAGGCTAAGGATGATGATGGAAAGTATGTAACTTATGATGAGGCAAAGAAAAAACTTGGTAAAAATTGTACAGATATCACTGTTGCCTTAGGATCAAGTAGAAATGGTATTTTGATTGCTGTTGATGGTTGTAGTTCAAAAGAAGATATTCAAAAGAAGCTTGATGAAGGCAAGGAAGTTAAGGGTATTGTTATTACAGTTTTAAATAATAATTGTACTGCTGCAGTATATAGAACTATTACTGCAAGTGATGTTAAGTAATAAGTAAAAAGAAAAAGACTCGTTCGAGTCTTTTTTACTTTGTTAATGTATAACCTAAGGAAAAAGCTGCTCCTAAGGCAGATGATATAATTGCAAGATAGGCACCATATGTTAATGTATAATCATTACTTTTTAATGAAGATGTTGTAGATCCACTTCCAAGTATTGTATTTGCTGATACTGTTATTTTAGCAAATTCAGATGCTTTAATAATAAAAACTATGGTTATTATAAAGCTTGCAGTTAAAATTAGGCCAAGTATAATTTTTATTAATCCCTTATGTTTTTTTGATATTAATGAATAAAATAATACAATAATTGCTACAATTACTGGTAATAAGTATGCAACGATTAATTCAAATGTTGTATCTAACTTTATAGAACCTGATTGTCCTAGGAAGCTAGTTGATTTTACCACTTTACCAAAGGCCATTGCAAATCCTGGTATGTTTTTTACTTCTTCATTTTCAGTTTTTGTAAGTGTTGGAACAAACATCATTGCACATGTTATTATTGCAAAAATACAGGCAATTAATAAACAAAGCTTTGATAGCTTAATTTTCTTTTTTCTTTTTGCCATAAAAAATCCCCCTTTTGTATTATTATAGCACTAGTATTTGGAAAAAACTTTATTTGTTTTTATTTTTTTCTCCATATTTGTTATTAAATATAGTATAATTGAAATATATAGTTTTTTAGAGGGTATTGTTATGAGCATGAAAAATTTTATTACCTTTGAGGGCGGAGAATGTAGTGGTAAAACTACTATTATTTCTGCAATTGTAAAAAAATTTGAAGAATTAAATATTGATTTTATTACCACAAGAGAGCCTGGTGGAATTCGTATTGCTGAGGAGATAAGAAATATTATTTTAGATGTTAAAAATACTGATATGACTCCTGAATGTGAGGCTTTACTTTATGCGGCAAGTCGTATGCAGCATTTATCTCAAAAGGTTATTCCTGCAATAAATGAGGGTAAAGTTGTTTTATGTGATAGATTTTTAGATTCTTCACTTGCTTATCAGGGATGTGCTAGAGGCTTAGGTATAGATAATATATTAAAAGCAAATTCTTTTGCCTTAAATTATTTACCTGATCTTACTATTTTTATTGATGTTACTCCTGATGTTGCTTTAAAGAGATTATCATCAAGAGATAAAAGTGACAGGTTAGATTTAGAAACTATTGATTTTCATAATAAGGTTTATCAAGGATACCAAGAGATTTTAAAGATGTATCCTAAAAGAATTTTAAGAATTGATGGAAATCAAAGCTTAGAAAAAGTTACAAGTGATTGCTTGAATGCGATTTTAGAATATATTGGTTATAAGAGGAAATAGGATGAATGTAAGTAGGGTGGTTAAAAATCAAAATATGATTTTTGATATTTTAAAATCTGCAAAATTGAATAATAGACTATCCCATGCTTATTTATTTTATGGTGATGAGGGTGTTGGTAAAAAAGAAATGGCTTATGCCCTTGCATGTTTGTTGTATTGTCCTAATGGAGGATGTTTAGAATGTGAGGTTTGTAGCTCAATTATAAATAATAAGCATATGAATGTTGATTATATTGGAATTGATGACAAAAAAACGATGATTTCTAAGGAACAAATTACTAATCTTCAGGAGGAATTTTCTAAGACTTCTTTGGTTGATGGTACTAGAATTTATATTGTTGATGGGATTGATACTGCTTCAAATGCTGCTCAAAATAGTTTGTTAAAGTTTATTGAGGAGCCGGTTAATCAAACTCCAACAATTGGTGTTTTTATTGCAAAAGAGCTTTCTAATGTTGTACCAACTATTTTATCACGTTGTGCACTTGTTCACTTTAAAGCACTATCGCTTGATAAAAGTGTTGCCTATTTAACAAATGAAGGTTTAGAGCTATTTGATGCTATTTTAGTATCATCGTTGACTAATAATTTAGATGAAGCTTTAGATATAGCTAAAACGGAATCCTATAATAAGACTAAGGCTTTATTTTTAGATTTTTTGAATTTAAATAATCCTCGTGATGGTGTACTATATTTTATAAATAATGTTAGCTTTTTTTCTGATTCAAATAATTTGTTAAGATTATTACAATGGATTTTATTATTTTTAGAGGATGCAAATTTAGAGTGTAAGTCTAAGGATGATTTGATTTTAAGCTCTTTATATGATAAAATTATTGAGTATAAGGCTAATAATGAAAAGACCTTAAAAAATAAAATGAGTATTGTTTTAAACTTATTTGATAGATTGAAATATAACGCAACAGCTAAGAATGTTTTTCATGAGCTTGTTGTTAAAATGATTTAGGTTGGGTGAGATTGTGAAGGCAATTCGTGTGCAATTTAAACCTTTAGGAAAAAGATACTATTTTGGTATTGCTGGTTTTAATAATGTTAAAGATAAAACAAAGGTTGTAGTGAATACAATAAGAGGGATTGAACTTGGTGTAGCTTGTGGTGATGTTTTTGAAATTGACGAGGCAACGCTTAATGGAGAGCTTAAGGATATTGTTCGTATCGCGACTCATGAGGATATAAAAAATTATGAGAAAAACAAAGCAGATGAACCAGACATCTTAAAGACTACAAAATATTATGTTAAGCAAAATAATCTTGAAATGAAGGTTTTAGAATCTGAATATACTCTTGATCGTTCTAAGCTGATTATTTATTTTGAATCAGAAGGACGTGTTGATTTTAGAGAGCTTGTTAAAAATTTAGCTGATGAATATCATACTAGAATTGAATTAAGACAGGTTGGTTCTCGTGATGGTGCTAAGGTTTTTGGTGGAATTGGTCCATGCGGACTTGTTGTTTGCTGTCAAACATTTATAACTGAATTTGATAATGTTAGTGTTAAAATGGCTAAAAATCAAAATTTATCTTTAAATCCTGTTAAGATTAGTGGTAATTGTGGTAAACTTCTTTGCTGCATTAATTATGAAAATGATTTATATACAGAGCTTAGAAAATATGCTCCTGATGTTTCAGATATTGTTGAAACCGATGACGGACCTGCTAAAGTTTTAGCTTGTGATGTTTTGAACAAAAATTTGAAGGTAAAATATCTTAATGATGAAAATAAGTTTGGGTATTTAAAGCTTGATGATGTTAAATTTGTAAGGTCAATGGATAAAAAGAAAAAGCAAGAGGATAATGAAGATGGCAATAGTATGTCATGAGCTTTTGGGCAAGGATTTAATTAAAATTTATCAGGATACTGATTGTTTTAATTTTTCTATTGATTCACTACTTTTAGCTTCATTTGCTACTATCTCTTATAAGACGTTAGATATTTGTGATTTATGTAGTGGTAATGCTCCAGTTGCATTATATTTATCGTTAAGATCTAATGCTAATATTGTAGGTGTTGAGGTTCAAAGGCATTCATATGATTTAGCTTGTATGTCTATTAAGGAAAATAGGCTTGAGGATAGAATTACTATGTTTTGTGATAATTTAATTGACATTCATAATAAGGTTTCTAAATTTGATTTAGTTACTTGTAATCCACCATTCTTTAAGCTTGGAAATCATAATGTTAATCCAAATGATTCAAAGGCAATTGCTCGTCATGAGGTTTTAGCTAGCTTAGATGATATTGTTAAGGAGTCAAGCCTTATCCTTAAAAGTAAGGGAAGACTTGCTATGGTACATAGACCTGATAGATTAATTGAAGTAATTGATACTTTTAGAAAGTATCATATTGAGCCTAAGAGATTACAGTTTGTTTATCCTAAAATGAATAAAGAATGTAATCATATTTTAATTGAGGGTATAAAGGATGGAAGTAATGGTGGTCTTAGAGTGTTACCTCCACTTTATGTATATAATGAAATGGACCAATGGACAGACCAAATACTTGAGATTTATAATTTTGAAAGGAAGTAGTTATTATGTTTTTAAGTTTATTAAATAAAAAGGAAATGTTAAAATTCTTAGATTTAGCTATTTATATGGTTGACATTGATGGTGAACCTACAGATGTTGAAAAGAGAATCTTAAATAAAATGATTGCTGAGCTTGATGAGGTTAAGGATGAATATTCATTCCGTTTAACTGATACAGTAGAAAATACAATTAAATTTTTTACCCAAGCTAATCAGGTAGTAAAAAATGTTGTTTATCTTAATCTTGTAGAAATTACTATGCAGGATGATTTATATAATACATCAGAATTGTTGTTCTTAGAGGATATTCAAAAGAAATTTGAGATTTCAGCTGAAAAACGTAGAGAGTTAATCCAAATTGTTTATGCTGAAAGAGACTTAAGAGAAAAGGCTATTAGAGTAATTAAGAACTAATGAGAATAAAGAGTTTTCGTCATGATGGCGGTATTCTATACTTAGTTGCAACTCCAATAGGCAATTTAGAAGATTTTACCTTTAGAGCAGTTAATATCTTGAAAAGTGTTGATAAGATATATGCTGAAGATACTAGAAATTCTATTGTTTTATTAAATCACTATGATATAAAAACTAAGTTAGAAAGCTATCATGAATTTAATCAAGATGTAAAAACGGATGGCATTGTTAATGAATTAAAATCAGGGATGAAAATAGCGATTATTTCTGATGCAGGACTTCCTGTCATTTCAGATCCAGGATATAAGATTGTTCATGAAGCAGTAAAAGAAAATATTGCTGTATCAACTATTCCTGGTGCCTCTGCTGGTATTAGCGCCTTGATTTCATCAGGACTAGCACCGCTTCCTTATACGTTTTATGGTTTTTTGGATAGTAAAAAAACAAAAAGAGTTCAAGAGCTTAATGATTTAAAATATGTTTCACATACTATTATTTTTTATGAGGCACCTCATAGAATTATGGAAACCTTAAATGATATGCTAGAGGTTTTTGGTGATAGATATTGTGTTATTGCAAGAGAGCTTACTAAGACGTTCGAGGAATATACGAGAGGTAGAATTTCTGAGCTTATTAAAGAAGATGGCTTTAAGGGTGAGATTGTTTTAATGATAGAAGGATATAAGGAAGAAGCATTATCTATAGAAGATCCAAATTCGAAAATTTCTGAGCTTATTTCTTTAGGCTATAAGCCAAATGAGGCTATTAAAGAGGTTAGTAAGCTATTTAACTTAGATCGTAAGGAATTATACAAGTCATTCATAGAATACAAAAATAAGAATTAAGGTGTTTTATATGAATTATTGTGAGGAATACACAAAATTAAAAGATGAAAATCATATATATAAATCTATAAGCTATGATGAGCTTAGAAATTTAATTGATAGCTTTGGCACAGGGCTTATTTATATTGGTGGACCATGGTGTAAGAATTGTCAAGCAATCATAGATGTTGTTAATAGTATTGGTAAAAAAAGAGGTCTTGAATGTATATATAATTATGATCCTAAATTTACTAACATTTTTGGCGAGGTTGAGGATTTAAGAGATTGTAAAACATTAGAAGAAAAATTAAAATATTATTATTTAGTTGAAAAGCTTGGATTTAAATCAAATGAGTTAGTTGAAAATACATTAATACCAAAATTTCATTGTCCATTTTTTATTGCTTTAAAAAATGGTTCATGCGTTGGGTATTATACTTCAGAGCTTGTTAAGGATAAATATCTTCATAAAGAAAATGAAACTGAGGATATGAGCGTTGATTTCTTTGATAACATAATTTCATTAATTGAGAAGGTTCAAAAGAAGGAGCTATTTGACTAGTTAGAATCGCACTTTGATATCAAGGTGCTTTTTTAAAGAAAAGGGGAGAAGATTGTGAATAAAAATCTCATTATGGACGTAGAGGAAAGTCCTAAAAAAATTTCTCAATGGATACTTTTTGCTATCCAACATATTTTAGCAATGCTTGTTGCATGTATTACAGTTCCACTTATTACAGGCTTGCCAATTGGTCCAACATTAATTGCTGCAGGTGTAGGTACTCTTATTTACATTTTTACTACGAAGAAAAAATCTCCAGTTTTTTTAAGTAGTTCATTTGCTTATATTGCACCTATGACTACTGCCTTAGGGTTAGGCGTTGTTACAGAAGGAGGAACTAAAAACTACTTAGCTGTGATGCTTGGTATGTTAATGGTTGGTGCTGTTTACGTTATTATTGCCTTAATTATTCGTAAAACGGGAACTGCTTGGCTAAATAAGCTTTTACCACCAGTCGTTATTGGCCCTATTATTATGGTAATCGGGTTGGGACTTGCGGGCTCTGCTATTAATAATGTAATGACAGGTACTGCAGGTATTTCTCATTATAGTGGTGATTCTCTTCCATGGCAGTACGCATTTATATCTATTGTTGTTGCTTTATTTGGTTGTGTTGTTACATCTATTTGTGCTACTTCTAAAAGAAAACAGCTAACATTGATTCCATTTGTTATTGGTATGGTTTCTGCTTATTTATTTGCTGTTGTTCTAACCATTATTGGTACACTAGCTAAGCTTGATTGGTTACTTGTTATCGATTTTAGTGTTTTTGATAAGGATTGGGGAAATATTTCAAGCTGGATTACTACAGATTTTGTATTTGTAAGTGCGATTAAGCAAAATGCTAAATTTACTTGGGAAACAGTAGGTCAGGTTGCTTTATTATTTGTTCCAGTTGCTTTAGTTACAATTTGCGAGCATATTGGTGACCATACAAATTTATGTAATATTATTGATAGAGATTTACTAAATGGTGAACCAGGCTTAACTCGTACACTTATTGGTGATGGTGTTGCTACAGCAGCATCTGGTATTATTTGTGGTGCTGCTAATACTACATATGGTGAAAATGTTGCAGTTATTGGAGTTTCAAAGATTGCTTCGGTTAATGTAATTATTCTTGCTGCAATTATGTCTATTGTTTTAGGATTTTTTGCTCCACTTACTACTTTGCTTCAAACTATTCCTGCTTGTATTACAGGTGGTGTTTCTTTGATTTTGTATGGATTTATTGCCTCTTCAGGTGTAAAAATGCTTATTAAGGATCGTGTTGATTTCTCTATTACTAAAAATATTGTTGTCGCTTCTGTAATTTTAGTTGCAGGTATTGGAGGCTTAGTTTTAGGCTTTGGTGGTACTACTGCTAGTTATAAGGTTTCTATTTCAGCTACAGCTGTTGCAATGATTTTAGGTATTGTAATGAATCTAATTTTAAAGGATCATTCAATGGAAATTGAAGAGGAAACAGAAGAAGAACTTGAAAAAAAGAATGAAGAAATAAAATAATAAATTATATTTTTTTGGATTTGACTGTGAATGACAATTTAGTTGTTCACAGTTTTTTCTAATTAAACTTGAAATATTATGATTATTTCTTCACTATTATATTGAATTGTGAAGAAATTAAATGAAATAAAATGCTTGAGATTTAATACTCAAGGAAGATAAAATTATAATGTTTAAAAGTCTTAAACAAAACGCTATTTCTATTTCTTAATAGCTAAAACCTCTAATTTATCTATTGATGAGATTGAAAAATAATGGGTTGATTATGAAAAAATTATTAAGTTAATAACCAAAGAAGGTGTGAATTATTCTTAAGTTATTTTACACCTTCTTTTTTCTTTTACTCTATTTGCGTTTTTATAATAGATTTGATATAATAATATAGATTTTGTAAGGAGATGTTTACAATGGAAAAAAAGAAGTTTTATTTGACTACAGCTATAGCATATACTTCATCTAAGCCTCATATTGGTAATGTATATGAAGCTATTTTAGCTGATAGTATTGTTAGATATAAGAAAAAAGATGGTTATGATACTCATTTTCAAACAGGAACTGATGAACATGGCCAAAAAATTGAACAAAAGGCTTTAAAAATGGGGATTACTCCAAAGGAGCATGTTGATAAGGTTTCTAAGGAATTAAGAGATACATATGATTTAATGAATGTTAAGTATGATTATTTTATTCGTACAACTGATAGCTATCATGAAAAAGAGGTGGCTCTTGCTTTTGAGAAGCTTTTGAAAAAGGGTGACATTTATAAGGGTACCTATGAAGGATATTATTGTGTTGATTGTGAATCATATTTTACTGAGAAGGATTTAGTTGATGGCTGCTGTCCAGATTGTGGCGCGAAGGTTTCTAAGAATAAAGAGGAATGTTATTTCCTTCGCCTTGAACCTTATAGAGAAAGACTTTTAAAATACATTAATGATAATCCTACATTTATTGAACCAGAATCAAGAAAAAATGAAATGATTAACAATTTCTTAAAAAATCCTATTCCTGATTTATGTGTTTCAAGAACATCTTATAAATGGGGTATTCCAGTTATTTCAGATCCTAAGCATGTAATTTATGTATGGATTGATGCACTAATTAATTATATTACTGGTCTTGGATATCATGTAGATGGCAAAAATGATGAATTGTTTAATAAATATTGGCCAGCAGATGTTCATTTAATTGGTAAAGATATTTTAAGATTCCATACAATTTATTGGCCAATTATGCTTATGGCCTTAGATGTTGAGCTTCCTAAACAAGTATTTGGTCATCCTTGGATTTTAATGAATCATAATAAGATGAGTAAATCTAAGGGAAATGTTATCTATGCTGATGAGCTTGTTAATATCTTTGGTGTTGATGCTGTTAGATATTATGTTTTACATGAAATTCCCTTTGCAGCTGATGGTAATATTACCTATGAGCTTGTATGCGAAAGAAGTAATTCGGATTTAGCTAATACTTATGGTAATTTAGTTTCAAGAACAATTGCAATGGTTAAAAAATATTTTGGTGATGAAGAAATAAAAAGTACAGGCTCAACAGAATTTGACGCAAATTTAAAGAATGTATTCAATGAAGTAATTAAGAATTATAAATCATCAATGGATCAATTTAAGGTAGCAGATGCCCTAGAGGAAGCTATGCGTGCATTACGTCAGGCTAATAAATATATTGATGAAACAGCTCCTTGGGTTTTAGCTAAGGATGAAAGTAAGAAGGAAACATTAAGAGGTGCTCTATATAATTTGCTAGAAGCAATTCGTATTGGTTCAATTTTACTTGAGCCAGCTATGCCTTCAACTTCAGCTAAGGTTTATAAGGCTTTAGGCACTGATAAATTTGATTTTACTGATTTGTCATTTGGTTGTGTTTCATCATACAAGGTATCACCTTGCCAGATGCTTTTTAAGAGACTTGATGTTAAAGAGGTAATGGATGGTATATTAGCTAAGGAAGAAGAAAAGGCAAAGGCTGCATCCTGTGCAAATCAAGTGGATAATAAGGAAGTTAAGCCTTTAATTGATATTTCAGACTTTGAAAAGCTAGATCTTGGTGTTGGAAAGATTATTGAGGCTCGTAAGCATCCAAAGGCTGATAAGCTTTTAGTGTTTAAAATAGATTTAGGTGATGAGGTACGTCAAATTGTATCTGGAATTGCAAAATTTTATAAGCCTGAGGACTTAATTGGTTGCAAGGTTGTTGTTGTTAAAAATTTAAAACCTATTAAGCTTAGAGGTGAGGATTCATGTGGTATGTTATTATGTGCATCTGATAAAGCTGATAAGCGCTTAGAGCTTATAAAAATTAATGACTGTGAACCTGGAGATATCGTAAGATAATGAAGCATGTTGTTGGGGCAAGCCAGTATGATAATATTCAAATTGTTGAAGAGGGACCTGTTAAAAGCTTGAATAAGAAGCAACAGATTCTAGATGATATTATTCGTGGCTTTATTGTTATAATTTCTAGTGCTATTTACGCACTTGCTGTTGCATGGTTTTTGGAGCCTGCAAAGCTTGTTTCTATTGGCATGACTGCCTTAGGTCAAATATTTAATAGAATATTTTTGCTTGCAGGTGTCAATATTCCAGTTGGAGTATTTACGATAGTTTTTAATATTCCTCTTATTGTTGTTGGTATAAAGTATGTTTCTAAGAGATTTATTGTTTATACATCTATTAGTGTTGTTGTAATGTCTGTACTACTGATGGGATGGATACCTGTTCCTGATTTTTTAACAGAATTAACTAAGGGGGCTCAAAATGCAACCTCTGCTTTCAATTCAAATACCTTATTTCTATCAATTCTTGGTGGATTGTTTGGAGGCGTTGGAATTGGACTTGCCTTCCGTGTTGGAGGCTCAACAGGTGGAGTTGATGTTATTGCTCAGGCATTAAAGCTTAGAAAGAATATTTCTATTAGTGGTTTTTCTGTTACTGTTAATATTTTACTTGCCATAATTGGTGGTGGAATAATAGAACATGATTGGGCTATTACCTTTTGTACTTTCATTTTTATAATTTTGCTTTATGTTGTTGTAGATAAATTACATACAGGATATAATGCTGTACGTATTGATATTATAACAAAATATCAGGATGAAATGAGTGAGGCTTTAATTAAGGGAATTGGTAGAGGTGTAAGTATTTTAGATGTTAAGGGAGCTTATACTTTAGAATCTAAATATGATATTTTTACAGTAATTTCTTACTATGAGCTTGATAAAGCTAAAAAGATAATTCATGATGTTGATCCAGAGGCATTTATAACAGTTATTCCGGTTAAACGAATAATTGGTGCTTTCTTTAGACATACTATCACATAAAATTATTCAAAATTTTTAAGGAGTCCTAGGACTCTTTTTCTTATATAAAAATTGAGCTTTTTTTCTTTCTCTTTTAAATTTAAAAAAACATGGTATAATATTAGAGAATTTTGTAAAGAAAATGGTGATGTTATGATCGAGGTTAAGGATTTAGTATATTCATATACTCCTAAAGATAAAGCATTAAAGGGTGTATCATTTAATGTTTTTGATCATGAGTGGCTATCAATTATTGGTCATAACGGTAGTGGTAAATCTACTATTGCTAAGCTATTAGTTGGTTTGCTTGCCCCAACCTCTGGTACAATTTCTTATGATAATGAGATATTAAGTGAAAAAAATATTGATGCTATACGTCATAAGGTGGGGATTGTATTTCAAAATCCAGATAATCAATTTGTTGGTTTTAATGTTAGATATGATATTGCGTTTGGACTTGAAAATTATCAGGTTGAACGTGGTGAAATGATTAAGCTTATTGATGAATATACTAAAAAGGTTGATATGAATAAATACTTAGAACGTCAGCCACAAACCTTATCAGGTGGACAAAAACAAAGAGTTGCTATTGCAGGTATTCTTGCGTTAAATTGTGACGTTATTATTTTAGATGAGGCAACATCAATGTTAGATCCTGAAGGTGTTGTTGAAATTGTTAAGCTAATAGAGGAGTTACATTCTAAATACAATAAAACGGTTATTACGATTACTCACGATCTTAATTTGGCTAGAAAAAGTGATCGTGTTATTGTAATGCGTTTAGGTGAAAAGATTGCAGAAGGTACACCTGAAGAAATTTTTAAAGAGCGTGATCTTTTAAGAAGCTCAAATTTAGACATGCCCTTTGCCCTTTCATGCTATAGCGAAGCTATGGAGAATGAAGTGTTAAACAAGAATAAGGAGCTTATTGATGCGTTATGGGAATATCATTTGAAAGCGTAAGTCACTTATATCCAGGTTTAAAAAGAAAACAGTTTACTGTGGCTTTAGATTGTATAAATTTAAATATTAATGAAAAAAATGAATTTGTTTCTATTGTAGGAAAAACTGGTAGTGGTAAATCTACTTTAGTTCAGCATATGAATGCCTTACTTTTACCAAGTAAGGGAAATGTTATGATTTTTGACAATATAATTACACCGAAAAAGAATAAAAATCCTAAGCTAAAGGAAGTTAGAAGAAGAGTTGGGTTTGTTTTTCAGTTTCCAGAATATCAATTATTTGAGGAAACTGTTCTTAAAGATATTATGTTTGCCCCTAAAAACTTTGGTTGTAGTGAGACGGAAGCTAAGAAAAAGGCTTTAGATGTTGCCAAGCTTTTAAATATTGAATCATTATTGAACAAATCACCATTTAATTTGAGTGGTGGTCAAATGCGTAAGGTTGCTATTGCAGGTATTTTAGCTTATGATCCGGATGTTTTATTGTTAGATGAACCTACTAGGGGATTGGATCCAAAGGCTCAAGAGGATATTATGAAGATGTTTTATGATATTCATAAAACAACAGGTAAGACTATTGTTTTAATTACTCATGATATGAATTTAGTTTATCGATATTCTACTAGAGTTATTGTTATGAATGATTCAAAGCTTGTCTATGATGGTGATAAGGTTAATTTATTTAATAGTGATATTTATAAAAATAATCATTTAACTAAACCAGAGGTTTTGACGCTTGTTGATTATCTAAATGAAAAATTAAATTATAACATTAGGTATGATGAAGTTTTTACTAAAGAGGACCTTTTAGAAAGGTTGGTGACTATTTGTGAATAATATTACATTTGGCCAATATATTCCAGGAGATTCTTGGATTTATAAGCTTGACCCAAGACTTAAAATTATTTTAACAATATTGTATATTGTTTTAATATTTTTACTTCCAAATTTGATTTCTATGGCCATTGGCTTGGGATTATTTGCTTTAATTTTTATATCTACTAGAATTTCAATTTTTAAATGGTTGAAAAGTATGAAGCCTGTTATGTTTTTATTGCTGTTTACAATAATTTTACAGCTTGTTTATTCTTCTAGTGATAATTCAAGACTTTTATATTCTTTTGATATGCAAATTGGATTGTATTCTTTTTTGATTATGCTAGCTATAGTTATAGTTTATTTTTGTACTAAGAAATTTGTTTCTTTTAAATTCTTATATCTATTATTATGCTTAGGTGGTATTTTTTCTATATTGTGGCTTGTTAAGTTTGATAATTTTATTTGGTCTGATTTCACATTTAATTTGTACCAAAAGGGTTTAGAGAATGCCTTATTTATATTTATTCGTATTATCTTAATGATTGGTGTTACAGCATTACTTACATTCTCAACTATGTCAACAGATATTAATAATGGCCTTGAGGCAGTTTTATCTCCATTAAAGCTTATTAAAATACCTGTAGGCATTTTCTCTATGCTTATTTCACTGACTCTTCGTTTTATTCCAACGTTACTTGATGAAAGTAAAAAGATAATGAATGCTCAAGCATCTAGAGGTGTTGATTTTAATGAGGGGAGTCTTAAGGCAAAGGTAAATCAGATTATTTCTTTATTAATTCCTATGTTTGTCATTTCTTTTAAACGTGCTGATGATCTCGCTAATGCAATGGAGGCTAGAGGCTATATTGTTGGTGGAAAGAGAACTAAGCTTGATGAATTAAAGCTAAGATGGAGAGATTACACTGTAATGGTTATTACTATTTTAATTTTTACTGGTGTAATTTTATACAAGATATATGTCTAGATATAAGTGTATAGTAGCCTACGATGGCTATAATTATATGGGATTTCAAATTCAGGAGGAATTACCTACAATTGAGCTTGAAATTAAGAATGCTTTATTCAAACTGATTGGTAAGACTATAAAAATTTATCCATCAGGAAGAACAGATAGATATGTTCATGCTAAAGGGCAGGTGTTTCACTTTGATGATGATACTAATATTCCTCCAAAGGGAATAATAAATGGCTTAAATGCATTTTTGCCTATGGATATTCATATTGTTAGCTGTGAGATAGTTAATGATGATTTTCATGCTAGATTTAGTGCTAAATCAAAGGAATATAGATATTTTATTAATGTTGGAGATTATGATCCATTAATGGTAAGATATGCTCCTAATATTAGAAATTTAGATATTTTAAGGATGAAAGAAGCAGTTAAGCATTTAGTAGGAACTCATGATTTTAAAGGATTTGCATCATCAAGTATTGATTTTAGGAAGGATACGGTAAAAACTATCTTTTCTATTGAGATTTTACAGCATGATAATTTTATTGAATTTATCTTTGTTGGTAGTGGTTTTTTAAAATATCAAATTAGAAGAATGATGGGTTTAATTATTGAGATTGGTAAAAATAAAGAAAATTCATCAAAAATAGATGAGGTTTTAAATAAAAAAGATCCATCAATTTCTCATAAGGTTGCTGATGGATGTGGTTTATATTTGTATAAAGTTAATTATTAGGCTCCATTTGGAGCTTTTCTTTTTCTCTTATAACAAAGATGGAAAAAAATTTCTTAGAAAATAATTATTTTTGAAATGGTTTTTCATTTAATTCTATTCTTATTTTTTCAACAGCGTGAGCACAAGGATTTTCTATTTTTTTGTCACAATATTTGCAAAAATCATATGTACCGCAGGTATCCTTTTTCTTTTTTTCTGATTCTAACCATTTTGTGTATTCAATTTGCTTTTGAATTCGTTCAACTGTTGAAAAGTTTGCATAGTTTAAATTATTATAGATTATATTTTTTAGGTAGTCATTTAATATTTCACTATAAAAATGATTAGATACTAGGGCCTTGTTTAAAAAGAATTTTCTTATTTCCTTTAAATTAAATGTGCTTGGCATAAACATATTTGTTAATGTAGTATATTTACTTATAAATGATTCTTTTGATATTTTTGTTAGTGATTCGAAATCTAATTTACTGTAGTTTATTTTTTCTAAAAATAAAAAACTACAATTATCACAAATCGCAAATCTACCAAATGATTCTTGATACTGTAGCATTAAGCTTATTTCCTCGTCTGTTAGCTTTGTGAATAATTCTAAATCATTTTTTTGCATTTGATTTTGATAATCTTTATTATCTAGCTTTGTTTTAGCTGCCTTTTGTTCATATATTTCATAAAATGTTATATGATTTGATTTACAAAATGGACAAACATTATTTATATATTGCATAATATCACCTTACTACAATTAGATTATAGCACATTTCTTTAATTATGACTTATGGAAAATTGTAATATGTTGTGCTATATTTAAATATAGATATAATTATTAATAATTAGGGTGATGCAATCTATGGATTTGATTAGAAAAAATGAAATGAAAAGAATAGATGAATATACATCTTTAAATATTACTCCAGCAATAGATTTAATGGAGATAGCTGGTAAAATGATGGCTGATGTAGTAATTAAAAATTATAATCCCAAGAGGGTTTTATTGTTGTGTGGGGCAAGTGGTAATGGTGGAGATGCCTTTGTTTGTGGTAGATATTTAATTAATAATGGTGTAACTTGTGATGCTTATTTAGCTTCTAATAAATTTAATAGGGAATGCCAAATTAATTATGATTTATTTAAGGGGAATGTTTTTAATGAATTACCTAATTTAAATTGTGAAGATAAATATGATTTAATTATCGATGGCTTGATTGGAATTGGTTTAAATAGAAATTTAGATGATAAATATATTTATGCTATAAATATAGTTAATTCATCAAATATTAATGTAGTTTCTCTTGATATTCCAACAGGAATTAATGCAGATAATGGATTAAGTATGGGTGGTTATATTAAATGTGATATGTGTATTAGTGTTGAGTATCACAAATGTGGTTTGTTTTTAAATGATGGATTAGATTCTTATAAAATGCTAGAGCTTATTAATATTGGTATGATTAAGCCTACATCTTTAGTTCATTTAATAGATATTTTTGAATTTAAAAATATTTATCCTAAAAGATTAAGAAATACTAACAAAGGTAGCTATAATAAGGCATATGTTATTGCTGGAAGCTATAAGTACCCTGGTGCTTCACTTATTTCATATACAGCTTTAGCTTCACTTAAAATGGGAGTTGGCTATCAAGGTCTTGCTGTACCAGATGTTTTATATAATGCTTATGCTTTAGTTAATCCTAGCTTAATGATTAAAAGCTTATCAAGCATTGATGGTCATATTAAATACTGTGAAGATGAACTAAAATCATTATTAAAAAACGAGGCTATTTCAATTGGAATGGGTATGGATATATCGATTGATTTATATAAAAGTATTTGTTATTTGCTTACTAATTATCAAGGTATTTTAATAATTGATGCTGATGCAATTAACTCTTTAGCTATGTATGGTAAAGATGTTTTAAAAATAAAAAAATGTGATGTAATAATTACACCACATATTAAAGAGTTTAGCAGGTTAACTGGTATTGATAAGGATTTAATTGTTTCAAATCCTATTGATTATGCCTATGATTTTAGTAAAAAATATAATGTTTGCTTAATTTTAAAAAGTGCCTCATCAATTATCACAAATGGTGATAAGCTTTGTATTTCAGCATTTGGTAATACCTCTCTTGCTAAGGGTGGAAGTGGAGATATGCTATCAGGTATTTTAGCAGGTGTTTGCGCATATTTAGATGCGAGCTTATATACAAAGGCGTGCTTATCAGCATTTATTTTAGGGTATGCTTCAGAATGTGCGTGCAGAAGTATAGCAGCTGAATGTGTAACATATAAGGATATTTGTGATAATTTAAATAATGCAATTTTAAAAGTAAAGGAATAATGCTTTACTCTTTGTAGGTTACTTTTATATTGTTGTTAATATATTCTATTTTTGCTAGTGCTCCACATCTAATTGGTAAGGAAGGAGATAGGTGTCCAAAACTACAATCAAGCAAAATTGGAACATTTAATTGCTTTAAAGAATCAATATATGCTTTGTTTGGAGTGATACCAAATGATTTATCATAATAATTGTTGCTTCTTCCAATTATAAATCCTTTGACATTTTTAAACCACATTGCTTCACGTAGCTGAAATAGCACTCTTTTTATTCCAACTGAGTTTAAATCGCAGGCTTCTAAAAAGAAGATGACTCCTTCAGGGTGTTTATTTATATAATTTATCGTATTATCGTATTTTGTACCGCATATAATATTTAAAATATCAAGACATCCTCCAATTAATCTTCCTTCAAATGGTTTGGTATAGTTTTTAGCTATTACCTTTGTTTCTTTGTCAAAATGGTAGCTACTAAAAATTTCTTCTGTTTTTTGATATTGCCAATTTTTATAGCCATCAAATTCTTTTTTTCCTTCTAATAAATTTATGGTATCTTTTGAATCATAAGTAAATGGATATAAATAATAGCTTGTTGCATGAATAGCATAAACCGTTTCTATATCACATATAGTTGTAAGAGTATATGTTAGGTTTGTATTATCAGAATAGCCTATATACCATTTTGGCTTTTGCTTTTGAATTTTTTTGAAATTTATGAATGGAAGTATTTCCATCATTATTTCTCCACCACCAACAGACATTATTGCATCACAGTCAGAGTTGAAGCTATCCATTATTTCTTTCGCTCTTTTTTTAGGTGTGTTAGAAGCAGCCTTCTTTTTATCTTTGTAGATATTTTCACCTTTTATTATTTTAAAACCATAGTTTTCTAAATTTATTATTGATTTATCAAGTCTTTCCTTATATGGAGATGTTGTACAACCAAAAGATGGAGCTACAAGAAATATTTTGGCATTTTTTGTTAAAAATTGTGGTTTCATTTAATCACATCCTTGAAATTATTATAGCATATTTATTTTCTTTTATTTAAATTTTTGATATAATGAATGTAAATGAGGTGAAATTGTGAAAATCAATTGGAAGAAATTTTTTGGAATTAAAGAAAAAGTAATTCAAAATCCGGGAGTTATAGGATTTTATGATTCAAGACCGTTTGATAATTTTAAATATTCACTTATTTATGCAAATGAAATACTTATTTCAGATTCTGATGATGAAAATGTTGCAAATGTTATGATTTATACTAGGGAATATAAAAAGACAACATTTGTTAATGTTTTAGTTTATAATGAGGATGGCTTTGATATTTCAAATTATAATTATGATAATTTAAAGCCGTTGCTTGAAAAGAAAAATATTGTTCCTCAGGAAAAAAGTATTATTATGATTTTATTTCAGCATAATAATGAAAATACTATTTCTATGTGTAAGAAATTTTGTGCATCAACTAAAACAAATTTTGAACAGGCTTGCGTGTATAATCCAGTTAAGTGTCAAATGGATTATTATAAGCCAGTTCCAACCTTCTATAGACTTTATGATATTATGTGTGAAAATTTATATTTTGATTTAGCATTTATTGATTCAACGAGGGACTAATATGAAAAAATTGAAAGCAAGAACATTATGGATTATTTGTGCGATTTTAGCTCTTGTAGCTGTTGGCTTGATAGTCTTAGTTACTCAAGTTAATGGTGGTTTTACAAAGGTGATTATTGTATTAATTGCAGTGGATTTTATTGCATTAACAATGATGATTCAAACTGCATCTTTTAATACATTTAAGTTTAAGCCTAAAACCAATTATAAGGTTATGGACTATAATGGTGAATTTGATGCTTTAGAGAATAATTTAAGAGAGCTAAAGTATCAAAAAAGGAACGTTCCTTATGGTGTTAGCTATTTATTAATTGACAATGATACTGCATATAAATGTAGTATTATAAAGGATTTTAATTTATATTTTAATCCTGAAGAAAAAAATGAAGAGGTTAAGGAAAATAAAAGATTAAATGATTGTACCAAATTTATTGGTGTTGAAATCTTTGAAAGTATAGATGAGGATAATTTAAAGAAACTTCCTGATTTTACTATTCAAGGCGATAAGGTTTATTTAACTTCACTTTTATATCAAGAGCCTAATAAATTTAAATGCTTGAATTATGAGGAGCCTAAGGATTTATTTAAAGAATCATTTAATAAATTGATAAATGATTTAGGTTTAAAGAAAATTGATGATAATTCAAATTAATATAATATAAATATTTATTATCTTAATTTAATTGTATTTTGTTTATTAGAAAATTGGAATCTATAGTTATAAATTGGAGGCGGTTATATGGATCATAGAATTGAGAAGCTTTATTTAATGATGATTGAATATTTTGAGGGTGATACTAAAAGAATTCAACACTTTATAATGGTTCATAGTCTTGCTAAAATAATTGGTCAAGAGGAAGGCTTAGATAATATTACATTATTTAATCTTGAGGCTGCAGCTTTAGTTCATGATATTGGCATAAAGAAAGCAGAAGAGCTTTATGGACGTTCTGATTCTAAATTGCAAGAAGAACTTGGTCCTGATATTGCCAAATCTTTTTTAATGCAGCTTATGTTTACACCAGATGAGATAGAACGTATTTGTTTTATTGTTGGACATCATCATACCTATAGTAAAATTGATGGGATTGATTTTCAAATATTAGTTGAGGCTGATTGTTTGGTTAATTTAGCTGATGATTCTAATAAACCAACCATTTTGAAAACATATGATAATGTTTTTAAAACTGAATCTGGTAAAAAGATTGCTAGAATGATGTATCATATTATTGATTTTTAAGGTGAATGTAATGAAAATTAGGGATTTAATAAAAAAACAATGGAAAAATTTAACAGTAGTTTTTTTCTATATTTTATTTGCTTCGTTAGTGTATGGAATTTGGTTTGATTCATTGTGGCATTTATGGTATATAGATTTTATTACTGTTTTAGTTATAGTAATCATTGGTTGTATTATCGGTTATTTCTACATTAAATCAGAATTAAAGCATGATGATGCTTCAAAAAAAGTTGAAGAAAAAAATAATGAAGTTATTGAAAAAAATAATGATAATTGATATAATTATTTCGTATATTTCTAAGTGATGGGAATTAGTAATTTAAGGTAGCTTTTTAAGAGAGTTGCTGGGTGGTGTGAAGCAATAAAACGATTAAATGAATCTATCCTTGATAGAAAGCGTATCTCTGCGTTAAAGAGCTTAAGCGCTAGTTTTTACTAGAAATAAGGTGGCACCGCGATAATTCGTCCTTAGATTATTCTAAGGACTTTTTATATTTTAAAAAGGAGATTATTATGTTAGATATTAAGTTTGTAAGAGAAAATCCTGAACTTGTAAAAGAAAACATTAAGAAGAAGTTTCAGGATGAAAAGTTACCTTTAGTTGATGAGGTAATTGAAATTGATAAGGAAATCCGTGCTTTAAAGGCTGAGGGTGAGGCATTAAGAGCATCTCGTAATGATTTAAGTAAACAAATTGGTACATTGATGCGTAATAAGGAAGTTGATAAGGCTAATGAGATTAAGGCCATTGTTTCTAAAAACAATGAACGTATTAGTGAAATCGATCCACTTTTAACTGAATTAAATGCTAATTTATTAAAGAAAATGATGGTTATCCCTCAAATAGTTGATGCATCTGTTCCTGTAGGACGTGATGATTCACAAAATGTTGAAATTGAAAAATTTGGTGAGCCAGTTGTACCTTCTTATGAAATACCATATCATGCTGATATTATTGCTAAGTTTAATGGTCTTGATAAAGATGCTTCAGGTAGAACATCTGGTAATGGCTTTTATTATTTAATGGGTCCTATTGCTAGACTTCATTCAGCTATGCTATCATATGCTAGAGATTTTATGATTGATAAGGGGTTTACATATTGTATTCCACCATTTATGATTCGTTCTGACGTTGTTAATGGTGTTATGAGCTTTGCTGAAATGGAAAATATGATGTATAAGATTGAAGGTGAGGATTTGTATTTAATTGGTACATCTGAACATTCAATGATTGGTAGATTTAAAGGACAAATTGTTAAGGAAAGTGAGTTACCTATTACTTTAACATCATATTCTCCTTGCTTCCGTAAGGAGGTTGGTGCTCACGGTATAGAGGAACGTGGAATTTATCGTGTTCATCAATTTGAAAAACAAGAAATGATTGTTTTATGTAAGCCTGAGGATTCTATGACTTGGTATAATAAAATGTGGTCATATACTGTTGAGTTTTTTAGAAGTATGGATGTTCCAGTTCGTACGTTAGAATGCTGTACTGGTGATTTAGCAGATTTAAAGGTTAAATCTTGTGATGTTGAGGCATGGAGTCCAAGACAAAAGAAGTATTTTGAGGTTGGTTCATGTTCAACACTTGGTGATGCCCAAGCAAGAAGACTTGGTATTCGTACTAAGGGTGATGATGGTACTTATTTAGTTCATACTTTAAATAATACAGTATTAGCTTCTCCAAGAGGATTAATTGCTGTACTTGAAAATAATTATAATGAGGATGGTAGTATTAATATTCCAGCTGCATTACAGCCATATATGGGTGGAATGAAGATTATAAAGTAATTTATAAAAAAAACTAGCTTGATAAAGTCAAGCTAGTCTGAATCTATTTAAAAATTCTTTATCAGGAAAAATTTTTAGCGTTCTTGGGGAGATTGATTGATAAAGAATTTTCTTCTCCTTTCTGTCTTATTTATTGACAACTATATTGTATAAAATAAATGTGGAATAAATAATGCATTAAAGTGGAAAAATATAGACAAATTATGTGAAAATGTTGGAGGAAGTAAAGGATGTTTTTAGAAGAGGCCGTTGATGCTGCTACTAAAGCAGAGGCAACAAGCAAGGTTACTTGGGAAGCTATTTGGGCTAAGATAGTAGATTGGTTAACAAATACTGGTATTAAGGTTGTTATTGCCTTATTGTTGATGTTTATTACCTTTAGAGTTATTAATTTTATTTCAAAGAAGATTTATAAGAAATTACAAAGAAAGCATGTTGATGAAACTATCGCAAGAGTAACAAATAATATTATTAAAATTACTTTAAAATGTTTAGTGTTAATTTGCTTGGTTGGTTATGTTGGAATTGAGACTGCATCTATTTCAGCTGTTGTTGCTTCATTAGGTGTAGGTATTTCATTAGCTGTACAAGGAACTTTAGCTAATTTTGCAGGTGGTATTATCATTATTATTATGAGACCATTTAAGATTGGTGATTATATTACTTCAAATGGACAATCAGGTACTGTTGAGGATATTATGTTATTCTATACTCATATTGTTACACCTGATAATAAGGTTATTTATATTCCAAATGGAACTTTAGCAAATAATGTTATTGTTAATGTTTCAGTTAAGGATGATCGTAGAGTAGATGTTATTATGTCTATATCATATGCATCTGATGTTGACAAGGCAAAACAGATTATTAAAAATGTTTGTGCTTCAAATTCTTTAATTTTTACAACTCCTGCTCCATTTGTTGAAATTGGTGAATATGCTGATTCTTCAATTAATTTATTTGTTAGAGTTTGGACAAAGAATAGTAATTATTGGACTGTTAATTTCTACTTACTTGATGAAATTAGGAAGCAATTTGAAGCTAATGGTATTGAAATTCCATTTAATCAATTGGATGTTAATTTAAAGACAGAAAATAAATAATTTTATATAGCTCAGATTTATCTGGGCCTTTTATTTTATTGGGAAACTGCAATTTTATAAAATTTATGTTTTCAAAAATTAAATAAGTATCTAAAAATTAGAAGTTTTTATTGAAGAAATGAGAAAATTTAAGCTTTGTTATTCTTTTGTTTGTAAAATGATTACAAATAGAATATAATTATACAATAGGGGATTATAAATATGCAAAATGGGGAAAAGAAAAAAGTAAAAATTAAATATATTTTAAGTATTTTGTTTTTAATTCTACTTATTGTTGTTACATTTGTAGTTCTTTTTACAAAATATAGCTTTAATGAATTGATGATGGTAATTAGAGTTGTTGATTTTAAATATGTTTTTATTGGAGTTTTAATGATTTTTGTTTACATCTATTTTGAAGGCGTAGCAATGAGGGAGTTATTTAAGGCTCAAAAAATTAAGGTTTCTAGAAAAGCAAATTTTTTATATTCAGCTATTGATTATTATTTTTGTAGTATTACACCTAGCTGTTCAGGTGGACAACCGATGGTTGCCTATTATATGAAAAAGGATAATATCAATTTAACAAATTCAACATTAGTTTTATTAATTAATACAGCTTTATTTAAAATTGTTCTTATTATTTTATCTTTGATTTCTGCTATATGTTGTCATAATTTGTTATTTAGGTATCCTATTTTAGTTGTATTGTTTATAATAGGTCTTATTATTAATGTTTTTTTAATAACTTTATGTTTTTTAGTTGCTCATAAAAGAGTATGGGTTGAAAGTGTTGGAGTTAGATTTATATTTTTGCTAAGTAAATTGCATATTATTAAAAATCCTATTACCATTTCTAAAAATTTTATTAGAAAAATGGATAATTATGAGAAGGGTGCTTTGCTTATTAGAACTAATAAAAAGGAGTTTTATTTAGCATTATTATATAATTTCATTCAAAGAATTGCTTTCTTTTCGATTAGTTATTTTGTTTATTTGGCATTTAAAAGTAAATTTGTTGAATTATCTGGATATGGTTTCATTGAGTTGTTTTCTATTCAGGTAATTATTGCCTTATGTGTTGATTCATTACCGCTTCCTGGTGGAGTGGGTATATCTGAATATTTATATGTACTTGTTTTTGGTATTGTTTATGAAGTTGGAGATTCTTCATTTGTTGCTTCAGCAATGTTATTAACACGAGCTATTAATTTCTATGTTCCACTAATTGTTACTGGAATATTTGTTGTTGTTAAGCAATTGATTAATATTAAAACACATAATTAGGGAGGTTATTATTATGGTTGGTTATTATAATTATACTGTTTGGTTAACTTATTTTTCGCTTGTTTTTGGTGGAGCTGGTATTTGTTTTGCATTGTCAATGCATCCATATTTAGCCACAATAATGCTTGCTGTTAGTGGTATTTGTGACTTATTTGATGGTAAGATAGCAAGAACAAAGAAGGATAGAACTGACAATGAGAAGCATTTTGGTATTGAGATTGATTCTTTGTGTGATTTAGTTTGCTTTGGCTGCCTACCTTTATGTATTGGCTATTGTGTTGGTATGAAACAGTGGTATTTTTGGCCTATTTTAATTTTATTTATTGTTTGTGGTATGATTCGTTTAGCCTATTATAATGTAGTTGAGTTTAATAAAGCTCCTGGCGAAAAAAGTGTATTTTATGGCTTGCCTATTACAACCTCAGCTATTATAATTCCTTTTTTAATGCTATTTCATCCTCTTATTGGTGTTAATTATTTCTATATAGTATATGCTGTTGTTTTAGGATTATTAACTATTGGTTATATTGTTAAAATTAGGATTCCTAAGCCTAGCACAAAGACATCCATTATTATGGTTATCATCTTAATGCTTATTTTTATTGCTTTGCTTGTTGTTGAGCTTATTTTAAAGATAAATGGTTTGATTTTATGATAGTATCAAGAAATAGAAGTATTGTTAAAGAAGATGATGCATCAAAAGGACAAAAATTTTTATATAGATTTTTTATTGGTAGGGCGTTTTTGTTTATTTTAACACGTCCTTTTGTTTCTAAGCTAGGTGGCTTTATTTTATCTACAAAGTTGTCAAAGCTTGGTATTAAAGGGTTTATAAAAAGAAATAATATTAATGTTTGTGATTATGAAATTGATAGTATTAATTCGTTTAATGATTTCTTTTGTAGAAAAATTAAGCCTAATAGAAGAAGTATTGATTATGATTTGAAGGCTTTTATTAGTCCCTGTGATTCTAAACTGTCTGTTTATAAGATTAATAAGGATAGTATTTTTAACATAAAAAATTCTTATTATAAGCTATCTGATTTAGTTAATGATGAGGAATTAGCTTCAAAGTATATTGATGGATATGCCCTTGTTTTTAGACTGTGTGTTGATGATTATCATAGATATTGCTATATAGATAGTGGTACTAAGGGTGAGAATGTTCATATTAAAGGAATTTTTCATACTGTTAATCCAATTGCTTTAGAAAAATATAATTTTTTTAAAACTAATAGTAGAGAATATAGTATTTTGCACACTGATCATTTTTCTGATGTTGTTCAAATTGAGGTTGGGGCAATGATGGTTGGAAAGATTGATAATTATCATGGTAATTATTCTTTTAAAAAGGGTGAAGAAAAAGGAAAATTTTTATTTGGTGGTTCAACTATTGTTTTACTTGTTAAGCCATGTGTTAAAATTGATGATGTTTTTATAGATGAAACTAAACTTGGTAATGAGGTTATTGTAAAATATGGAGAAAAAATAGGTGAATTATATGAGAATTTATAATTGTTACTCAAAGAGTTCATTTAATAATTTTATGGTTAAACATAATTTATATTATTTGCTGCTTGCAATTTTGTTTTATTTAGCTATGTGGGGATTATACACTATATGTTTTGTGGTAAATACTACCACTCATTATTTTAATATGGAAATTGATAAGCATATTCCATTTGTTAAGTATATGCTAATATTTTATTATACTCATTATTTTGTTCCAGAATTATTATTATGGCGCATTTCCTTTATTGATAAGAGAAAATATTGGAATGTATTAACCGCTTATGCTATTTCTTGTGCAATTTGTTTTATTATTTATCTTTGTTATAATGTAGGAATGGAAAGACAGCCTGGGTATGGTGTTGATTATTTATTTCCTATTAGTGAGGTTGATAGTATATCTAAGCTATTTGATTATGGAATAAATGCTATATATGCAAGTGATCCAATGGCTTTAAATTGTTTCCCAAGTATTCATTCTATTGGTGGATGTGCTATGCTTATTTTAAGCATATTTATTCCTAACGTTGATAAAAAGAGACTTCCTATTTGGGTTATTATAATTGGTATTATATGTGGTATTGGCTGTATGTTGTCAACTATCTTTATAAAACAACATTATTTTATTGATATGTTTTGTGGATTTATTTTGATGTTAATAGTATATATTTTGGTTTGTATAATTGGTAAATTTATTTTGAAAAAGAAACAAGAATGTATTATATAATCTATAAATTATTCTTGGTTTAAAAATGTGTTATTAAGGTTAGAAATGTTATTGAATTTAATAGTTAAAAATGTTAAAATCTACTAAAGAAAATTTTTTGGAGGGCATTATGGCATTTTATTATAATGAACCATCACATACCTTTAGTGAATATTTACTTGTTCCAGGATATAGTGATGAAAATTGTATTCCTAATAGAGTTTCATTAAAAACTCCTTTAGTTAAGTTTAAAAAGGGTGAGGAACCAGCAATTACAATGAATATTCCTATGATTTCAGCAATTATGCAATCTGTATCTAATGATACTATGGCTGTAGCACTTGCTAAAGAGGGTGGAGTATCGTTCATTTATGGTTCTCAATCTGTTGAATCACAGGCTGAAATGGTTAGAAAGGTTAAAAATTATAAGGCTGGTTTTGTAGCTTCAGATTCTAATATTAGACCTGATCAAACATTAAAGGATGTATTAGAGTTGAAGGAAGAAAAAGGACATTCAACTATTGCGGTTACTGCTGATGGTACTGCAAATTCTAAGCTTTTAGGTATTGTAAGCTCAAGAGATTATCGTGTTTCACGTATGAGCCTAGATGAGAAGGTTTCTTCATTTATGACTCCACTTGACAAGCTTGTAGTAGCTAAAGAAGGAACAACATTAAAGGAAGCTAATGATATTATATGGGAAAATAAATTAAATTCTTTACCAATTGTTGATGATAATGGTTGTTTAGTTGCTTTTGTTTTCCGTAAGGACTATGCTTCTCATAAGGAAAATCCTTTGGAATTACTTGATTCTAAAAAGAGATATATTGTTGGTGCTGGTATTAATACTAGGGATTACGAAACAAGAGTTCCTGCGTTAGTTGAGGCTGGTGCTGATGTTTTATGTATTGATTCATCTGAGGGCTTTTCTGCATGGCAAAAGAACACTATTAAGTGGATTCGTGATAAATATGGTGATACTGTCAAGGTAGGAGCTGGTAATATTGTTGATGCTGAGGGCTTCCGTTTCTTGGCTGATTGTGGTGCTGATTTTATTAAGATTGGTATTGGTGGAGGCTCTATTTGTATTACTCGTGAAACTAAGGGTATTGGTCGTGGACAAGCTACTTCAGTTATTGAGGTTGCTAAGGCGCGTGATGAATATTACAAGGAAACTGGTATTTATGTTCCTATTTGTTCAGATGGTGGTATTGTTCATGATTATCATATTACTCTAGCTTTAGCTATGGGCTGTGATTTCTGTATGCTTGGTAGATATTTCGCTAGATTTGACGAATCCCCTACTCAAAAGTTATTTATAAATGGTAACTATGTTAAGGAATATTGGGGTGAGGGATCTGCAAGAGCTCGTAACTGGCAAAGATATGACTTAGGTGGCTCTAAGAAGCTTTCATTTGTTGAGGGTGTTGATTCTTATGTTCCATATGCTGGACCACTTCATGATGGTATGGATGTTACTTTAAGTAAGATTCGTCATACTATGTGTAATTGTGGTGCATTAACAATTCCACAGTTGCAATCTAAAGCTAAGTTAACCCTTGTTAGTAGTGTTTCTATCGTTGAAGGTGGAGCACACGATGTATTAGTAAAGGATAATAATACACATAATTGATTTAATTAATAAGGCTGTATTGGTAATAATTTTTTGATAATAAAATTATTGCTAAAATACCAGCCTTTAATTTTTAAGGTGGATAAAATGGTTAAAATTATAACTGATTCTACAAATGATTTAGGTAAAGAAATTCTTGATAAACTTGGTGTTTTAGTGTTACCTTTGTCAGTTAATTTTTCAAATGCTTCTTATTTAGATGGTGAAAATATTACAACAGAGGAGTTATATAAAATAGTTGATGAGGTTAATGAGCTTCCTAAGACTGCTGCAGTCCCAGTTCAAACTTTTATTGATACATTTACTAATATTGTATCATCTGGTGATGAAATTGTTTTTACTGGTATTTCTAAGGCAATGAGTAGAACCTATGAAAATGCGTTGATGGCTGCTAAGGAGGTTGCACCTGACAAAATATTTGTTGTTGACTCTATGAATTTATCGACTGGTATTGGCCTTTTAGTTTTAAAGGCTTGCAAGTATAGAGATAATGGTGATAGTGCAAGTGAAATTTCCTCAAAGCTAAATCGTGATAATAAGCTTGTTTTATCTCAATTTGCAATTGAAACCATGGAATATTTACATAAAGGTGGAAGATGCTCAAGCGTTGCAGCTATTGCGGGTTCGATTTTAAGAATTAAACCAATTATTGCAGTTAGAGATGGTAAAATGCATGTTCAAAAAAAACCTATTGGTAAAATGAAATTTGCTCTTGATCAAATGATTAAGCAAATTATTAGTGATAGAGATAGATTAGATACTGATCACATTTTAATTACTCACTCTTTGGCTTATGAATCTGAAAAATATATTAGAAATATCTTAGAGAGTGAATTTCCTAATGTAGATATTATTTCTACTGTGGCTGGCTGTGTTATTTCTAGCCATTGTGGAAGAGGTACTATTGGTATTTTGTATATGGTTAAGCCCGAAAAATAAATAATATTTTGTTTGAGTTACTTTTTTCTTGAAAAATTGTAACTCTTTTTTAAGAAAATATTGAAACATAAGGCATTTTCTTATATAATATGTAAGTAAAAATTAAATTTTTGACTCGAAAGGTTGTGTAAAATTATGGGAAGAGCTCATGAAGTACGTGCAGCATCTATGGCTAAAACAGCTGCAATGAAATCTGCAAAATATGCAAAATGGGGTAAAGAAATATTCCAGGCTGCAAAGACAGGCGTACCTGACCCAGAAATGAATCAAAGCTTAAAAAATGTTATTGCTCGTGCTAAGAAGGATCAATGTCCAGCCAATGTTATTGCTCGTGCAATTGAAAAGGCAAAAGGTGTTACATCTGGTGCTACTAAAGAGAAGATTTATGAAGGATATGGTTCTGGTAATGTTGCAGTTATTGTTGAGTGCTTAACTGATAATGATAATCGTACATTTACTGAGGTTCGTACAGCCTTCAATAGAACAGGTGGTACTATCGGTACATCTGTAAGCTATATGTTTAATCGTAAATCTAAGTTTGTATTTGATGGTATGACTGAAGATGAAGCGATGGAAGCATTAATGGCCGGTGAAGCTGATTTTGAAGATATGTCTACTGATGATGATGGATTTGTTACAATTCTTGCTCAGCCAGGTGATTTTGAAAATATTAAGAATGCATTATTAGCTGTAAAACCAGAGCTTGAATTTGAAGATTGTGAGGTTGGTTTAATTCCAACTACATACGTTGATCTTGATGAAGAGCATGAAGCTAAATTCAGAAGATTATTAGAAGCATTAAGAGAATGCGATGATGTATCTGAAATTTATCATAACGCAAACATTGAAGAAGACGAAGAATAAGATAAATGAAGCCGTTTACTCGGCTTCTTTTCTCTATTATAGAGGTGAACTATGAAAACTATTATTGAAACAGAACAGTTTAATCGTACCTTAAAAAGAATGACTCATGAAATTATTGAAAGAAATGATGATCTAACTAAGCTTGTTCTTGTAGGAATTGAAAAAAAAGGAACTCCAATTGCCTATGAGCTTCAAAAATTAATTAATGAAATTGAAGGTGTTTTAATTCCAGTTGAAATCATTGATATTGGATCACATCGTGATGATAATAAAAAGCTTGATGGAGTTATTGTTAAGTTTAATCAAGATATTGAGGAAAAAATTGTTGTTTTAGTTGATGATGTTTTATACACAGGAAGATCAGTTAGAGCAGCAATGGACGCGGTTATGGATGTCGGTAGACCTGCTAAAATTGAACTTGCTGTATTTGTCGATAGAGGTCATAGAGAGCTTCCGATTCGTGCTGATTTTATTGGTAAAAATATTCCTACTAGTAGGGATGAAAAGGTTATTTGTGATTTTAATCAAAGAACAGTTAGTTTAGTATAACAGAAAACGTTTACAATTAAAAATTGTTTTTAGATAAACTTTTAGTATGTTATCATAATTGTGTATGTTTAAAAAACAATTGATTTTCATAGAAAAACATTTGAAGGGAATTTGAAAGATGACAGATTTAGAGATTGCTCAAAGAGCTGAAATGAAAAATATTGTTGATATTGCTAAGTCTTTAGGAATTAAAGAGGATGATTTAGAATGCTATGGAAAATATAAGGCTAAGGTTAATTTAAATGCTCATGGTGATAAAAATGGTAAATTAATCTTGGTTACTGCAATTAATCCTACACCTGCAGGAGAAGGCAAATCAACAACAACTATTGGTCTTGCAGACGCATTTACAAGATTGGGATATAAAAGTGTTATTGCTTTACGTGAACCAAGCTTTGGACCTGTTTTAGGTGTAAAGGGTGGTGCAACAGGAGGAGGTTACGCTCAGGTTGTGCCTATGGAAGATATTAATTTACATTTTACTGGTGATTTTCATGCTATAGAGGCTGCAAATAATACTGTTTCTGCAATTTTAGATAATCATATTTATCAAGGTAATGAGCTTCATATTGATCCAACACGCGTAATATGGCATCGTGTTGTTGATATGAATGACCGAGCATTACGTAATTGTGTCATTGGTATGGGTGGACCTACTAATGGTGTTGTTCGTGAGGATCATTTTGATATTGTTGTTGCCTCTGAAATAATGGCTATATTGTGTCTTGCAACTGATATGGAGGATTTAAGAAAAAGACTAGATCGTACTGTTGTTGCATATACTTATGATAGAATGCCTGTTACTATTAAGGACTTAGGAATAACAGGTGCCTTGATGATGATTTTAAAGGATGCTATTTGTCCTAATTTAGTTCAAACTCTTGAGCATACACCATGCTTTATTCATGGTGGACCTTTTGCTAATATTGCTCATGGCTGTAATTCTGTTATTGCAACTAAAAAGGCAATGTCCTACTCAGACTTTACTGTTACAGAGGCTGGCTTTGGGGCAGATTTAGGTGCTGAAAAATTTATTGATATTAAATGCCGTGAGGCAGGTATTAAGCCTTCAGCTGTTGTTATCGTTGCTACTATACGCGCTTTAAAAATGCATGGTGGAGTACAAAAAGAGGATTTATGTGTAGAGAATGTTGAGGCTTTACAAAAGGGCTTTAAGAATTTAGAGAAGCACATTGAAAATGTAACTAAATTTGGTCTTCCTTATGTTGTTGCTATTAATAGATTCTCAACAGATACAGAGGCTGAGCTTAAGGCTTTAGAGGATTGGGCAGTTAGTAATAATTATCCTGTTAGCTTATCAGATGTATGGGCTAAGGGTGGAGAAGGTGCTATTGACCTTGCTCATAAGATTATTGATGAAATTAATAATAACACTAAAGAATTTAAGTTCTTATACAATGAAGAAGATACATTAAAAAAGAAAATTACTACAATTTGTAAAGAAATTTATGGAGCAAAAGATGTAGAGTTTACTCAGGATGCTAAAAATCAAATGGCCAGACTTACAAAGCTTGGATATGGAAATTCATTAATTTGTATGGCCAAAACTCAGTATTCCTTGTCAGATAATCCTAAGCTACTAGGAAGACCTGAGGATTTCTTAGTCACTATTCGTGGAGTTACTCCTTCAATTGGTGCTGGTTTTGTTGTTGCATTATCTGGTGATATTATGAGAATGCCAGGTTTACCTAAAGTTCCAGCTGCTAATAAGATGGATGTTGTTGATGGTAAAATAAAGGGATTATTCTAGGAGGATGGATAAAATGGAATATGCAATTGGAAAAAGACAGGTTGTAATGAATTTCTCTGAGAAATTCTGTAAAACAGAAAATGAGATTTTATCTAGTGAATGCTTTGCTGATGTTTGGGGTAGATATGTTGATCATTTGTTTAAAACCGAAAATCAAACATATTTATGTGTTTTAAAGATTTTTCCTAAAAAGGAAATTAAAAAAGCTACAATTAAATTGTTTAAGCTTTTGCTAAGCTTTTCTATTGATGAAATTTCAACAATGGATCCATTCTTTAATCAAGCATTAGAAAAAAGAGAGGTTTTATATGATTTAGTTCAAAACTTCTATGATTATTGGAGAAAGCTTGAAAGATATGGTGTCATTTATTCAAGAGTTACTAAGGATGGTGTAGAATCATCAAGCTTTATTGAGGCTCAAAATGAATTTAATGAGGTTGTTTTAAAAACATATCGTACAATTTGTGAAAAACTTTATGGCGCTAAATTCCCAATTTATCGTCAATTACCTGCAGGTGTTAATGCTGCACTATTAATTACTAAAAATGAATGGATGAAAAAGGATTCTCCATATGCATTTTTGGCTAAGGCTGAAGCAATTGAACAAATTTTAATTAGACCACCATTTATTTCATATTCAGAAAAGAATAAGAGAACTGGTACATATCCAGAAGCAAAGGAAAATCCAATTAATTGGTTTAAAGATCATTTTAAGGCTTCTGAATATTATTGCTATGCTGCAAAAGTTGGTAGTGCCTTAGCTTATGTTTATTTCCATAGAGATTATTTAGCTCATGGTGTTACAATTTGTAATTTGTTTGAGTTTGTTCCTGTATCCGAGGTTAAAGGACAAAAACCTGATTTACTTTATGTTTATGGTGCTGATTATGATGATGAATCATATTTTTATCATGATGTAGAAAATGATATTTATGTTGGTGTTGCACCTCATAATTCATCAATTGATTATTTTGGATATATGAAGAAGATGCTTCTTACATTATATAATGTTAAGATGATTGACGAGGGATTCTTACCACTTCATGGTGCATGTGTTCATATTACAATGAAATCTGGAGCTACAAAGAATGTTGTTATTATTGGCGATTCCGGTGCTGGAAAGAGTGAATCACTTGAAGCATTAAGCTCTTACGCAGGAGATAATATTTCTTCACAATTAACAATATTTGATGATATGGGAACATTTAAATTTGACGAGGCTGGTAATTTATTAGCCTATGGTACAGAAATTGGAGCTTTTGTTAGATTAGACGATATGACTGGCGGCTATGCTTATCGTGAGATGGATCGTGCGATTTTTATGAATCCAGATAAAACAAATTCTCGTTTAGTAATTCCTGTAGCAACATACCCTCAAATTATGAAGGGCTATAAGGTTGATATGGTTTTATATGCTAATAATTATGATGAAGAAATTAGTGATCCTGTTGAATTCTATCATTCTGCTTTAGAGGCTAAACAAATATTTATTCGTGGAGCTCGTCGCGCAAAGGGAACAACTCAGGAAACTGGTATGACTGAATCATTCTTCGCTAATCCATTTGGACCTGTTCAAAGAGAAGCTGAAACTAGAGTAATAATTGATAAGGCATTTAATAAGCTATTCGAGGATGGTACTCCAGTTGGTGTCCTTCACACAAGACTTGCTGTTCCTGGAATGGAGCATGATGGTCCAGCCATTGCTGCTAAGAGATTGTTTGAAGTCTTAGGAAAGTAAAATATGTATAAAAATACACAAGGGGTGTTTTATCCCTTGTTTTATTTTGCAAAAAATTGTAAAATAAGTTAAACGGGTGATGTTTAGTTATGACTTTAAGTGAAAAATTAGATGAGTCTGTGGTTGTTGATGAATATAAGGTTCATGCTTCAACGATGGGAATTCAAACAAAAAACAAAGAATAAAATCCTGTATTTTCTTTTTAGCTGTATCAATGTATGCAATTTTTTCAAAGATAATACTAAAAAAAGATAGTGAGGTATTTACTATGGAATATGTACTTAATCTCTCTTTAGTATGTTTATTTTTTAATATAATTACAATGTTTGTTTTAAAAATATTAGGTAATTCGATACTAGCATTAAATTATAATAAGACATACAAGCTATTTATATTTTTAAATAAGCTTTCAAAAGTTTGTGTATTTGTTTTTGGTGCTTCAGCATTTACAATCAGATTTGGTGCTATTTGTGCAAATAAATAAAATACAAGTATTCACCAATTTCTAGCTGATTTATATTTAGGTAATATAGAATGGATAGATATATTAAATAGTAGTGATAAAGAAGTTATAATATTAATTTCCTTTTTAGTATCCTTTGTAACTTTTGTTCCTGCGGTAATATATTTTGTTTTATCATCATTAAAATATGGTGTTATTGCATATGCTTATTTTTTATCATTAATTTTGTATGCCATCCCAATTTTAAATGTAGTATTAGTTAAGAAGTTTTTACAGATAAATCGTAATAAATTTAAATATTATAAATATAATGAAAAAGACAAAAGAATAATTGATGTTGAAGTAAGAGAACTAAAAGGTGTAACCAACAAGTTATCAGGTTTTATAAAAAATATTGTTTTAGGCTTGCCATATATTTTAGTTACAATAGGATCATATGTTGCAATTTATGTTGTTTTTAATATGCATGTTAAATTTTAATTCAACGTAGAAATTTGAGAAAAAACAAATAAATGATTTTATTAAAGCGGTTTTAATTAATAAATATTATAAAATTAATGAAGTTCAAAATTTTTTTGTGTTTACAACATTAAAAATTTAATGAAAAAGCAAATAAAACTTGACTATTTGAAATATATGAGATAGAATACTAGCGGTACATTTTTAAGCAATTATCCACAATTGCCCTAAATTATTAAAATTATTAAAATAACTTAGGAGGAAATCGCAATGAATAATAAAACTTTCATGGCAAACAATCAAACAGTTCAACACGGTTGGTACGTAGTTGATGCAAACGGCTTAACTTTAGGACGTCTAGCAACAGTTGTTGCTTCACTTTTAAGAGGTAAGCATAAGCCAACATATACTCCACATGTAAACTGCGGAGATAATGTTATCGTTATTAACGCTGACAAAATCACTTTAACTGGAAATAAGTGGGATGACAAATTATACCGTAGACATTCTGAATACAGTGGTGGTCTTAAGACTTTAACTGCAAAAGAAGTTATGGTTAAGTATCCTACAAGAATGGTTGAACAAGCTATTTATGGTATGTTACCTCATACTAAGCTTGGTGATCAAATGAGAAAGCAGTTATATGTTTATGCAGGTGCAGAACATCCACATACTGCTCAAAAACCAGTAGAATTCGTAGTAAAGGCATAAGGGAGGATATATAAATGGCAAAGAAATTAGTTCAGTATTTAGGAACAGGACGTCGTAAGAGCTCTGTTGCCCGCGTTTATTTAAGACCAGGTAAGGGTGCAATTACAATTAATGGTCGTGCATTTGAGGATTATATCCCATCTGCAGCTGTACGTTTAGATGTTTTACAACCACTTGAGTTAACTGAAAATGTTGATAAGTTTGACGTTTTAGTTAATGTATTTGGTGGTGGAATCACTGGTCAGGCTGGTGCAATCCGTTTAGGTATTACACGTGCTTTAATGGAAGCTAATCCTGATTATCGTGCTGTATTAAAGCCTGCTGGCTTAGTTACACGTGATCCACGTGCTAAGGAACGTAAGAAGTATGGTCTTAAGAAAGCTCGTCGTGCTTCACAATTCTCTAAGAGATAATTATTTGTTTGATTGTAATAAAATTGCAAAAAAAGATAAAAAGGCTCAGGAATTCTCAACCTGGGTCTTTTTATTTTACAAAAAATGGCTTGTCTAAGCCAAAAATATCGCTTTTTATATGCATTTTTTTATTTATTTATTACACTTAAAATTGAAGGTTTTATATGCATAATTGTTGAATACTTTCTTTTTTAAATAGCCTAGTTAAACCTTTATTTATACTATTACACTCGAAAGCTGATTTATTAGATGAAGCTGTTTTAGATGACTTTGCACTTTTAGTTTTGAATTTACAACCAATATTCTTTTCATATGCTCCAAGCAATAATTCTTTATTAACTATAAAACTTTAGTTTTATTTAGAACTATGTTATAATTCTAATAATGTGAACTAATTTAAATAAAATGGAGGCATTTTGATGGCAAATAGCTTTTTTGACTTAGTTAAATCAAGTTTTTTTAATCCATTTACTAATGGAGATATTAGAGCAAATTATGATTTGTTAGTTTTAATTAACAATAAGATGTCATTAGATAATCTTCTGGTAGGTAAAGAGGAAATAGTAGATTGGATAATTGAATATGTGGATAATCTCTCAACAAATTTATTTGATGATGAAACTCAAGAAGTGGAAAATGATATTAGAGCTTGGGCTTATGATAAGGTTAGATATTATGTAAAATGTGGTTGGTTAATTGAGGATTTTGAAGGAATAAAAGTAACATACCAATTAGATGATAATGGAATTAAGATTCTCTGTGCAATGGAAAATGCGGTTAAGGATGATACTAAATCATTGGAATTCTTTGGATATGTATACAGTATTTATGCTAACTAAAAATGTTAAATTAGAACAAGAAGTATTGGATTAAGCAAATTTAAAACTACTCAAATTTTATTATAAAGAGTATTTTTTCTGAAAAATGTGAGGCATTTTGAGTGTTGAAGGTGTAAAAAGAATTTGTAAATATTTTGGTTGAAAAAAATATTTAAATATAAATTGTAGGTGGTATTATGTTAGATGAATTATGCAAATCTAAGTATATAATTTTTGATTTTGATGGAGTTATTGTTGATTCAGAGACTATATATTTTAAGGCTTGGAAAGGTGCTTCATATTTATATGGATTTAATTTAACTGATGAAGAATTGTTATCATTAAGAAGTTGTGATAAAAGTATTGCATGCAAACTATTTGGTGGTTTAGACCAATATAATGTTGTAAGAGAAAAAAGAAAAGAGATAATGAATGATTATTTAGTTAAAAATAAATTTAAGCTTAAGGATGGTATTTATGAAGGCTTTAAAAATTTGTATAATAGAGGTTATATAATTGTTATAGCAACATCATCAAGCTTGGATATGGTTAGTTTACATCTTAAATATTATAAATTAGACAAATATGTTAAAGAAATTTTATCTGTCAAATCTTTAAAAAGAGGTAAACCATATCCAGATATTTACCTAAATGTTTGTGAGCATTTTAATCTTAAGCCTAATGAGGTATTAGCAGTGGAGGATTCACCTAATGGAATATTAAGTGCCCATTATGCAGGTGTTAATGTTGTTATGATTCCTGATTTAACAATGCCAGATAAGGATATTTTAAATATGGTTTGTGGCGTTTATAATAGTGTTTTGGAATTGGTAAAATGAATAGGAAGGAGAAAATTAAATCTTGTAATGAGTCGAGATTTGATTGTATTGTATGAATTGTAATAATTTTGAAGAATATATTAATGCTGTATCAGAGTTTATTTTTAAGGTTGGAATTAGCTCTTTAGAGATTCCTTATATGATTAACGCATATAAAAATGATATAAAGGAAGCATATCTTGATGGATGTGATCCACGTCTAATTGCTACACAAATTATTCAAAACTTTTAATTTAAAGAACAAAAGGGACTGTGAAATAACCTAGATTTTTTCACAGTCCCTTTTCTAATATATAATTATCTTTCTAATTCTTTTCCTGTTAGCATTTTATATGCTTGTAGGTATTTTTCTATTGTTTTATCAACAATTTCTTGTGGTAATGTCCAATTATGCTTATTAGACTTTAACCAATCTCTTGCGAATTGCTTGTCAAATGAGCTTTGACTTCTTCCTTTAGCATATTCGTTTGCTGGCCAAAAACGTGAGCTATCTGGTGTTAGCATTTCATCGCCAATAACAATCTCACCATTTTCATCTAAACCAAATTCAAATTTTGTATCTGCAATAATGATACCCTTTGTTAAAGCGTAATCTGCACACTTTTTATAGATTGCTATTGTGTAATCCTTAATTTTTGTTGCATATTCAAGTCCATGACCAGGAAATTCCTTCTCTAGTACATCAATACTTTGCTCAAAACTGATATTTTCATCATGGTCTCCGATTTCAGCTTTAGTTGAAGGAGTGTAGATAGGCTCTGGAAGCTTTTCTGATTCTTCAAGACCAACTGGTAATTTAATTCCACATACTGTTCCATTTTCTTTATAGCTTGCCCAACCAGAACCAGTGATGTAGCCTCTAACAATACATTCAATTGGAATCATTGTCAATTTTTTGCACATTAATGATCTACCTTCAAATTTCTTATCATGGAAGAATTGAGGCATATCATTAACATCGAATGATAATACATGATTTTTACAAATATCCTTTGTAAAGTCAAACCAGAATTTGCTCATCTGAGTTAAAACCTTACCCTTGTCGGTAACAGTGTTATTTAAAATAACATCGAAACAGCTAATTCTATCTGTTGCTACTAGAATTAGGCTATCACCATTATCATAAATTTCTCTTACTTTACCTTCTTTAATTGGTTTCATTATTTAATCCTCCGTAAATATTTAATTACTATAATATGATATTACATTTTTGATTAATATTAAAGAGTATTGTCAAAAAAATATTTTTTTCTTTGATTTTTGTTTGATTTTTATACGTTTTCATATAGTTTTACCTTTATTTATTTTCTCTTTTTATTTTAAAAAAATGTTGAATAATGTATAATTTATGCGATATAGAAAGCGTGATGGTTAAATGAAAAGGTTTTATTCTTTTATTTTATTAATAGTAATTACCTTATTTTTAAGTGGATGTACTACCAAAATAGATTTAGATGATTTTGAGAATTTAACAATTAGTGCTAGTGAAGGACAGGCTAGTGAATTAGAGACCATTGTTGCCGCTTTTAATGATAAATATGATGGTGTCTATCAAATTAAGCTTGATATTTCCTTAAATGAGGATGTTAAAAATTATAAGCTTACTCATAATGATATTAATGCTGATATTATTGCCTTTGATAGTTTTAATACTGCAAATGAATTTGGTAGCAATTATTTGATAGATTTAACCTTGGATGATATGGTTAATAAATATCAAAGTAGTATTATAAGCTATATTAAGGATAATGATGAAAGGCTATTTTGTTTTCCATCTTTAGGTAGATTTTATGCTAATTTTTTCAATTTGAATATTATTAATAAATATAATTTTTCTATTCCTACTACTTTAGATGAGCTTTTAATCTTAGCTAAAAGAAGTGAATCAAAGGTAAAATCCTCAGAACTTAAGATAACCTCATCTACTATTGGTGGTAATGATTCAGTTTTATTTGCCCTTATGCAAATTGCTTTTCCTGAATTTTTAGCGACTACAAAGGGAAATTATTTTTTAAAGGAATTTAAAAAAGGAAATGCTAATATGAGCGATAGTGAATATTGTGAATATTTTAAAAGTATTTTTAGAAAATTTCATCAGCTATATTATAATTCATATTATTCTTTAGATGATATAAATAAAACTTTATTAGATGGTGCTGATGATTATATTAATGGCAAATCAATGGTTTTACAAACATCTATTGATTATCAATATTATGATGCAATTGAACAAGAAAATTCTATTTTATATCCATTTGCTGGAAATGGCAAAAATCAAGAATGGATTGCATCTAAGCCATTATTTTATCTAGGTGTTAACAAAAATTTATCAAGTAATAAATATAATGCAGCAAAGACTTTTTTTGATTTTTTCACATCTAATGAAGGACAAATTATTATGAGTAGTGATTCAAGAAGACTATCAAATAATAAATGTTTTATCTCATATGTTAAGGATGTTTACCTTGAACTTGGTAGTGAATATGAGAATATGATAAAACCAATTGAGGATGGTAGAGTTTTTATTGTTGATACATTTTTTCAAATTTTTGAAGACCATGTTGATTCTTTAGTTAAATATTTAAATAATAGCATTTCTATTGATGATTTAATCAAAGTCATTGATAAAAGAAATTATAAAGTTGATTCGGACGCATTTGAAATTAATATTTTGGGAACCTTTGACTATGATGAATCAACCTTTAACAAAAGAGAAAGTAAAATTGGGGATTATTTTACTGATACTCTAAGAAAATATGCGAATGTTGGAGCTGTTATATTAGATAATAATCTATTAAAGGCTAACATTTATTCAGATGGTTTGTTATCAACTGATCTTGATATTATTATTAATGACACTGATTTGGTTTATAAAAAGATTTCTGTTTATGAGCTTCAATATATTATTAAGAAGTACACAGATTTAGAGCAAATTCCATTAATATCAGGAATTAGAATTTCTAAGGGATTAGGTGGGCTTAATATTTATAATCAGGCTGGTAATAATTTAAATAAGGCTGATAGAATTGTTGTTTTGATAGATAGTAAAATTTTAAGTTCTAATGATATGTATGATGATACAGATATAAAAGTTGATTTAATTCAAACATTTAAAAAAATATTAAATAATCAAACAAATATTACTGTACCTAAACTTGATAATAGATATGGTGGATTAGATTTTTCAAAGGAGAAATAAACAAGTGAAAAAATTAAAAATTGCTATAATTGTTGCCTCTATTGGCTTAGCTATGCTTACATCATGTGATTCAAATAATAATAGTGGGAATACTGATATTAACATGCCTGATAAAGATATTACATCTATTAGTGTTGATGGCTTAAAGAAAGAATATGGAATTGGTTCAACAATTGATTTAACAGATTTGTCTGTTATTGTTAAATATTCTGATGCTTCAGAAAAAGCATTTTCATTATTTGACGATAACGTCAGCTATGACTTATTTACAACTGATACTCTTGGTGAACATATTGTTAGGGTTACCTATAATGGTATTTCAGTTGATGTTTCATATAAGGTATGTGAATTTAATCTTACGTTGGATTTTAATGGTGGAAAGTATAATGATTTAGAATCCATGACTTTAGATGCTAAAAAAAATATAGCTAGTGTTAAAGGAATAATACCTAATAGGGAAGATGGATATAAATTTGCAGGGTGGTTTTATGATAAAGAGTTAACTAAAAGAGTTGAATTTAGAATTGCAGATGAGTTTTTTATATCAAGCAATACAACATTGTATGCAGGCTACGATGTTGATTATACAAATATATTTGATTATGAGCTTGTCGATAATGAAGTAGTTTTAAAAGCTTGGTTAGATAATACATCTAATGTCATTTATATTCCAAGAACAATTGATTTATATCCTGTTTGTAAAATTGCAGATAATTTTGCTTATCAAGATGATCCATGGGGAGATATGCATGATTTGCGTGATTTTAATGAGGCTTTTTTGAATAAAACATTAGTTTTTGATGATAACTCTAATATTAAATATATCGGTAAAAATGCCTTTAATAGTGTTACTCTTAATAATTTTAGCTTGCCAGATAGTATTGAAATGATAGACGATTATGCCTTTTATTTTACAGGTATTACTAGCTTAGTTTTACCTAAAAATATAAAGTCAATTGGTGCTTATTCATTTGGATTTAATTTTTCTTTAAAAACAGTTGATTTCAATGATTCTGAGTTAATCTCAATTGGAAATGGTGCCTTTGCTGATTGCATGGATTTGAATCAGGTTAATTTATCAAATAAAATTGAAATTATTGGTTCTAATGCTTTTTCAAACTGTACTAATTTTATTGAATTTGATATTCCTGCTTCAGTTGAAACTATAGGAATAAATGTTTTTTCTGGCTTTCCTAATTTAAAGAGCATTAATGTAGATAATAATAATAAAAAGTTTAAATCTATTGATGGCAATCTATATAGTAAGGATGGTAAGATTTTTTATAGGTATTGTTATGGTAATACATTAAAAAGGTTTGTAATGCCAGAGGAGGTTGAAATCATTTTTGAAGGAGCATTTAATATTATTAATGAAAATGCTTGTCTTGAGGAGCTTATATTAAATGAAGGGTTAGTTGAAATTGGTGATTTAGCCTTCGAAAATACAAGTATTGATTTTACATTGCCTTCAACTGTAAAAACTGTTGGTCAAAAGGCTTTTTATGGATGGAATGGTAAAGAATTTAAGGTTGATTCAAATAATTTGAGTTTTAAAGCTATTAATAAATCATTAGTTTCCTATGATGGTAGTATCTTATATGCAATAGCTGGTGGCTTTGATGACGATTCTTATATTTTAGATGATAACGTTGAATTAATTTCTAGTTATGCTTGTAGTAGCTTAAATATAATATCATTTGTTATTGGTAGCAATTCGAAATTAAAGAAAATTAATAGTAAAGCTTTTGAATTTTGTCAATTCAAATATTTGAGTTACATCTATATTTTAATAGATGAGCCTTTTACTTTGGAGGATGATTCAATATATTCTTCATCAGAATTTAGATTAAATGATAATTTCTATATTATAGCTTCAAATATAGAAAGGTATCAAAATGCATGGGCTGATATAATGCTATATGGTACAGATAGCTTGGTTAATATATATTTAAAAACACCTAGTGAATATATTGATAATATTGTAAATCACATGGATGATAAGCTTAATATTTCTAGCTTTGATGGCTTTATTAATTTCAATAAATTTTTGTTTAAATTTGATTACAATGCTGATTTTTATAATATTTTAGCCATTCTAAATAAAGATATTTCTGTTTTAAATTTAGATATTAATATTGATGAGGAAAAATATAATTACATTAAGGAATTTATTATTAATGCTGTAAAGTCATTAATTGATTATTTTAATGTTGATGATGTTAAGGTTTTAGTCTCTGCAAATATAAGCTATAGTAAATTTTATGACTCTTATTTAATGATTCCTGAAAATATTTTAAATGAAATTGATATTACATATAGGGATAATGCTTTAAAATTAGCTAACAAATACGAAGAGATTATCAGTAATTCAAAAGAAATAATGAATGACATTAATAATTTTAGCTATAGCAGTGATTCATTTGATATTGACTCATATAATGATATTATCAAAAGAATTAATAGATATAATTTTAATAATTTGCCAAGAACCACTAATCAAGATTTAGCTTTATATAAGCTTGAACTTCAAAATTTATTGTATTTATTTAATAGCCTAGATTATAGTATAGAAAATTATAGTAATTTATACAAGATATATTATGGTAGTTATTTTATTGCTGATAATTATTTAATGGGAATCAAATTCTATTTAGATGTTTATTTTGCTGATAGTAATGATTGCGTTGGGTTATTTGGTTTTAAAGAATTAGAGGATAACTTGATTAAATTGGATTCATTAAAGGCTAGTATTGTTAATGAAACAAATGATGAATTTTCAAGCTTTGTTGAGGGTGAAGAATTTGATTTAAATAATTATACTGATTTATTTTATAAATATGAAATAATTGAAAACAAGTATCTTTTTGATTACGATACTGTAATAAAGTATAATTTCTTTAAACTTAGATGCTATAATAATGAACTCTTAAATAAAAGTATTAATCCTAAGACTAATAAGCTTTATACATTAGATGAGTATACAGATGCTGTATTAGTTGAGCTTGCTATTATAGGTGATAAAAGAAATGAAGTATTAAATAATTTGATGAAAAATTTAGATGTAGAAAGTATTGATAATTATCTTTCTAATTTAAGTGAAACACAAGCTGTAATTTTAGCAATCGATAATTATAATTTAAAATTCGCAGAATTAACTAACTATGATGATGAGCTTGATACTATTAATCCAACTATTTCATTTATAGGTTCGAGTTTAGACAATTATAGTAAGTATTTAAATTTTTTTAAGGTAATTAGTTTTGATAGGTATTATGAGGCTTATTATATTGCCTATGATATTAACACTCTTTTAAATACTCAATTAAGCGAAGAAAATTACGAACAAATTTTCAATTTAATCGTTGGCAAAATCAATGTATTTTTAGATAAGTATGCATATGACAGTGTTGTTATGGAAATTATAGATGCTCTTCTTAATGATGGAAGCTATGATAATTATTTACTATTAAATTCTATGTTATAATAAGACTTATGTTTGAAGGGATGTGATTCAATTATGGCTATGGATGATATGTACATTTATTTTTCAGTTAATTTAGATTCACTTAAGATAGTTCAATGTAGTCAAAAAAAATATTTAAATTATGATTATGAGGCTTTTTTTGATAGTGTTTTTCGTAATGTTATCCTTGATACAATTGCTAAATTTGATTCTAATGTTTTATTAGAATATTTGCGTGCTAAGAAAAAGGTTCAATTTGATGCACATAATGGTAATGAATATGTTTTTGATATTAAATATTTTGATGAGTCTATTGCTAATTGTTCAGTCTTTATACTATATGACCTAGATATGAAGAAGGATAATAATATTGATTTTTTAACATCAGTATATAATAGAAGCTACATAACTAAAGAAATTGAATCACGTTTAAGAAATGGTGCTTCTAAGAGTTATGCGTTAGGTATTGTTGATTTAAATAACTTTAAAAATATTAATGATAGATACGGTCATTTAGCAGGAGATAAGGTTTTAAAATCGTTTACTAATGAGATTGCTAATGCGGTTGGAGATGCTTTATTTGGTAGGTATGGTGGAGATGAGTTCATTATTTTTATTGAAAATCCATCGACTGATGAGCTTACTGAAATTGCTAGAAAAATACTGAGTATTAGCTATAAGCCAAGTGAAAATAAAAGGGATAATGTTACCGCCTGTTTGGGTTTCTCAGAAACTAAAGGAGATGTTTTATCATTTGATTATTTGTTTGAAACTGCAGATGTTGCATTATATAAGGCAAAGAAAAGTGGTAAGAGGGCAGCTTTTTTAGACGATAATATTTTATATTCATTAAATAAAAATTATAGTAAAGAGAATAAAAACAGCAACTTTAGACTTTTTGATGCTGAAATGAAAAACATAAAGATTAAACAATTAGGCATTTGCTTTTGCATTACTTTGGTTTTTTTGGCTATTATTTCTTTAGCTATGATTTATTTAAAGAATTCAATATATGAGCTTAATATTAATGAAACAAATAACACAATGAATGTGGTTTCAGAGCAAATTGAAACTAATATTGATAAGAGTATTGATTCTTATTTTTCACACCTTATTATGGTTAAACAGCTAATTAATTATGATGATAATAGGAATTATAATGATGTATTAAAGGGACTTGATGGTAAATTAGCTTTCGAACAAATAGGATTGTTGCTTCCAAGTGGTGATATTTTATTTTCTGATAGAACCTATAATATTGCTCAAGAAAAATTAGCCATTGAAATCATTATTAATGGGAATTCATATATTGATAATATATATTTTAATAAGCTTGGTGAGAGAATGGTATTTGCAGTTCCCTATTCTGATGAATCAAATACATTTTGTGGCATTGTTGGAGTTTTAACTATAGAAGAGTTTAAGGATTATTTAAATGCAACAGCCTTTAATGGCACTGCAACAGTTGCTATTACTAATCATGATGGAAATTTTGTAGCTATTTCCGGAAACCAAAAATTTGAATTGATTAATATTTTAAAAATTCTAAGACGAGCATTGGGCGATGAAAAATATCTTCCTGTTAAGGAAGCCTTCAAGAATAACGAGTCAAAAATTGTTAATGTAGAATTGAGTGGAGTAGATACATTCTTATATTTTACTACCTTTGATAAAGTCAAAGGGAATAATACTGGAGCAATTGATTGGCATATTATTATTACAGTTCCAACAATTGAAATTAACAAAACAATTAGTAATGCATTTGATCTTATTTTAATTTCATTTTTGGTATTTGGTGTTGCAATTATTCTTATTTTGACTGGCTTTTTGCTATTTTTCTCATCTAGTAGAATTCAGATTAAAAGAAATAAATGTATTGATGATATAACTGGTGGCTTAAATTATAACCGCTTTATTATTGATGCTAATACTTTAGCCAAAAACAGTGAAGATTATGCTGTTGTTTTAGCTAATTGCATTAAATTTAAATATATCAATGAACAAATTGGTAAACAAAAGAGCGATGCTTTGTTAAAGGAAATTTATGATATATACTTGAATAATTTGGCTAAGGATGAATTAATTTCAAGAGTTTATGCTGATAGGTTCATTTTATTGATACATAACAATGATTTGGAGAATAGAATTTTAAAATTAAATGATGAAATTAAAAAAACTGTAATTATGGAATATAACATTAATATTTATAACGTTTTTGGTGTCTTTAATACTAATAAAAAAATCGATGATGTAGGATTTGCTGGAAATATGGCAAGAATTGCATTAAAGACAATAAAGGATAATTACGCAATTACGCCAATTAGCTATTTTGATAGTACAATGTATGTAAATGAGATTACTTTAAATTCACTTGAGCAAAAGGCGGATTCAGCTTTACGAAATAATAGTTTTGTTGTTTATTATCAAGGTAAAAAGAATATTCAAAATAATAAGTGGTGTTCATGCGAAGCATTGGTTAGATGGAGAGATACTGATGGTAGCTTGATTTCGCCAGGAAAATTTATTCCCCTGTTTGAAAGCAATGGTTTTATAATTCAGCTTGATTTGTACATTTTTGAAATTGTTTGTAAAGATATTAGAGATATGCTTGATAACAATGGTACTCCCACTCCTGTAAGTATAAATGTTTCAAGAAAACATTTTATTAATAAAAACTTTTTATCTTCATATAAGAAAATAATTGATAAATATAATATTCCACATAATCTTCTCGAATTTGAAATAACCGAATCGACTGTATTTGAAAATGAGAACATATTAGTTGATATTATTCATGATATCCATGAGATGGGGTGCATTTGTTCAATTGATGATTTTGGTACAGGATATTCCTCTTTATCATTACTTACAAATTATGAGTTTGATATTATCAAGCTAGATAGAAGCTTTTTTTATGGTAAAAATGGTTTTACGAATAGCAGTAAACAAGTTGTTAAGACTTTAATTGTCCTAGCTCATGAGCTAAAAAAACAAGTTGTTGCTGAAGGTGTTGAGGAGCGTGAAATGGTTGATTTTTTACGTGATGCAAAATGTGATATTATTCAGGGTTATTATTATGCTAAGCCGTTACCAAAGGATGAATTTTTAGAACTTATAAAAAAATAATAAATAGCACTAGATTAGTAATGTAAACTACTAATTATTAAAGTTTATTGGTTTTACATTATAATTCTAGTGTTTATTTATCTTTGTAAAAAACAAATGACTAAATTAGCTTTATATAATTTGTAGAAGAAGTATATGCTTTAATTTTATTATGTGTATTATATTCTTTAATGCTACAATATTGTTTATTGTAAAAATTGATATCCTTATATTTTTTTCATTATTAGAAAAATAAAATAGCAATGTGAATGTTTTTTTGTTTATTTCTTTTAAAAAAAGATACTTAATTCATCAATTTTGTACTATCTATTAGTTTTAACAAATAGTTTGTTTTTATTTTATAATATGATATAATTATGGTGATTTGAAAGCCTTTTTATATTTTTTTGAAAGCCTTTTCAATGGAGGTGCTTATTATGGATGATAATTTATATTATTCATCAATCCTAAGATTAAATGATGGGTTGTCCTTTCTAATTGATTTGCCCAATAAAGTTGTAAAAAATGTCTATAAATCTAATAAGCTGATGACTAAAGAGGCTAGCTATGCTGAGATTTGTGAGATATTTACTAATACATTTAATTTGAAAAAAACCTTTTATGATAAATTCATTAGATTTTTAACAAATATGAATCCATCATATGAAAAATTTAATTTGAATGTTGATTATGTCAATAATGATGATTTTTTAGTTAATGTTTTATTTAATGGTATTAGAATTGATGAAAATAGCGTAATATTGTGTGCAAGAGTTGATGATAATAGTTCCTCAAATGAAATTGATGATTTAACTAAGGCTCATTCTAAACAATTTATTATTGATAAAGCTAATGCTGCTATTAAAAATGGTAGGGAATTTGCGTTAATGTTGTTAGATATTGATAATTTTATTGACATTAATAAGGAATATGGACATGCGATTGGTGATATTATTCTTATTGAAGCAGCCTCTATTATTAATAAAGAAATTGCTGGTCGTGGTTATATAGCTAGAATAGGTGGAGATGAGTTCTTAATTCTCTTCTATATTGATGATAATTATGATAAGATACATGATGCTGTTACTTATTTAAGAAAGGCTATATCTAATTTGAATGAATCTAATATCAAGAATGCAAAAATAACCGCAACAGTAGGAGTTGTATCCTATCCCTCACAGGGTAGTAGCTTTGATGTTTTATTTAAAAAAGCTAATGCTGCGTTAACTCGTGGTAAAAATAAGGGTAGAAATTGCTTTATTATTTATGATGAAAAAAAGTGTGGTGCAATTACTGATGATTCTAAGGCTCTTGATAGGAAGATGGATACATCATTTACGTCAGTTAATAACTATAATATTATCTCTGGTGCTATTGAAATTTTAAATAGAGAGAATTCGTTTAGTAAGAATATTAATGATACATTGTCACTTATTGGTAATTATTTTATGCTTGATAGAATTAAGGTTACTTTGCTTAATCCTGATAGTGATGATGTTGTTAAGGTTATTTTATGGCATAATCCGTTGTCAAACCAATATGGGCTTAGTAGTGATAATGAATCTAAAAAAAACTGGCGTAGTATTTTAAGTGCAACACATGATTTTAAAATCAATCAGGTTGAGTCAAATAAAAATTTGGTTGTATATGATCAGCTTTCAAGAGAGCATGTTTCAGCCTTTTATGTTTGTGAGCTTATTTATGAAAATCGTATATTTGGTATTATACGTTATGATATGTGTGAAAAAAATCGTTTTTGGCGTAGTACGGATATTTCAGCTCTTAATTTATTAACTAAAACTATGGCAATTAAACTTAATCGTGAATATATAAGCTATAGCCATTATCATGAATTATATTTTGATGAATTAACTGGCATTTATAATTATCCTAAATGGCGTAGTGAAGCTATTTGCTTTGTTAAAAATAATCCAAATACTAAATATTCTATTTTTGTTTTTGATGTTAGAAATTTTGCATCATTATCTAATTTGATTGGCAGTAAGGAAGCAGATAATATTTTAATTCTAATTGCTGAAAGGTTAAGTGAGCTTAATAATGGTGAAATTTACGCAAGAATCTCGGCAGATAGGTTTATTGTCTTTATACCATCTGCAGAAGAAGAACAAATCATTACTTTATTTAATGATGTTCATAGCTATATTATTTCATCTAATAAGGCTATAAAAACAATTTCATTACATGGTGGAGTTTATATGGCATCACCTAAAGATGATGTTTTAGTGTCAGTTGATAAGGCTATGCTTGCGTTAAGGACAACAGTTGTTAATGATGATTTAGTTATTTTTAATGATAAGATTTATAATGAAATAAAGGAACAAACTATTTTAGAGCTTCATATGGAAAAAGCTTTAGAGAATAATGAATTTATTTTATATCTTCAACCTAAAATTAATGCTAAAACGGGACAAATTGCTGCAGCTGAAGCTTTAACTAGATGGAATTTTAATTTTGAGAAAATAATACCACCTTATAAGTTTATTCCGTTATTTGAGAGAAATGGTTTTATTACTAAATTAGATTTTAGAGTTTTTGAAAATGTTTGTAAATTCCAAAGAAGAATTCTTGATGAAAATAAAAAGTGTGTACCTATTTCAGTTAATGTAAGTAGATACACTAGTGATTTTGAGGCTTATGTCTCTAAACTAAGAGAAATTAGAATGAAGTATGATATTCCAACTAATTTGATTGAAATTGAGATTACAGAGGGAATGTATCTTGATAATCTAGATGATGTTAAGCATTTTGTTGAATTATTAAGAAATGAGGGCTATGATATTTCGATTGATGATTTTGGCTCTGGATATTCTAATTTGATTAATATTGCTAAGCTAGATTTTGAGGTTTTAAAGCTTGATAAAACATTATGCTCTAGCCTTGATAAAAAGACTGAAATTATTGTTGATGCAATTATATCTACAGCTAAAAAAACAGGACATCGCATTGTTTGTGAGGGTGTAGAAACAGAAGAAATTTATAAGAAATTTCGAAAATTGGGGGCAGATTATATTCAAGGCTATTACTTTGATAAGCCTCTAATTGATACTGATTTTGAAGAAAAGTATTTAACTTCATAATAAAATATATTTAATAAATAAACAGCTTAGGTTTTCTTAAGCTGTTTTTTTGGAGGCAATATGGATAAATTTATTTTAAATAGAATTAAATATGATGAAAATTTAAATTTAATGGGAAAGATTAATACAGAGTTATGCAAAAGCTTTGGTCTTGAGCATTATTTGACTGAGTTTTCATCTAATTTAATAAGAGCCTTGCATCAATATATTAGATTTTTAGAAATTATTGATGATAAAGAGGAATTTTTAAATATTATTTTGGCTTTTTCTGATTGTTGTATAGCATATTTTAATCCTCAAAATGATTTAAACATAAATGAGAAATCTAATGAGTTAATTAGTAAGATGAATAATATTAATGAAATGATAAATAATAGTTTTTTCAAGTCAATTGAAAAATATCGTGATGATTAATTTTTTAAGTGCTAATTCATATTAATTGTGCTATAATCTTTGAGGCAAAGGATGTGTTAATTTGATTTATTTAGATTATGCAGCAAATTATCCAACTAAAAAAATAGTTTTAGATTATTTAAGTGAAGTTGAACTTAAATATTATGCTAATCTTAATTCATCACATAAATTTGGTAAAAGATGTTTGGATTTTGTTAAAAATGAAAATAATTTGATTTTACAACTGCTAGGTCTTAATGATGATTATGAAATTGTTCACACATCAAGTGCCACTGAGGCTAATAATTTAGCTATTAAAGGTATTGTTAAGGCTTATAGTGGTTTCGGTAATAAGGTTTTGGTATCAGAGCTTGAGCATAATTCTATTAATGGGTGTTTAGGCTTTTTAAAGGAAAATGGACTTGTTGTTGATTTTATTAAGACAAGTAATGGTCATATTGATCCTATTGATTTAAAAAATAAAATGAGTAATAATGTTATTTTAGTTATTGCAACTATGCTTGATAGTGAGGTTGGTACAGTTGAGCCAATTGATGAAATATTAGAGGCTATTAAGAATTTTCCGAATGCTCATTTTTTATGCGATGTTACCCAATCTATTTCTAAATATCAGTTTGATTATAATAAGCTTGAGCTATTTAGCTTTACACCTCATAAATTTGGTGGATTAGTTGGCACTGGCTTATTGGTTAAAAGAAAGAGTACTATTTTAACACCAATTATTCATGGTGGAGAGTCATTGTCAATTTATCGTAGTGGTAGTATTCCTGTTGGACTTATTTCTTCAAGCTATATGGCAATTAAGCTTATGATTGATGATTTTGAGAATCGAATTGGTTATATTAAACAATTGAGTAGTTATTTTATTAATGAGGTTAAAAAAATTAATAATATTAAAATTAATTCAGTTGAGAATTTGTTTATTATTAATTTAAGTATTGATGGATATAAGGGGTACGAAATTGTGGATATCTTTTCAGATAATGATATTTATATTTCTCAAAAGAGTGCTTGTTCCATTAAGCATACTCCCTCAAAGATAGTTTTATCTATGTACAAGGATAAGAAAAGAGCTTTATCTAGCTTTAGAATTTCTTTATCTGAATATAATAATAAAATAGAGCTAGATCAGGTACTTGAATTATTAAGGAGGCTTGCGTGTGGAACGTATAAAAGAAATTGAAAGATCAATAATTAAACAATATAGAGGAGCATTATGGGCTAAATTTATTAAGGCTGTTAAGGAATATGAGCTTATTAAACCAAATGATCACATTTGTGTGTGTATTTCTGGTGGTAAGGATTCAATGCTAATGGCTAAATTGTTTCAGGAGTTGAAAAGACATTCTGATTTTGAATTTGATGTAACATATTTAGTGATGAATCCTGGATATAATGAGATAAATAAGCAGGTTATTTTAAATAATTTGAAGCTACTTGAAATTCCTGCAGTAATTAAGGAAACAGATATTTTTGAAATTGCTAATTCGCAGGATAAGAATCCTTGTTATTTATGTGCTAAAATGAGACGTGGTGCTTTATATAGAATTGCCAGTGATTTAGGTTGTAATAAAATTGCACTTGGTCACCATTATGATGATGTAATTGAAACTATTTTAATGAATATGCTAAATGCTGGGTCATTTCAAACTATGTTACCAAAGCTTCATTCTTCAAACTATGAGGGTATGGAATTGATTCGCCCGATGTATCTTATAAGAGAGAGGGATATATTGAGATGGAAAAATTATAATAATTTGCAGTTTATTCAATGTGCTTGTAGATTTACAGAAAATTGTGCAACATGTGATAATGGCAGTGGTGGTTCTCAAAGAGCGGCTACTAAAAAACTTATTCATGAACTTTTAGATTATAATCCTAATGTAGAAAAAAATATTTTTAAATCAGCAGAAAATGTTAATTTAGATAAGCTTTTAGGCTATAAACTTAATGGTGAGGTTCATTCATATATTGATGAATATGATGAGAGAAAGATTATAAAAGAATAATTATTATTATAATATTTATGTCTCCTATACAATATGAATTTTATTGTATAGGGGATTTTTATTTTAAATTTGATTAAAGATTTTAAATAAGCTTGAAATTATGATTAATAGCATAAGAATTATATTTTAACTGTTTATACTTAATTTGATAAAGAAATGCATTTGATAAGCTGTTATACTGATTAGTTGATGCTGTTTTAAATTATCCTAAAGCACCTGAAATTGATACTTACAGACCTTGCTATGCCACTTTTGTGCCAATATTAATTTGTGGAATGTATAAATTAAACGAGAACATTTGAGCAACGTGATTGGTATTTATCATTCCTATGATTACCAAATGGATTAAGGTAAATAAAATTAAAATATTAAATAGTGGTATTATAACAGCATATATTAAATATTCTAAGAAGATTGTATACTTTCCTATTAAAAGATAGAAATTTATAATTGTATTTTCTGCTTATAATTAAATATAAGCTAATTTGTTGTTTTTTGACTAAATTTCTCTTTCTTTATTATTAGTTTATTGATATAATTCTTATGAGGTATAAATATGTGGTATGTTGATTTATATAATGTATTAAATATAATTAATAATGTTATTTTAGTTATTATAGGTATTCCTTTTATTTTACAATTTATTTATATGTTATTGTTTTGGTTGCCTAAGAAAACTTTTAAAAAGAGTGAGAAGAAAAATAAAATATGTGTGGTAATTCCTGCTCATAACGAGGGTGATGTTATTTACAATACCGTGAATGACTTGTTTACTAAGCAAAATTATCCTCATGATTTATTTGATGTTTATGTTATTTGTCATAATTGTACAGATAATACAAAGGAAGAGGCTTTAAAAGCTGGAGCTATGGTTATTGAAGAAAGCAATCCTAATCCTAAGACCCATATTGTTTCATATGCGTTGAAAACGGGATTTTCTTATATTTTAAACACTGGCGTTGAATATGATTTTTTTATTAGATTAGATGCTGATAATCATGTAAATGATGAGTTTTTTAATCTAATGAATGATGCTTATAATAGCGGTGTAAAGATTGCAAGGCCTTATGAATCATCAATTAATATGACTCAAAATGCGTTTACTGTTGCCTGTGGATTGTATTATACATTTGATTCTAGATTTTCTTCACGTGTTAGAGAACGTCTTCATTTAGATGCTCATGTTAATGGACCCGGATCTATGTTTGCCTATGAAATCATTAAAAATATAGGTGGGTATGATACTGTATCAATTACAGAGGATACTGAATTTTGCTTTAAAAGAATGATGGAAGGCTATAGATGTCATTATGTTGAAGATGCAGTTGTTTATGAGGATTTACCATCAAGTTTTACTGATACATTTAATCGTAATAAGAGAATTGCTTCTGGTAATATTAGATTGCTTGCTAGGTTTTCTCCTAAAATGATTTTAAAATCTATTACTCAATTAAGGTTTTCTTATATTGAGCAGATATTAACCTATATGTTTAATATAATTTGTGTTATTTTATGTACTTGGTTGCCAGCATTTTATATTTATTCAGCTTTATTTTTAGGTTTAAATGGTATTTGGACAAATGCTGATGCTGTATCATTTGGTATCAATGGTCCAGGGCTTGAGATGTTATTAATTATTGTTGGTTTTTGTCTGTTGTTCCTATTTATGTTTGCAGGAATAGGTCAGGGTTTACTTCTTGTTACACTTGATTATAAAAAAATGGGAGCTAAAAAGCGTAGAGAATTAATTCCTGGTGCTTTATTATTCCCAGCATTTACTGTTGTTTATTGTTTGACTATGTGTATTGGTGCATTTACTAAGCCAAAGTGGAATAAAATTAACCGAAATACTAATGTTAATTAGTAATAGCCTTCCAATTTGAATTGGAGGGCTTTTTTTGAGAAAAAATTTATAATTTTAATAAATTTTGAAATATTTAACATTATAATTAGATATACTATGATTAATATAAGTCTTTTTGTTGAAAATAAGATTGTTTTAGAGTATGATATTATTAGATTTGGAGGTAATTATTATGGATTGTAATGTATTTGAAAGACATAGAAAAAGTATTTTAGCTCAGATGGATGATAATTCAATTTTAATTGAAGTGTCAAGAAATCCAGAAGCAGAGTCTGTTGTTAAGCAGACATATAATTTGAATAGAAATTATTATTATTTATGTGGTGTTATTGAATTTGAAAACATTGTAGTTTTATCGAAAATTAATGGTCATGATACAGAAATGATTTTTATTAACCCTTATGATGAATTTAAGGCAAAATGGACTGGTGCACCTTTAAGTAAGGAAAGTGTTGAAAAAATATCTGGAATTAAAAGCGTTAGGTATTTAGACTCTTATAATTCGGTTATTGATAGAATGCTACAGACTGTTGAAAATGTTTATTTAGATGTAAGACCAACAGCTCTTAATTCTATTAAGACAGAAGATGAGGTATTAGCAGACACTATTAGAAGTAAATATCCTTGGGTTAATATAAAAAATGCTAGAGGCTTGTTTGCTCATAGTAGAACAATTAAGGAGCCTGAGGAAATTGAAGAAATGAAGAAGGCAATTGCCATTACTAATGAGGGTATTAAGTCTATTCTAAGAAATATGAAGGAAAGCTATGAATACCAAATTGAATCATATTTTGATCAGGCCATTAAGTATTATGGTGCAACAGGTTATGCCTTCCCTACTATTGCAGCAAGTGGTGATAATGCAACTTGTCTTCATTATAGTGAAAATAATTCTATTGCTAAAAATGGAGATTTAATCCTATTTGATTTAGGTGCATCTGTTAATATGTATTGCGCTGATATTTCAAGAACATTTCCTGTTAATGGTAAGTTTACAGATCGTCAGAAAGAATTATATAATATTGTTTTAAAGGGTCAACAAATTGTTTTCAATAATGCCAAGCCTGGTGTTACAACAAGAGAATTAAATCAAATTTTAGTTAATTATTATCAAGAGGCTTTAAAAGAAATTGGTTTAATCAAAGAGGATTCAGAGGTATTTAATTACTATTACCATGCAGTATCTCATCATATTGGCCTAGATTGTCATGATTTATGTGAATATACGCCTTTAAAGGCTGGTAGTGTTATATCTAATGAGCCAGGTCTTTATATAAAAGAAGAGGGAATAGGTATTAGAATTGAAGATGATATTTTAATTACTGAAAATGGTGCTGAATGGTTAAGCCCTCAAATAATAAAAACTGTTGAGGAAATTGAAGAGTTTATGGGATTGGAGAATAAATAATGAATAAAACAACTTTAAAAAAATATGCAAAGCTTATTGTTAGAATTGGTGCAAATGTTCAAAAAGGACAAGAGGTAATTGTTTCATCATCTGTTGAAAATGCTTATTTTGTTAAATATGTAGTTGAGGAGGCGTATAAGGCTAAGGCTAAATCAGTTCATGTTGAATGGAGCTGTCAGGATATTACTAAGCTTGGTTTTATTTATCAAAGTGAAAAAACCTTATGTGAATTACCACAATGGCAGATAAAAAAACAGGAGCATCAGGTTGATATTCTTCCAGCAATGATTCACATTATGTCTGATGATCCAGATGGTTTAAAGGGAATTGATCAAAGCAAGGTTGTTGCACGTCAAAGAGCTATTGGTCCTATTATGATGAAGTATCGTGAGCAGATGGATAATAAATATCAATGGACAATTGTTGGTATTCCTGGTGAAAAATGGGCTAAAAAGATTTTCCCCAATTTAAGTAAAAATAAGGCAATTGATGCTCTATGGGATGCTATATTAAAGGTTACAAGAGTAAATGGTGATCCTATAAAGAACTGGCAGGAGCATAATCAAAATTTAACTACCAAGAGTAATAAGCTTAATGATTTACATATCAAAACATTAACCTATAAATCTTCTAATGGTACAGATTTTACTATTGGCTTGAAGGAATGTATGAGATTTGAAGCCGGAGGTGCATATACGCTTTTTGGTGTATACTATAATCCTAATATGCCAACAGAGGAATGCTTTACATCACCAGATAGAACTACATGTAATGGTATTGTAATGGCAACAAAGCCTTTGTCCGTTCGTGGCGTTCTTGTTGAAAATTTTGGGTTTAAATTTGAATCTGGTAAGGTTGTTGAGGTGATTGCTCAAAATGAAGAGCATAAGAGTGTTTTAGAGCATCTTATCGCTACAGATGAAGGAGCATGTCAGCTTGGAGAGGTAGCACTTGTGCCATTTGATTCACCTATTAATCAAACTGGATTACTATTCTATAACACACTATATGATGAAAATGCTTGTTGTCATTTAGCCCTTGGTAGAGCTTTTAATGAATGTATTTTGGGTTATAATAAAATGAGTGAAGAGGAAATTAAGGCGGTTGATTTAAATAATTCAATGATTCATGTTGATTTTATGATTGGATCAAGTGATTTATCAATAGTTGCAGAAACATATGATGGACAAGTAGTACAAATCTTTAAAGATGGTACTTGGGCAATTTAAATATAAGGAAAAAGGACGATTATTCGTCCTTTTAATAATTTTCTGCCATGACTTGAAAATAAGCTTCCTCTTTTTTACAAACAGGGCAAATTTTAGGAGCTGATGTAGCAGTTACCTTGTGACCACAATTTCTACATTCCCAAACAACATCACTACTTTTTGTAAATACTTCATTATTTTCTATGTTAGCTAGGAGCTTACTATACCTTTCTTCATGAGATTTTTCAATTTCAGCAATATTTTCAAATAGCTTTGCAATTTTTGTAAAGCCCTCATCTTTAGCAACATTAGCAAAATCCTTATACATTTTACTCCATTCAAAGTTTTCCCCAGATTTTGCATCATATAAATTATTTAATGTTGTAGATAGAAAACCAAGGTTTTCAAACCAAATTCTAGCATGTTCAAGCTCGTTTTCTGCCGTATATTTAAATAATTCACCGATTTGCTCGAAGCCTTCATTTTTAGCTTTGTCAGAGTATATTAAGTATTTGGTATGAGCCATTGCTTCACCTGTGAAAGCGGTATAGAGATTTTTCTCTGTTTTTGATCCTTTTAAATCCATAAAATCCTCCTTATACTGTTAATATTTGTAAATCCACTAAAAATATTCAAAAAAAGTAAAAAAAGTTCTTGCATTATTATTTTTTTTTGATATAATGATATTGCTTCAAATAAATGCCGCAGTAGTACAACGGTTAGTACCTATGCTTGCCATGCATATGATGACGGTTCGATTCCGTTCTGTGGCTCCAATTAGATTTTTAAAGTTTTGGCTTTGTGTCAAGACTTTTTTGTTTTTTATAACGCGGTCGATATATGAACGGATTCCAAAATATGAAGCATAACGTAAGCACAAAAATAAAAGATTGATTCAAACATATATTTTATTTAACCATCATCATAATAATAGTCTCCTTAAAGTTGTCTCTATCTATCACTCTAAAAAGGTTAAAAGTCAAGTTGTGTAATTGCTTACGATAATAATTACTTTCTCAAACTTCTATATTTGCTGTGAAAATAATTATGATGTGGAAAAATATGTGAAACAAAATGAGAAAGAATGTTGCACATGAAAAATTAAATATTACAATCTTAAAAAACTGGTCAGTTATAATTTAAAATATGGGTCATTTCGATAAACTATATGTGAACAATATAGAGGAGATTGATTGTTATGAAGAAAATAACAAATGATTCTATATACAAAACAAGAATGCTTGCTGAACTTGAGCCTTATACTATCTTAAAGGGAGATAACTAATATTTTAAAAAATTAAATGTTTAAATGAATTTATAAAATTAAAAAGATAACATTTACTTAAAAATATTGGAAAAATTATAATTTAGTTCTAAAATTATATTAGAAAAGTTAGAAACGAGTTGGTTTTATGTTTAATAGAAAGGTAGAAAAGATTTTAAACGAATATTATGAAAATCCTTTGGAGCCAATTATTATAATTGATGGAGTTAGGTAAATTGGTAAAAGCTTTATTATAAGAGAAATAGCTTTTAATAAATTTAATAATTATGTTGAAATTGATTTAAAATCAGATTATGAATGTGAAAGAGTTTTTAAATGTTAAAACAACTAAGACCTTTTATTTGTTAATTAGTTCTTTATATTGATAGTAATACAATTGAAGATACGATCATATTTTTAGATGGAATTCAATACTATCTTCATTTAATTATTATGCTTAAAGATTTAAAAAAAAGAAAAAAATATCCCTTTATTGCAAGTAAATCATTGCTTGGTGTAACTCTTAAGCACATCTTTATACCAATGGGTGCTATTAACGAGGTAAAGATGTATCCAATGGATTTTGAAGAATTTTCCTTGATTAATTTTAATTGTTATATTGTAATCTTGGTTTAAAAAAATTCCTGATATAGCATATAAATTATAGACAAGGTATAATTTTTTGCCTAGGATAAAAATGTTTAGTTATATTGTTGATATTAAGTTAAGTAAAATAACATAGGAATAAAAGTGTAAAAAAGTTGATTTGCCATAATAAATATTATATAATAATATTATCGGTGGTGAATAAACAATGATATATGATATTCAAAGTCTAAGAATAAAATATAGTATGTATTCAAATATAAATCAAAAAATTAGTTTAGAAGCGAAAATTGGTAATTTAGTGCGAATCAAAAAGGGACTTTATACAGATGATTTACTAGCTGATTGTCCGTTGATTTCTAATATATGCTATGAACCATCATATTTATCTTTTGAATATGCTTTATCTTTTTATGGATTAATACCTGAATATGTATCTATGTATACTGCAGCTTGTTTTAATAAGAAAAATAACAAGAAATATATTGTAAATAATATCTGTTTTGAATATAGGAGTGTACCTGATGAGGTATTTCCCCATGGCATTTCATTTATGAAAAGCGAATCAGGAATTAGATATAAGATTGCATCTAAGGAAAAGGCTTTATGTGATACACTATACTCTAAATATCCCGTAAGGACAATAAAGGAACTAAAAATTTTGTTATTTGATGATTTAAGGATTGATGAAAATGAATTCTTAAATTTAGATTTTAAGTTTATAGAAGAAATTGCACCATTATATCATTCTAATACATTATTAACACTAAAAAATTATTTGAAAGGATTAAAAAATGCAAACATTTGAACAAATTATTAAATCATATCATCCTAAAAATTTAGAAGAAACTAAGCTTGTTGTAAGAGAATTAGTTCAGCAAATTGTTTTAATTGGACTTTCTAGAGGTGGATTTTTTAAGTATGCTAGTTTTTATGGTGGCACTGCTTTAAGAATATTTTATGGTTTGAAACGTTATTCAGAAGATCTTGATTTTACACTTAATAAGGTTGATGAAAATTTTTCTATCGAGCCTTTTATTTCTAAGATTAATGAGGTTGCTTTATCATATGGACTTAATTTAATAATAACAACTAAAAACAAAAAAATAGCAACACCTATTGAAAGTGCATTTGCAAAATTAAACACCTATCAAACATTTATTAGTTTAAATTTAAATGATAATATAATAAGCACGTTGCATAAAGATGAAGTACTTAAGATAAAATTTGAAATTGATTGTAATCCAGCTTTAGGTTTTAACATAGAAAACAAATGGCTTGATGTGCCTGAATTTGCAAGTGTTGCCATACTAGATGAATCTAGTTTGTTTTCAGGTAAGATTCATGCTATATTATGTAGAAATTATAAGAATACTGTTAAGGGAAGGGATTATTATGATTTTCTTTTCTATATTCAAAATAGAGTAAAACCAAATATGAAATATTTAAAAAATAAACTTATAGAATCTAAAAAAATAAATGAATATGATGAATTTGATATTTCAATATTAAAAAATATGTTAAAAAAGAGGATGAATGAAGTTGATTTTAATCAAGTAAAGTTAGACGCTTCAAGGTTTATTTTTGCTAACGAAGATTTGTCTTATTATTGTAAAGAATTGTTTATTCAAATGATTGATAAGATATAATATTATTTTTGTAAAAGTTAAAGTTAAATTTTATTTTTTTATTCTTCTAAATTAAAAAAGAAGAAGTAAGCCTGCGGCACCTCAAAGGATGCACTGTGCACAACTTACTTCTTCTATATATCACTAACTGTGATATAAAAGTAATCAAATCGACCTCTCATTAATTTTTATTAATGGCGTCCCTGCGCAATAAATAATTATTACGTCAAATGAGTTACTTTCTTATATTATACATAAGTGTTTTCTTATTGTCAAAAAAAGTTTGCAATTAATGGATAATTTAAGTTATTAAGATTTTAACTATTGATAAAATTTAGCTTGAAAAAAAGTAGAATTTTTCTTGATTAATTTTAATTGTTATATTATAATCTTGGTTGTCAATTTAAATAAGACAGTTCGTAACCATCCTGTCTATAAACAAAACTAGGGAAATGACAAAGCTTTTATTAGGAGGTTACTATTTTTTTAGTGACCTCTTTTTTGATTTTGAAAGGAGATAATTATGAAGAAAATTAATATAAAGTTTTTAGCAGAATCTGCTATTATTGCAGCTTTATATGCTGCATTAACATGGTTATTTGCTCCAATTAGTTATGGTTCAGTACAATTTAGAATTTCTGAAGTGTTGGTGCTTTTAGTGGTATTTAATCCTAAATATGCTGTTGCTTTAATTATTGGATGCTTTGTTTCAAATATTACATCAAGCCTTGGTTGGTATGATATGGTATTTGGTACTTTAGCAACAACGCTTGCTGTTATTCCTATGTGCTTTATAAAAAAGATGCCAATTGCAGCTATTTTCCCAGTTATTAGTAATGCAATTATTGTATCTATCGAGCTAGGACTTGCCTTTAATTTATGGGGAGGAGCATTTTTCTATGATGTTTTAACTGTAGGTTTAGGTGAATTGGTTGTTTTATATGCGCTAGGTATTCCACTTATGTATGCTTTAGCTAAAAATAATGCTATTGTTGAAATGATGGAGTTAGATGTATCTCATGTTGAGAATTATTCATTTATTACATTAAAAAACATGGTTGTTATTGCTTTAGGTGTGTTAGGAGTTATTTTGTTTATTGCTTACCCATTTTATAATGAGATTATAGAAGAGGAAGCTGTTAATTATTCAGCTATGGCAATGATAAAAAATAATCCTTATACTTGCATATTTGTTATTGCTTCAGTTATATATGGATTAATGGTTCTTATTAAAAATAAATGGTTAAAGCTTTTGGGTATGATTATAGCTATAATAGGAATTGTTATTGCATATGTTTTAACTGGATATAATAATCATGAATGTTTATCATATGGTTATTATTATGGCTATATTGTATTTATTTGTTTGTTGATTTTAACGGCAGTTTTATTAGTAGTTAGAAATAAAAATGTTTGCAATTTAGAATAAATATTAAAGCATTATAAGTTCTTAAGGGATTGATGTCTATATATTATAGATGTCAATCCTTTTTCTTATGATTTTTTTAATGAAAAAAAGAATAGGTTTAATATTTAATTGCTGTCCTTTTTATGAAACCATAGTATCTAGATCATATTTATGAAATTTAGAGTATATTTTAATTGGTAATTCTACATCGTAATAGATACCATAATTTTGATACTCTTTATTGTAAATCCTTGCCTTTGATTCAAGTATTCCAATTAATGCTCCCTCAGTGTAAGGAATTAATAGTCTTGTATGGATTGTAGATGGTCCAATTTCTTCTTTGATCATTTGAAGAAGAATATCTAAATTTTTTTTTGTTTTATTTGAATATTGTAATGATTTGTGTCCTGGCATAGATAGACTTTCACTTATTGTTTTATCCCATTTATTAAATAAATAAATTGTTGGTATGTCGGCTACTTTAATTGAACAAAGAACATCTAGTACAACATTTAATTGTTCGTTAATGTATTGTGAAGATGAATCTAGAACGTGGATGATTAAATCTGCGTTTTTTATTTCTTGTAAGGTCATATAAAATGAATTTATTAAATTGTGAGGTAACTTTGATACAAATCCTATTGTATCTACTAATATAAAGTCTGTTTTGTCAATTGTGATTTTTTTATTATAGGTTTGAAGTGTTGCGAAAAGCTGGTCTTTTGCAAGTACGCTTTTTTCTTGTTTATCTACATATTCTAAAATAGAGTTCATTGTTGATGATTTTCCGGCATTAGTATATCCTACAAGGGCAACAATTGGAATGTCATTTCTTTTTCTTTTTTCAATTTGATTTTCTTTCATTTTTTTTAATTGAGTAAGATCATTTTGAATATGAGTTATTTCAGCCATTAGATGTCTTTTGTCTAATTCCTTTTGGGTTTCTCCAGCACCTTTATTAGACATAGCTCCACTTGTACCAGCAATTCTTGATTCTTTTTCTCTTAATAAAGAGATTCTTGGAAGTATATACATATCCTTAGCTAGTTTTATTTCTAATCTAGCTTCTTTTGTTTGAGCCCTTAGTTCAAATATTTTTAGGATTAATAGGCTTCTATCAATTACATCAACATTCAATGCTTCTTGATTATTTCTAATTTGAGATGGTGTTAGCTCATCGTTAAAAATTACTGTATCAATATCATAGGCATGAATTGCAACTATTAATTCCTCAAGCTTTCCTTTACCGATATAGGTTTTAGCATTTGGTGCATCAAGCTGTTGACTTATTTTACAAATTACTTCATAATTTAGGGTTTCTGCAAGATTTTGCAGTTCATCTAATGAATAATTTATATCGTATCTATCGTTTTTTGTTGTTACTCCAACAAGTATTGCCTTCATAAAATCACTTCCAATAAAATTTATACTTATCGCATAATTCGATGAAATTATAGCATTAATCAGGTTTAAAATCTATATGAAATAAGATAAACCATATTAATTAAAATTTAAAAATAATTTTGGTTTTTCTTAAATTAAAAATGAAATACAAAAATGTATTGAGTGTTAAAGTTAAGCATATACTAGATGATGACTGGAGTGGAAAAATATGGAAATGAATACTAGAGCCAAGGATATTATGGATCTATGTCGTAAGTACTCAAATGAATATGGTATTTCAACCATGGGTAGTGAATTTTTAATTTTAGCAATGTATGAAACTAAGGATAGCCTTTGTCATTTTTTGTTATCCGAATATGAGGTAACAAGAGAGGAGATATTTGATAAAACTGATGAGGTTTTTATTTTAAGAAAAAAAGAGGGAGAATATGATAAATCAATAGAAACTATTTTGTCACAGGCTTCTATTTTAGCGGGTGATAAGCTTGTTTCTGAGGAGCATTTATTTATGGCAATTTTAATGAATAGGAATACTATTGCCTCCTCAATTTTAGTTTCTTTGGGGTTAAATATAGATGATTTAATTGAGGATGTTAAGGAGGTTTATGATTTTTCTTCAGGCTCTACTGATGAGATTGGATATATTAAAAATATTACCAAGATGGTTAGGGATAAAGAATGCTCAACTTATGTAGAAAGAAAGGATTATTTAACAAGAATTGATATTATTATGAATCGTAGGTTTAAAAATAATCCTCTTTTAATCGGAAATGCTGGTGTTGGTAAAACTGCCCTTGTTGAAGGCTATGCCATGAAGCTTCAGCAGGATAATAAGGATATGACTATTTTATCTCTTAATTTAACTAGTATGCTAGCAGGCACTAGATATCGTGGTGATTTTGAGGAAAGGTTTGACAAATTTGTTAAGGAAATTGCTCAAAAGAAGAATGTGATTATTTTTATTGATGAAATTCACATTATTATGGGTGCAGCAACAACTGAAGGAAATTTAGATGTTGCTAATATGCTTAAGCCATTTTTAGCTAGAAATGATATTAAGGTAATAGGGGCAACAACACTTGAGGAATATCACAAATCTATTGAAAATGACAAGGCCTTAGGAAGAAGATTTCAACCAGTATTTATTAGTGAACCAGATTTAGAGGAAACGAAAAAGATATTATTTGGAATAAGAAATGATTATGAAAAATATCATAATGTTACTATTTCAAATGAGGCCTTAGATTATTTGATTTATGAAAGCGATAAAAAAATATTAAAGAAATATCGACCAGATAAGTGTATTGATGTTTTAGATGATGTTATGAGCTTTAATCATATTAATAACAAAAGTGAGGTTACAATTTCAGATATTAACAAGGCGATTGAGGGCTTTTGTAGTAATAGTAATGATGTTGTTTTAAATTTTTCAACTCTTAAGGAGTTCGAGTGGTTAAATAAGGTTAATTTACTTGAAGGTAAACCATTATTAAAATTATTATACAAAGGAAATGATTATGGATTATGCTTGCTTAAGGATGATTTAAAGAATGTTTTTCATGTTGGTGATGAGGCAATATTAGAGCTTGATTTAAGTGGATATAAGGATAATGTTATGCTTACAAGTCTAATAGGAGCACCTCCTGGATATGTTGGCTATGAGGATGAGGGCATTTTATCGAAGCATATATTGCTATATCCGGCATCGATTATTATTCTTAAAAATTTTTCTAGTGCTTGTCAATCGATTAAAGCTTTCTTTTTGAATTTAAAAAATACTGGTATGTTTGTTGATCAAAAAGGAAGAAGAATTATTCTTGATCGTAGTATTATGGTGTTTGAGGGCTTAGAAGAAAAAAGAATAGTTGGTTTTAGTGGTGAATATGAAAAAGCTACTTCATTTGATGAGGTTATTACTTATCAAAATAATAATATAACGTATAATGAAAAATATAGTAGTGCTTTAAAAAGAATGTCATATGAGGTTTCGTTTGATTTTGATGTTTCTAATGATGAAATTAAGGCTTTAAATCATTATTTATATGATAAGTTACATGATAAAAATAATGTTGAGATTTTAGTTAAAAAAGAAGAATTAAAGAAGTGTTAAAATAGGTCACGTGGTGACCTATTTTAAATAAAGAAAAGGACTTATTTTTCAATAAGTCCTACAATATCTATTCTTTTCCATCCCAGCAATATGTGCAAAGCTTGTCCTCATCAATTTCACAAGCTTTCTTTAAATCATCAATTCTATTAAATCCAAGGCTTGTAAATTTTAATTCTTTTCTTATTTCATCAACCATAGTTTTGTATCTATCGCTATCTGGGTTAGCATATTCTTGTAATATTTCATCAGTTACTTCATGTTCAAGACGATTTATAACTCTTCTTGTTATTAAATCCATTTCACTTGATGAACGAGAGAAATTTAAATATTTACAGCCATAAATTAGTGGTGGACATGCTGAACGGATGTGAACCTCCTTAGCTCCACTTCTATATAAGAATTCGGTTGTTTCTCTCATTTGAGTTCCTCTTACAATTGAATCATCGATTAAAAGTAATTTTTTTCCTTCGATTAAATCTTGAACAGGGATTAGCTTCATCTTGGCAATTAGATTACGCTTAGTTTGAATAGTTGGCATGAAGCTTCTTGGCCATGTTGGTGTATATTTAATGAATGGTCTGGCAAATTCGATGCCTGATTCATTAGCATAGCCAATTGCATGAGCTGTACCTGAGTCTGGGACTCCTGCAACTGAATCAATTTCAAGCTTAGAATCCTTGTCTCTTTGTGCCATATATTTTCCACAATTATAACGCATTCTTTCTACTGATATTCCTTCATAGCTTGATGAAGGATAACCATAATAAACCCATAGGAATGTGCAAATTTTCATTTTATTTCCTGGCTTAACTAGTGTTTTAACACAATCAGCTGTAACAATATCAATTTCACCAGGGCCTAATTCTTTATAATTTGTATAGCCTAAATTTAGGTAAGCAAATGCTTCAAATGATACACAATAGCCATCATCATTTCTTCCGATTACAGCAGGTGTTCTTCCATATTTATCTCTTGCAACATATATACCCTTGTCGTTTAATAGCATTAATGTTAATGAGCCATCTATCATTTCAAGAGCATATTGTATTCCATCAATTAGGTTTTCCTTTTGATTGATTAATGCAGCAACAAGTTCTGTTGGGTTAATGTCACCACCACTCATTTCTAGGAAGTGAGAGTTTCCATCATCAAATAATTTTTTTTCAAGTTCCCTTGAGTTGTTAATTTTACTTATAGTTGTAATTGCATAGGTTCCATGATGAGATTTAACTATTAATGGCTGTGGCTCAAAATCTGAAATACAGCCGATACCAGAATTTCCCTTCATGTCTAAAACATCATGCTCAAATTTTGTACGGAAAGGTGAGTTCTCAATGTTATGAATTGAACGATTAAATCCATTTTCTCCTAAAACTGTCATTCCTCCACGACGAGTTCCAAGGTGTGAATGGTAATCAATTCCAAAAAATAAATCGAAAACGCAATCCTTTTTAGATACTACACCAAAAAAACCACTCATTTTTTTACCTCCAAATTAAAACAGTATAATTTTAACATAATTTATTGAATAGTAAAATAGTGTTTTTAAAATGATTTAAGACAAATACTAGTTTGTAAATTTTACAAATATTTAGTGAATATAAAATTTGATTTAATGTCAGTTAAGCATAATCATTTAAAACATTAAACTAAATTGCAACCTAAATTATCAAATCTTAAAATGAAATATAATAGATTAGAATTACTTTATACGATATAATTACCTTAAGAGTTATAACGAGAAGGGAAAAAGATAGATGTTTATTTAGCTAAAAATGCTGATATTGAAACTAGTTCTAAGGTTTTAAGCGTTCCATATCAAAGACTTAAATATCATACGCCTATTAACGTTTCAACAACGTTTATGGCAAATAAAAATGAAATTGAGTATTATGGAGAAACAACACAATATAGTTTATCTATTAATGGTATAAAAAAAACTGGTACTCTGATTAAGTGTGAAAATACTTATTATTTTTGTTATAATGTTGAAAATAATAAATATTGTGTTACATTGTTAGCAACAGAATTTCAGTATAGTGGTAAACAATTTTATTTACCTATTAATGAGATTACTTATTATAATTTTGATTCATCAAGTTTAAAAGATGTTATGATAGATGATAATCATAATGAAGTTGTCTTTAAATGCATAGATTTTTATTCAAAAACAGATGAATTCTATGTTGCTGTTAATTTTAATGATAAATGTTTTTATATGATTGAAAATAATAAAAGGGAAATAATTGGATAATTAAATATATAGATGAAGAGGAATATATGGATATTATTGTAAAAGATATTTTTAAATCATTTAAAGATAATAAAGTTTTAAATGGAATTAGTTTAAGTATTAACGAAGGAAGCATTGTTGGCTTTATTGGAAAAAATGGAAGCGGTAAAACAACATTTATGAAAATATGACTGTTTTAGAAAATTTTACAACTAAAGGTAACAAAAAAATATTAAAAATAATAAAAAAGTCTTGCAAAGGGCTTTTTTTTCTTGTATAATAAGAAAGGCTCTATATCGAGCAAGAAGTGGCTGTGAAGTGGGAGGTTGCTGACACACCGATTAGCGTTGTCATTACAGCGTGTTAGGTTTTCCCATGGAGCAAGTCTATACGACGATTATAGGCGAAAGGAGTTTATTAAAAATGGCAAAGGAAAAAATTAAAATTCGTTTAAAATCTTATGATCACAGATTATTAGACTTATCAGCAAAGAAGATTGTTGATAGTGTTAAGAAGACTGGTTCTGTAGTTAATGGTCCAATTCCACTACCTACTGAAAAGGAAATCTTCACAATCTTACGTTCTCCTCATGTTAATAAGGATTCTCGTGAACAATTCGAAAGAAGAACTCATAAGAGATTAATCGAGATTGTGGATCCAACTCCACAAACAATTGACGCTTTAATGCACATTGATCTACCTTCTGGTGTAGATATCGTATTAAAGAAGTAATTAAAAAATATTTAAAGGAAAGAGGAAATTTCAAATGGCTAAGGGAATCTTAGGTAGAAAATTGGGTATGACTCAAATTTTCGATGCAGCTGGAAATTTAATTCCAGTAACTATCGTTGATTGTTCTGATAATGTTGTTTTACAACAAAAGACAGTTGAAAACGATGGATATGTAGCTGTACAGGTTGGTTGCTGCAATAAAAGAGAAAATCTTGCAAACAAGCCTGAACAGGGTCACGTTGCTAAGGCTGGCACTGCTCCTAAGCGCTTCGTAAAGGAAATCCGTTTCACAGAAGCACAGGGAAATGAGTTATTGTCTTATAATGTTGGCCAAGAAATTAAAGCAGATATTTTTAATGCTGGTGACGTTATTGATGTTACAGGTACTTCAAAAGGTAAAGGTTTTGCAGGTACTATTAAGCGTTACAACCATTCTCGTTTAAGAATGAGTCATGGTACTTCAGCATGTCATCGTATTGTTGGTTCTATGGGAGCCATCAAGGGAAATATGAAGGGTAAGAAAATGCCTGGTCATATGGGAAATGAAACAGTAACATTACAAAATTTAACTATTGCCGCTGTTGATGCAGAAAGAAATCTTATCTTAGTTCGTGGTAATGTACCAGGACCAAAGAAAGGCTTCGTTGTTATTAAGACAGCTGTAAAAGCTAATTAGAAAGGAGATTTATTATGCCAACAATCGCATTATTAAATCAATCTGGAGAAAAGATTAATGATTTAGAATTAAGCGCTGAGGTTTTTGGAATCGAAGAGCTTAATCAGCAAGTAATTTATGATGTGGTTAATTGCCAAAGAGCTGCAATGCGCCAAGGTACTCATGATACTAAGGTTCGTAGCGAAGTTCGTGGTGGTGGCCGCAAGCCTTGGAGACAAAAAGGAACAGGACGCGCTCGTCAAGGTTCTATTCGTGCTCCTCAATGGGTTGGTGGAGGAACAGTATTTGGTCCTACTCCAAGAAGCTATGCTTTCAAGTTAAATAAGAAAGTAAAGCAATTAGGTATGAAAAATACTTTATCTTATAAGGTAAAGGAAAATAATTTAATCGCAGTAGATGCAATTAAATTTGATGAAATCAAGACTAAGAATTTTATTAAGTTCTTAGAGAACATTAAAGCAGAAGGAAAGACAATGGTTGTTTGTGGTGTAGATGAGTTAACTACTGAAGCTGTATTATCTGCATCAAATATTCCAGGTGTATTCCTAGCACCAGTTAATAACGCAAGTGTTTATGAAATTTTATGTTATAAGAACTTAGTATTAACTTCTGCAGCTGTAGCTTATTTTGAGGAGGAATTGAAGTAATATGAGTAAGGCATATGATATTATTCAAGGTCCAATCATTACAGAAAAGACTATGGGCTTAAAGGAAAGCTATAACAAATATACATTTAAGGTTGCTAAGACAGCTAACAAGATTGAAATCAAAAATGCTGTTGAAGAAATCTTTAAGGTAAAGGTATTAAGCGTTCATACAATTAACGTTTTACCTAAGCATAAGAGAGTTGGTCAGCATGAAGGTTTCGCACCTGCATACAAGAAGGCAATCTGCAAATTAGCAGAAGGCAATAAGATCGACGCTTTCGAGATCTAATAGGAGGATTTATTAACTATGGCAGTTAGAAAATATAAGCCAACGTCTAATGGTAGACGTAATATGTCAGTTTTAACATTTGATGAAATCACAACTGACACTCCTGAAAAGTCATTACTTGCTCCATTACATAAGGAAGCTGGTCGTAATAATTCAGGTAAGATCACTGTTCGTCATCAAGGTGGCGGTGTTAAAAGAAAGTATCGTATCATTGATTTTAAGAGAAATAAGGATGGCATTCCTGCAACTGTTAAAACAATTGAGTACGATCCAAACAGAAGCGCAAACATTGCATTATTAGTTTACGCTGATGGTGAAAAGAGATATATCTTAGCACCTAAGGGATTACAAGTAGGACAGAAGTTAATGTCTGGTGCAAATGCAGATATCATGGTTGGTAATGCATTACCTATTGTAAATATTCCAGTAGGTAGCTTAATTCATAATATTGAATTACATCCTGGTAAGGGTGGACAAATCGCACGTAGTGCTGGTGTTTCTGCTCAGATCTTAGGACGTGAGGATAAATATGTTCTAGTTCGTTTAGGTAGCGGTGAGGTTCGTAAGATTTTAGCTACTTGTAAGGCAACAATTGGTGAGGTTGGTAATGAATCTCATGAATTAGTAAGAATTGGTAAAGCTGGTAGAGCTCGTCATATGGGCTTAAGACCAGAGGTTCGTGGTTCAGTTATGAACCCTAATGACCATCCACATGGTGGTGGTGAAGGTAAGTGTCCAGTTGGACGTCCTGCTCCTATGACACCTTGGGGAAAGAAGGCTATGGGTGTTAAAACTCGTAAGAATAAACAAGCTTCTACTAAGTTAATTGTTCGTAGAAGAAATGGTAAATAATAAGGAGGAACAATATGGCTCGTTCAATTAAAAAAGGACCATTCTGTGATGACCATTTAATGAAAAAGGTTGAAAAGCAGAATGCAAGTGGTGATAAGAAAGTAATTCAAACTTGGTCACGTAGATCAACAATCTTCCCTAGTTTTGTTGGTTTAACGATTGCTGTTTACAACGGTCGTGAGCATGTTCCTGTATATGTTACAGAAGATATGGTAGGTCATAAGCTAGGTGAATTTGCTCCTACAAGAACTTACCATGGACATGATGCAGATGACAAAAAGGCTAGTAGATAATTTTAGATAGTAAGGAGAAAAGACAATGGAAGCAAAAGCAATTGCAAATACTGTTAGAATAACTCCTCGTAAAGCACGTCTTGTCGTTGATTTGATTCGTAATAAGGATGTAGCTGAAGCTAAGGCTATTTTAAAATTAACTAATAAGAATGCTTGTGAGGCTGTTTTAAAAGTATTAAACTCTGCATGTGCAAATGCAGAACACAATAATAATATGGATGTTAACAATCTATATGTAAAAACAATCTATGTAACTGACGGTATCCGTATGAAGAGAATGTTACCTCGTGCTAAGGGACGCGGTGATGTTATTATCAAAAGATGCTGCAATATCACAGTTATCGTAGCTGAAAAAGAAAGCGCTAAGGAGGAATAACACATGGGTCAAAAAGTTAGTCCAGTAGGATTACGTGTTGGTATTAACCGTGATTGGGATGCTGTATGGTATGCTGAAAAGACTGAGGTAGCTGATCTATTACACGAAGACTTAAGAATTCGTAAGTATATTGATGAAGTTTACAAGAAGGCTGCTGTTTCACGTGTTATCATCGAACGTGTTAAGGGTTCAAATAATAAGGACCGTATTAAAATTACATTATATACTGGTAAGCCAGGTGTTGTAATTGGTCATGAAGCTGAAACAAAAAATGCTGTTGTTAAGCAGTTAGCTTATATGACAAAGAAAGAAATTATTTTAAATGTTGTTGAAATTAAGAGACCTGAATTAGATGCAACATTAGTAGCTAAGTCAATCGCTGAACAATTAGAGGCACGTGCTTCTTTCCGTCGTGTTCAGAAGGTTGCAATTCAAAGAGCATTAAAAGCTGGTGCTAAGGGTGCTAGAACATTAATCTCTGGTCGTTTAGGCGGTGCAGAAATGGCTCGTAGTGAAGGTTATGCAGAAGGACAAGTTCCTCTACAAACATTACGTGCAGATGTTGATTATGCTGTAGCTGAAGCACATACAACTTATGGTAAATTAGGTGTCAAGGTTTGGATTTATAAGGGTGAGGTTTTCTCTATTCAGCCAAGAGCTTTAGAAGAAAAGAAGCCTGCTAGAACAAATCGTGGTCCTAAGAAGGATAAGGAAGCAAAAGATAATAGCTCTAAAGGAGGTAAATAATTATGTTAATGCCTAAAAGAGTAAAATATCGTCGTCCACATAGAGTTTATTTCCACGGTAAGGCAAAGGGTGGTACAGAAATGGCCTTTGGTGAGTATGGTTTAGTAGCAACTGAAGGTTGCTGGTTAACTAATCACCAATTAGAAGCTGCCCGTATCGCTATCACACGTAAGATGAACCGTCAAGGACAGGTATGGATTAAAGTATTCCCACATTTATCTAAGACTAAAAAGCCTTTAGCAGTACGTATGGGTTCTGGTAAAGGTGCTCCTGAGGTTTGGGTAGCAGTAGTTAAGACAGGTGTAATTTTATTTGAAGTTGCAGGTGTACCTGAGGATGTAGCACGTGAAGCATTACGTTTAGCATCTCATAAGTTACCTTGTACAACAAAGATTATTAAAAAAGTAGGTGACGAGCAATGATGAAGACAAAAGAAATTCGCAATATGTCTGTAGATCAGATCAATGCAAAAATCGCTGATTTAAAAGAAGAATTATTTAACTTAAAGTTTCAAGCTGCTCTAGGAAATTTAGAAAAGCCTGCTCGTATGAACGAAATCAAGAGAACAATTGCTAGAATGAAGACAATTTTAACTGAAAAAGCTAATGCTAGCAAGGTTTCTGAATAATAGGAGGAGACATTATGGAACGTAATACTCGTAAGTTTTTTACAGGAACAGTTGTTTCTGATAAAATGAACAAAACTATCGTTGTATCTGTTGATACTTTTGGAGTACATAAGTTATACAAGAAACGTGTTAAAAAATCTACAAAGTTTCATGTTCATGATGAAAACAACACAGCACATGTTGGTGATGTTGTAAGATTCATGGAGACTAGACCACTATCTAAGACAGTATCTTATACTTTAATCGAAGTGGTTAAAGTTAAAGAAACACTTTAATATTAGTTCCTGAAAGGAGGTACTATCATGGTTCAACAAGAAACAAGAGTTGCAGTTGCTGATAATAGCGGTGCAAAAGAATTATTAATTATCAAAATTTTAGGTGGAGCTTTACATAGATATGCAAACGTTGGCGACATCGTTGTATGTTCTGTTAAGCAGGCTGCTCCAAATGGAACAGTTAAGAAGGGTGACGTTGTTAAGGCAGTTATCGTTAGAACTAAGACTGGCTTAAGAAGACCTGACGGATCATATATAAAGTTCGATGAAAATGCAGCAGTTATCATTCGTGAGGATAAGACTCCACGTGGAACTCGTATTTTCGGACCAGTAGCTAGAGAGTTACGTGATAAAGATTTTATGAAGATCGTATCTTTAGCACCCGAAGTACTATAAGGAGGTGCACATAAATGCAAATTAAGACTGGAGATACAGTAGTTGTCATTGCTGGTAAAAATAAATTTACAAAAGACAAAAAAGGTAATATTATTCCTACAACAGGAAAAGTATTAAAGGTTTATCCTGCTACTAACAAGGTTGTTGTTGAAGGAGTTAACATGGTTAAGAAGCACCAAAAGCCTACTCAAGCAAACCAAAATGGTGGAATTGTTGAGATTGAAGCTCCAATTGATGCATCAAATGTTATGTTATTAGATCCTAAGACTAATAAGCCTACTCGTGTTGGTATCAAGATTGATGAAAAAGGCAATAAGATCAGAGTTGCAAAAAAATCTGGTTATGAGTTTAAATAGTCTACTGGAAGGAGGTAAACTTTCGTGAATCGTTTACAAGAAAAATATCAGACTTCTGTTAAATCAGAATTACAGAATAAGTTTAATTATAAATCTTCTATGCAAATCCCAAGAGTTGAGAAGATCGTAATCAACATGGGATGCGGTGATGCAGTTGCTAATTCTAAGGTTTTAGATGATGCAGTTGAGGAATTAGCATTAATTACAGGTCAAAAGCCAATTGTTACTAAGGCAAAGAAGTCAATCGCAAACTTTAAGCTTCGTGAGGGAATGCCTATTGGTTGTAAGGTTACTTTAAGAGGCGAAAGAATGTATGAATTCTTAGATAAGTTAGTATCAATCGCTTTACCTCGTGTACGTGATTTCCATGGTGTTAATGGTAATGCATTTGATGGTCGTGGTAACTACACTTTAGGTGTTAAGGAACAATTAATTTTCCCTGAAATTAATTTCGATCAAATTAAGAAGATTCGTGGTATGGATATCGTTATCGTTACTACAGCAAATACAGATGAAGAAGGCCGTGCATTATTAACTTTAATGGGCATGCCTTTTAAAAAGTAAGAAAGGATATAAACTATGGCAAAAACATCAATGATTGTTAAAAATCATAGAAAACCAAAATATAGTGCTCGTGAATATACACGTTGTGAACGTTGTGGTCGTCCACATGCTGTCATCGGTAAATTCAAGTTATGCCGTATTTGTTTCCGTGAATTAGCATATAAAGGACAAATTCCAGGCGTTAAAAAAGCAAGCTGGTAATTTAAAATTATTTTTTCCAAGATAGAAAAAGGAGGAATCAGGTTATATGATGACAGATCCAATTGCGGATATGTTAACCCGCATTAAGAATGCAAACGCAATGCGTCATGAAACTGTTGAATTCGGTAGCTCAAAGGTAAAAACAGCTATTCTTGAAGTTTTAAAGTCTGAAGGCTTCATTAAGGATTTCAAGGTTACATCTGACGTTAAGAGTGTAACAACAGTTACATTAAAGTATACTGAGAATAACCAAAGAGTAATCAAAGGTTTAAAGAGAATTTCTAAGCCAAGTCTTCATGTTTATACAAGCGCAGAAGACCTACCAAAGGTATTAAATGGTTTAGGTGTTGCTATTATCTCTACTTCTCAGGGAATTATGACAGACAAACAAGCTCGTAAGCTAAATATCGGTGGAGAAGTTTTAGCTTACGTATGGTAAGATAAAAATACAGGAGGTGTTTTAAATGTCTCGTATTGGTAATAAGGTAATTAATCTTCCTGCAGGTGTTACTGTTACAGTTAACGAAGGTAACAATGTTGATGTAAAGGGTCCTAAGGGAGAATTAAATGCTAAATTCAATAGCGAACTAGAAATTAGCGTTGATGCTACTGAAGTTGTAGTAAGACGTCCTAATGATACAAAAGAAATGAAAATGATCCATGGTACAACTCGTGCTTTATTACATAATATGGTTGTTGGTGTATCTGATGGATTTAAAAAGACATTAGAGATCAACGGTGTTGGTTACCGTGCTCAGTTATCTGGTAATAAGGTTGTAGTATCTGCTGGTTACTCTCATCAAGTTGAGATGGAAATCCCAGAGGGTTTAAAGGTTGAATTACCTAAGAACACACAAATTATTATTTCAGGTATCGATAAGCAGTTAGTTGGACAGTTTGCGGCAGAAATTCGTGAAATTCGTAAGCCAGAGCCTTATAAGGGTAAGGGTATTAAGTATAGTTACGAAACTATCCGTCGTAAGGAAGGTAAGACTGCTAAGAAGTAGTAGGAAAGGAGTGCTAATATGATAAGTAAGGAATCTAAAAATGTAACTCGTCAAAAGAGACATTTACGTATTCGTCAAAATCTAGTTGGAACAGCTGCAAAGCCAAGACTTAATGTTTTCCGTTCTAATAAGCAAATTTATGCTCAGATTATTGATGATGAAAAAGGTGTAACTTTATGTAGTGCTTCTTCACTAGATAAAGAAATTAATTTAGAGAATGGTTCTAATGTAAATGCTGCTGCTGAGGTTGGTACTTTAGTTGCAAAGCGTGCATTAGCTCTAAACATTGAAGCTGTAGTATTTGACCGTGGTGGTTATTTATATCATGGACGTGTTAAGGCTTTAGCTGAAGCAGCAAGAGCTGCAGGATTAAAATTCTAAGGAGGACAAGACTTTATGCGTGAAGAACGTCAAAATCAAAATAAAGTTGAAGAAGAATTCGAAGAGCGCGTTGTTACAATTAACCGTGTAACAAAGGTTGTTAAGGGTGGTAGACGTATGCGTTTCGCTGCATTAGTAGTTATCGGCGATAGAAAAGGCCACGTTGGTTTCGGTACAGGTAAGGCTGCTGAAGTTCCTGATGCAATCAAGAAGGCTGTTGAGAATGCTAAGAAAAATATGATTACTGTATCTACAGTAAAAACTACAATTCCTCATGAAGTAACTGGTATTTATGGTGCTGGTCGTGTTATTCTAAGACCTGCAAGCGAAGGTACTGGAGTTATCGCTGGTGGTCCAGTACGTGCTGTAGTTGAGTTAGCTGGTATCAGTGACATTTTATCAAAATCATTGGGTTCTGCTACACCTATTAATGTAGTTAGAGCTACAATAGAAGGGTTAAAGAGCTTAGAAACTGCTGAACAAGTTGCTGCACGTCGTGGCAAGACAGTTGAAGAGCTTTTAGGTTAAGATTATGTACAAAATTACTTTAGTTAAGAGTTTAATTGGCCGTAAGCCTAACCAAGTTGCAACTGCAAAAGCTTTAGGTTTAACTAAGATCGGTCAAACAGTTACAAAAGAGGAAAATGAAGCAATTAAAGGTATGATTGTTACCATAGCTCATATGGTAAAGGTTGTCCAAGAATAATAAAGGAGGTACCTAGAAATGTTAAATCAATTAAAACCAGTTGATGGTGCAAGACATAGTAAGAAGCGTCTTGGTCGTGGTATCGGTAGTGGTTTAGGAAAAACTGCTGGTAAGGGTACTAAGGGCCAAAACTCTCGTTCTGGTGGTGGTGTACGTCCAGGTTTCGAAGGTGGTCAGTTACCTTTATTCCAACGTTTACCAAAGATTGGATTCCACAATCCATCTAGAAAAGAATATGCAATTGTTAATATCGCAAGCTTAAATGTATTTGAGGATGGTTCAGTTGTAGATACTGAGGCTTTAATCAAAGCAGGTCTAGTTAATGATATCTTAGATGGTACTAAGATTTTAGGCCAAGGTGAATTAACAAAGAAATTAACAGTAAAGGCAAATAAATTCTCAGAGTCTGCAAAGAAAGCTATTGAGGCTGCTGGCGGTTCTGTAGAGGTGATGTAGTTTGTTAACAAAAGCAAAACGTATCCTTAGCAATCGTGAGATTGTTCTAAAGATATTAGTTACTTTCGCTTTATTGTTAGTATTTAAAATTGGAACTTATATTCCAGTTCCTCTTTTTGATACAACAAATGTTCAAGCTGTATTGCAAAGTGATTTCTTAACTGTAATGAATGCTTTTTCAGGTGGAGGTTTATCAAATTTCTCTATCTTAGCATTAGGTATTTCTCCATACATTACATCTTCTATTGTTATTCAGATGATGCAAATGGTTATTCCAAAGCTTAAGTCTTGGAGTGAAGAGGGAGAAAACGGTAAGGAAAAGCTAAACCGTGTAACTCGTTACACAACAATTGTTATTGCAATGATTCAAGCATTACTAATTATTTTCAGTTTAGGTTCTAAACCTGATAATATTTTAAATAGTTCTATTCTTAAATATCATAATATTTATTGGATATTCTATTTATACATGGCAGTTGTTATTACTGCTGGTTCAGCTTTCACAATGTGGTTAGCTGACTTGATAACACGTCATGGTATTGGTAATGGTTCATCAATGATTATCTCTGCAGGTATTATTTCATCAATACCAACAATGTTTACTACTTTATCTAATACATATTTAGGTAGCAACTTCTCTGCATTAAATTGTTTCTTATTTATTCTAGTTGTTATTCTATATATCGCTATGATTTTAGGTGTTGTATTCTTTGAAGGTGCGGTTAGAAAGGTTCCTGTGCAATATGCAAACCGCCAAGCTGGTCAGCAAGGTTCAGATATTCCTATTAAATTAAATAGTGCAAACGTTATTCCAGTTATTTTTGCATCAACAATTATGTCTATTCCTATGACAATTATTGGTGTATTAGAATTATCAACTGAAACATCTCAGATTGCTTATTGGTTTGATCAGGTTTTCTCAACTTCAAAGCCTATTGGTATTGCATTATATGTTTTATTAATTGTATTCTTTAGTTTCTTTTATTCATTTATGCAGGTTGATCCTGATAAGATTGCTGAAAATCTTGAAAAGCAGGGTGCATATATTCCAGGATATCGTCCAGGTGAAGAAACAAAGATTCAATTATCAAAGATGTTATTTAGAATTACATTAATTGGTGCTACATACTTAGTAATATTAGCATTAGTTCCGATTATTGTTAATAAAGCATTCGGTTTCTCTTCATCAGCAATTACAATTGGTGGTACTTCATTGATCATCATTGTAGGTGTTGCTATTGAAACATTCCGTCAGATTGAAACACAATCTGAAACTAAGGATTATAAGGGATTCTTGAATTAGTTGGGAGGAAGCATAATGAAATTATTAATTATGGGTAGACCCGGTGCAGGTAAAGGAACTCAAGCTGCAAATATTAAGGAGTATTACAATATTCCTCATATTTCAACAGGCGATATGTTCCGTGCTGCAATTAAAAATCAAACAAAGCTTGGTCTTTTAGCAAAAAGCTATATGGATCAAGGTGCATTAGTACCTGATGAGGTAACTATTGGTATTGTAAGAGAGAGATTGTCTGAAGATGATTGTAAAAAAGGATTCCTTCTTGATGGATTCCCAAGAACAATTGCTCAAGCAGAAGCTCTTGATCAAATATTAGAATCTAATGGAATTAAGCTTGATGCTGTATTAGATGTAAATGTTCCAGCAGAAATTCTTATTCGCCGTATGGTTGGTAGACGTGTATGTAAAACATGTGGTGCTACTTATCATGTAGAGTTTAATGCTCCAAAGGTTGAAGGAATTTGTGATAACTGTGGTTCAAAGTTAATTCAGAGAGCTGATGATACTGAAGAAACAGCAGTTAATCGTTTGAAGGTTTACGATCAACAAACAGCTCCTCTATTAGAATTCTATAGAAAAAAGAATTTATTAAAAACTGTAAATGGTGATCAACCATTATCAAAAGTTTTTGAGGATATTAAAGTTGTATTAGGTGCATAATACCATGATAAAAGTCAAAAGTGAGCGAGAGATTGCCCTACTAAGAGAGGCTGGAAGAATTGTGGCATTATGTCACGAGGAAATGAAAAAGCATGTTAAACCTGGTGTTTCAACATGGGAACTAAATCAAATTTGTGAAAATGTGATTTTAGAAAATAATGCAACACCATCATTTAAAGGCTATGGTGGATTTCCTGCAGCAATTTGTGCATCGGTAAACGAAGTAGTCGTACATGGTATTCCTTCAAAGCATCAAATATTACATGAGGGCGACATTGTTGCTTTAGATATAGGTGCTTGTTATAAGGGATATCATGGTGATTCGGCTTGGTCATATGCTGTTGGAAGAATTAGTGGAAAAGATCAACTATTAATGGATGTTACACATGATGCCTTATTTGCTGGCTTAAATGCTGTTAAGGAAGGCGCTCATTTGGGTGATGTGGAATCAGCTATTGGTGAATATATCAAACCATATGGCTTTGGTATTGTTGATAAATTCACTGGGCATGGAGTCGGACATGAAATACATGAAGATCCAGCAATTTTCAATTTTGGTACACCAGGAACTGGTCCAGTACTAAAAGAAGGTATGGTACTTGCCATTGAACCAATGGTAAATGCCGGCACTAAAAATGTTAGAGTATTGAAGGACGGTTGGACAACAATTACTTCTGATAAATCTAGAAGTGCTCATTTCGAGCATACAATTGTTGTTCGTAAAGATGGTTACGAAATACTCACTACACTTTAATTAACTGGGAGGCTATTTTTAATGGCAAAGAAAGATGATGTAATTGAAATGGAAGGTAAGGTACTTGAGGTACTACCTAACACACAATTTATTGTTAAGCTTGAAAATGATCATCAGGTTTTAGCCCACGTTTCTGGTAAAATCCGCATGAATAACATACGCATTTTACCAGGTGATAAGGTTACACTTGAATTATCAACCTACGATTTAACACGTGGTAGAATTACTTACAGACATAAATAATATTGGAGGTATTTTAAAATGAAAGTAAGACCATCAGTAAAACCAATATGCGATAAATGCAAGGTTATTAAGCGCAAGGGCCGTGTAATGGTTATTTGCGAAAACCCAAAACATAAACAAAGACAAGGATAAAATAGGAGGTGCAAGAAAATGGCACGTATTGCAGGAGTAGATATTCCAAATGAAAAAAGAATTGTTATTTCATTACAGTATATTTATGGTATTGGTGAAACAACAGCAAAAAAAGTTTTAGCTGCAGCTAATGTATCTGAGGATGTTCGTACAAAGAACTTAACAGAAGAGCAGTTAAGTGCAATCCGTTCAGAGATTGCTAAATATAAAGTAGAAGGTGACCTTCGTAGAGAAGTTAACCTTAACATTAAGCGTTTAATGGAAATTGGATGCTATAGAGGTATGCGTCATAGAAAGAACTTACCAGTTCGTGGTCAAAGAACAAAGACTAATGCACGTACTCGTAAAGGTCCAAAGCATACAATTGCAAATCATAAGAAGTAATATAAGGAGGAAATTGAAAAATGGCTAAGAAAGTTACAAAGCGTCGTGTAAGAAGAAATTGTCCTACAGGTGTAGCACATATTCATTCGACTTTTAATAACACAATAGTAACTATCACTGATCCACAAGGAAATGTAATTTCTTGGAGCAGTGCAGGTGCATTAGGCTTTAAGGGTAGTCGTAAGTCAACTCCTTATGCTGCACAAATGGTTGCTGAAGCAGCTGCTAAATCAGCAGTTGATCAGGGAGTTGCAAAGGTTGAAGTTGCTGTTAAGGGTCCTGGACAGGGTCGTGAGGCAGCAATCCGTTCATTAACAGTTGCTGGCTTAGAAATTACAGCTATCACTGACGTTACTGCAGTTCCACACAATGGTTGTCGTCCACCAAAGCGTCCTCGTGGATAATATTTGGTATTAACAAAAATTTATTTATAAATAAAATCGGAGGCCCATTATGAAAGAATTGAAGTTTGAAAAACCAAGAACTAATGTTGAAGAAATATCAAATCAAGGTAATTACGGAAAATTTGTTATTTCACCTCTTGAAAGAGGATTCGGTATTACACTAGGAAATGCACTACGTAGAACTTTATTATCATCTCTACCTGGTGCAGCGTTCGTTAATGTAAAAATTGACGGGGCTGAGCATGAATTTCAAAATATTGATGGCGTTGTTGAGGATGTTATCACTATTATTTTGAATTTGAAGCGTGTTGTTTTAAAGGTAGACAGTGAGGATCCAAATTATGAATGCACTGTTGAAATCCAACATGGAGAAGGAGAAGTTACAGCTGGTGACATCATTGTTAATAGTGATGTTAAGGTTGTAAATCCTGAACAACACATCGCAACAGTTGCTGAGGGTGGAATTTTCCACTGCTTCTTAACTATTCGTCGTGGCGTTGGTTATGTAAGCTCTGTTGCAAATAAGGAATATAATAGATCAGTTGGTGTTATCGCTATTGATTCTATTTATACTCCTATTGTAAATGTTGCATTTAACGTTGAAAAGACACGTGTTGAAAACGTTAATGTTGCATCATTTGATAAGCTTGAAATCGAAGTTACAACTAATGGCTCAATTACTGCAAAGGAAGCTTTAGCAATTGCTTCTAAAATGATGATTGAACATCTTGAGGTTGTTGTTGAATTAAGCGAAAAGGCATCTAAGACTGATTATATGGTTGAGGCTGAAGATGCTGCAAAGAGTACAATTGATAATATGACTATTGATGAGTTAGATTTATCAGTTCGTTCTTATAACTGCTTAAAGAGAGCAGGATTAAACACTGTTGCTGAACTTGCAGCAAAATCTGAAGAAGATATGATTAAGGTTCGTAACCTAGGTCGTAAATCTTTGAAGGAAATTAAAGAAAAGTTAGAAGCCTTGGGTTCAGGCTTTAAGAAAAATTAAGCTAAAGGAGAATAAGTATCATGGCATATAGTAGATTACGTCGTAATTCAGCTGCCAGAAAGGCATTACTTCGTGACTTAGTTACAGATTTAATCCTTAATGGACAGATTGAAACTACAGTAACAAAGGCTAAGGAATTAAAAAGATTAGCTGATAAAATGGTAACTTTAGGTAAGGCAAATACTCTAGCTTCACGTCGTCAAGCTGCATCTTTCATCCGTTTTGAAAAGGATGAAGAGGGCAATTATGCTGTTCAGAAGCTATTTAATGAGATTGCTCCTAAATTTGCAAACCGTAATGGTGGATATACACGCGTTATTAAGACAGGTTTCCGTCGTGGTGACGCTGCACCTATGGCAATCATTTCTTGGGTTGAATAATTAAAAACATTTAAAATTAGAGGTAGTGTCTTTTGGCATTGCCTCAATTTTTTTTCTTCCTTATTTATAGTTTTATGATAAAATAAAACTATATGGAGGATTTTATGAAACTAAAACTTGATTATAAGCATACTTTTTATATTGGTCTTGCTTTCTTTGCTATTTTAATGCTATGGCAGGTCTATAATACATATTGTCCATTGATTTTAAATGATTTACTTGAAAATAAATTTAACAACGCTGATAGATTAACCTATGTAATAGGAATAATTATGGCATTAGATAATTTAGCGGCTCTAATTCTTATGCCAATTTTTGGTAATTTATCTGATAAAACTAAAACCAAATACGGTAAAAGAATGCCATACATTATTATTGGAATGTTTGCATCTTTAATAACATTTCCTATGATTAGTGTATTTTATATTTATAATAATTTAATTGGTGTTGTAATCTTTATGGGATTATTTTTAACTATTATGCAGTGTTATCGTTCTCCTGCAGTTGCCCTTATGCCTGATATTACGCCTAAACCACTTCGTAGTAGTGCAAATGGAATAATTAATCTTGTTGGTTATATTGGAGCTATTTTGGGTGGAGTATTAGCGATGATTTTTAAAAAGCATGAAGGAGATGTTTTTTCTTTAACTTATTTATGGCCATTTTTAATCTCTTCTATTTGTATGTTATTCGCAATGATTTTTTTAGCTATAAAAATTAAAGAGCCTAAGCTTTTACAACAAAATAAAGAGGCGATTGAATTTGGTGAAAAATTTAGTCAAAGTGTAGATGAGATTAAAGAAAATTCAAAGCTTACAAAAAATAATTTTATTAATTTACTTGTAATTTTATTTGCTGTATTTTTTTGGTTTATGTCATTTAATGCTATTGAAACCTTCAATAGCTTATTTTGCCAAAAAATTTTAGGTACCTCAAGTATTCATGGAACTTTTACTATTTTGCTTACTGTTTCTTCATTAATTTCATTTATTATTTTTCCACCACTTTGTAACAAGATAGGTAGAAAGTGGAGTATAGTTATTGGAATTTTGTTATTAGTATTTGGTTTTGGCTTTATTGCTGTTGCATGCTTTACAATGAAAATTAATTTTGTTAGAATTATTATTTATTGCAATACAGTGATTATTGGTATAGGATGGGCACTTATTAACATAAATTCATATCCTATGATTGTTGAAATGTCATCAGCTGATAACATTGGTAAATTCACTGGATATTATTATACAGCATCAATGATTGCTCAAACAATAACTCCTATTCTTATTGGACTTATTATGTCATTTAGTTCAATTGGATTGAAGCTTTTATATGTATATGCTGCAATTATGATGCTAATTGCTTTAATAATATTCCTTTTTTCAAAAGAGAAAAGAAATGTTAATATAACAGAAAAAAAGACTTTGCTAGAAAAAATTGGAGATATTGAGGATTAAAGTATGTATAAGAAAGAAGATTTAATTGAAGAAATAAAAATGTGCGGAATTAAAAATGATGATGTCTTGATGATTCATAGTAGCTTTTCTTCTATTAAAAATATTGAAGGTGGAAGTAAAAGTGTTATTTCTGCTTTTAAAAATGTTGTAAATAATGGTATTTTGTTGTTCCCAACTCATACTTGGGCTAGTATAAAAAATGATGGTGATATTTTAGATTTAAAAAAGCCTAATTCATGTGTAGGCTATTTAACTAATGAGGTAATATTAGATTCTGATTTTGTTAGAAGCAAGCATCCTACCCATTCTGTTTGTGCATATGGACCTAAAGCTTTGGAGTATATTTCAGATGATGTTAATAGTAAAACACCTGTAAGTCCTAATGGTTCATTTGGTAAATTAAAATTTGGTGGAAAAATTTTATTTATTGGTTGTTCTTTAAGTAAAAATACCTTTGTTCATAGTGTTGAAGAGGAAATGAATGTCCCAGATAGATTTACAAGTCATATTTATACTTTTTATACTAAATATAATGATATTATCAATGAGTTTCATATGCCTAGACATTATAATGAATTATGCCCTCACATTTCAGATAATTATGAAAAGCTTTTACCAATAATGCTTGATTTAGGTATTGCTAAAAAAGTTAAAATTTTAGATAGTTTATCTTATTTAGTTGATGCTTATGAATGCAGAGAGCTTGTAATTAAAATATTAAAATCTGATATTCATGCCTTTGATGATTTAAGAGATATTAAAAAATATATTTAATATGAAATTATAGTTACTAACGATTTGTTGGTAACTTTTTTAATTTTTTCTAAATAAAACTTGAAATATTGTAATTATTTTCAAGTTATTTTAGTGTTTTAGAAACATAAAATTTTTTTTAAAATTTATATAATTTTTTTGTAAAAAAATGTTATTTTCTCACTATTATTATTAGTGAAAAGGAAAAAAACTAACATAGTTTTAGGTGAGGAAAATGTATGAAATAGAAAATGAAGAAATTTTAAAAAGATTAAGAAAGAGGTATTATAATTTATCCAATGATAAGGCATTTAAATATGCATTCACAAACAAAAGATTTCTATCTATGTTTTTATCTATAATGTGGAACAAAAAGATAAAACCAAAATGTATTGAAATTATCGATTCTCATGTTAAGGCTCAAGATGTTGATAATAAACAAATAGCTTTTGATGTTAATGGTGTTGTTCAAGATGGTTCAGTTAGAGTATTTCTTGATTTAGAAATGCAAAAAAGAAAGCCTAAAGAATACAATATGAATGATAGGATTTCATATTATTATTCAAGAGATAAGGCATTAAGTGTAAGCGTTGGTGAAAATTATAGCTCATCAAGAGTTGAATGTATCTTATTTACAGATTATGAGCCTGATAATGATGACAGATGAATGAAATAAGATTTGTAAATACCTATGATAATAGTTATTTTACACCAGATAGAATTATAGTTATTCAATTGCAAAATTTAAATAATTGCAATATAATTGAATTGAAGGAATTTCTATTAGGCTTCAAAGTGAGTAAGAGGCTATCTAGTAATAAGACTCTATTTGGTAAGGAGGTTGAAAAAATGCTAGACGATATCAACAAATCTGTGTGGATAAAAGAACAGATAGTAAGGGCAGAGTATGAGGCAGCCTTAAAGAAAAAATATGATAAAGAAAGAGAGCTTGAGATTAAAAAACTTTATTTAAATGGTAGTTCAATTGAATTAATAAGCACTTCTTTTAACATGTCTATTGATGAAGTTAAAAAAATAATTGGTTAATTATAAAACTACTTGTTAATTAACATTTTATTTAATACTAAAACAAATAAATTTAATCAAAATAAAATAGGGAGTAGCCTAAGATAATTTGAATAAAAGATAATCAAATTATTTAGGGTTACTCCCTTTTGTTAATGTTAGGAGTTCTTTCTATTTGTTATGTTCAATCAAAAAGTTGGGGACATATCATTAATATTACCATTAGAAATAAGCCACTTATAAAAGAGGTAGATACTATAGCATTAAATGATAGTAAATTACTATATCAATAGATTTATGTGAGGTATTTGATGTGTACCATTATAGAATATTATGATTACCAACTTTTGGGTTGAACTTAGCAATTTTTTTAAAATATTTTGTAAAATTTTGAAGTATTCTCACTATTATTATTAGTGAAAAGATAAAAATATCTATCTTTTCATAAGCATAAGAATTAATTGTTTTTATGTTAATATACATAATAGGAGGAAAAATATGCAAGATGGAATTACATTAATTGAATTTATTAAAATTCAAAGGGGCAAGGAGATACCAGTTACTAATGATATGTGCTTTAAGTATTCATTTAGTAATGAAAGCTTAGTTAAGAAGCTTCTAATTGGTTTGGATTATGGTATTAAGAGTACTGATAAGGTAGAAATTGATACTGAAGTTGGTGTTGGTACTGTAGGTGTAAAGATTGGAGAAAAAAGGTTTGATCTCAAGGTTTAGAATACGACTTTAGAACCAAATGAGACCTATGCATTAGAGATGCAGGATTATTATGCTGATATGGAATTTAAGGGATTCTTTAAATTTCTTTTGAAGGTAACAACAAGTTTAGAAGAAAGTAAGAGCTATGTTACAAATATAAGTGAGCTTGAGAAGAATCATGTAATTATTTTTGATAATTGTACAAGCCCTAGTGATGGAAGGTTAAACACAGAGATATTTTGTGCTACTAGAAGAGATGGGATGACAAAAAAATTTTATGAGAGTAAATATTATGATGGAGAAGTAATTATCTTCTATTTGAATAATATTATGAAATCTGATAAAATTGAATGTAGTGAAGATAGGTCAGTTGAAATATTAAAATCACTAAAATATAATAGTGACGAGTTATTAGAAAGTGGTGATGAATTTATGAAAGAGCTTGGAGAAAGAGTTAAGGAATTTAATGCTGATGAACTAAAAAGGGAAGCAGCATTTGAGGCAATGTGGGAAGAAATCAATAAAAGAGCTATTGAAAAGAAGGTACGTTCTTTAGAAAAAAGCGAAGAGGAAGCTAGAAGAGAAATAGCTGAGGCTAAAGAGGAAGCTGCTCAAGCAAGAGAAGAGACAGCTCAAGCAAGAGAAGAGACAGCTCAAACTAAGGAAAAAGTGATTGCTTCAGCATCTAAGTTTAAAAAACTAGGTTTATCTATTGAAGAAATTATGGAGCTAACAGGTTTAGATAAAGATACTATTAATAATTTATGATTTAGAACAAAAGTAGTATTAGCTGGATAAGACAAGATTGTTAAACTTAATGGCTTTATTGTTTAATTTATCTTTTTTGATTTTATTTTAAAAAAATATGGTTTTTTAACACACTTATATTCAAAATGTATGCGTTTTATAGTAAAATATATGTAAGAAGTATATTTGTATATAAAAAATCATATATTTTGAATACTGGATAAATAATTTTGTTGACAAATATTTTTAATTGTCATAAAATTATAGGCGTAAAAAGGCAAAACTACAGTAATGTAGTGACGCAAAGCTATAGGGTCCAAGAATGGATAGCCAGTTGCACTATGATTTTTTTAATTATATTGCAATTGGTTTTTTTGTTTTTATTAGAAGGAGGGGGAAAAATGAAAAGCTTTATATCTATATTTAAAACTAAAGGTTTTATGATAGCTATGATGATTGGCTTTTTCATTACCTCTTTATTAATTGTTCTTGCTATGCTTTTAGGTAATGAGGCTGGTAACTTTGTTATTCAGGTTGAAAGTGGAGATAAGGATAAAAGTATTTCCATTACAGATAACGAAGAAGATATTGTATTTACTAATAAACTTGTTACTCCTGGTATGACTGGTATGGCTTGTACAACTCCAAGATTGTTTTTAGGTGATAGAAATCAAGAGCAATCTATTGCTAGTTCTTGTTCTTCACTTGGTAGAAATAATGATTTACAGGATAGGTATTCTGTTTATTTATATACTTTTGATATTGTTAATACAGGTACAGGTCCTTTAAATATGGAAATATCTATGAATATTTCTAATGTTGAAAGAAGAGTTGATGAGGCAATTAGAATTATGACTTATAATCCTTCTGATGCTAATGAGACTATTCATGTTTATCAAAAACGTGATGCTGATAATACTATTTATCAGTATTATCCACGTACTCCGGAGTATTTTAATGATTCAACTGCTTTTACTCAATCTGCTTATATTTCAGCTAATACTGATGGTGCTGGTTTTGAGAGATTGCGTTATTCAGTTTTCTTTTGGATTGAGGGTTATGATCCTGAGGCAACAGAGGAGATTATTGCTAATGGAACTATTAAATTTACTTTAAATATTAGTGTAACAAATTAAAATTTAATTTGTTTAATTAGTTGTTATTGTTAAAGCTATAGCATTTAACAACTTAGAATAGGGAGGTGGCTACAAATGAATAAATTACGTAATAAGTTACTACTTAGTATTTGGATGCTTGTAGCTACTACAATTACTTTGGCTTCAACTACTTATGCTTGGTTTGCTTCAAACAAAGAGGTTGGTCTTGATGATTTTGATTTAGAATTAGAAACTCAACAAAATATGCTTGTTTCTATTGATGGTGTTAATTTCTCATCAAGAATTACTAATGAAGAGTTAAAAAGAGGTATTGTTGCTAAGTATAATGGTATTGATGTAAAAGATGTTAATGATATAAGTTCATTTGATAATATTCACCTTCAATGTGTTACATATGATGGTACAACATTTAAGAAAATTACAGATAAAGTAGATTCTAATAAAAATTATATTTTAGAGGAAACTTCAGTATCCTCTGGTATGTTTATTTCTTTTGATTTGTGGTTTCAATACACTTCTTTTAAAAATGATAGTTCTTCATATTATGTAACTTTTGTTGGAGATTCTTATTCTGATAATAATGTTTCAGGTTCTTATTTAAATGGCAGTAAAAATGATGTTAAACTATATAATAAGCTTACAACTATAGATAAGAATTATAATTCTGGTGATGTTATTACTATTAACACTGGTGATGCTTTAAGACTTGGTGTTTCTACTAATGAATCAGAGAATTTGATTTTTGAGCCTAATGATGGTTTATCATCTTATGCAATTTCAGGTGAAACTATTCCAAAATATAATCCAGCATATAATCCTATGCTTACTTATTTTAATAATATAAATTTAGGTAATTTAGCTCCTATTAGTGAAAATGTTGATGTGTATAAAAATACTATTAAGAACTTTAATTCTGATACTAAGCTTGGTGTTTTCACTAAGAATGATGATAATGTGTATAACACTGTTAAGATTACAATTAGTGTTTGGCTTGAAGGTATGGATGGAGATTACATTATTGGTTGTACAAATACATCTTTAAGTATGCTTCTTAATTTCTGTGTTAAGAAGTATGAGGAGGTGGAATAATGAATAAGAAGATCGTTAGAAAGCTTATTATGTTAGGCTTTACTGTGTTTTTGACTTCATTTGCTTTAATTAGTTCTACCTACGCTTTCATTATTTTAAGAAATGATGCTGGTATTGAGGATTTCACTTTTGGAGTTAAGGCTGTTGAGGGTTTACAGTTATCTTTAGATGGTAAGAATTTCTCTCAAGATATTTCATATGATCAGATTACTTCTAAGATTGAGGAAAATGCTCATGTTTCTTTTGATGCTATTAAGTTTAATGGTGTAACTCCTAAAGCAGAAAATGGTAAGGTTTTGTATAATGGTAATAGCAATGTTCCGTTGTTTGTTAAGGATTCTTTAGTGTTAGATCCTACTGCTGATCCAACTGGTAAGAATGATATTTTCTATAGACATAAAACTGCGGATGCTTCAAGTAATGAATTTGTTTATTTTGATTTGTATTATAGGATTGCATCTACTTCTAGTTTAGATTATACGAAGAGGTATAATTTGAAATTTTACCCTGATAGTGAAGGTGATCCAGGAACTAAGATTACTTCTGATGAATCAACTGTTATTTTAACTAATGCATGTAGAGATGTTAAATATGAATATACAACAAATAGTGTAATTACTGTTAAGAATGAAGATGCAATGCGTTTAGGTGTTGTTGATGAAAATAAATCTATTACTGTTTTTGAGCCTAATTATGGACATGGTTCTTCAGCTATAGAGGATGTTAGCTATAATGAGTCTTCTGATGAACAAGATGATTCAGGCTATAATTATAATTTATATCATGATAAGAATTATAATTTAATGTATACATATTATAATTCTACTAATCCAACTGCATATTTTCAAATGGCTGCAGATGATAATGAGAGTTTTCATACAGAGCATTCTTTTACTGATAAGGTTTTAGGTAGCTTTGAAGCTTTATTAGATGAGGGTGGTAAACCTTATAGTTATAATACTATTAAGTTAACTTTTGTATTATGGCTTGAGGGCTGGGATGCCGATTATATTTTCGGTGTTGAGGCTAATGAGATTTCTGTTAAGCTTAAGTTTAAGATTGAAGAGATTAAAGATTAGTATTTTATATTATTTTATTTTGATGTTAAAAACATTAAATATTTATTTTATAAAGTATTTAATTTTATCTTATATATTGTAGTATCGAAATTAGAGGTTATTTCTAATTTTAGGTTAATTAAATTTTAAAAAAAGGGGGTTAAATATGAAATATAGAAGAAAAATATTTTCGAGCTTTATGACCTTATTGCTTTTAGTTGTAACATTTACTTCAACTACTTATGCTTGGTTTAAAATCAATAGTAATGCTGAAATTTCAGGCTTTGATTTTAAGGTTGAGGGCGCTAATGGTATTTTTGTTTCAACTGATAATGTTCACTTTTCTTCTGATTTATCAAGTGAAAGTATTACTGATGCGATTATATTAAGTAAGAATAAGGATAAATTTAAGTATAATAGTGATGGTAAGTTGGTTTATGCTAATATCGATAGTGTTGTTAGTGCTAGTGATAAGGAAAATGAGTTAAAAAATATTTTATTGTTACCTGTAACATCAACTAATGGTTATGAATTAACTGATATGTATGGTACTAAGGTTAATGCTTCATCTGGTAGATTTGTTGAGTTTGATTTATATTTTAAGGCAGCATCAGAAACAGAATCTGATGGTTCTTATGATGTTTCATTGTTTTTAGCATCTGAATCTAAAACTGATGTAACAATGGGAAATAAGGTTATTAGACCTACAACTATGTCATCAGATGTTGATAGTATTAAGCTAGTGGCAGATATGAATACTATTAATGGTGAATTAAGTAAGAATGATTTTATTAATAATGTTTATACCCTTAATGCCTTAAGATTCTCTACAAGTTCTAAGTATTTAACTACTGTTGTTAATGAAGAATCTATGTTAGAAGAAGAAAAAGAAGTAGAAAAAAATCAAATCTACGAATTCTACAATGGTTATGATTATGGAAGCTATCCTATTTTAAATGGTTCAGGTATTTATGATCCAACAACAAATGCTAGCTTTACATATTATAACAATCAAAAGGCGTCAAAGATAAATCCATTATCCATAGCGCCACAAACCTACCGTTATGAACTAGGTACTAATAGAAATGATTCACCTATTATTACAAATGTAAAATGTAACGGTACATCTAATTTAGTAACTTTTAGATTTTGGTTAGAAGGTTGGGATGCCGACTGTTTTGATGGACTATCAAAATCTATTAAAGTTAGTTTAACATTTACTTCATCTCAAAAGGATAAAGAAAATGTTAATCAATAGCATTTATAATTAATAAGAAATTATAAATACTATTATATAAAACTTTCAATCTAAGAAAGTATAAAAAAATAGAGAAAAATTGGTAAAAAAATTTAGGAGAAAAAAATTATGAAAAAAAGAAGTTTAATTACAAAATTAGCTTTAAGTGGTGTAGCTTTAGCTGCAACAGCTGCAACACTAGCAACATCAACATATGCTTGGTATACAACAAATACTAGTGTAGGAACAAACGCAATTGGAACTACAACTGCTTCAACTGGTGATGCATCTATTTTAATTAAAGGTAATAAGGAAGGCGCTACTTGGAAGCAAACATTGGTAGCAGGAGATTTAGTATTATCTGGTAATACAGATAATTTATTGCCAACATCATATAAAAATGCTGCAACAGGCGAAACTTCAGTAACTGCAGGATGGTATACAAAAACAAATACCGCTGAGTCTACTCCAAGCAAAATTAGTTTTTCTTTATCATTAAAGACAGTTCCAACTGCTCATGATGTTAAAGTTAAAATTAGTTCAATTACAGTTGCTAATACAACTGCAGATGCTGATGGAGTTACACCTGATAATCAATTACCAACAACTGAAAACCTTTTAACAGGTACAGCATACAGTGGTGATGTGTTAGATGCATTAGCAATTAGAGTAGCTAGTAGTTCTTATGAAGATAGTGAGACTTTGGAATCTGGTCATTCTAACTCAGTATTAAATGCTGCTGGTTATTCATTAGCTCCTGGTAATGGAATTGTTACAAAAGCTTCTGCAGATACACACACAGCTGCAACTTATATAGATGGTTATACTGCTCATACATATGTTAATGCAATTTTAGCTGATTCAGTTACAAATACTACATCAGATGTTACTAATTTAACTGATGGTTCAGTTTATTTCTATTTGCCAGCTAGTGGTAAAGCTTTAACTTTAACATTCGATATTTATTTAGATGGTGCAAATGAAAAGTGTTTTGATGTTTTAAAAGGACAAACATTTACTGTAGCACTAGGATTTAACACAGTTACTGAAGCTTAAACTAGTAGTGAAAGTCACTAGTAGATGAAATTCTGATTAAATTAAATTAAAATTCTATAAGGAGGTTAACCCATGCAGAATATTGTAAGAAAAGTTTATATGAGTATAATGACTGTTATATTAGTAAGCTTAACTCTTGTTACTACTACTTTTGCATGGGTTGGAATCCTTACTTTTAATCAGTTAAGCTCGTTTGATTTAAATTTAAAAACTGAAAAGTTAAATAGTGATTATTATTTATCTATTTCAGCAACAGAAGATGGTATTTATGGTGAAAGTGCTAATATCGATGATATTGAATATCAAATTTTAAAAAATAGAGGTAAAAAGGTTGACTCTATTGATAGAAAAGATATTTCAAAGATGTTTAGCAATGAAACTTTGATGCCTGCTACAGTAACTAATAGTGGATTATTAACTAATGATTTTCATTCATTAGACTTGAATAATTACAAGGTTTCTGGTAATAAGTCTAATGATTTCTTTAGATTTGATTTATATTTATCAGTTGAGCATCGTTATGGTGATTCAGCTATTACTGATGATGTTAATAATACAGTTGATGTATTGTTTCCAAATATTGGTAATTCTTTAAGAGGTAATAAGAAGAATACAAAGCTTGCTAATACTTTTTCTTATCCATCAGAGAATTTGGATTATAATGGTTTGTATAAAAATTATTTACCTACTTTTGAGAATAAAACAATTTCTGAGAATGAATTTATTACAGTTGATTCTTCATCTGCAGCTCGTTTTGCCTTAGCCTTCTATGAACCTATACTAAGAGATGAGAACTATACCGGAAGTGAAGTTCCAAGGAGTGTATATATTTATCAGGGTGGTACTCAAACTCCATCGTTTAATGATAGCACCTATAGTTTTGGTGGTATTCTTCCGGAAGAATATAATATAGCTTATAATGAACATAAAAAGATTTATAATTTAGGGAATGATTTTTCTATTCCTAGTGAGTTAATTAATCGTGGAGATTTAGAACTTAATGATAAAAATAAACAATTATTGGATTCAAATTTTGGTTTAGGTATTGTTAATGGTAAAAAAACTAAGGTTAAAGTAACAGTTTGGTTCTGGTTTGAAGGCTGGGATGCTGATTGTTTTAATGTTATTGATAGAAGTAATGTTGAGTTAAATTTAGTCTTCGCAACTGGTGAAGAAAATAGAGATAATTAATTATTTGTATTTTGGGCACCCTTAGGGGTGCTCAAGATATAATTTTATTTTATAAATGTGTTATATTTATAAAATAGAAATAAGGTAATATATAATTAAAGTTTTTTATATTAATTGTATATATTATTTTATTTGTGTTTTATAGACATTATATGATAAAATATAATAAGATATAGACATTTAATGAGGTGAAATAGATGGAAAACACAAACATAGAAGAAAAAAAGAGTAATAAGGTTATTTTTGGCTTAAAGATTGCAGGTAATGTTATTTTTTATGCCGTTATTATTCTTTTATTGATATTCTCAATTATGAATATTAAAGCTGGTAGTAGTAATGGAGGATTCCCTAATATTTTTGGTAAGGGTTTCTTAGCTGTTAAGACTGAGTCAATGGAAAGAGAAAATGAAATGCCTACAGAATATAATGATTATTCTATTGGTGAAATTAAGAAGAATGATTTAGTTTATGAAAAGGTATTGAATTCTAAGAGTATTAATAATTTGAAGGTTGGAGATGTTATTACTTTCTTTGATCCTAGTATTAAGGCTTTAAATACCCATAGAATTATTATTATTGATAAAACAGATGGTGTTGTAACTAGAATTGTATGTCAAGGTGATTATTCTGTTTCTGTTATTGCTAAGTATGATCCAACTGATGCAAGTAAAGCTGCAGTAAATCAAACACTTATTGATAGAGGAGATATTCAGATTATTTCTGATATGTCTAATGTTAAGGGTATTGTTACTGGTGTTAAGTCTGGTGCTGGTAAGGTTATTTTAAATATTCAACAAAATTGGTTATGGTATTTTGTTTTACCAGTTCTTGTTTTCCTTTTAATTGAAATTTTTATGGTTGTTAAGAATATTATGGATTTAAAGGGTGCTAAGCAAAAGGCTGAATTAGCTTCTAATAAAGAGGTTATGATGGCTGATTTAGAGGCTCAAAAGGAAGAGATGCGTAAACAAATTCTTGCTGAGCTTAAGGCTCAACAGGCTGCTTTAGATGAGGATAAAAAAGAACAGAAGGTTGAGGATGTTTCTGATTCTGATGATGAGGAAGCTAAGCTTGAATCTCCTGCAGTTAGTGTTGTTGAGGTTGAAAAGCCTGAATCTAAGGATGATGTTTTAAATAATGAGATGGTTGAAGAGAGTGCTGTTTTAGAAGAGGTTGAGCCTGTTGTTGAAAACAAGGAGCCAAAGGTAGAGACTCCTAAGAAGGTTTCAACTACTAAGAAGACGACTACAACTAAGAAGAGTAGTTCTAGTACTAAGAGTGGTACTACTAAGAAGACAACTACAACTAAGAAGAGTAGTTCTAGTACTAAGAGTGGCACTACTAAGAAGTCTACAACTACTAAGAAAAGTTCTGGTACAAATAAAGCTAAGGCTACTGATTCTAGCGTTGAGAATAAAGAAGAGTAATAGTTTATAGAAAATATTAAGAAAAGAGTGAGATTATGAGTGGATTTTCACAATTTTATATAGATTTTCTAGGTCAATTGTGGAGAAATATTGGGGAATGGTTTAAGTTACATTGGGCCATCATTGTTAAGATTTTCTATGGAGATTGGGCTGAAAATGGATATATTAATAGCTTTACAAATGCAATTGGTGATTGGAATGCTTTAGATTATATTGCGTTTATATTAGTATTTATTATTAATATTGGCTTTATTGCTTTGTTGCTTATTTTAATTGTTCAATTAATTCGTAGGTATGTTCGTTTTGTTAAACGTGAGGTTGATAAGGATGCTTTAGTTGAAGAGGTTTCCTTATTAAATCAAAAGGTTGTTGAGTTGATTGATGAGAAGAATAAGATTTTAGCTATGCGTGTATCTCAGATTGGTGCTGGTGCTCCTGGTATTGTTGATTATGAGGGTACTTCTAGTAAGAAGAAGCAGGCTAATGAATCTAGGTTCTCTAAGCTTATTCAGGTTGATAAGGAAGCAGAGGAAAATCCAAAGATTACTGTTATGAATCAATCTGATATGCTTGATTTACCTGGTTTATGTGATCGTTTTATTAATTTTGCGGCTTCTCAATTACATTTGTATTACAATAAGGAGATTATTGCTAGATGGTTTGCAGGTTTAGCTACTTCTAAGGTTTTAATTCTTGAAGGTATTTCTGGTACTGGTAAAACTTCTTTACCTTATGCTATGGGTAAGTTTTTCCAAAATGATACTTCTATTATTTCAGTTCAGCCTTCATGGCGTGATCGTGCTGAACTTCTTGGTTATTTAAATGAGTTTACTAAGAGGTTTAATGAAACTGATTTCTTAAAGAGTGTTTATGCTGCTTCTTATTCTGATACTATTAATATTATTGTTCTAGATGAGATGAACTTAGCTCGTATTGAGTATTATTTTGCTGAATTCCTATCTGTTATGGAAATGCCAGATACTAATGAGTGGAAGATTGATATTGTTCCAACTTCTGATGAGCATGATCCAAAGAATTTAATTAATGGTAAGATTTTGATTCCTCAAAATGTTTGGTTTATTGGTACTGCCAATAAGGATGATTCAACATTTACTATTACTGATAAAGTTTATGACCGTGCTGTTGCGATTGCAATTAATAAGAAGGCTGAATATATTGATGCACCATTTACAGAGAATGTTTCTATGACTTTTGAGTATTTAGATGATTTATTTAAGCGTACTCAATCTGGTTATCAATTATCTGAGGTTGCTCAAAATGGTTTTAATCAGCTTGATGAGTTTATTCAGGATAAGTTTAAGATTGCCTTTGGTAACCGTATTATGAAGCAGATTAAGCTGTTCGTTCCAGTTTATATGGGATGTGGTTTCTCTGAATTTGATGGTTTGGATTATATGCTAACATTTAAGATTTTAAGAAAGTTTGAGATGTTGAATTTAACTTTCTTGAAGAAGGAATTAGATGAATTAATTTCTTTACTTGATAGATTGTTTGGTAAGGATCAATTCTTAGTTTCTAAGAGTTTTATTGCTGATTTGAAGAAGAATGCTTAGTAGGTGATTTATATGGCTAAAATAGAAGAAAAAGATGAATTAACTACCTACTACGAAAATATTTATAAGGATATTGAAGAGACAACTAATAAGGATCCCTTTGGTAATTATATTTTCCAAAGAGTATCAGGTGGTACAAAAACTGTATTTAATAAAACTCAAACCGAAATTAGAAATTTCGATATGAGCTTTCTTGATACTATTGAGAGTGTATACCCAGCTATTTTAAAGATAATGAGAGATCCTAAGAAGTCTATTCGCTATGAAGAAGAGGTTGTTTCTGTAGAGAAGGCTAAAAAGGTTAATTCTGAGACAGTTCGTCATTTATCAAGCCATACTCAGCTAATTAAAGAAATCACAAAAGAGGGGGATGTAATCCCCTCTAAGATTTTAACGACCTATGCTGAAGAGGAGCTTGCGATATACGAAAATAGATTTATTAAATCTTTAGTTAAAAGAATGGAAATGTTCCTTGAGCGTCGTTATGAGGTTATGAAGGTTTCACTTGAATCGTTTGAAACTCAAAAGTTTAATGTTTCTAATGATTTCTTGTTGTCAGGACAAAAGGTTACTGTTAATTTAGATATTCAAATTAAAAATGATTTGACTACTAATGTTCAGGCTACAAAGGAACAATATAATCGTTTATTATATGTTCGTGAGTTGGTTCAAGGACTTAAGGGTACTGAATTTATGCGTGCTTTAGCTAAGGCTCGTGATGTTCTACCTCCAATTATGAAAACAAATATTTTAATGCATAATCCTGATTTTAAGCTTGCTTATGGATTATGGTTATATCTTGATAAGGTTGATGGTATTTCAACTAATGTTGATGTAAAGGAAAAAACATATAAGTATACTGATATTTTTCAAAGAGATATTAATCAGTGTATGGCACTTGCTGTTACATCCTTTATTAAAAACAGAGAGGTTGAAGGTATTTATACTTCTAAAAATCTTCCAACATTGAAGGCTCCAAAGCCTATTTCTAATGAAGGAATTGAGCTTGAAATGAACTTCAATGCTGATAATAAAAAGCTTGAAGATTATACAATGAATCAAATACTTCTTGATGAAACTGCTAAGTTCTTTGAAGCATCAATGTCTGGTATTCAAAGAAGTGGTAGTACCTATAATGAATCAATTAGAGTTGTATATAGACAAATGCTTGATATGCTAGATCAAATTTATCCTAGAACATTTGGGGTTTCTATTGATCAGCTTGAAAGTAAGAATTTATATGAGCAATTAGATTTCCAGCGTAAAAAGCTTATGGTTTTGAAGATTGTTCAACAGCAAAAGCAAATGAATATTGCTCGTATGGGTAAGGATTCAAAGCGTGTTGAAAAGGAAATTACTAAGCTTGAAGGAAAGATAAAGGTATTTGAGGAAAAGGAAAGAGAAAAGGAATTAAAGCGTCTACAAAAGGAAGAGGCTCAGCGTCAGGCTGCAATAGCAAGGGCGAAGGCGTTAGAGGAAAAGAGAAAACGTTTGGAACAAGAGGCTATTGCTCGTCAAAATGCTGCCGAAAAGAAGGCATTAGAAAGAGAAAGAAAAGAAAATGCTGGTATGGTGGATCTAAAGAAGGCACACCAAGCATCTCGTTCGTTAGAAGCTCAAATGCGTAGGCGTGAACGTTTGCGTGAATTAAAAACTGGTATATCATTAGAAGATCAGCTAAAGGAAGAAAATAGAGTATTAGATGGTATTAATGATGAAGATATTTATAATACTATAGAGACTTCTAATTTAGTAAATGAAGATGATTTACTTGATAATACTGAAGATAATGTTGATGATTTATTAGATCAAATTCCTACTAAGGAGGAAAAAGAGGCTGATGAGCTTCTTGCTAGTATCCCTGAAAAGAATGAAGAACAACCATCTGATGAAATTGATTCTAATAATGAGGCTATAGAATCAAATTTGAACGCACAAGATGATTTAAATACTGAATTATCTAATGATGAATCTACTTCAAATAATAATATAGAAGATGCTAAGTTGGCTGAAGAGTCAAATGATAGTGATGAAGAGGCCTTTGAAGAGGCAATAAATGCTATTCCAGAGGACAATGATGAAGAAGAACAGATTGTTTATGTTGATGAAGATGGTAATGTAATAGATAACTATGAGGAATCTTCAGAATTCCAACAAGCAGATGAATATGAACAAATGCTAAAGGATAGTGGAATGACTGATGAAGAAATTCAAGCATTGCTTGGAATTGAATCAAAGGATGATGAAGTAGACGAACCTGAAGAACAAAATGTGGATAACTCAAATAATGAATCAGATACTAATTCAGAAGATGAAGAATTCATGCAAGCTTTAGGAGATATACCAGAGGGTAAAGAAACCACAGAAAGTGTGGATAACTCAAATAATGAATCAGATACTAATTCAGAAGATGAAGAATTCATGCAAGCCTTAGGAGATATACCAGAAGGTAAAGAAACCACAGAAAGTGTGGATAATTCAACTGAAGCTTCTAACGATAAAGAGAGTGAAAATTCATCAGATGATTTTGATGAGGATGAGTTTATGCGCGCTTTAGGTGACATACCTGATGGTAAGGAATCTGTTGTTGATGAGGCAGCAGATGATTATGAAAAGATGCTAAAAGATAGTGGAATGACTGATGAAGAAATTGCTAATCTCTTAGGTGATGATAAGTAATGACTGATAAAAGGAAATTGCCAATTAAGCAAATTATATCATACCTTGTATCAATAATTTGTTTTGTGTTATGTATATTTGTTACAGTTGAGGTTATTGATTCTACAAGAAATTCAAGACCTCCACGCATCTTTGGTCTTAGTGTATCTTATGTACCTACAGGTTCGATGGAGCCTACAATTATGACAGGCGATTATGTCATGTATAAAAAAACTACCTTTAATAAGGTTAATGAAAATGATATTATTGTCTATTATAGTAAAACTAACGATAGATATATAATACATCGTGTAATAGAAAAGAATGAAGATTATCTTATTACAAAGGGAGATAATAATGAGCTTAGTGATACTGAGCATATTACACCTGATATGGTTTATGGTAAATATATTATGACAATAAAATTATTAAGTGTATTCACTGGTGGAGTACAAAAAAATTTAATTTATTTTGTTTTGATTTTAATTTTTATAATTATGATTATAATGCAAATAGTATCTATGGTTATAAAGACTAAAACAGAAGAAATTAACAATAAGCGTGAAGAAGATAAGAAGCTTATGTTAGAACAGCTAAAGAAAGAAATATTAGAAGAAGAGCTTAAAAAGCTTAAAGAACAAAATAAGAATGAGAAATAGTAGTTCCTTCCAAACTTAGGTAGTTTGGTAGCTTCATAAGAATTTAAAAAAATAATAAAATAGGAATTAATAGCACTTCCAAAAGGAGGTAGTTACTAATTCCTATATTTTTTGGTAAAATACTTATTTGTTATATAAAATTTTATTTTTTAAATTCTTAGGTTTTCTAGCTATTTTTGATGTGTCAACCGTTTTTATAACATAATCAGAATTGATTATATATATAATTCTATTTCTAAAATGAGTAAAATTAGAATATCCATATGATATTCCTTATAACCTTAATATTGTTTTTAATACCTTCTAAATAGCCATTGTGAAGGATTTATGTAATAAATATAATAGAGATTTTAATGAAATAAAGAAATGGTATAATAAATATATTTTAAATTGTGTTTCATTATATAATCCAAAACCAGTAGTTGAGGTTGTGTTAAGAGGTAAATGTTAGAAAATTTGGTAATGATTTAACAAAGGATAATTCAGTTGATTGTGCATTAACAGTATTAATACATTTAGGTTATTTAGCTTATGATGAGGATTTAAAATCTTGTTATATTCCAAATTATGAAATTAAGCAAGAATTTGAAAGAGCATTTAAAAGACTTAATTGGAATAAAAATAAAATTGAAATAATTGAAATGTAATTAACAAAAATCTTATTAAAAATGTTATAATAAAGCATATATAAGATGTTGTATTAAGTGAGGAGAGGTATTATGTCGTTTTATTTAAATAAAAGTAATGATTTGTTTTTTGACTCTATAAATGCAGACATATATGTTGATAAAACAATGCTGATAGGTAACTGTAATAGATTAATAAGAAAACCAAATAAATTTATGTGTATTACACGTCCCCGTCGTTTTGGAAAAACAATGGCTCTATCTATGCTTAATGCTTATTATTCAAAAGGCTGTGATTCTGCATCTTTATTTGATAAATTAAATATAGCAAGTGATAACTCATATTTAAAGCATTTAAATAAACATAATGTTATTTGGATTGATATGGCAAGCGTATATGCAGATACTATAGATAAAAACACATTTGTTGAAAAGCTAGCAAGTGAAATAATGGATGATTTAAAACATGCATATCCTGACATTTTAACTAATTCTTTTGATACATTAAGGAAATGCTTTAATGAACTAAATTCTAAATTAAATGAAAGATTTATTTTTTTAATAGATGAATGGGATGTTATATTTAGAGAAGAAGAATATAATTATAAGTTATGTGATGATTATATTATGTTCTTAAGAGGATTATTTAAATCTTCAGATGTATCAGCTTGTATAGATTTAGTTTATATGACAGGAATACTTCCAATTAGAAGATATTCAACTCAATCAACCTTAAATATGTTTACTGAGTATAATATGATTAGACCAAGAGGCTTTGAGTCATTTTTAGGTTTTACTGAAGAAGAAGTTAAGGATTTATGTAAGAAGTATAATAGAGACTTTAACAAAATAAGCCAGTGGTATAATGGATATAAATTAGGTGATGTTTCATTATATAATCCAAAATCAGTTGTTGAGGCTGTTTTAAGTGGAGAATATGGGGATTATTGGACTCAAACATCAGCTATTGAAGCAGTTACAAATTATATGAATTATGACAATGGTGCGCTTAAGGGTATTATTGCTAGGATGTTAAGTGGTGATAAAGTAAGTGTAAATGTTTCAAGATTTGATAATGATTTAACAAAGGTTAATTCAGCAGATTCTGCATTAACAGTATTAATTCATTTAGGCTATTTAGGATTTATAAAAGGAGAAGAATTAGGCTATGGATATTGTTATATCCCAAATTATGAAATAAGACAAGAATTTGTAAATGCCATATTGGAGTTAGACTGGAAGGAAATATATAACCCTATTTCTAATTCAAAAAAATTATATGAAGAAACATTAAAAGGTAATGTAGAATTTATAAATAAAACATTAGATCAAAATCATAAGGATTTAGCAGGACCATTTAATAAGAATAAAGAGGATATATTAGGAATTATAGTAGAAATATCATACTATAATGCAAAACAATTCTATAATATAAAAAAAGAGGATACATCTATTTTAGGAAGATCTGATTTATCCTTTATACCATATGATAATAATCATATACCATTTATAGTAGAGCTTAAGATTAATTCATCAGCTGAAGAGGCAATAGAACAAATAAAACAAAAAAAGTATTTTAATTCACTAGGTGATTATCATGGTAAGGTATTATTACTAGGAATATCATATGATGAAAAGACATTAAAGCACTCGTCTAGGGTTCTAATAATTGAAATATAATTGATTGGAGTAACTGTTATGTTACTCCTTTTAAATATGTTAAAAAAATATTTTGAAAAGTTCGTTAACTACAGATGAAAAAATTTAAAAAAATTATTGACTCCAACAATTCTGTTTGCTATAATGTAAAAGTACGTGTATGTATGTACACTGGAGTGGGAGGACATTATGTGTCTGTTTAACCACATCATTGAAAGAAGGAGGAAATGATCATGGCAAAGAAAGTTGTAAAAGAAGTTAAATTACAAATCCAAGCCGGCAAAGCAAATCCAGCTCCACCAGTAGGTCCAGCACTAGGACAGGCAGGTGTAAATATTCCAGGATTCTGTTCTCAATTCAATGAACAAACAAAGGACAAGATGGGATATACATTGCCAGTTGTTATCTCAGTTTATGAAGACCGTTCATTTACATTCGTTGTAAAGACTCCACCAGCTTCTGATTTATTATTAAAGGCTTGCGGAATTGAAAAAGGTTCTGAAAATTCTAAGAAGCACACTGTTGCAAAGATTTCTAGACAGAAATTAAGAGAAATTGGAGAAATGAAGATGCCTGACTTAAACGCTAATGACGTTGAAGCAGCTGCAAATATTATTGCAGGTACTGCACGTAATATGGGTATCGTAGTTGAAGACTAATTTTTTTCAGGTTGTGATAAAACGACCTAAACTTGTGGGAGGAATACTTCCCGCTAATACCACATTTTAGGAGGAATAATATGAAGAGAGGAAAGAAATACGTTGAAGCAGCTAAGCTTGTAGATTCAACAAAGATTTATGCAGCTATTGAAGCATTAGATTTAGCTTGCAAAACTTCTACAGCTAAGTTTGATGCATCTGTTGATGTTGCATTCCGTTTAAATATTGATCCACGTAAGGCAGAGCAAAACATTCGTGGTGCTATCGTACTACCTAATGGTACTGGTAAGACTCGTAAAGTTTTAGTATTATGCCGTGGAGCAAAGCAAACAGAAGCTACAGAAGCTGGTGCTGATTATGTTGGTGAAACAGAGTTAATCAATAAGATTGCACAAGGTTGGTTTGATTTTGACGTTATCGTTGCTACACCAGATATGATGGGTCAATTAGGTAAATTAGGCCGTATCTTAGGACCTAAGGGCTTAATGCCAAATCCAAAGACTGGTACAGTAACTATGAATGTAGCACAAGCAGTTAAGGAAATTAAAGCAGGTAAGGTTGAATATCGTCCTGATAAGGTAGGTAACATTCAGTTAACTATTGGTAAGGTATCATTTGGCGCTGAAAAGCTTTTAGCTAACTTAAAGACTGTATATGATGCTATCATGAAAGCTCGTCCTTCAACAGTTAAGGGAACTTATATTAAGAATGTATCAGTTGCATCTACTATGGGTCCTGGTGTTAAGGTTGACGCTGATTCTATTGCTAAGTAATTTAATAATTACCGAAGACAGTAGGTGGGTTATAAAACCCTTAATTTCTACCGAGGAATAGAAAAGATTTTGAAATCTTCTTTTACTCTTTGGTAGAAGAAGATTTTTTCATTATAATAACGGAGGTGTAAAAATGAAAGAAGTCATTTTGGCAAAACAGAATGAGGTTGCACAGGTTGCTGAAAAAATTAAGAATTCTGCAGCATTTGTAGCATTCAAGTATCAAGGAATGACAGTTGCTCAAATGCAAACATTACGTAGAGAAATGCGTGCTAATGGCTGTGAGGTTGCAGTTATTAAGAATAATATTTCTAGACGTGCTGCTACAGAGTGTGGTTATGAAGCATTAACTGATATATTATCAGGACCAGTTGCTCTAGCATTTGCTGCAAGTGATGTTGTTGCCCCAGCTAAGATTTTATTCAAGGCTGCAGGTGCTGAAAACAGCAAAGTTGAAGTATTAAAAGGTGTTGTTGATGGAGATATTTTCAGTTTCGATCAATTAAAGGAATTATCAACATTACCATCTTACGAAACATTATTGACTCAGTTAGCTGCTGGTATGTTAGGAACTGTTTCTCAGTTAGCTATCGGTTTAAATATGTTAGTTGAAAAAGGACAAGAAGCCTAATTATTAAAAATTATTATACGGAGGAAAATTAAAATGGCTAAATTAACTAAAGAAGTATTTATTGAATCATTAAAAGAAATGACTATCCTTGAAATAAAGGAATTAGTAGACGCTATGAAGGAAGAATTCGGTATTGACCCAACTGCAGTTGCTGCTGCTCCTGCTGCTGGTGCTGCTGCAGCTGCTGCTGAACAAACTGAATTTGATGTTATCTTAGCTAACGCTGGTGCTGCAAAGCTTGGTGTTATCAAAGTTGTTAAGGAAGTAACTGGTTTAGGATTAAAGGAATCTAAGGAATTAGTTGATGGCGCACCAAAGCCTGTTAAGGAGAAGGTTTCTAAGGCTGAAGCTGAAGAATTAAAGGCTAAGTTAGAAGCTGCTGGTGCAACTGTTGAAATTAAGTAATTTTAAAATTACGGATGAAAAATTGGCTTAAGTTTTTACTTAAGCCTTTTTTAATAATTAATTATGGAAAATCATCATTATTATTCAAAAACTCAGGATGATTTAATTTCTGAACCAAAAACATTTACTTTTAATTATAAAGACAATCAATTTAAATTTCACACTGATCATGGAGTTTTCTCAAAAGATTATATTGATTATGGATCATTTGTTATGTTAAATAGTTTTGTTCCTAACAATATAAAACTTCCTATTTTAGATATGGGTGCTGGTTATGGTCCTATAGGTATTGTCGTATCTCGTTTATATGATAAGGAAGTAATTATGTGTGAAATTAATGAAAGAGCATATCTTTTAAATAAGCAAAATATTTTAGAAAATAAAGCCTTAAAGGCTAAAGTATTTCACAGTGACTTATATGAATGTGTTGAAAATTTAAAATTTTCATCAGTTATTACTAATCCACCAATTAGAGCTGGTAAGCAGGTTGTATATGCTATATATGATGGTGCATATTTGCATCTTGAAGTTGGTGGCGAGCTTTGGGTTGTAATTCAAAAGAAACAAGGAGCTCCTTCATCTAGGGATCATTTACTTGAGGTGTTTGGCAATTGTGAAATTGTTAAAAAGGATAGAGGCTATTATATTCTAAAGTCAGTTAAAAAATAATTTTATTTATTATAAAAATTAATTCCCTTTAATCTAAGGGGATTTTTTTTCTTTCTTTTTTTAAAGTGTATATTCCAATCATTAGTTCAAATATTATTATTGGATATACTGCTAATCTTTCTAAAATTGCTAGAATTTGCGTTTTATTTATTATTGATGTATAAAATATTGTCATACTTGAAATAATGCCTATAATACCTAAAAAAATGCCCAAGCCTTTAAAAAATTTAGCTTTTTCATTTAGAAATATCATTGTTAAAATTACACATAAATTTCCACCTATAAAAACAAATGCTGTGGATATTTCATGCATCCCTAGGTAATCCTTGCCTCCATGAAAGATGGCAACTAAAATAGAACCTATTGCCACTAATAAAGCGAGTGCAATTCCAAATGGTCTAAATTTTCTTTTTAAATAATTTTTCAAAAAAAATGTGTAGCTTAAAAAGAATAGAACACCAGAAATTATTAAGGCTAGGTTCATTAACAATGCTAATGGTGAAAATGTTGATGTTATATTATGCCATAACATGCCATTTGGTAAGGCAAGCTCACTGATTGTATTATAGATATAGCCTCTATATGAGGCCTCACATCGGCTTATTGTTATAAATTCTGATATTAGATAAAATAAACTTGAAATTATAAATAATATTGATGCTATTTTTTTCAAGCTAAAACCTCCATCATAACTTATTATGGTGGTGTTTTTTTTATCTATTCATTTTTTTAAATAGTAATGAAATTTTTTCTTTACATATTATTATTTTTATGATAATATTGTTCATAAAGTGAACAAAAGGAGAATGCTATGATTGAAGAGGATTTATTAAATGCTTGGTTAAAAATGTCTGTTTGTATTAAGGGTAATAGAATATTAAATGAATTATCTTTTAATGAAATAACAATTTTAAATGCTTTAAATGGCGATGATTTAACTTTTAAAATGATCTTAGAGAAAACTAAAATGTTAAAGTCACAGCTTAATAGAGTTTTGAATGCTTTAATTAATAAGAAAATGGTTATTTCTTATGCAAATAGTAATGATAAAAGAAGTGTAATTTATTCTTTAAATAATCAAAATAGAAAAGTTTATGATGATGAGCATAAAAGAGTATTGATGATTATGAATTCAATAAAAAACACATTAGGTGAAGAAGAAACTAAAAGATTGGCTCTTGATATTGAGCGTGCTACTGATATTGTTAATAAAATTGGAGGAAGTATATGAAAATTGGTATTGTTACAGATTCGGCTTGTGATTTAAGCTATGAAAGACAAAGAAAATTAAATATTAGTGTTTTACCACTTAAGGTTATATTTTCTGATGGTGAATATAGAGATGGTGTGGATTTGAAAAATGAGGAGTTCTTTTTAAAACTAATTGAAAATCAAGAATTTCCTCACACATCACAAATTACACCATTTGAGTATGAAGAGGTATTTGATGATTTATTAAAGGAATATGATGAGATAATATGTATTACGTTATCTAAAAAAGTATCTGGTTGTTTTCAAAGTGCAACTATTGCTGCTAAGGAATTTGGTGATAAGGTTCATGTTGTAGATAGTGAAAATGTTTGTATTGGTGAAGGTGTTTTAGTTGAGCTATGTTGTTCTTTAAGAGATTTAAACAAGAATTGTAAAGAGATTGTTAGTATTTTAAATGAAAAGAAGAAAAAAATTAGAGTGTTGGCATTACTTGATACCTTGGAGTATTTAAAAAAAGGTGGAAGAATTAATGCTGCTACTGCTTTTATTGGTAATATGCTTGCGATAAAGCCTGTTATTTCAGTGGAGGATGGTAGGATAAAATTAAAGGGTAAGGCTAGAGGTTCTAAAAATGGTGGAAATAAACTAAGAGAATATATATTATCAGGTAATGGAATAGATTTTAGTTTTCCTACTTCTTTAGCATATAGTGGTTTAAATGATACCTTACTTTTAAAATATCTTAGTGATCATAATGATTTATATGGCGATCATAAAATTCCTATTTATTGTATCGGTTCAACAATAGGAGCGCATGTTGGTCCGGGTGCTATTGCGGTTGCTTTTTTTGAAAAATAAGAATAATCACATTATTTTTCCATAAAATTATATTATAATTAAAAAATAATAAATTTAATGGAAGGGATTTTAATATGTGTACAGCAGCATCTTTTAAAAATAATTATTTTGGTAGAAATTTAGACTACGAATTTTCTTATGGTGAAAAAATCACTATAGTTCCTAGACATTATAGATATAATTTTAAGTATTTGGGCTGTAATGATAATCATTATGCAATTATTGGAGTTGCTCATATTGATGATAATTATCCATTGTTTTATGATGGTATGAATGAATGTGGACTTGCTATGGCAGGACTTAATTTTGTTGGTAATGCTTTTTATAATGATTTTGATGATAAAAAGAATAATGTTTGTCAATATGAGTTAATTTCTTATATTTTAGCAACCTGTAAAAATGTTTTAGAGGTTATAGATAAATTTAAATGTATTAATATTTGTAATACTATGTATAAAAATTATCCTAATGCTTCACTTCATTGGATAATTAAAGATAATAGTAGATGTATTGTAGTTGAAGCTATGAAGGATGGATTGTTTATTTATGATAACAAGGTTAAAGCTTTAACTAATAATCCACCATTTACATATCAGCTAGAAGCTTTAAAAAAATATTGTATGCTAACAAATGACGAACCAACTAATAATTTTAGCTTTGATAATCCTTTTTATAGTAGAGGAATGGGTGCAATAGGATTGCCTGGTGATTTATCAAGCCAATCTAGATTTGTTAGAGTTGCATTTACATCATATTTTTCTAAGGCAAATGATGATGAAATATCTAATGTCAATCAGCTTTTTCATATTCTAGAATCAGTATATCAGCAAAGAGGATGCTGTAAGGTTAATGATGGATATGAGATTACAATTTATACATCCTGTATGAATTTAAGTGAAGGTATTTATTATTATAAAACATATGATAATACTCAAATTAATGCTGTTGGTTTAAATAATGTTAATTTAAATACTGATAATTTATATTTGTATGAAATGAAAAAATGCGAGTTTAAGTTTCAAAATTGAAGACACTACTATAATCATTCAATCAAAGCTTAAAAAAGGTTACTAACAATAGAGTTGGTAACCTTTTTTTGAAAATATTAAATTATTTCATATAATCAAGATTTTTTTCTCGAAGCTCTTGCAAATAAAATGGAAGTGTTAAAATTTTATTTTCATTGTCAAAACCATAATTATTTTTAGAAATTTTAACTGCATAGTTTAATTTATTATGCTCAGTAAATTTTTCAAGTGAATTTAATTTTCCTTTTGATTTTTTTAAATCAATTGGAATAATAGTTGATTCGCTTTCAATAATAAATTCAAATTCTGAATCTCCTTTTCCCTTCCAATAAAACAATTTGTATCCGTAATTAACTAATTCGATTGAAACATAATTTTCAAAAAATATACCACTAAGTGTATTTCTACCTTCATTAGATAAAAATACTTTCGGATTAATATTACTTTGATAGGTAAACATTCCCATATCAGACAAATATAATCTATATAACGATTCATCAGAATCAACTAATGGAATGGTTACTTTTTCTTTTACTAATGAAGATTTATTAATTAAAAATGCTAAAGATAACCAATCAATAGGTGATCTTATATCTCTACTTTTTAGATTTTTTTTAACCAATGAAGATTTAAAATTTTTTGATTCTTTATTAAGCTGATTATAAATATTTTCAAAAATTTTTTTTGAGCGAACAATTGATTTTGGGCTAGCTTGGTACAATTCCATATCGCCCAAATAATTGCCATACAAATCAACTAATACATCTTTAGCTACTTGATATGATTTGGTTTCTAAGAATTCATTTACAACCTCAGGCATTCCACCTAGCATTAAATAATCATAAAAATACTCTAATGCTTTATTATGTAATAAATCATCAACCTTAGATTTGTTCTGATAAGATTTTTTGATTTCTTCATACAAAACATGATTTATATTATAAATAAACTCTTCAAAATCTAAAGGATATATTGTTAATTGATTTATCTTACCAACTGGAAAAAGAAATTTATCGTCGCTAGAATTACCTTTTTTTCTATTTTCTCTTTGAATTTTAATTCTAACCATAGAACCTGTAACAATTACAGGTATATCCTTATAATCTTGGCAAAAATATTTCATTAATGTGACAATAGGAAGACACTCTAGTGCTTCATCAAATATTAATAAGGTATTTGAATTAATCTTCATCCCTCTATCTAATGATAAGTAATTAATCACGTCTAAAGCATTAACATGTGTTTTGCAATAACTAACAAATTCATAATCAGTCCTGCAATCAATATATATATATTTATTTTTAAAATACTCCTCGGCAAAAATATTCTTTATAAGATAAGACTTGCCTACTTGCCTAGCTCCTGTTATTGCTGATTTTGTTACCCAATTATCGTTTGATTCTTATCTTCATGTATTTATATTACTTCCCAGTTTCCATTTTTATTTGAACCAATTCTTCTTATTATTGATTTATCTTCTAATTTCTTTATTTCTCTAATAATTGTAGCTCTTGATACCTTAATTTGATTAGCTATTTCATCTTGTGTTATATTTTTATTATGTTCAATTAAAGAAATAATCTTTTTTTGTCTATCCGTAATTTCATTATTTGAAAAATTATCTATATTTGACATATTAAAAGGAATAGATACTTTGATAAAATTAGTAGAAAAATGAAATACTGACTTATCATATTTATTTAATATTCTTATAATTCCAGTTCCCATATGTTCGACAAATCCCAAATCTCTAAACACTTTCATCAATTGGGGATTTTTGGGTGACATATATCCATTTAAAAATTCATCTTTTTCTAAACCTTCTGGCAATCCACCAACTGAAATTATTTCTATATGATCATCAAATATTCTAAATGTAGGAACATTTTCATAAGTATAATCGCTATGAACAATCGCATTAATTAATGCTTCTCTCATAGCAATTGGATCGAACAATGAATTTTCTTTCCTTTTAGATGATGTAATTTCTGTAAAATTTCTATTTTGCTTGTCAAAATAATCAACAATTTCATGAGTTGTCTTTATCAATGATTGATTAGAAAATGATTTCATTTCTTCAAGAATCACAACATCATTTCCCTTAAACTTACCAATGTTAAAAACCAAGCTATTTTGATCTGAAAGCAAATAAGCCAAATAATTAAATTGTCCTCCATCTAACTGAAAATTGAGTTGTTTATATGTATTATTACTAAATTCATATCCGATTTCACTATAATATATTTTAAGTTGTGTAAATGTAAGTGCTTGAATTGGCGAAACAATATTGGTCAATGATGTTCTAGTCCTCCTGGAAAATAAATCAAATATTTGTTTTTCTGTTAACTGAACACAAGCACTTCCAATTCTTGTATAAGCGCCTTGTGGGCACATACCATATTTTTTTATATAATATGGTTTTTCATTTCCAGAAGCTACAATAATATGTAAAACATCTTTTCCATCTCTAATTTCTGCTATCAATTCAAAAAAACCAATAGGTGATGGAGCAATTTTATCTTTTATTCGATCTTTAATTATTAATTGCAATTCATCTATATTTGAAACTCCATATGTACTACCATCATCATTAATTCCAATAAAAATATGCCCACCATTTGAATTAAGAAATGAAACCATTTCTTTTTCTAATTTATCATTTAACTCACGTTTAAATTCAACATTATTTGTTTCTATCATCAATAATCACCTATTTTATTGTAGCATTTTGCAACAATATTTGCAACAATAATGCAACAATATTTGCAACAATAAAAATTTAAATCTTTTAGTTTAAAAATACTAACATATTCTAGAGTGTGAAACTATTTTTCACACTAAATCAATTTTTTGGAAAAATAAAAGGCTTAATTCAAATTTTCATAAGAAAATCTGAATCAAACCTAAACTTTTATATTATATAATAATATAACCTTTTGAGTTACATTTTACGCAATAACACCACAAACCATCAATGGTTTTCTATTTCTACTATTTAACCATACTTTCAAATCATTTATATATTTTCTATACATAAATATCACCTAGTGTAATTTTACCATTAATTACACCTTTTTGTAATATAACTAGTTGATTAATTTACACCTTTTAAGTCTACTAATGAAAAAGGAGGTCGACCTCCTTTTACTCTAATTCAAGACTTCCTGTTGCAAGCTTATAATATATACCATGTTGATTTAATAAATCCTCATGAGTACCACGTTCAATTATTTTACCATGCTCTAATACCATTATGGCATTTGAATTTCTTACTGTTGATAATCTATGAGCAATAACAAACACAGTTTTATTTTCCATTAAATGATCCATACCCTCTTCAACTAAGGCCTCAGTTCTAGTATCAATTGATGATGTTGCTTCATCTAGAATTAGAATTGGACACTTTGAAATTGCTGCTCTAGCAATTGATAGAAGCTGACGTTGTCCTTGAGATAAATTTCCGCCATCAGAATATATCATTGTATCATAGCCTTGTGGTAATCTTTTAATAAATGAATGGGCATTTGCAAGCTTAGCTGCAGCAATTACATCATCCTTTGTAGCATTAAGGTTACCATATTTGATGTTATCATAGATTGTTCCTGTAAATAGATGAGTGTCTTGTAATACTATACCTAATGAATGCCTTAAATCAGCTTTTTTGATTTCTGAAATATCAATTCCATCAACTACAATATTACCACCTTCGATTTCATAGAAACGGTTAATTAGATTAGTTATTGTTGTTTTACCAGCACCTGTAGAACCTACGAAGGCTATTTTTTGTCCGGGATGTGCATATAAAGATAAATCTGTTAAAATTCTTTTATTTTTGTTATATGAAAAATCAACATTATAAAATCTAACATCACCCTTAAGTGGAATTAAGGTATCTTTATTTTTCCAAGCAAAATCATTTGTCTTATCAGCTACTTCAACTAATTTTCCATCAACAATCTTAGTATTAACTAATGTAACATGACCATTATCAATTTCTTTGGCTTCATCCATTAAACTAAATAATCTTTCAGCACCAGCAAGTCCATTTAATAACAAATTTGCCTGTTGAGTGAATTGATTAATTGGAAGTGCTGCTTGTCTTACAAATACTAGAAATGATGCAATACCACCAATGCTAAGAGTTACAATGGGAATATACCCTAAAGCAATTAGTCCACCAAATATAGCAACAATTGCATAGTTTATGTATGATAGTGATACAACCATAGGTACCATTGAGGATGAATAACGAATTGCAATAAAATTTGATTTTTTTAGCATTTCATTTTTCTCTTTAAACTTGATTATATTTTCTTCCTCGTGATTAAATACCTTAACAACCTTTTGTCCTGTAAATGTTTCTTCAACAAAACCATTTAGATGTCCAAGAACCTTACTTGATTCAGAATAATATTTTTTACTTTTCTTTGAGGCGTAGATAATATAGGAAAACATTATAATGTAGAAAATTATACAAATTAAAGATAACAACCAATTAATAACAAAGATTAATACAAGTAATCCTGCAATTTGAATGAAATTAGATATAAGCATTGCAAAAGCATTATTAATGGCATCTGATAATGAATCAATATCATTAATGTAATTTGACATTATCTCGCCGTGGGTCTTTGAATCAAAGAACTTTAGTGGTAGTGTTTCCATATGAGAGAACATATCCATTCTCATTTCATATATTATCTTTTGAGCGAATCTTGCCATTATTTGGGAGTAGCCCAAGGTTGATAATACTCCAATTAGGTAAATACCACCCTCAAGAAGTATTATCTTCCATAGGTCTTGATACTTTTCACCTGAAGTATAATTATCAATAATTGGGCCAAGCATATAGGTTCCTAGTAGATTTGCAAGAGCAGAGGTAACAACTAATATAGCAACTATAAATAATAATATTTTATGTCTACCCATATAGTTAAGTAGTCTTTTTACTGTTAAGCCAAGATTATTAGGTCTTTTTCTATCTGATAGTGCCATTTTATTTACCTCCTAACTGAACATCGCATAGGTCTTTATATATTTGACTATGCTCATATAGCTCTTCGTGGGTTCCAACATCTGATATCTTACCATCATCTAAAATGATTATTTGATCAGCATCCTTAACTGAAGTAACTCTTTGACCGATTATTATATTTGTTACGTTATTTAAGGCTCTAATTCCTTTTAGTATTTTTCTTTCTGTTTCCATATCACAGGCTGATGTGGAATCATCAAAGATTATTATTTTTGGATTTTTTAGTAAAGCTCTAGCAATACATAATCTTTGTCTTTGACCACCAGACACATTAACTCCACCTTGACCTAAATCGTAATCTAAACCATTAGGAAGATATTCTACAAATTCATTAGAACAAGAAATTTCTAAGGCTTTATTTATTTCTTCATCAGTTGCATTCTTATTTCCCCACAAAAGATTATCTCTTATGCTTCCTGAGAATAAAACATTATTTTGAAGTACAATAGAAATGGAGTCTCTTAAATTCTTTAAATCATAGTCTTTTACATTTATTCCATCAATTAATATTTGCCCTTTTGTTACATCATAAAGTCTTAATATTAGTGAAACCAAGGTTGATTTTGATGAACCAGTTCCGCCCATAATACCAACACTTGTTCCCTGAGGTATTTTTAAATTAACATTTGATAAAACCATTTCCTCTGATGATTCCTTGTACTTGAATGAAACATTTTTAAATTCAATATCGCCCTTTTCTACACATTTAGTTGATGTTGAAGTGATGGTTGGCTTTTCTTCTAGTATTTCGTTTATTCTTTTTGCTGATGCAAATGCTCTATTAATTAAAAGAAAAACATTTGAAATCATCATTATTGAATTCATTACCTGTAAAACATAAGAAAGTAGGGCAGATAGACTTCCAACAAGTAAGGTATTATTGTGAACCATTATAGCACCAAATGCTAAAAGAAGAGTAGTTACTGTGTACATTGATAATTGAAATGCTGGTGTATTTAAAGAGGCAATCTTAAATGTGTTTTTTGTTGTTGTAGCCACATTTTTATTAGCTTCGTTAAATTTCATTATTTCATAATCTTCTCTAACAAATGCTTTAACTGTTCTAATTGCAGTAACATTTTCTCTTACAACTAAATTTAGATTATCAACATCATTTTGAATTACATTATATTTAGGTGCTGTGTGCTTAATTATTAAAACCATAGTTAAAACTAAAAAAGGAATAACTGCCACAAATATCCAAGCAATCTTAGGTGCCATTGCAAAGGATAATCCAACTCCCATAAGTAGCATTATTGGTGATCTAAACAAGGGTCTAATTGAGCCAAGTAATGTATTTTGCATAATTTGAGCATCATTTGTTACTCTTGTAACTAAAGATGTTGTTTCAAAATTATCAAGATTTGAAAATGAAAATTCTTGAATCTTTTTATACAAATCTTCTCTCAAGTTATATGAATAATTACTTACAAGCTTACCTATAAATATTGAATATAAATGTCCTGTAATTAATGATATAATTGCACATTCAACTATATATAAGCCTGAAATAAGTATTTGAGTCATATCTGACTCTAATACTCCCTTATTAATGATATCTTTCATAAAAAAAGGAATGACAAGCTCGAACGCTGTTTCAACAACGATTAATAGGGTTGCGAGTATAAAGTTCTTTTTGTCATTTAGTAAATATTTTAATACTTTCCTTAAATCCTTCATATTTAAACCTCCGAAACACTAAGATTTTAATACTTTTAATCAAAATAATAAAGTAGTAAAGCGTTAACAAATAGATAAAATATATTATTTTAATAAATGTAACTTTTTATTAAAATAATTCATTTTGATTATGTCACAATTTGTCACACAATTTTTGTGAAAAAAAGATGGTCAAATAAGTTTTTTGATTTTAAATTTTATTAAATTATTAAATTTTCGTCTGCGAATTTCAAAAAACAATTAATTGTGATATAATTCTTCTTGGTTATTAATGCAAATAAAGGAGTGGTTTTATGACATATAGACAGTTTATAAAGGATAGAGAGAAGAAGGCATTAGAATGTGATAAGGAGGATAGTGCTGTCATTTTATTAATGGAGCATGTCACACAGTTAGAAACTAATGCATTATATATGAAAATGAATGAAGAAATATCTGATGATATTATAGAAAAATTTAATAAGATATTTGATATATATCTTTTTGATAATAAGCCAATTCAATATTTAATTGGAACAAGCTGTTTTTATGGTTATGATTTTATTGTAAATGAAAATGTTTTAATTCCTAGATATGAAACAGAGGAATTGGTTGAAAATATTTTATATCGCTATGATGAGCATTTTGGTGGTAAAAGGGTTGATGTTTGTGATTTGGCTACTGGCTCAGGTTGTATTGCAATTTCACTTGCCCTTGAGGAAAAAAATATGAAGGTTGTTGCCTCTGATATTTCAAGTGAAGCTTTAGAGGTTGCTAAAAAAAATAATCAAAAATTTAATGCAAATGTTGAATTTTTACAAGGAGATATGCTAGAGCCATTAAGGGGGAGAAAGTTTGATATTTTTGTTTCTAATCCACCATATATTCCTCTAGATGAAGAGGTAATGTCATTAGTAAAGGATAATGAGCCTAATATAGCATTATTTGGAGGGAATGATGGTTTAAAGTTTTATCGTATAATTTTAAGTGGTATTAAACCTTTACTTAAGGATAAGGCTATGATTTGCTTTGAGCATGGCTATGATAAAAAAGAAGAAATGATTAAGCTTGCTAAAACTTATTTCCCTAAGAGTAAGGTTGAGGTCTTAAAGGATTTAGAGGGAAAGGATAGAATGACATTTATTTATGTCGGTGATTTTAATGAGTAAGGTTATTATTTTTCCAACTGATACTGTTTATGGAATTGGAACTCCTATTTTCGATACGGCTGGAATTAGTAAAATTTATGAAATAAAGCATAGAGATAGATCTAAGCCCTTAGCCTGTTTATGTGCTAATATGGAGCAAATTGATAGTATTGCTTATATTGATGAAAGAGAAAAAGAATTAATAAAGAAGTATTTACCTGGAGCCCTTACATTGATTTGTAAGGCAAAACCTAACGTTGTTGATATCATTGGTTATAAAACTATTGGAGTTAGAATACCAAACAATAAGATTGCTTTAGATATCTTGAAGGAAAATGGACCAATGCTTACAACATCTGTTAATGAATCAGGCCAGGTACCACTTAATGAATATGATGAAATAGTTAAAAAATATGCGAATTTAGTTGATCGTATTTATAATACAAATACTGTATCATCAAATATTTCTTCAACAGTTGTTTTATGTACAGAGCCATCTTTAAAAATTTTAAGACAAGGTCAAATTTATATTGAAAATTAGTTAATTTGAATAAAAGTATATCCCCTTGGGTAATATAATACCAAGGGGTGTTTTTATGCGTAAAATTTTACTTTATATTTTGATAGTTATAACTGTTATTGTTGGAATCTGTAGAGTCAATAACGATAATAAGGAAATTAAGGTTAGAGTTATTGCAAGTAGTAATAGTGAAGATGATCAAAAATTAAAAAATAATATAAAAGATATAGTTTTAGACTATTTGGCAATTGTTTTTAGTGATAATTATGATGAATGCTTTAGTAATATCAAAAACACTTATAGCTATCTTGAGCTTGATTTAAAAAAAGTTGACAAAAATATATGTGTTGATTTTTCTAAGCATACCCTTTATAACAAAACATATAATAATAATGCAATAAGAAATAAGGAATGCTATACATTATATGTTGTTATTGGTAGTGGAGATGGAGATAATTGGTGGGGGTGTGTTTACCCTAAATTTATTACAAATTCGACTTCAGACATTAAATATGAAAGTCTACTAATTAATGTTATAAAAAAAATAAATGAGGAGAAAAAATATGATTCAAATTGAGATGGTAAATGAAAATAATTATTCATTTGCTCATAATTTTTTGACTTCTGTACCATCAATAAGTGAAATTGATGATAATATTTTAAAAAATGGCTGTATTGTTGTAGAGGGTAAAAAAATATTAGGATCTATTGCTTATGAGGATTATGATAGGGTTGGACTAATTAGATATTTTGTTTTTAAGAAAAATTTATCAGATAATATTTTAACTAATTTGATGGTTGAATTAGAGAAGGTTGCTAAAACAAATAATATAGAGAAATTATTATGTGTTGCTGATAATAATGAAATAGAGGTTTTGTTTGAAGCACTTGGTTTTACTATTCTTAACAAGAAAATTTTTTTAAATGAAGAAAAAATTGGCGGTACATCATTTAAGGAGTCAAAATTTTTAATTAAAAGCATTGTTTAAAATTAGAAAAATAAGGAAAATAATATCGATAAGTTCACATAAAACTATCAAAATGTTGAAACTTTAAGTCATATTGGTTATAATAAAGGTAGTTTTGTAATTTTGGAGGAGTAGTATGTACGAGATAATTGATAAATATATAGATAAACTTATGACATCACAGCCTGATTTACCACTTTGGAATATTGAGGCAATTCATCAAGGTAAGAAGCCAGTATGGAATTATATTGATGGATGTATGATGACATCATTAATTGAAATGTATAAAACAACAAAAAATGAAAAATACATTGATTTTGTTAAAAAATTTGTTGATTATTATGTTTTCGATGATGGCTCAATTCGTGGATATGATCCTTTAAAGTATTCAACTGATGATGTTTGTGAATCAAGAATTTTATTTGATTTATATGATTTAACTGGTAATGAAAAATATAGTAAGGCAATTGAACTTACATATTCACAGGTTAAAACACATCCAAGAACAAAGGAAGGCAACTTTTGGCATAAAAAAATATATCCAAATCAGGTATGGCTTGATGGATTATATATGATGCAGCCCTTTTATACTAGATATCAAACTTTAAGAAATAAAAAGGATTATGCTGATATTGTTAAACAATTTAAAAATGTTAGAGCTTTGATGTTTGATGAGCAAGCTAAGCTTTATTATCATGGCTATGATAGCTCTAAAGAAATGTTTTGGGCTGATAAAACGACTGGGTTATCTAAAAACTTTTGGTTAAGATCAATTGGTTGGTTTACTGTTGGCTTGATTGATGTTTTAGGCTTTATGGATGAGCAAATGTATGATGAATATAATTCTATAAAGGTTTTATTAAAAGAAATTATTGATGGTATTTTACAATATCAAGATAAAGAAACTAAGATGTTTTGGCAGGTACCTAATTATCCAGAACGTGAAGGTAATTATCTTGAAACATCAGGTAGCTCAATGATTGCTTATGCTATATTAAAGGGTGTAAGACTTAATGCGCTACCAGAAAGATATCAAGCTATTGGTAAGGATATTTTTAATGGAATCTGTAACAAGTATTTATCAACAAATGATTCAGGTGATTTAAATTTAGGTGGTATTTGTCTTGTTGCGGGCTTAGGACCAGATAGTAATAGAAGAAGAGATGGTTCATATGAATATTATATATCTGAACCTGTTGTCGAAAATGATGCTAAGGGTGTTGGTCCTTTAATTATGGCCTATACTGAAATGATAAAAATAAATGAATAAAAATTAAAGGCTGTGAGGTATTTTGGATTAAGATGCTTCATAGCTTTTTTCTTTGCTCAATAGTGTTAGAAAAATGGGTTTTAGAAAAAAACAAGTAAAACGAGATAAAAAAGGTAAAAAGTGAAAAAAGATAAAATAAGTGTTGACAATAAAGTTATGGAGTGGTAAGATATAGAAGCGCGTTAGATAGAAGCGCAAATAAGTCTTTGAAAACTATATATGACGAAGCGAAAAACGAATGAAAAAAACACGCAATTCAAATAAAGAGTTTG
>CAKQEA010000004.1 GCA_934229785.1 uncultured Anaeroplasmataceae bacterium
CCACCAGTATTTCCTCCTGATGGTGTATCTGTACTTCCACCAGTATTTCCTCCTGATGGCTTATCTGTACTTCCACCAGTATTTCCTCCTGATGGGGTATCACCACCAGAAGGAGTATCTACTTTTTTCCATTTTGCAATTAAAGATATATTTGAAGTAATCGCTTTTGTATAATCAAATTTTGTTCCATCAGTATTATACCAACCCTCAAAAGTATATCCTTCCTTTGTAATACCTTCAGGATCAGAAATTGATTCTCCTTGTTTTACATCAATAGTTTTAACTTTTTCATTGTCTGAATAAAAAGAAATAGTATAACTAGTTGTTTGTGTATCATTTGGTTTTTCAACATTTGGTGTTTTTGAACTGCAACTTGCTAAGCATAAAGCAGATGAAGCCATTAATAGACTCGTTAAAATTAATTTTCTTTTTTTCATATAATTTCTCCAATACCTCTTTTAAAAATAACTTTCAAAATATTACATTAATATTTTATTATTCTTGATTACTTACTGTTATTTCATAAGTTGCTGTAGTATATTTTCCATACTTTACAACTACTTTATAAGTACCAGCAGCACTTAAATTTTCTACTAATTCATTATTTGAATTATAAATTTTAGATGTTAAATTTTCTGTATTGCAATCAATAGCATCTCCATCTTTAACATTTAACTTAATATTTGATAAATCAATATTATCACCAACAACATACTCTGTCTTTACTGAAGATGTATCAAGACCTGTATATTCTGTAGTAGAGATTTTTTCATACTTTAATCCCCAAAATATAAGTCGACTTTTGGAAGCTGAAATTTTATATTCTTGATTTGCATTGACATCGAATGTGAACATTACAGGAGTACTTCCAGGACACTTATTATTAGAACTATAAGAAGTCACTTCTTTGCCGTCAAGTTGTAAATTTGCATTTTGATCTTTCCAACTACCATCTCCAATTGAAAAATATAAAACTAATTTCATTGAATATGCAGCTTTAATAGTTAAAATATTTCCTGATCCAGTTGGTAGAAATGCCTTTTCAAAAACCATATTATCTTCTGCAACACCATTTTTGTCCGTTAATGTACCTAACTTTGATGCAGAGATTTCAATAAATTCATTTTTATTTGTCATATTATTCCAATTATCATATAAAATATAATCATTTGTTATATTTTTTTCAGCATCATGCCATTTAGCATATAATGTTAGATTTTCATAAACTTTTTCATTAGGATCAAATTCATTTGTTAAGTCAGCATCATAATACCAACCAATAAGAATAGCATCATCAGCTACCAATGTTGATGGTTCTTTAAAAGCGATACCATACTTCACACTTGATGTAGGTAATGATTTTTCAGCATAATTTGTAACATAAGAAATTTCTATATCTAAAGAATTTAATTCAGTAATACAAGCATCAATATTTGCTGTTGCATTTTCTAAAGCTGCAGTAACTTCTGCACTTGTTTCAAGATTTTCAACATCAGTTTTAAATTTATTAATAATTGATTCAATTTTTTCTTTTGCTGACTTTGAATTTAAATCTTTATGTAAATCTATTGTAGATTTTTGAGCATAGCCTTCTAGTTCACTAATTGCTTCAGTTCTAACTTCTGAAACTGGTCTAGATGCATTACTTACAATCTCAGAAATGTTTGTTTTTGTTTCATTAACAATTAAATTGATAGAATCAATTGTTAATGCAGAGTCAATTCTTGTCTTAGCATCAGATAATGCTTGATCAATTAAATTTTTATTAGCTAAATCATTTTCATTTAATTCTGATTTTTTAACTACAGCAAATTTATCTAACTCATCATAAGTCAATAGTTTTTCAAGATTAATTTTAGTTTCATTAACTTTTGTAGTAATTTCTTCTTCAGTTTTTGCTTCATCAATTACATTAAATGCATTATTCTTTAAAGTAGAAATTTTATTTAACAATTGTGAATCTTTTTCTTCTGTTAGATCACTAATCTTTGATGTAATGTAGCTATCTAATTCATTTTTGCTATCAGTTTTAAGCTTATTAAATGCTACCTGTTCATCATTTAATACTTCAGATAATGCTTTCTTACAAGCATTAAAAGTTTCAACAACAGCATCCTTTGTTTCTGCATTTGAAATTGCATTAAGACCACTTTCTTTTATACTTGCAAGTTCATTTGCATTTTGAGTATATTTTGTCAAATCATATTTTGCATATAAAGAATCAACTTTCTCAGTATACTTAGTTTTGTATTCATCTAAACCAGGTAAATTTCCCTTCACTGCAACATAATCAACTGAGCATGTTTTATCACCTGAATCACTTGATAAAAATTTTAAGCCACAAATTGATTTAAAATTAAATTTCGTATCTATATTTGTTGTATCAATAATAAACTTTACTTCATTATCAACAGAAATTGTTAAATAGAATGTATTATTATCTAAATCGATTTTAAAATATAACTCATAATCAACATTATCAGCAAATTTCAACTGTAAATTATTATCAGAATTATATAAAGAATCATTTGAACCATTAAGTCTATATTTTAATAATTCTGCATTATTTTTTATTCTATCAGTTGTTAATCCAAATATCTCACTTGCTTCAGTTTTAACATCTGAAGTACCATAGATTTGGAAGAATGAATAAGAACCACCAGAATTTGCTAAACTTAATTTAGTAACACCTTCTACAACTCCACTTAAAATTTCATCTTCAAATGAAATATAAGCTTGTGTACCATTATCAGTTGTATCAACTAATTTTAATTTTCCGTTATCAATGCTTAATTCATTCTTATTTGATGGGTCATCATATGATATTTCATTCTTTTTTATGTTTTTATATGAATATAATCCTTTGTGTCCCCATGATTTGAATTCTTCAAATGTTTCTGTACTATCATTAAAATCGTTTTTATATAAAACATTTTCTCCATTTGCTAAAACATAATAACGATCAATAACATACTTAGCCTTAATAGTTGTATTTGATGTTATTGGTGTATCAAAATTAAATTCATTTTCATTAGAATCTACCCAACCAGCAAAGATGTAACCAGCCTTTGATGGACCTTCTACCACATTCACTTTATTACCATTTTCAATTGTTTCTGTTTGTAATACTTCTTCACCATCAACAAAAGTAACTGTAAATAATTGATTATATTTTGCTTTAATTGTTGTGTTTGATGTTATTGGTGTATCAAAATTAAATCCATTTCCATTAGAATCTACCCAGCCTTTAAATACATAGCCTGCCTTTGTAGGATTTGATGTAGGCTTAGATATAGTAGCATTTTCATCTACCTCGTAGTTTGCGAAATCTCCCTCGCCGCCATCAAGATCAAATGTGATTGTATATTTTGTTACTTCTGGAGTATCTGGATTTTCCACTAAAGACCATTTTGCATACAAAATAATATTTGATGATACTTCAATATCAAAATTATATGATATCTCAAAATTTGAATCAACATACCAACCATCTAATTTATAGCCTTCATTAACAATTTCAGGTTTTGAAACTTTATCACCTTGATTAACTATTTTTCCTTCAATAAGCTTTTCACAATTTGTAACAAATGTTACTGTGTAAGTAATTGTTTCTTGCTCAGGATTTGGTTTTTCATTATTGTTTGTTTCCTGTTTTTTACAAGATGCTAAGCTAAAAATTGATGTCGCAACTAATAAGCTTACAAAAATGCTTTTCTTTTTCATTTTTAATCTCTCCTCTTTTTTCTTAAACGTTTACTAATTTTCAAAAATATATAAATGTTATGAAAACGTTTTTGTAACATGTTTAGAAAACGCTAACACTAATAAAATACCATATTGTAATAAATTTTACAATACATTTTTTATGTAATTGTAACTATTTGTAAAATAAAAGAAAAAATACACATTAAGTTTTTTTTATACCTAATGTGTATTTATACTAATCTTCGTCAAATAATGACATTTTTTTATAGCTTATCTCTTTTTGTGGTTTATCCTCACTATCATCAATTGATGGTGAAAATAAATTAGATTTTTTACCTGTTTCTTTGGCAAGTATAGCATCAAGCTCATTTAAAATATCTGGAGCCTTATCCTTCTTTTTAACTGATAAAGGCTTTTCAATCTCACTACCATCATCTAGCATAGAAAAAATATCTCTTTTTTCTTCTATTAAATAATCCTGTGATACAGTTTTATCCGGATTTTGAGGTTTTGGAAGACTCATTGACATTAAATCATGTAAATCATTATTTGATGGTTCAAATGTTTTTCCATAATCTGCAACATTATACTTCAAATCCTTAGTCTCCAATGTGTCATTACCATTTTTATAAATGATATTGATTAAAACATTTTCTTTAAACTGATTTGGAGTCATCTTCTTACTATCAACTGCTAAATATGGATTACTCTTTATTTTCTTTATAACGGTATTACCACTACGACTTCTTTTTGTTAAAGGTACATCAGTAATTTTCATTCTCTTAATTGTACTTCTATTAGTTAAAATTAAGAAATCATCGCCCTTATTTGCATAAAAAGCAGATACTACCTCATCATCAGACTTTAAATTAATTGATCTTACACCACCGGCTGTTGTGCCATATAGTGAGATATCTGTTGCTCTAAAACGAAGTGCCTCACAATTTTTAGTTACAAGCATAATTTCTAATGGATCAGAAATAATATCTGTTGCAACCAATTCATCACCATCTGCAAGCTTCATTGCCCTAACTGGCTTTGTATATCTTGTTACTTCAAACTCTGATAATAAGGTTTGCTTTATAGTACCTGTTTTAGTACATAGCAATACATTTTGAGCCTCCTTAAAGCTTGATATTGCATAAACAGATATAAATTTTTCCTTTGGTTGGATAGCAACCATACTATTTATAAATGTTCCAACATCCTTAAATTTAGTTTCAGGGAGCTTATAAACTGGTAAATAAATAAAGTTACCTAAAGTTGTAAAAATAAGTAGCGTATCAAGTGTTGAAACCTCATTAAGATAAATTACTGCATCGTTATCCTTTAAGGTATTTAATTTAGATGAATTATATGCCTTTATGGATGCACGTTTAATATAACCCTCTCGTGATACTGATACAACACATTGTTCTTTAGAAATTAATTCTGTTTCATCAATCTTAATATTAGCATTTTCATCTTTAATTTCAGTTTTTCTTGGTGAAACTAAAATCTTATTCATTTCATTAAGTTCTTTTTTTATAACCTTTAATAATTCCTTTTCACTTGATAATATTTTTTGATATTCAATAATATTTTCATTTAGTGTTTTTTGTTCATTCATTAAGGCTGTTATATCCTGATTTGATAAACGATATAGCTGCATAGTAACAATTGCTTCAGCTTGTTCTTCTGTGAAACCAAACTTAGCAACCAAATTTTCTTTGGAATTAGCCTTATTAGATGATGCTCTAATCGTTTTAATAACCTCATCTAATATACTAATCATTTTTATAAGACCCTCAACAATATGAAGACGCTTTAAAGCCTTATTTAATTCAAAATTAGTTCTATTCGTTACTACATCCTTTTGATGCTCAATATATGCATCTAATATAGGAAGTACACCTAAGCGCATTGGTCTACGATTACAAATAGATACCATATTGTAATTAATATTACATTGTAAATCAGTATTTTTAAAGAAGAAATTTATAATAGCATCAGCATTAGCACCCTTCTTTAAATCGATTGCAATTCGAAGTCCATCTCTACCTGATTCATCTCGACATTCAATAACATCAGGAACCTTTCCATCCATTCTAAGCTGTTCCATCTTTTCAACAGTTTTAGATTTAAATGTATCATATGGAATTTCGGTTATAACAATTCTTTGTTGACCTCCACCCATATCCTCAAGTTCATATTTACTTCTTACGACTACAGTACCTGCACCTGTCAAAAAGGCCTCTCTAATTCCATCTCGACCCATAATAATGCCACCAGTTGGGAAATCTGGTCCAGGCATAATTTCAAGTAATTCATCAACAGTCATATTTGGGTTATTTATTCTAGCAATTGTAGCATTAACAACCTCATTTATATTATGAGTTGGAATATAGGTTGCATAACCTGATGATATACCCATGGCACCATTAACAAGTAAATTTGGAAATTTAGCAGGTAAAACAGTTGGTTCTACCTCCTCATCATCAAAGTTTGGAATAAATGGAACTGTATTTTTATCTATATCCTCAAGAAGATACTCTGCATTTTTAGATAATCTTGTTTCGGTATAACGCATCGCAGCTGGACCATCACCATCAATAGAACCATTATTACCATGCATATCAATTAAAGTTACACCCATTTTCCAGCTTTGACTCATACGAACCATTGCTTCATAAATAGAAGAATCTCCATGTGGGTGATATTTACCCATTACATCACCAACAATACGAGCACTCTTTTTATATGGCGCGTTAGAGTTTACCTTTAAATTGTTCATTCCGTATAAAATACGTCTTTGTACTGGTTTTAAACCATCACGAATATCAGGGATTGCACGCTCCTGAATAATATACTTTGAATATCTTCCAAATCTATCTCCCAAAGCTTCCTCTAAACGAGTTTCTTGGAATTTTTCTTGAAGGAACATATCAAGCTTTTTCTTTATTGAATCACTTTTTGCCATCTTATTCCTCCTCTAATGTAAATGAAACATGATTTTCTAGCCAATCTCTACGTCTAGCAGAATCAGATCCCATTAAAATATTAATTTGAGATTCAGCCTCAACAGGATCATCTATGTGAACCTGAACTAAGGTTCTTGTTTCAGGATTCATTGTTGTATCCCAAAGCTGCTCAGCATTCATTTCACCAAGACCTTTGTATCTTTGTAAAATTGTTGGACACTTGCAGCTTGCAAGAATTTTATCCTTTTCTTCATTTGTCCAAGCATACAAAATTTCTTCCTTTTTACCACGCTTTGTAATTTTAAATAATGGTGGTAAAGCTAAATAAATTCTTCCATCCTCCACAAGTGGACGCATATATCTAAAGAAAAATGTTAGTAGTAAAACCTGAATATGAGCACCATCATCATCGGCATCTGTCATTATAATTATTTTCTTATAATTACATTTCTTTAAATCAAACTTTTCACCATAATCAGCACCAATAGTGTAGATCATAGTGTTAATTTCTTCATTTCTTAGGGCTGAATCAGCTGTAGCCTTTTCAGTATTTAAAACCTTACCACGTAATGGTAGGATTGCTTGGAATCTTCTATCTCTTCCTTGCTTTGCAGATCCACCGGCAGAATCACCCTCAACAAGATATAATTCGTTTATTTCTTTATTTTTTTCACTTGTTGGAGCAAGCTTAGCTGAAATATTTCTTTCTTCCTTGCTCTTTTTATCCATACGAGCCTGCTCTCTTGCTTTTCTTGCAGCCGCACGAGCCTCAGCTTCCTTCATAGCCTTAGTGATAATTTTTTCAGCTACCTCTTTATTTTCAATTAAAAAATAAGTAAGCTTATCATATAAAACAGAATCAACAGCTGTTTTAGCTGCTGGTGTACCAAGCTTACCCTTAGTTTGTCCTTCAAACTCCAAAAGCTTCTCACCAATTCTTACAGAAACAACTGCAGTCATACCAGCACGAATATCAGCACCCTCAAGAGTAACATTATCCTTGATTAGCTTTCTTGAGTGAGCATAATCATTAAACGCTCTAGTAAGTGATGTCTTAAAGCCTGTTTCATGAGTACCACCATCACCTGTTTTAACGTTATTAACAAAAGATACTATTGTTTCGCTATATGAATCAACAAATTGCATTGCAACCTCAACCTCAATGCTATTTGTATCATCAACCTTATAAATACCATCAAAATAAGCAACATTATGAATAGGTGCCTTTCCTTGAGTTAAAAATGTCACATATTCAGATATTCCATTTTCATAGACAAATGATTCCTGCTTATTGCTTCTTTTATCCTTTAAAACCATTTTCAAATTTTTAATTAAAAAAGCACTTTCCCTAATTCTTGTTTTAATAGTCTCAAAGTTATATACAGTTGTTGTAAAAATTGTAGGATCAGGTTTAAATGTTACTGTAGTTCCAGTCCTTTTTGTGTCACCCAATATTTCCATTTTTGATACATTTTTACCACCATTTGTAAATTTCATTTGATGAATTTTACCTTCACGATAAGATGTAACTGTCATAAATGATGATAAAGCATTTACTACTGAACCACCAACACCATGTAATCCACCTGATGTTTTATAACCATTTCCACCAAACTTACCACCTGCATTTAGCTTAGTGTAAATAATTTCCATTGTATTCTTTCCTGTTACGTGCATTCCACAAGGAACACCACGACCATTATCCTCTACAGTTATTGAATTATCCTCATTAATAGTAACTGTTATTTCACGACCATAGCCTGCTAAAGCTTCATCAATTGAATTATCTACAATCTCCCAAACTAAATGGTGTAGACCTCGTTCATCTGTTGAACCAATATACATACCAGGACGCTTTCTAACATGCTCAAGTCCTTCAAGTACTGTAATGGACTCGTCATTATATGCATTACTCTGCATCTAAAATCACCATACCTTCATCTTTACATATCATATCATAAATTGAAAAAATTCAAAAGACATTTCTTAAATTTCTACATTTTTTTCGTTTTTATTAAATGGCTTTATCTTTACTTATCATTTAAATAAGTATATAATATTTTTGAAGTTTATGAATAACAATCTAAATTTTCAAAAATTTAATAAAGGAGATAAAATATGCTTTTGAATATATCAGCTTCTAATGCACTTATATCCGTTTTATTCATAGTTTTATCTTATATTATCGGTTCTATACCATTTGGAATTGTAATTGGTAAAGGAATTAAAGGTATTGATATAAGAGAATATGGAAGTAAAAATATTGGATCAACAAATGCAATTAGAGTACTTGGAAAAAAGGTTGGCTACTTAGTATTTTTATGTGATGTTTTTAAGGGAATGACTGTAATAATCATTGTAAAAATATTAAGAAGCTGTGGAGTTTGGGATACACCAATATCTGAATTTTTCTATGGTGCTGCAGCAATACTAGGACATTGCTTCTCTATGTTTTTAGAATTTAAAGGTGGAAAAGCGGTTGCTACATCACTTGGTGTTGTTTTGATAATGACTCCAATCCCTGCTATCTTATGCTTAATTGCATTCGTTATTATTTTAAAGATTTCAGGCTATGTATCACTTGCATCAACAGGAGCAACAATTACAGTAATTACCTCAGCTTGGATTTTATATGCCTGTGGAGTTGAAGCAACAAGCTTTCTTACTTATTTCATTGCTAAGCCTGAGCTACTAGTTGCAATCTTATATTCAATTTTAGCTTGCTTAATAATTTTTAAGCATCGTAAAAATTATAAACGATTGCTAAATGGAACAGAAAATAGCTTCAAGAAGAAAAAATAGCATAAAATAAAAAATTGGAAATATTTAAATTTCCTTTTTTTATTGTTTTTTTTCTTTATAATCTTTATAATATTTTAAAGCCTCAGCAAATCTCTGATAGTGAATAATTTCTCTTTGTCTTAAAAAAGATAATGGTCCTAAAATTTCTGGATTATCTGTTAAATCCATCAAATGCTCATATACACTTCTAGCTTTTTCTTCTGCCGCCATATCCTCTGTTAAATCAGTAATGTAATCACCGCTAGATGCTAAATATTTAACAGTAAATGCATTATCACCACTATCTGTAGGATAAATTCCACAGCCATGCTCAGTATATAAAGATTCTAAATCATGTTTTTTAAAATCCTCTGGTGTTTGATTTAACGTTAACTGATGAATCATTGCATATAAAATCTCAACATGAGCCATTTCCTCAGTTGCAATTTCTAAAAGTAAATTTTTACCGACTAAATCAGGCATTGTTGGAGCTTGAGTAAAATATCTAATACAAGCTCCCATCTCTCCAGCATAACCACCAATTTGAGCCATTAATATTTTCGCAAATTTCAAATCAGGCTTTGTTATCTTAACTGGAAATTCCAAATATTTTTTATACTCCCACACGATTATTACACCAAGCTTCCTTCAAATCAAAATAACCACTAAACATAGGTGATTGCGCACTTAATCCACCAAACTTTTGTTCAACAAAGATTCTAACCTTATCCTTCTCTAAATTAATTCTATTTAAAGTTTCAACAGCATCCTTACAAGATGAATGTGTTGAAATATAAAGCGCTAATTCAATTGAAACAAAGGTATATACCTGTAAAACATAAAGTGCCTGTTCAAATTCAGTTAAATTATTAAGCTTTGGCACACTAAATTTATAAGGACAATATAAATTTTCCCATGCTGATCCTCTTAGAAATCCCTTTTCCATATCAGAATTCAACTCAAATGGTTGGCTATTGATTTCTAATGTTTTCATTTTTTTATCAACTCCCATATCTATATTATGAGAATATAATAATAATTTTTGGGCAAAATAAAAGAACCATCAATTAATGGTTCTCTTAGTTTCTCTCTCTTTTTGATTACTCAGCAATGATTGCGTCAACAGGACATACACCCTGGCAAGCTCCACAGTCAATACATACATCAGCATCAATTACTGATACATCTTCAACTGTGATTGCGCTAACTGGACATTCAGCAGCACAAGCTCCACAACCAATACAAGAATCTGTTACTTTTCTAGGCATATTAGATTCCTCCTCTTTAAGTATCGTATCCATATTGTAGCACCAATTTTATATTTTGTCTATATTTATGTTGAATTTTGGCGCTTAAAAGTGTAAAATTAAGTGGTAAAAGGAGTTGAAAAAATGTTTAATATTATCTTGGCTATTTCCTTTGAATGGTGGCAATTTCTTATTATAATTTTAGGTATCATTTTAGTAGCTGCAATCGTAACTTTTATTGTAACAAGAAAAATATTTGAAAAGCAATTAAAAAAGAATCCTCCAATTAATGAGGCAATGATTCGTGCAATGATGACTCAAATGGGACGTACACCTTCTGAAAAGCAGGTACGTGCTGTTATGAATTCAATGAACGACGCAAAAAATAAGAAATAAAAGGGTTTATCACCCTTTTTATTTTTTTCCTGTAATCCTACTATATCTATATGCCGCTTCCTTAAGTGGCATATTTTTTATTCTATTAAGAGTTATTTTAAAAAACTTTACTCCAAGCACAATATCTGCTATACCAATTATAATTAAAATTACTGCAATTATAGGCATATATTTATTTTCACTAAAGCATAACAAAAAACCAACAACAATAATACCTAAACCAAATAAAGATATAATAACTGTAACAACTATAGTTAATATTTTTTGCACATGCTTATATCTATTACCAAATTCTTCTTTTTTATCATCCATAAATAAAAACCTCTAGAAATATTTTATCATAATTTAAAAAAATAATTAATACAAATTATTTATATTTATTTGAATTATATTAAATTAATATAGAATATTTAAAATTTGAGTGTATAATATTTTTGGGTGTTATTTATGAAAAAAATATTATTATTAACAACTGGTGGTACAATTTCATCAGTTTCATCTAATGATGGATTAATTCCAACTAATTGTAACTTGGAATTTATTAATGCTTTAAAAGATAATGAATCAACAATTACAACTAAAAATATAATGGTTTTAGATAGTTCCAATATCCAACCTGAGGAATGGAAAATAATTGCTACAGAAATATATGAGGGAATGAAGCAATATGATGGAATAATTGTTACTCATGGAACAGATACAATGGCTTATACTGCTTCAATGATGTGCTTTATGATTCAAAATCCAACAATTCCCATCATATTTACTGGATCACAGTTACCAATATCTCATCCCTTAACTGATGCAATATTAAATCTAAAATGTTCACTTGAAATGGCAAAGACAAATTACAAGGGAATATTTGTTGTTTTTAATAGAAAAATTATTTTAGGATGTAGAGCTGTTAAAGTAAGTACAAAGGGTTTTACTGCTTTTCAATCAATAAATCTTCATTCTGTAGGTAAAATTGATTCAACTGGAATTGTAGTTAGACCTGAATACCTACCAAAATACACAAATGGACCAACTCTAAATTTAAACATTAACACAAACGTTTTTTTATTAAAACTAACTCCTACTACTAATCCTGATATAATGGATTTATTAATATCTTCTGGAATTAAAGGAATTGTAATTGAGGCATATGGTTCTGGTGGTATTTCATTTGTTAGACGTGATTTCGTATCAAAAATAAAAAAAGCAACAGAAAATAATGTCGCTGTTGTTGTATGCTCTCAATGTCTTTATGATGGCTCAAACTTCAACATCTACGAGGTAGGAACAAAGGCTATCTCTAGTGGAGCAATTGAAGCGTATGATATGACAACAGAATCAGCTGTGTGTAAGCTAATGTATGCTTTAGGTCAAACAGATGACTTAATTAAGGTAAAAGAAATATTTGAAACTCCAATCGCAAGAGAAATAAATAGATAATGTGCTACAAAAAAGTAGCACATTATTTTTTTCTAAAATTAATTTATGAAATATGTGTTTTAATCCTTCTTTTTAATGAAATTAGATATCCGATAATCATCATAGAATATAATAATCCAACAAGAATTAATCCAGCATAAACATTAAAAATGAATTTATAAGTTGGAATGTACATAATTAAATCATATGATTTTTCAATATATAAATTTAAAAATAACAAAAAAATCAAGGTTTTAAGCCTTGATTTCATTTTGATCTATTTCTTTTTGTTTTCTTTTATTAATCTTTGATAAAAAATAAGTTAAAACTGCACCCAATATAGCTAAGCATACACCAATAATTATTTGAATATAGTCTAAAGTATATTTAAAAACATATCCATTTTCTGTTCTATCAAATGAGTTGTATACCATGCATACTAAAGATGCTAAAACAAAACCTATAATCATAAAATAGCATTGTTTAGGATATTTTTTTAATAAGGTTTCAAATATCTTTGCAGCAAGCAAAACGCCAATAACAATTCCTAAAAAAATAGGTAATAAAACATAAAGATTATCTAACAATAATGATAAATTTGTTAAATTAGCTAATGTATCATAAAGTAGTTTTTCATATCCAAATAACATAAAAACCATTATACCTGATACTCCCGGTACTACCATTGCCATTGAACCTATAAACCCACAGATAAACAGCATAATGTAATCCTTTGTAACTAAATTTGTACTTGTGCTTGCCTCAGTTGGAAGAATCATTAATAATAAAACAATAAAAAATGCTAATAAGCAAAATAAGATATTGCTAAATTTAATATCATGTTTAATTGGATCACATAATGTTGGCATACCACCAAGAACAAGTCCAATAAACAAACATAATGTTGGAATTGAAAAATGCTTCAAGCAGTAATCGACGCCCTTGCTTCCTAATAAAATAGAAACAGCAATTCCTAATGCGTAAGGAATTAAAAACAACATTGATTTTTTAAATGTTTTAAATATTGAATTTATACTTCCAATTAATTTTTCATATACTCCAGTAATTACAGCCATTGTACCGCCAGATAAACCAGGTATTAAATTTGATATTCCAAATAATAATCCTTTAACAAATGTAATTAGTGTTTCTAATATTTTTTTCAACAATACCACTCTCCATTAACTAATTATATCAAATTATTTTCAATTTTACATAATTAATTACAAAAAAGTATAATAATTGCTATTTTTTTATGAAATAGTAGCCTAAATAATCCAATTCTTCAACATTTTTATTATTAATGCTTGTAATAATGTAATGATACTTATAAAGATATTTCCATCTATTTTCAATAAATCTTACCTTTTTTATTTTACATTTGTTTGGAAAAAGATATTTTTTTAAGATAAAATGTTCATATTCAATATATTGATTTTTTATATTCAAAATTTCAATAAGCCATAGATAACAAAGATTTATAATACAAAGATAATCAAATCTAGGCAATAAAAATATTGTAATAAATATTAAAAGAATGACATTTATACTATTAATTATTTTTATTGTTATTTTATATGGAATAAAATAAGATAGAATTGTTTTTAAAATTTGAAAACCATCAAGAGGAAATATTGGAATAATATTTATTAAAATTAAAATTTTAGTATAATATTTTAATTCATTACTTAAAAACAACAATGAAATTAAATTAAATAAAATTCCTGCAAAATAAAACAATAAATTTTTAAAAAAAACTAAAGATTCATCACTATCCATTATAAAGCCAAAGCCTGTTAATGACACCTTATTTATTTCAATTTTAAATAATAATGCAATTATAATATGTCCAAGCTCATGAATAAACAAAACAAGTAAAATACCAATTATATTTTTTTGATATGGAGAAAATAAAATAAAAAGTAAGGTTATAATAAATGAAGGTGTAATCTTAAATTTGTTCATGATTAATTACTAAGAGACCAACTAAGCTTTCATATGATTTTGCCTCAATTTTTATTAATTCACTATACCCGATTAACTCATTTTCCCTATAATATTGATATAGTCTAAGCTTAGGCTTAACATTTGAAATTTTATATTCCATATCACTACATTGAATAACGATATAATCATTATTTGCTTCACTTATTATTCCATGAATAGGTAAGGTAAGCTTATTATATAATGGCTTTATATATAAATAATTATCTTCTATATAATAATCTAATACTTCTGTTTTAACACTTCCAACCATAGACTCATTCTCATACAAATTAGAGGCAATAATGCTAGAATATTTACATAAATTAATATCATTATTAACAAGTGGTATTTCATATATCTTAAATAAAATTAATAAAGAGATAGCTATAATATATTTTTTTATAATAATCACCATTTAATATTATTATAAAATATACTATTTTAGAATAATAATTTTTAAATTTTAAAACATCTAGTTTAAAACATCATTTCATTTTCTTCAATTGAATAATATTTATCATTACCTATAATTAAATGGTCTAATAAAATTATATCCATTTGATCAAGCATAGATTTTACTCTTCTTGTTGCGACTATATCCTCTTTAGATGGTCTAACATCATTTGATGGATGATTATGAGCAATTATAACCCCGTAAGCATTTTGAAGGATTGCTTCAGCAATTATTTCCCTTGTTGGAAATTCTACCATTGTTGAAGATGATGAGGTAATTAACTTTTTTCTTATTGGCCTACATTTGTTATCAACATAAAGTGCAAGTAAAATTTCATTTTTTGCTAAATAAAAATCCCCTTTTATATATTCATAAACAGCCTGTGAGGTATTTAATGTTTTTTCTTTATTTGAAGCCATTAAAGCTCTTTTGGCAATTTCAAAACAAGCCATTAGCTTTGTTGCCTTAGCTTCTTTAATTCCTGAAATACTTTGAAGCTCTACATAGTTCATTTGAAACAACCTCTTTAAACCATACTCCTCTATTAATTCATGAGCAAGTTCAACAACATTTTTTTTAGATGTACCATAGCCTATCATAATAGCCAAAAGCTCCTCATCCTTAAGAGCTGAGGGTCCAAATTTTATCATTCTTTCTCTTGGCATTTCTTCCTTATTCATAATTTCACCACCATATTTCTTAATTATACTTAAATTTTTTTACATTTCAACATCTCGAAAATGTAGAAAAATTTGATTTTCGAAATATGTAAAATTTATTAAAAATAAAACAGCCTACTTTCTTCAAATAGACTGTTTTTATAATAAATATTCAAAATTATTTAATTTAATTTTTTTAAAATTTTTTCTCTAACAACAGAAATAAAGTGAAGTGAACCAGTAACTAATAATAAATCACAACACCTATCACCTAACGCATTTTCAAGGCACTCATCTAAATTATTTAATACATAATATGATTTAGATGTATAATGTGAAAACTCTTCTGGGTCTGAGGCTCTTTTATCATTAATAGTTGTAAAATAATATTTTGTTGTTATTTCATCTAGCTTTACAAGCATTTTATCAAAGGCTTTATCATGCAATGCTGAAAATAAAACATTTATTTTTTTGTTGGGATACATCTGTTTTATACTATCAACAAGTCCACAAACACCATGAATATTATGTGCACCATCTAAAATAACTAAAGGATTTTTTGATATAATTTCCATTCTTCCAGGCCAATGGGTTTCATTTAAACCCAAATTAATAATATCATTATTAATACTTGGTTCAATAAATTTAACAGCCTCTATTGCAAGGGAAGCATTATATGCTTGATAATTAGCAAGAAGTGATGATGAATATTTTTCATTTTTATACTCAAAATAAGTCTTATCACTTACACTAATATTTTTAACAAATTGATCAACAAAAATCATTTTGTTATTATGCGCTTTAGCATAATTAATAAATTTTGGCTTTAATTCATCACATACACAGCTAAGACATGTCATATTATCTTTAACAATTCCAAGCTTATGATTTGCAATTTCATCAAGCGTATTACCTAAGGTATTCATATGATCAAAGCCAACATTAGTAATAATAGCTAAGCTTGTGTTAAGCACATTAGTTGCATCAAGTAAACCACCTACACCACATTCAATAACCGCTAAATCAATATTTCTATCCTTATAAAACATTAAAGCCATCAAAAATGTTAATTCAAAAAAAGGAATTGTATCATTATATTTATTATAATAATTTGTTGCATAGGTATATAGCTTATTTGCATAAAACATTATTTCTGAATTAGAAATATATCTATCATTAATTTCAATTCTTTCGTTAAAGCATACAACATATGGTGAAACAAAAAAACCAATATGCCTACCTGTTAGCTTTAATATATTTTTAATGTATGAGGCACATGAGCCCTTTCCATTTGTTCCAGCAATATGAATAATTGGATAATTGGGAGTTAGCTCTAAATCATCAATACATTTTTTAATTCTATCAAGATTTTCTCTTTTTTGAGTTTTCTTTTGATTATATAGCCAAGAGAAAACCTCATCAATACTATTAAACATAATTATGCCTTTAAATCACTTAAATTTTTACAAACCTCATCATATAAAGCTTTATATTGAGTTTGCTTAGCAATTTCAGCATCAATCTTAGCCTTTGGTGCTTTAGAAGTAAATGAAGGATTTGACAACATCTTTTCACTACGTAAAAGTTCACCCTCTAAACGCTTCTTTTCAGTCTCAAGCTTTTTAATAACCTCTTCTATATCTACTAAATCTGATGATGGAATATAGATCGTTGCCATAGGAAGTACAACTACTACATTACCCTTAGCCTGAAGTGGTTCTGTTAAAAATTCTAATTTTTTAGGATTTGTAAATTTTACCAAATATTTAGTTGTTGATGAAATCATTTTATTTGTATTTTCATCCTTAGCTAAAATAGAAATATTAATTGGCTCCTTTGGAGCTTTATTTGCTTTGCTTCTTTCATTACGAATAGTCGTAATAATTAAAGTCATATCATCTATTGCCTCTAAAGCGTTATTATCATCAAATAATGGATTAACACATGGCCATTTTGAAATTGTAATAGATTCCTCATCATGAGGTAATGCTTGATAAATTTCCTCTGTGATAAATGGTATAAATGGATGAAGCATTTTTATAATTGCTTGTAATGTATAAACTAAAACATTTTTAGTCATTTGCTTGTTTTCTTCATCATCACCATTTAAATCAACCTTAGAAATTTCAACATACCATGAAGCAAAATCATCCCAAACAAAAGAATATAAACACTTGGCTGCTTCACCAAATTCGTATTTATCCATGTTATAATCAACAGATGCAATTACCTTATTTAGCTTAGCTAAAATCCATTTAGATGCAAGATTCATCTTATTTACATCTAAATCTGTTTGTTTATAATCATCACCTAAATTCATAAGTACATATCTTGAAATATTCCAAATTTTATTTAAATAATTCCAAGATGACTCAATCTTAGTTTCATCATATCGTAAATCTAAGCCGGGAGCCGAATTTGTAGTTAAGAAATAACGAAGTGAATCTGTACCATATTTTGCAATAACATCAAATGGATCAACACCATTACCTAAAGATTTACTCATTTTTCTACCTTGAGAATCTCTAATTAATCCATGAATTAAAATATCCTTAAATGGAGCATGATGAGTAAATTCAATACCCTCAAATAACATTCTAGCTACCCAAAAGAAAATAATATCATAGCCAGTAACTAACACATTTGTTGGATAATATCTTTCTAAAAGCTCTGTTTTTTCAGGCCAACCAAGAGTTGAGAATGGCCATAATGCTGATGAAAACCAAGTATCAAGAACATCCTCATCCTGAACCCAGCCCTCGCCTGGACATTTTTCACAAACCTTAACTTCATTATCCTTATACCAAGCAGGAATTCTATGGCCCCACCATAATTGACGAGAAACACACCAATCCTGAATTGAATTAGGATCAAGCCAATGCTCTAGCGTTTGCTTAAATCTATCTGGAACAAATCGATATTCATCATTATCTAAAACCTGTTTAGCTAAAATGTCCATCTTAACAAACCATTGCTTAGACAATCTTGGTTCAACAACTACACCAGTTCTTTCACTATGACCTACTGAGTGAACAATTTCTTCAGCGTGATCAAATAGACCAATAGCCTTTAAATCTTCAATTAAAGCTTCACGACAAGCAAATCTATCCATTCCTTGATATTTACCTGCCATTTCGTTCATGGTACCATCATCATTCATGCAAAGAGGCATAGCTAAATTATGACGACGACCAACCTCATAGTCATTAGGATCATGGGCTGGTGTACATTTTACACAACCAGTACCAAATTCCTTATCAACATATTCATCAGTGATAACTGGAATTTTTATATCAGTTCCAGGAATATAAACCTCTTTACCAACAATTGAAGTGAATCTTTCATCAGTTGGATTAACCATTATAGCTTGATCGGCAAACATTGTTTCAGGTCTAGTTGTTGCAATCATAACATAACCATCACCATCAACAAATGGATATTTAAAATAATAGAAGGCACCCTTATCATCTTGATGAATTACTTCAATGTTAGATAATGCAGTCTTTGCTTGCGGATCCCAGTTAATGATTCTTTCACCTTGATATAATAATCCCTTATTATATAAAGTGATAAATACATAATTAACAGCCTTATTTAAACCTTCATCTAAAGTAAATCTTTCCTTAGTATAGTCTAGTGATAAGCCAAGGGCAGCCCATTGAGAACGAATAATTTTAGCATATTCTTCCTTCCAACCCCATGCAGCTTCTAAAAACTTTTCTCTACCAATATCATAACGAGAAACACCCTGCTGTTTTAATCTAGCATCAACCTTAGCCTGAGTTGCAATACCAGCATGATCCATTCCAGGTACCCATAAGGCGTCATACCCCTGCATTCTTTTTCTACGAATAATCATATCCTGTAATGTTGTATCCCAAGCATGACCTAAATGTAATTTACCTGTTACATTTGGTGGTGGAATAACAATAGTAAATGGTTCCTTTGATTTATCTCCGGCCTCAAAAAATCCTTTCTTTAACCAGAAATCATACTTACCATTTTCAACCTCTTTAAAATCATATTTTGGTTTTAATTCCTTCATAAAATCTCTTCCTTTCATATTCATCCTTTGTCATAGAATAAAAATCTGCATCAATGAGTCTACCATCATAAAGCATCTTATATTTACATAGTCTTCCATCATAATTAAAGCCACACTTTTCAATAACTCTTTTTGATTGAAAATTATCACTATGATGACCAACCTCTATAACTTCACAATCTGTTTTGGTAAAAATATAATTAATACATAGCATTACAGCCTCAGTCATTATACCATTACCCCATTTATCCTCACGAAGTGAGAATCCAAGCGTTTTAACAAATTTATATTTCCTAATTCCACCATTATAAATAGAAATAGTACCTAGAAATTCGTTAGACTTCTTATCTGCAATACAAAACGTTTCTCCACTAAGCATAAGTGATGATAGCATTCTATTTGCAACCTCTTTACTTGTAAATGGCCTCCAACCTGCCATAGGACCAACATTAGGATTTTTTCCAAATTCATAATATAAATCTGCATCCTTAAATGTTAAATCCCTAATAATAATTCTTTCACCTATTATTTTCATAAAAAAAAGTCCTTAAGAATCATGAGATTCTAAGGACGAATTATCGCGGTACCACCTTAGTTCTATAGTAAATAAATAAAAACACTAGTTTTATTTTTTTATTAAACCATAGCCCTTCATTAATCTGTAACGTAGACATACGAAAATAACTACTAAATTCATTATTCTAGCTCCCTAGCTACCTTCAATATACATCTATAAACAGTTTCACCATATCTGTTCTCTCTAAAATAGATAATATATCTACTCCTCTAGTTCAACGCTTTGATACAATTTTAATCTTATTTTAAATTTTTGTCAATATTGAAAACAAATTTTAAATATCTAGAACTTAAATTTAAAATATAAATGAACATAATATTCATAATATTTTATAATATCAGATAGAAAGCCATTAAAATTAGTATCAGTATATAAGTATATATCCTTTTTATCATAGTAATACTCATACCATAATCTATATTTTCTTAAATCCTTTTTATTTGAGCAATTATAGCATAATGCTCCACCAGAGACTATTGAAAAAAATGATACATCACTACTACCACATGATATACAATGCTTTAGTGCTGGAGTTACACCAAAAACATATAGCATTTTAATCATAAAAACACAAAATAGCTTTTTAGGCTCACTTGTTTTTTTAAAATCAATTAAAATATTTTTAACAAATTCATAAGTCTTTAAATGATCTGAATCCTCTGGTATATTTTTTATTATTTCAATAAAAATTGGTATTAAATCCATTTTCTCAATTGATTCAGTCAAGCTAAAGGCATTATCAACTAAATTATATTCTATTAAGCTTGGAAATCTAGAGCTAGATTTTATATAGGTAACCGTATTTAGAGTTTGAGTAAAACCAAGAAGTCCATTCCTACTAACCTTACTTCCATTTGCCTTTATGCTTTCATGCCCATATGGAGTGTATAAATAAACAATTTTAGATTTTTCCTTATAATCAATAGATGATAAAACAATGCCTTCAATTTCATTCATTAAAAATTATCCTTACTATAGCCTAGGCTCTTTAAATCGGACGGTCTATCCTTCCAATCCTTTTTAACCTTTACCCATAAATCAAGATGAACCTTAGTATTAATTAAATGCTTTATATCCATTATTGATTTTTCCTTTACAGCTTTAATTAACTCACCATTATGACCAATAATAATTTTCTTTTGAGAATCTCTTTCACAATAAATTGTTGCATAAATATCTGTATAGTTTGGATTATCCTCACATGGCTTCATTGAATCAACAACAACAGCAATACTGTGAGGAATCTCTTCTTTTGTTAAATCAAGAATTTTTTCTCTAATAAGCTCGCCAACTAAAAATCTCTCTGGCTGATCTGATAATTGTTCAGCAGGATAAAACTGTGGTCCAAATGGTAATGCTCTTTTTAACTCATTCATAAGCTCATCAACATGCTTATTTTCTAAGATTGAAATAGGAAAAACACCAGCAAATGGATAAAGATCTTTATATAAATTAATTGTTAAATCAATATCATTCCACTTTTTTAATTGATCAACCTTATTTATAACTAAAAAAACCGGAACTTTAGTATTTTTTAAATTAGATAAAATTATTTCATCGCCCTTTAAAACACTTTTAACTGGAGTAGTCATAAACATAATGGCATCAACACCCTTTGTTGAATCATATGATGCATCAACCATACGACGATCTAGCTCTGTTGTTGGCTTATGAATACCAGGAGTATCTGTAAAAATCATTTGATACTCATCAGTTGTTACAATACCTAAAATTTTATTTCTTGTTGTCTGGGGCTTATTAGACATAATAGCTATTTTCTTACCAACTACAGTATTTAAAAATGTTGATTTACCAACATTTGGTCTTCCAATAACTGAAATAAAACCAGATTTATAAGTATCAATTTGCATTATAAATCCTCCTTAGAAAATGAATATGGTAAAAGCTCTGAAACAGTAGTTTTCTTAAGCTTATGATCTAAATTAAATAAATAAACAGGACAATCTAAATCAAGTAATTCACTCATTACCTGTCTACATGCACCACAAGGAGAAATTGGTCCTTCTGTACTTCCAATAATAGCAAAAGCAACAACATCATCCTTATTATATCCATCACTATATAATTTAAATAGTGTAGTACGTTCAGCACAATTTGATAATCCATATGAGGAATTTTCAATATTACAGCCACGATATATCTTACCATTTTTAAGTAAAGCACAAGCACCAACCTTAAATTTTGAATAAGGTGAATACGAATTTTCTCTGGCTATTAAAGCCTCGTTAAATAGTAAATTTTCATCAATCATCTAGTAATTCCTGCCTTATTTAAAATTTCATCCTGCTTACTAAACATAATCTTCTCATCCTCAGGAGTCATATGATCATAGCCACATAAATGTAGGTACCCATGAACTGCTAAAAAAGCAACCTCTCTTGAAATTGAATGACCATAATCAATAGCCTGATCCCTAGCACGATCAAGACAAATAAAAATATCCCCAAGCTCATTTGTTGGAATGATTTCATCATCATCGCATAGTGCAAATGAAATTACATCTGTAACTTTATCAATCTTTCTATATTCACGATTTATTCTTTGAATTTCATCCTTATCAACAAAAATAATATTAAATTCCTTTTTTGAACCCATTGGTTTAAAAATTGATTGGATTAATTTTTGAAATTCCTTTGTATTTTCCTTTGTTTCATTAAAATAATTAACCTTCACGATAAAACCTCTACTTCTGTTTCTAGCATTTTTTGAAGCTGAGCAAGCTGATGCTCCTCCTTAGCCTCTAATATATCAATTGAAACCATACTTTCTAGCATTTGCTTAACAATTTTTTCAAGTGTTGAATTAATTGAATAATCAGCAACACAAGCATAATTAATTCTATTATCCTTTAACAGCTGTAAAACCTTTTGTTTTTTGCCGCTTGGATATAAAGCAATACTTCTTCCTCCCTTTTCACGAAGAAGCTTCATACATGGAATATCTGTAAGTCCATCACCAATATAAATCATATTACGATAAGGAATACGTCTAGCTCCATGCTTATTTAAATTATCATCATCTCTTACATCTAAAACACCCTTTGATATTCTAAAAATATACTGAGTTTTTAATGTAAAATTAATTGCATTGGCAGGCCATATTGCCTCTTTTGTAACATCATCATATAAAAACCTACATCCATAAATCTTTTTAAAATATTTAGCAATTGGTGTACCCTCAATTATTTCTGTTATACCAGATGAAACAATATAATGCTCAACATTTGCATTAAGGGAATTACCTATTTCATTAATACGTTCAAACCAAGTTTGTACGCCACGATATAAAACTACATTCTGCCCACATTTATTTAAATATTCTTCAGTTAATGGAATATTTTTTTCTCTACACTTTTTAACCATTAAATACATATAAGATAAAATTTTATCCATTTCAAACTTATCGGTATATTCTGCAGTACCACCCCAAAACTCATTATTTGAGATACCAAGATTTTTAATAAAATCATACTCCTGCATGTCAGTTGTACAAAGAGTTTTATCAAAGTCATAAATTAAGGCAATGGTTGTTTTTGCCATATAATCACCTCTATGTAAAAATTATAAACTAAAATTACTTCTTAAATGGAAGCATTTGAAATTCCTCTTCCTTTTGAGCCATAACATCATACATATATTTTAAATAATCAGCATATAATTCAAAATTACTATCAACATCTACAAATCTTGTCCTATAATAGTAATATTTTGTTTTATCAATAACATTACCTTCATCATCACAAACATTAATTTTGTATTTATTATTAAATGATTCTTCATCTAATTCACATAACGAATAAAGATAATTTAAAGGCTCATCTAAATCAAAGCATGCACTTTCAAATGATTCATAATTCGAAAGCCTTTGATAAATATTTTTCATATAATCATAGAAATACTTTTCAGCAAGTTCTCTCTTATTCAATTCCTTATCTTCTCTTACAGCATCAAAGGCCTTAAGCATATAAGTTAAAATCGGAGCACCAGTTACCTGCTTCATATAGCTTATAATAGTATCGAGCTCACTAAATTCTAATTCCTTATTAACAGTTTCAAGCTCATCATCATTAATAAGTTTAAGTTCATTTAAAGATTTATATTTTCCCTCAAGGTGTTTAAACAAATCAAAAGCAAATTCTCTATTTAAATTACCATTACCATAGCAGCACAAATTAGCTTTGCATTTAATAAAATATCTAAATCCCTTATCATCTGTCTTAATGATATCCTCTATTTCAAATGTTGCCTCTTCTAAATATGGCATTTTGGCATAAACCTCTCCTATTACCATATCATCAGCAATAACCTCAATTTTAGCAACAATAAAATCAGGGTCATCCTCTTTATATAAGCCAATTATTTTTTTAGTTTCATTTGATAAGATGATTTTAAATTCTGAAATTGTCTTTCTATAATATAATGATAATAAAAATGAAGAACCATCAAATAGCATAGGAATGATTAAAGAATCATCTGTTTTTTCTTTATTTTCAAATGAAATAACATCATTAGAATACAATTTAGCCCAATCAGTTATAATATCATTAGGTAATTTTGATACATCATTTATAAAATTAACAGGGAATATTGCCATATTATCCTTTTTAGGAATTCTTCTCTTTTTTTGTTTATTTAATTCTAAATTAAATAAATCTACCTCTTTTTTACAAATATTACCTGTAAATGCATTTTCTCCAATAGACTTTAAGCTGCTAGGAAGAAAAACAGATTTAATATTACAGCTAATAAAAGCCCAATCATCAATAATCTCAATACCTTCAGCAAACATAACCTCAGATAAATTTTTACAGCCAGCAAAGGCAAAAGCACCAATAAATTTTAAATTTTTAGGCAGCACAACTCTTCTTAAATTATTCATTTCATTAAAAGAATTAGCCTTAATCTTACCAACCGGCATATTTTCAATATATTCAGGAATATAAACATCATGCTCATCATCACTACAACCAGTTATAACAATAATCTTATTTTCAATCTCATATTGAACCATAATTTTTTCTCCATTAATCGATAATTATACACATATATTCTACCATTTTTAAGTGAAAGAAAAAAGAAAATTTTCATAAAAAGATTAAAATAAAAACAAAAAATACACTTAAAAATTAATTTAAATGTATTTTTACAATCAATTCTATTTAATTTCCTCTAAAGTATTCATAAAATCGGTAAAATATTGAGGCAATTCGCTGTCAAATTCCATCCACTTACCAGTTGTAGGATGCTCAAATCCAATAACCTTCGCATGTAAAAACTGACCTTGATCGCCAATAACATGTCGTCTTCCATATATCTGATCTCCAACAAGCGGATGCCCAATATATTCCATATGAACACGTATTTGATGAGTTCTACCTGTTTCAAGCTTACATTCTATATAAGTAAAGCCTTTAAATCTTTTCAACACTCTAAAGTTTGTGATAGCTTCCTTGCCAAATTTATCAACAGCCATTTTTTTTCTATCATCCTTACTTCTAGCAATAGGAGCATTAATTCTTCCTCTATTTTCATTAATTTCTCCATATACCAAAGCATGATAATACCTTTTAACTGTATGATTTTTTAGTTGCTCTGTTAATGATAATGAAGCTTTATCATTTTTAGCAATCATTAATAATCCAGTTGTATCCTTATCAATACGATGAACAATACCTGGACGAATAACACCATTAATTTCAGCTAAATCATCAAGTTCATATAATAAACCATGAACTAATGTATTATCATAATTACCTGCCCCAGGATGTACTACCATTCCCTTGGGCTTATTTACAATCGCAACATCACTATCCTCATAAACAATATCAAGATTAAGATCCTTTGCTTCAAGCTCTAAGCTTTTAGGCTCGATATCTAAAATAGTAATTTCATCATTTTCTTTTGTAATCAATGAAGGCTTTACTTCTAACCCATTAACTAAAATTTTACCATCATCAATACATTTTGTAATATGAGCACGTGAATAATCCGGTAATAGCTCCTTTAAGGCTTTATCAAGTCTAATATTTGCTTGTTCACTTTTAATAATTATCTTTTGCATACTTCTTTTTCCTTTTATCAGCTAAAAATACAAAATCAATACAATATAAAATAACACCTACAACTAAAAACGCATCAGCCAAATTAAAAATTGCAAATGAATCACCTGTAATCAGTTTTGATATAGCATTAAGTGGCTCAAAGGAAATCATATCAACCACACCATATCTTCCCTCTTTTAAAGCTGGAATACAGGTAACTGCTCTATCAAATAAGTTTCCAACACAGCCAGAAAATGCCATTGTCAAAGATAGTGATGAAAGTTTGGCATGCTTCCAATCATTTTTCAAACAAAAATACCCTAATGCAATACTTGCAATTAAGCTTACAACAACTAAAATATATGTTTTATCATCTAACCAGCTAAAGGCCATACCAGTATTATATTGTAAATCAAGTGTTAAAACATGGGGAATTACAGTCTTCATATGCGGTGTATAAACCTGACATAAATACTTAGTTATTTGATCTAACATATAAAATAAAAAGAACAATAAAATAGTTATTCCCATATTATACCCCCAAAAAATATATAACTAAAACAACAACAAAAACAATAATTGACACAATAAAGGTATCAGTTAAAATAACAACCTCAATATTATTAATTTTCTCATCAGAAACATTTTTATAATAGAAGGTTTCAGTTAAAAATACTAACAATACTATTAAGCATGCAATCCCAAAATAAATTATTCTTTTAAAATCATTATACATTAATAAATTTAATAAGACAACTAATGGTCCACTAATTATTAACAATGACATAATTAAAGAAAATAATAAATTAAGTAAAAACTTTTTAAAATCAACAGCCTCAGTTTGCTTCTTTATCTCTTGATATTTTTTAAACATTTTCTAAATACCTGATAGCATCATCAAAACTTTTAACCTTAACAAGTGCCATTTTTTCCTTTCCTTGGATTGTATCATATGCTTTTTTAGCATCATCATAATTATCCTCAGGGCAAAAGAAAACATCAACCCTATCATCAAAGGCAGTATATACCTTTTGGGTAATTCCTCCAATCATTCCAACTGATGAATCAACACCAATAGTACCAGTGCCAGATATTTTTAATCCTCTTGTATAATCAAATTCTGTTAATTTATTAAAAATTGACAATGTTTGTAATAATCCTCCTGAAGGACCACCAGTATTTGTTCTATTAAATGAGATTGCAGGTATTGCTGTTTTATAATTAATATCAAAATAAGAATACCATCTGCATAGCTTATAGGCATTATCAGTTAAAGTAATTTCAACCTCTTTGTTGTTTCTATTGACTAATACCTTATCATTTTCCTTTGAGTAAAGTAAAGCCTCAAGCAATACGTCACGACCATCTTTACTTCTTACATCATTCAAACCAATAATCTTATCGCCAATTTTAAATGGGGAACCATAAAAATAATAGGTAACACAAAATGCCGAAAAAGAATAATCAAGATTAATACTTGAATCAATCTTTTTAGCCCATTCATAAGCTTTAATTGTTGAAATCATCAATGATGAATTTTTTTGAATTTGCCCAATTTGATATGATTCAATATCGTTGATATGTGAATAGCTTATACTAATATCAGAAATATCTGATGTTTTATCAGCTTGTGCAAAAAAATTTTGTAACACTGTTGAACGTTCTACATCTACAACATAAATTGATGAAAAGCTTCCCAACTCCTCATATTTTGTATCTACATCAACAAAGCTATTAATTCTAGTAGTATCTCCCTTTAATAGTATTTCCTTATTTGTTCTTGTTACTCCAAGAATAATAATTGGAACATTAATAATCAAAGCAAAAACTATAATTATCCAGTATCTTTTTAATAGTTTTTTCAAATTATTCACCTTATTCTGTAATATTTACATCAAATGACTGGATTTTTTCATAGGTAACGCCAGCAGCATCTAGCATTCTTTTAGATGCTAAATCTGATTCAGTTCCTTTATGCTTCTCAGACATATAAACAATATGCTTAATGCCTGATTGAATAATCAGCTTAGCACATTCATTACATGGAAATAATGAAACATAAAGAGTTGAACCCTTTGTACTTGTTGTACAATTTAAAATACAATTTGCTTCAGCATGTACAACATAAGGATACTTAGTATTTAGCTTATTTAAATCACCCTTTCCCCAAGGAAAAACATCATCGCTACATCCTCTGGGAAATCCATTATAGCCAATACCAATAATTCTTTTATCTTCATTTACAATACAGGCCCCAACCTGAGTTGATGGGTCCTTACTTCTTTTAGCTGAAAGTAAGGCAACACCCATAAAATATTGATCCCAACTAATATGCATAATATCATCCTACGGATTTAATCTATCAGGTCCACGGAAGATAAACATCGCATCCTTAATACCTTGATTGAAAATTAACATTGTAATTCTATCAACACCAATACCAAAGCCTCCATGAGGTGGACAACCATACTTGAAGAAATCAAGATAGAACTTAACATCCTCATCAAGACCCTTTTCTTGGGCCTGCTTCTTTAAGATGTCATATCTATGCTCACGTTGAGCACCAGTTGTAATTTCACAGCCCTTCCAAATTAAATCATAGCCACATGGTACGCCATGCTCATCACGCATATGATAGAACGCTCTAACCTCTTTGCTATAGCCTGTGACAAATAAGAACTCATGTCCATATTTTTCCATAGAGAACTTAGCACACATTCTCTCACCCTCAGTTGTTAAATCTCCCTTTTCTGATTCATCAACCTTATAGCCATATCTTGCTTCAAGCTCATCATATAAATCATGAAGATCAATACGAGGGAATGGAAGTGTAGGTACTACAACATCAATTCCATAAACATCCTTAATTTCCTTACCATATTTTTCACTTACTGCCTTTAAAGCATAGGCAAGCATTTCTTCCTCCATATGCATAACATCCTCATATGATTCAATATATGAAAACTCTAAATCAAATCCTGTAAATTCAGTAGCATGCTTACGAGATGCAAACTTTTCAGCACGAAAAACTGGTCCTGATTCATAAATACGCTCAAATCCAGCAGCCATTGCCATCTGCTTATAAAATTGTGGTGATTGAGCTAAATAGGCATTTCTATCAAAATAATCAACCTTAAATACACCGGCACCTGACTCAGATTCAGCACCAATTAACTTTGGAGAATGAATTTCAATAAAATCACGTTCATTTAAAAACTCACGACATTTATTTACAAATAAAGATTGAGTTTTAAACATTAAAGTATTCTTATCAGTACGTAAATCAATCCAACGATAATCTAATCTTAAATCAATATTAGTCTCTTCTCCCTTAGGGGCAACTATTGGTGATGGCTCTGCAATTGAGTCAATTGTAATTGTATCAGGGTACATTTCCATTCCATTTAATTTAACATACTCAGATGCTAAAATTTTACCCTCTGCTTCAATTACAGTATCAACTGTTATTTTATCTAAAACCTCACATAACTCTGGATGATTGGCCTTCTCAATAGTTAATTGTAGTTTTCCTGAAATATCACGAAGAACAATAAAGCACATTGCTTTTTTATTTCTAATTGTTTCAACAAATCCTGCAACATGATTAACTTCGCCTAATTTAATGTTTTTAATATTTACTCTTTTCATCATTTAATCCTTTCTATCTTTACAAGATGCGCATGCTCCTAGAGCTTGCTTATTTAGCTTATTAATAATATATGGATAAACATCATATAATGAAATTGTTTCCTGTTCATCAGTTTCATTATCCTTAATATTAATCTTAAATTCATTTAATTCATTATCACCTAAAATTAAGGTAAATCTTGCATTACATTTATCTGCTTCCTTAAATTGAGCCTTTATTCCCTTATGTAAGAAATTCATATCACATGAAAGTCCACCAATTCTACAAATATTCATTTGTTTCAAGCATTCAAGCTCACATTTTTCACCTAAGGCTATAAAATAAGCATGAATTGCATCAGGTGAAACTAATTTTTTACCTGCAAGTCTCGTTACCATTAATAATCTCTCAAGACCGAAGGCCATACCAACACCTGGTGTATTAGGTCCATCTAAATCCTCAATTAGCTTATCATATCTACCACCAGCACCAATAACATTTTGGTTACCAAGTTCTTTAACATCAACCTCAATTTCAAAAACTGTATGTGAATAATAATCAAGACCACGAACCAAATTATCATCAACCTCATAATCAATATTCATACCATTTAAAGCTTTAATAACCTCGTTAAAATGTTTTTTTGATGACTCATTTAAATAATCCTTAATTTTAGGGGCATTTTTAAAGAAATCTTGATTACGATCAATCTTACAATCTAAAATTCTTAATGGATTCTTTTCTAATCTATTTAAACAATCCTCACAAAGACAGTCCTTGTATTTAGAAAAATAATCAACTAAAACATTTCGGTACGCATTTCTTGATTCCTCATCACCTAATGAATTAATTTTAACCTTCACACCCTTAATACCTAAAGCTCTAATTAATGATGCACCTAAAGATATAACCTCAGCATCAATTAATGGTGAGTCACTGCCTAAAGCTTCAACACCAAACTGATGAAATTGTCTTGTTCTTCCAGCCTGAGGACGCTCATATCTAAACATAGGTCCCATGTAGAAAAGTTTTGAAACAGGGTTATCAACATAAAGCTTGTTTTCTATAAAAGCTCTTGCCACACCTGCAGTTCCTTCAGGTCTTAAGGTAATTTGACGATCAGAACGATCCTTGAAATCATAAGTTTCCTTAGTCACCATATCTGAAGTATCATTTATATCTCTATGAAATACATTAAATGCTTCAAAAATTGGTGTCCTTATTTCTTTATAATTATAAAGCTTACATATTTTACGAATAGTTTCCTCAAGTTTACTCCACTCTCTTGATTCGTTAGGCAAAATATCCATTGTTCCCTTTGGCTTAGTTATCATATTATTCCTCCTCGTACTCATAGCGATAAATTGCATAATAAAGTCCTATATCATCATAATCCTTTAATCTTACAATTTTTTGTGTTTCATATTTAAAGCCACATTTTAAAATAACTCTTTTAGATGCTTCGTTTAAGCTACTATGGCCTACTATAATCTTATCTAAGTCTAAATGATAAAATCCTAATTTGACCATCTCACGAAGACATTTCGTCATAATACCACGGTTTTGATAATCACGATGAAGTATATAACCAATCTCAGCTGAATTATCATAACTATAATAGGTATGAAAATCTATCATTCCTATCATTTTTCCATCATAGGTAATCGCATATCCAACAGGCAGACCATTAATTGGTCTTTGGAAAAATATTTCCTTTATTACCCACAACGCTTCATTAGGATTATTAAATGGTCCCCAATTTAAATACTTTGTAGTTTCAAAATCACGGCCAATATCATAATAATCAAGATAGTCAAATGAGGTAATGTCTCTTAAGGTAATTTTTCCCATTCTTACAACGGGCATATAATTTTTCATAACCCTCCATAATAAATAAAACGCCCTTAAAATATAAGGACGTTAAAATCGTGGTGCCACCTTACTTCTAGCAATCGCTAGCACTTATAACCGTTAACGCCTGGTACGACTTTTTCTAAAAGCATTCCGAAGTGTCAATATATCTAAATTTATGAATGCTTACACCAACCATTCTCGCTTAAATAAATTATTACAAGATACATATTCTTCATCAACAATTTCAAGTTATATTTTACCATTTATAATTACTATTTTCAATATTTACTTGAAATTTAAAATTTATTATGTTGTAAAATTATAGAAGCTATTATGATACAAATTCTGATTCAGTATCTTCAAACGAATCTAAATCATCATCTGTAATTTCATTAAGGGTTAAAGTAATTGTATCCATGAGTAATTTGACACATTTTTCACCCTCAATAAACTCATCATCACTATTTTGATAAATTTTTGATAAAAAGGTATTAATATTTAAATCAACATCTTCGTTTTCTCTTAAAAATACATTTTCAACATTCATTAAATCAATAGTTTTTTTAACAGCAGCATAAATAATTCTATTATTAAACAACATTCTTGTAGGGACACCTATTTCAGTAAATACATCATAGAGTATGCCAAAAATACAATTTTTATACTCCTTTGGCTCATCCATTATATATTTAAAATAATGATGTTTTGTTTTTGGAAAATAAAAATATAATACCAAAGGCCTTATGTTTGTCTCTTTAATAACAATAGGTAAATATGAAGCAAATAAATAGCAATCATCATTTAGATAAGAACTATCCTTAAACTCATTTGCAAATTCAACATTCCCCTTTAGCTCTCTAACCTTTGTTTCAAGATAAGGAAGTGGTCTATAAATAATTGAATACTGCATATTTTTTACATCCATTATTGCAACCGTTGCATTACTTTCCTTAAAATTTGAAACAATATCATTATATTCATTAGAAATAATACTTGCCATATATTCTAATACCATTTGAAAAATTTCTAAATCATGATCAGATGCTATTCTTTGACCATAGCCTGAAGCAAAACGATAAACTATAAGATTATTTTCAGCTGAAATTCTAATATTATTTTTTCTTAAAAAATCAATTTCTTCCTTTTTTAAATCACTTTTACTAATAAAAGCCGCACAAATCGAATCACAATCTAATATAGAAACGCTATTTTCATTGCTTGTTGTTAAAATATCATGAACATAATTAAAACCATTTGCGTTAAAAAACAATTGACATCCAAATGAATCACCAAAAAATTGTTCAACAAAGGTAAATAAATATTTTTTTCTCATTTCAGCAATATAAAACAAATCAGCTGATGTAAATGTTTGCCAATAATTCTTTTTAATGAAGGTTTTCATTATTTTCCTACATTCTAAATAAATAGTTTTATTCATTATTATCCCTCCTATAAATCACAACTTTTTTAATTCCATAGGGCTTAGTTTTAACATAATGTAAGTTCTTATAACTCTTAGGCTCAAAGCTTTCTAGCTTCATTTCAAAAACAACAATTCCCTTATCATTAACACTATCATAGCATGCCTTTAAAATACCATCAGTGTTATCCATTTTATAAGGTGGATCTAAAATTATTAAATCAAATAAAACCTTATTATTATCTAAAAATCCTTGGTAATCCATATTCGTAAATACAACATCACTAATACCTAAGGACTTACAATTTTTCTTACAAACATTTAAAGCTTCATTATTTAAATCATTTAAGTAAATTTTATTAATACCTCTTGAATAGGCCTCAATCCCCATAGCACCAGAACCAGCAAATAAATCTAGGGCAACACCACCATCAAAATAAGGTCCAATCATATTATAAATAGCTCCACGCACCTTATCCTGTGTTTCTCTTGTTGTATCTAAATTCGTCATATCAATAATTCTATGTCTTAATTTACCAGCTACAATACGCATGAAAATCCCTTACTTTCTTGGTAATGCTTCTATTACTCTATAAGATAATGTTTTACCATTATACTTCTTTTTATTTAAATCACGTAAAAATCTGACAGCCTCATTATTTATTTCAATAAAACTATGCTTTTTGTCAATAATTATTTTACCAAAATGCTCTCTATGTATCTTAAGCTCATCATGTAAAAAAACAACTAATTGATTGGGTCTAACATTTTCAGTTGAACCAATATTTAATTCTATTACAGATGTTTTTTTAGCACTTGAAAATCCACGAGAAGCAACCTTCCCGCCTTTTTTAGGCTGAGTTTTCTTTAAGGATACGGTTTTAATTTCTGGGTATTCTCTTGTAGTATTTTTATCAATCATGTCCAAAAGAGTAACTAAAATTGGAATAGGATCACTTGATAGTTTAGAAAGCTTCATAATTAAATTATCATATTTATGATTTGATGCTTGATTTTCAATTCCTTCAGTTATTAATTGATACATCGCCTTTTGTTGATGTTTTTCAATTTCCTTAATTGAAGGAATTTCCATTTTTTCAATTTTGTGATGAATATAATCCTCAAGCTCTCTAATTCTTGATTGACTTCTTGAAGTAGCAAGTGTAATTGCAACACCACTTCTTCCCTTACGACCAGTACGACCAATTCGATGAACATATATTTCATTTTCATTTGGAATATCAAAATTAACAATTGCTTCTATACCATCAACATCAATACCACGAGCCGCAACATCAGTCGCAATAAGAATCTTAACACTTGATAATCTAAATGACTGCATAACTCTATCACGTGAAGTTTGCTTTAAATCACCATGAAGTCCATCTGCAGAAAATCCCTGTTGTTGCAAAAATAAAACAAGCTCATCAACCATTGCCTTAGTATTAGCAAATATCATAACACTCTTAAATTGATAATAGTCGAGAAGTCTTACTAAAAGATCCTTTTTTGACTCCTTCATGCAGTAATATACCTGCTGATCAATTGCATCAACAGTTAACGCTTTATTTTCAATTTTAACCATTACAGGTGAATTCATATACTTCTTACAAACATTTTTTATAAATGGTGGGAGAGTTGCTGAAAATAAAGCATTTTGTCTATCAAGCGGCATTGTCTTTAAAATAGTTTCCAAATCCTCCTGAAAACCCATTTTAAGCATTTCATCAGCTTCATCTAAAACTAAATACGAAATCTTAGAAAAATCTATTTTTCCCTTATTCATATGGTCAATAATTCTTCCTGGTGTGCCAATGATAATTTGTGGCTTACATCTAAGCTCCTTAAATTGCTTTTCATATGATTCGCCACCATAAATTGTAGCAGTTCTAATCTTCTTTAAATTACTAGCTAACTTATTAATTTCAACTGAAACCTGTAATGACAATTCTCTTGTAGGACACAAAACTAAAGCCTTAACATTCTTAGAATCCTCATCAATATTTTCAATTAAAGGAATAGAATATGCAAATGTTTTACCTGTACCTGTTTGGGCTTGTCCTATAACATCCTTACCATCAAGAAGCAAAGGAATAGCCTCTTCTTGAATTGGGGTTGGAGTTGTAATATCAAGCTTTAGTAAAGCATTTACAACCTCATCTGATATATTTAAACTTTTAAAATCACTCATTAATTTATCTCCATTTTAATTATTTTAACATATAATAAAATTAAATATCTTTAACATTATTACAAAGAAAAAGTGGATGTTAATGTGATTACGTCTAAAGCTGGACCTTAAGAATTCACATTAGTTCAATCCACTAAAATTTTTTATAGTCTAGGAAGGTCGTGAAGAACTTAAGTTCCCACGATGGAAGCCTCTTTTTAGTTCTCGTTAGGGTTCTCAAATTAAGAGCATCCGCACAGAAAATCTCTCAGCTTCCGTTTAATAATTTTTGAGCTCCACGGCCATCTTCCTAGTAATTATATTTTAGCACATCTCATTAAAAAAAGGAATAGATAATTGAAATTAGAGCACAAGCTATTAAAAGAAAGCCAACAACTATAATTAAACTGTCACCCTTACCATCACCTGAAAATCGGTTTTTATTCTTTAAACCCATAGGCATCATCAAAGCAATAATACCTAAGAAAAACAATGATACAGCCATCAAAAAATGCTTAGTATAATAGCTTGGACCATTAAGTAAATTCACATCTATAAAATAAAAAGCAACATTAAGTAATAATATTACCATTAACACTGACATTATAATTTTTAAAATTAATTCCTTTTTCTTATTCATTTCTACAGTTCCTCCAAAAAAATTATATCATAACTTTCAAATAATTAATAGAGAAACATTTTATTAATCATTTGAATTAATTATAAGATAATAGAAAAAATAAAAACGGCTTTGTAGCCGTTTTATGATTAATTTTTAGCTTTTGGAGCTGGTTGTAAAACTACTACGTTTTCACAAACCTTAGCTTTAGGTGCTTCTAAAGCCTTCTTAGCAATTTCAACTAATTTTGCGAATCCTTCAGCATCATTAACAGCCATTTCAGCTAACATCTTTCTATTAATAGTGATATCAGCGTTAGCTAAACCATTGATGAAACGAGAATACTTAATACCATTTAATTGGCATGCAGCATTAATTCTCTGAATCCATAACTTTCTGAAATCTCTCTTCTTTGCCTTTCTATCACGGAAAGCATATTGCATAGAACGCATAACTTGTTCATGTGCAGTTTTATATAATGTGTGCTTAGAACCATAGTAGCCCTTTGCTAACTTTAAGACAGCCTTACGTCTTCTTCTTGTTGTATATCCACCTTTAACTCTTGGCATAATTAGTTACCTCCTCTTTGATCTTTCTTACTTTAAATTTGAAATTAATTGTTTAATACGCTTTTCATCAGTCTCATGAACTAAACCAGACTTTGATAAATTCTTGTTCTGCTTATGAGTCTTGTTAGTCTTTAAATGGCCTGTATATGAATGACCACGTTTAATTTTTCCTGAACCTGTGATTTTGATTCTCTTCTTTAAACCACTATGTGTTTTTTGCTTTGGCATAATTTTTGTACACTCCTTCTACGAATTAATCTTTCTTTGGCGCAATAACTGCGAACAATGTTCTACCATCAAGCTTAACTGGGCTTTCAACAGTAGCAACATCTGCAAGACTTTCAACAAACTTATCAATTACTTCCTTACCTAAATCCTGATGAACAATCATACGTCCAAAGAATCTTAAAGAAACCTTTACTTTATTTCCTTTTTCAATAATTGACTTAGCTTTTCTAGCTTTTGTTTCAAAGTCATGCTTTTCAATTGTAGGTGAAAGCTGGATTTCTTGAACTACAATCACCTTTTGTTTTTTCTTCATTTCCTTTAGTTTCTTTTGTTGTTCGAAACGGAAACGAGAATAATCCATCATTTTTGCAACAGGTGGATTCCCCTCTGGTGATACCAATACAAGGTCTAACCCACGATTTTCAGCTTCTTGTAAAGCCTTCCCCCTAGATAAAACTCCAAGTTTTTCTCCAGAAGCTGTAATAACTAGCATTTCCTTGCAGCGAATAGCATCATTAACGATAACATCATCTGCACCTTTTCTTTGCTTGTTAATACTTTCACCTCCCAAATATTTTGAAAAATAAAAAGAGGACACAAACGCCCTCTTAATCATCAACATAATTTTAAAGTGACATTTTGCCTACCAACTTAATTATCAATCAGGCGAGAAACGGGCGTTTCTTCTTTCCACATATTTATTTAACCTCTAATATTTTACACTACCTTATTTTTATTGTCAATCATTTTTTATTTATTTTCTTGTGTTTAAATATCAATTTTTTTAAAAACCGCTTTATAAGGCAATTTTTTCATAAAAAACTCATAATTTTTTTTTAGAAAAGTGGTGAAAATGATTAAGCAAATAAATTTTAGTTGCGATATCCAACACAAAAGTTGGTAATCATAATATTCTATAATGATACACATCATATTTCACATTTTCTTAATAAATGAATTGAAGTATAATACTATAATTATTTATTCATCTTTAAAAAAAATCTTTTAGTTCAATAAAAGAAACGTCCTCTCTTTTGGTTGCTTTAAACCCACTTCTAGATATAAATACATATTTATAACAATTTAATCCAGTTGAAATAACTTGTTTAATTTCTTTTTCAATCATTTTATCATCAATAGCTATTTTTCTAAATTTAGCCTCATAAAAAACATAGCCATTTGGATCATATGTAACAACATCAAATTCCCCATTTTTCTTTTCTTTTGGGTCATCATAATAATATTTACCAATTTGCTCAAATATAGGATCTATTTTCCCTTTTTTGTTTTGTCTTATTAAATATTCCATACATACTTTTTCAAAAGCGTGTGGAACATATTTTTCTTCAAAATCTTTTTCTATATATTTATTATAAAAGGATTCACTGTCCATAATTTTCATTTGAGATAAACATTTAAAAATATATCTATAATAAAATAATGATAAATTATCTGAAATATAATAACTAGTTTTTCTCCTATTATTAGAATCATTTATAGGCGTTGTTTTTAATACAACGTCCATTTTTATAAGTTTATCTAAAATATCAACTAAAGTAGGTCCACTTGAAACATGTGATTGCTGCAATATATCACTATATTTTGAAAATCCTTTAGCAAGTGTTGAAAAAACTTCATTAACATTAATTATTTTTGATATTTCAGAATTTAAATACATTGATACTTCATTTTCAAGTCTTGCACCATCTGATGCAATTAAATCAATGATATTTTCTTTTACACTTTTTCTTTCATCAATTAATTTATTATAATATGGAATCCCTCCAAAAACAGAATAAAGTTTAATTTTATCCTCATTTGAAAAAGTTTGATAAAACAAAGATGAATCATAATAATCCATAGGCTTAAGATTTAATGTTAAATCCACTCTACCATATAATGGATTTGATGAATTTAAAATGTTTTTCATAATATCAACATAAGAGCCTAATAATATAAGAGACATTTTAGAATCATCTTTATATGAATCAATTAGAGACTGCAATATGCTATCTATTCCCATAATTGTTTTCTTCAAATAAGCATATTCATCTAAAACTAAAATGACTTTTTTGGTTTTAGATAACTCAAAAATATATTTTAAAATTGATTCAAAATTATCAAATGATAATTTTGGTAAGTTCATAACTTCAGATAATATTTCACTTAAGCCATTTACATTACTTTTTTCTTGAACTTCTTTGCATTCATAATAAATTTTTATTGCATCTTTTTCTCTTAAAGCGTATTTGATAAGTTCACTTTTTCCTACCCTACGTCTTCCATAAATTAAAGATGTTGTTAAAAAATCTGAATTAAGTACTTTATTTAATTTTTTTAATTCTTCTTCTCGTCCAATAAATTTCATTTAACTCGCTCCAATCCGACTCGGTTTTAACCGAGTTAATTTTAACATATTTTTTTCAAAGAGTAAACCCTTTAGCAAAGTATTATTTCTTATTTAAAGTAATGTTAATTCTAAAAGTAAATTCCGCTATATTAAAATAAATCCACAATTTTGATGGGATGGGAGCCTCATATGGCAACTAATATTAAACTGTAGTTAGCTATTTATCATAAATTTCTATCCCTACTACTTTATGTAGAAATCCCTCAAAAATTTCAGTAAGTGATGAAACTATCATATTTAGTTTTTGTCGAATCTATATTCTTCTTTGCTTATGCCTTACCTGATTTTAATATTGAATATGTTAATGGGGAATATGAGGAAGACGAATATAATCAAGTACTTGTTGACATTGATTGATTATAAATAAATTTGATGATACGACAAAGGTAAAAATTTATAAATTTGCAGAAAAGAAATATATGATGAAACAATTGATTTAAAATGCCTAAAATGCGATTACAAAACTAAATGAAGATTGGAATGAAATAGATGAGTGTTGGAATAAAATTGATTATCCACGAATGTATTGTCCTAAATGCGGCAAACCACAATTTGTACCGCTTGATGTTTGGAAAAAGAAAAACAAATACAAAAAGTAATAAATGATATTAACAAAAAAATATCAAATTTATATACTATATCATATAACTAAATATTTTTTCCTAGGCAAAAAAATTATACCTTGTCTAGGATTTTTGTGGTTATGTCATACATTTTAAACGTATATTACAATTTCCTAATAAAGAAACAAAATTCCTAGAAGCTTCTATTATCTTCTCTTCTATATCACGTTTTAAATACATAATATCACCATCAACATTATTATAAATCTTATAAACTATTTTTTCGACCATTTATACATTACAATGTATTTTTGGTCGAGTTTTACCCCAAATACATGTTTCATTCCAGCAACTTATCAATCAATTATTCTTAATTTTTAAAAAAAAGCCTATCTTAACACCAATTTTTAGCATTAACATAGGCTTATTTGATTATTTAAACTTTTTTACATTTATAATTAATTAATAGTTAAAATACTAATTTATCATTTGCACTTTTCATAATTAGCTTCAAGAGACTTCAAAATATCACAAACTCCTGGCATAATCTTATGAAGTGAACCATTATCAAATGGATTAATAAAATTAATTGCTTGAAGAAGTCCTGTAAAAGATTTAGAGCCACCCATCTTACATAATTCATAATAAGTATTCCATGCTTTTTCATGATTTTGATGATTCAAAAGTAAAAATTGGAATGCACAAACCTGAGCTAATGTATAATCTATATAATAGAAAGCTGTACCAAAAATATGGCTTTGACGTTGCCAGAAATTACCCTTTTCATAATATTCAATACCATCAAAATCCTTCCAAGGTGTATATTTTTTCTCAATTTTATGCCAATACTCTTTTCTTTCATTTGGTGTAAGATCTGGATTTTCATATATATAATGTTGGAAATCATCGACACAAACACCATATGGAATAAAAGTAATTGCTTCAGCTAAATGCTTAAAACGATATTTAGCTGCATCAGAGGCAAAGAATTTTTCCATATATGGGTGAGCAAAAAATTCCATTGACATTGAATGAATTTCACATGCCTCCAAAGTTGGCCAATATAAATCAGATATTTTAATATTCTTACATGCAGTATAGCACTGGAAGGCATGTCCTGCTTCATGAGTTAAAACATCAACATCTCCCATCGTTCCATTAAAGTTTGAGAAAATGAATGGTGCCTTATAATCACTAATTATAGTGCAATATCCGCCACCTTGTTTATTAGGCTTAGTTTCTAAATCCATAAGCTCATTATCCATCATAAACTTAAAATATTCTTTAGTCTCTTTAGAAATATCACTATACATTTCATAAGCCTTATTAACTAAAGTATCCTTATCCTTATTATGAGCTGGATTACCATCATTATAAAATAGAGGAATATCATAAGATTTAAAATCATTAACACCAATACGCTTTGCTTGATTACTAATGATTTCACTAGCAATAGGTACAATTTCTTTATATACCTGATCACGATAATTTTTTACCATCTGAGCATCATAATCACTTCTGCTAAGACGAATATACCCAAATGGGATATAATTATCATAACCCATTTTCTTAGCCATCTTATCCCTTACATGGACAAGCTTATCGTAAATATCATCAATCTTATCTTCAATTGTAGTCATAAACTCTGCAATCTTTTTTGTAGCCGCTATTCTTATATTTCTATCATTATTTGTAGTATAAACAGTCATCTGACTTAAATTATTAGTTTTACCATCAAATTCAATTTTAGCTGAAGCAAGTAGCTTAGAATATTCTGTAACAAGCTTAGATTCTAAAACAAGCTCATCTGTAATCTTATCGTCAAATGATTTCAAATTCAATTCAAGAATTTTAAACCATTGTGTACCATAAATTTTCTCAAGCTCACTACGATATTTAGAATTAACTAAAGCACTTGAATACTTTGTTGTTGCGCTTTGAAATGCAGGTGTATTCTCATCAAAAAATTCTTGTTCTATTTTATAAAATTCATCACAAGTATTAACACTATTTCTTATTGAACAAATTGTTGACATTGTTTGAAAATGATTAATAATAATCTCTTGTTTTTTTATTAAATCAATAACCTCATCTATATTTGATGCCTTAGTAATGGCTAAGGTATTTATATTAATTTCATTAACAACACTATCTAAATCCGGTCTAACATATTTATATTCACTAAACTTCATATTTTTTACCTCACTTTTAAAGTATTATACATTTCTCTTTAATTAATTACAATAAGCTTTTAAAAAATGGCCATATTAAGGTTAGCATTAAAATCCAACTTTAATATAGTCATTTAATTATTTAGTATAATTTAATTCTCCTGCAAGCTCTAAGCATTTAGCTTTATCATTGCACAATTGTAATCTTAATTCCTCAATTGATGAAAATTTTGTTTCATTTCTAATTTTTTCTACAAAAATTACCTCAATATTATCTCCATATATGTCTTCATCGAGATTAAAAATATTAACCTCCATTCTTCTTTCCTCAACATACCTGATGGTAGGATTATGTCCAATATTACACATTCCTAAATAAATAATTCCATCAACCTTAACATTAACAAAATAAACTCCTGATGCAGGAAGTAAATAATTTTTATAGTCAATATTGGCAGTAGGAAAACCAATTATTCTACCATTTTGACTTCCAAAAACAACGTTTCCTCTTATTGAGAATTGTCTTCCTAATAATCTATTAGCCTCATGAACATTACCATTTGTTAATAATTCTCTTATATATGTTGTAGATACTCTAACATCATCAAAAATAAATTTTTTTACCTCATAAAATTCAAAATTTTGTGCCAAATCCTTAATATTTCCCTCTGCCTTTTTAGCAAATGTAAAGTCATAGCCAGCAACAAAAGCTTGAATATTCATAAATTTCATATTTTTAATGAAATCCTCTTTACTCATTTGGGCAAGCTCATTATCAAACTCAACAACAATTAAGTAATCAATACCTAATCTTGAAAGAATTTCAGCCTTATGCTCTAAAGGAGTTACAAGTCTATAATCAGGAATTTTTTTCAAAAAAACAGATGGATGAGGATAAAAAGTTACAACCGCTGATTTTAAATTATGTCGCTTACATTCCTCTATTAATTTTTGATGACCAAGATGAACCCCATCAAAATTTCCAATTGCCGCACAAACAGGCTCAGGTAGTGGGGTGAAGTTCTTATCCTTGATAAAAATTGATTTCATAAAAAACACCAGTCCTTTAAAAGATAATTATAGGCTTATATTTATTTTCACCTACTGGCTCATATATTGCTATTATATCACAATTATTGGTAACAAAAAAGACTTCATTAAGGTTTGTTTGTCTTTGATCTAAAACAACACCATTTTTTACAAGCTTAGCTATATAATCATCAACCTCAACGCTTTTAAAATTAAAAACATCTTTAATTGATTTAACATCATCTTCTGTTATTTTATCAAGCATTTTGCACTCATTAATATTAAACTCTCCAGCCTTAGTTCTTCTTAATTCCTTTAAAATCGCGCAGCCACCAAGCAAATTACCCAAATCTCTAGCAAAGCTTCTGACATAAAAGCCCTTGGCTACATCAAGTAAAATATCGATCTCATAATGGCCATCAACCATTTTTAAATCAGATAATAATTTATATGAATGAATTTTAGTTTTTCTAGGCTTAACCTCAACCTCTATTCCTTTTCTTTGATACTCATATAGTTTTCTTCCGTTTACCTTAATAGCTGATGTCATTGGTGGAATTTGTTCATCCCTTAAGGCTAAAGTTGATAAAGCATTTTTTAATTCATCAAGATTAATGCTCATATCTATATTTTGGGTTATTTCACCATCAACATCTAATGTAGTCGAATCATAGCCAAACACAATTTTAGCCTGATATTTTTTATCATGCTCATTTATTAGTTTTAAAAGCTTACAAGCCTTGCCAACTGCTACAACTAATACACCAGTCGTGTTAGGATCTAATGTTCCATTATGTCCACATTTACTATTAAATTTTCTTTTAAGTCTTAAGCATACATCTTGACTTGTTAATCCCTTAGGCTTATCAACAAAAACAAATCCATCCATAAATATCTCCTAATTTTTTTCTTTTTTTAACACAGCAATATAAAAACAAATTGAAATTATTAGCATTAGAGCTTGTATGATTAAAAATGAAATCCAAATACCATTTAGCTTTAAAAATGGACAAACAATTAAATAAATTAAAGGTGTCACAACAACTGGTTCTAAAATTGTAAGAAAATTTGCAATTTTTTTATTATCAATAGAATAAAAATATGAACAATATACCTTAAAAAAACTTACAAGAAGAAATCCAATCATATAAAAATATAATCCAAATTCATAATAACCACTAGCATTTATTGACAAACCATATAGTTTTTCAAGCTGATGTCTTAACAAATAAAATATTATAACAAAAACCAAAATTAACAAAAAGCTAATAATGAAACATTTATAAAGCATCTTATGGCATGTCCTATATTCTTTTTTCGTGTAATGATAAGAAAATAGTGGTTGAATTGCATCTGCTACACCTTGACTTGTTGCACAAACAACATACAACAAATAAGAAAGCAAGGTATAAGCAGCAACCGCTTCATCATTTCCATATTTTAAACATAGGCTATTTGTTATAATGATTATTACAGCATAAGAATAATTTAAAACAAATGGAGCCAATGCACCTAAAAATATATTTTTATAATCAGAAATATCTCTTGTAATTCCACCAAATTTTTTAGCAAATGGAATAATACAAACAAAAAATGAGGTAATCTGAGCAATAACCGAAGCTAAAGCTGCCCCCTTTAAATCCCAAGAAAAAATATAAATAAATATATAATCTAAAATAAAATTCACAAAAATAGATGTTAATGAGGCAGCCATAGCCATCTTTACTCTTTTTTTATTTTTTAAAAGTGGAATCAAACCACTACCAAGCATTTGAAATGTTGCTCCAATTATAATTATCCTTAAATAATCATTTGCATATTCTAATGTTGTTCCTTTAGCACCAAACAAAATAAGAATATTTTTTGATAAGACAAATAGAACAAATCCTAAAATAATAGAAAAAAATAAAATAATTAAAATTGTCGTTAAACTAATTTTATTACTCTTACTCTCATCATCAAGTGCATTAAGTTTTGAAATATAAATTCCACCTGAAATACCAATTGAGGTACCAATAGCTTGTAAAAATGATGTAATAGGCCATGCTAAGTTAATGGCAGAAAGTCCAGTATCATGAAGCTTTCCGCCAATAAACATACCATCTACAATAGCATAGGCAGACATAAAAATAGAGGCAATAACAGATGGAATTAAATACCTATAAAATGATTTCATTTTGTATCATCCTTACTTAAGATAACTATAACTCTACCATTATGAACAATCATTTCACCAACACCTATAGCTTCATTTGAAATGCATAATGGATCTAATATTTTTAAATTATAATTATTTAAAGGATATTTCATATTCTTTAAAGTTATTGACGTATTATTATCTAAAGAAAAAATAGAAACAAACTTATAATCACCTTTAAATATAGACCTTTTATTTTCGATATATATTAAAGAATTATCATCTTTAAGATATATTTTTTTATCACTTTTAACTAACTCTATAATATTTGAAAACAAATGTTCAATTCTTTTACCACCAATAGCACCTAAAATTAAAATTTCATCATAATTTTTAGCATACTCTAATGCTTCCTTAGTATCTGTCTCATCCTTAATTGGATTCAATTTAATTGTTTTTGTAGTTTTTGTTATTTTTTCATAAACCTTATTATCAACCGAATCAAAATCACCGATAGTAATATCCATAGGTATAGAATTATCTAAACAAAATTTTGCTCCCTTATCAACACCTATAACATAGCTATCCTTAAAATCTGATTCATTATATGTATAGTTTATTCCTATTACAATAGTTGCCCTCATTTTAAATACTAGCTTACATATTTTTTAACCCATTTGCTTAGTGTATATTGATCCTTATAGCCATCTATTCTTGAAATTACATCGCCATTATTAAAAATAATAAATGTTGGGATTTTATTTATTTTATATAATTCCTTAAATTTTGGATATTTTGAGGTATTTAATCTCAAAATTAAAAGCTTAGGATTTTCTTGTTCTATCCTCTTAATTGCGTCTAAATGAACATTACAATTAGATGCCCAAGATGCATAGAAATACACCAATGAATTAGGATTAATTATACCACCATTATACTCATTAATCAGAAAAATCACCTTTCTATTTTAAGTATACGACAGTAACACCGTTTAAGCCTTCTCCTTCTTTTCCATAACGATAGCTTTTAACGTATGGGCACTTTTTTAAATATTCCCATACAGCCTTTCTTACTGCTCCTGTACCGAAGCCATGAACAATGGTAACTGATTCTAAATTACCTAAAATTGCTTGATCTAAATATTGATCCATTAGATAATCAACTTCTTCATATCTCTTTCCTCTTAAATCCAATGACAATTGAGCATGGGATGCCGGATTATAGCCAGATAGTTTTGTTTCCTTTTTAGGCTTAGCCTGAGGCTTAGCTGATAATCTTAATTCTGACTTATCAAAATCCATAGCAAATTGACCAATATTTACTGTATATCTACCCTTTTTAATTTTTGAAATTGTTCCATATTTTTCATATGATTTAACAAAAACAAAGTCACCTACATGAAGCTCATCTTGAAAAATATCCTCATCATTTGTATCAACATCAAGATTTCTTACCTTATGCTTCAACTCAGCCATTTGATGCTCTTTAAAGTTTTCACTACTCATATTTTTAATTTCAGTAATTAAATCAAGAGCCTCTTCTTTAGCCTTTGAAACAACATTTTTAGCTTCAACTTTAGCTTCCTTTATTATTTTATCAGTATCTTTTCGTAAGTTTTCCTTTTCATGCTCTAAAGACTTAACCATTTCGTCGTACTGATTTATCTTATGCATAAGCTCTTCTTCTTTATTCCTTAAATTAGTCATTTCACTTTCTAAATTACTCATAAGTAAAGATGAATTGCTCATATTAGAATTTAATTGATTTTTAGCACTTTGAATTATTTTTTCATTTAATCCTAGCCTTGAAACAATTTCAATAGCATTACTTTTACCAGGAACGCCTAGTAATAATCTATATGTTGGAAGCAATGTAGTTGTATTAAATTCAACAGATGCATTACATACTCTTTGACTATTATAAGCATAATTTTTAAGTTCACTATAGTGAGTCGTACAAATAACCTTAGCTCCACTATTATGTAAATATTCAATAATCGCAATCGCTAAAGAGCTACCCTCCTTAGGATCTGTTCCACTTCCAAGCTCATCAACTAAAACAAGAGATTGAAATGTTATTTGATTAATAATATTTACAATCTTAGTCATATGAGATGAAAATGTTGAAAGTGATTGTTCAATTGATTGTTCATCGCCAATATCAACAAAAACATTATCAAAATAGCCAAAGACAGATTCACTATCAGCAGGAACAAACATACCGCTATAAACCATCATATGAAGTAAACCAACAGTCTTTAACGCAACTGTTTTACCTCCTGTATTTGGACCTGTAATAATAATAACATCATTTTTCTTTCCTAAATCAATATCAATTGGAACTACCTTATCCTTATCAATTAGTGGATGTTTAGCCTTCTTAATGGCAAAGCATTGGCTATTTTCAATTTTAATTTCATTATAATCAAGTTCTTTTGCCATTAAGGCCTTTGCATAAATTATATCTAGTGAGGTTAAAGCCTCTAAATTTTTAAGTAAGGAGTCTGCATCACTTGCAACAAGTAAGCTTAAATTTTTTAAAATTGTAAGTATTTCCTTTTTTTCATTTGCCTGATATGACTCAATTTGATTTGATGTTTCAAGACAAGTAAGAGGTTCAATATAGCAAGTAGTATTAGAGGATGAAATATCATGGACAACACCCTTGAACGTATTCTTATATTCAATCTTAACAGGTAGGCACATTCTACCATCACGAATAACAATCAGACTCTCAGTTAACATAGATGCCTGAGTAACCAACAGCTCATTTAATTTGCTTCTTAATCTATTTTCAAGTGAAGCAATGCTCCTTCTAATAACAAATAATTCTCTTGATGCATTATCTGAGACCTTACCATCAGGAGTAATAGCTAATGTAATATTTGTTTTTAACGCCTGAGGAATTTCAATCTCATCAATAAATTCCTTTAAATGATCTAAGCAAGTATTAGTGTTTAAAACCAATTTAAAATATTTCAAAACATTATTAGAACAATCAAGAAGTCCTACAACATTTAAAAGCTCACTTTCATTTAAAATTCCACCAATTCTACTTCTTTCAAGTGCTTCCTTAATTTCAAATAACCCACCAAGTGGAATATCATCAAGCTTAACAATTGCTTGATATGCCTCACTTGTTTGAAAAAGAGATTTTTGGATTTCATCAAAATCGTCATAGGGAATCATTCCCATTATTTTATTTTTTGCATAATTTGTTTTTGCATAGGTACCTAATTTACTTAAAATCTTTTGGTACTCTAAAGTTTTAATATCATACATAACTTCTCCTAATATTTAATCTTAAAATTTAAACTTTAAGAAAAATAAATTAAAAAACGAAAAAATATAGCAAGCTATATTTTAACATTTAATTAAATCTTTGTTTTCTTTAAGTGCAATATATGGAATAATATTACATCCATAAACATCAGTATCAGGGTGAATAAAAATCATTTCACATTCATTAATATATTTTAATAATGATCTTGCATTTGGATAAATAATGTAAAGCTTCTTAATATTTTTATGTCCTTCAACCTCAAGACGCATTAAGCCTTCAACATTTTGGACAAAACGCATTGATTCATCATTAAATGATTTTCTTAATTGCCATTTAACTGAATTATTAACACAAATTTCTTGATTACCAGAATTTGGTATTACCTTTATGTAATATTCATAATTTGGTGTTTCAAATAAATAATCATACTCTAAATTAGTTTTTCTTTCAAATTTATAGCCATCATTATTTTGGGGAATAATTGAATTAAAAAGCTTTTCTATATCTTCATACATTTTTTTTACACTATTTTTTTTACTAATATTAATTGAAACAATAACAATTGATGCAATAATAATTATAAAAACAATACCTAAAATTAGAAAGTTAACATACTGATTCATTTTATTTTCTCCTTTTAATGAAGTAAATTACAAAATAAATTCCAATAATAACATATAAAATAATACCAACAATTAAAATAATTAAAGAAATGAACAACCAAATTTCATTCAGGGTAACAGCTGAAATAAGTAAAAGTGCTGCACCGGTGAAAACACAAACAAAGGCAATTAAAACTAGAAAAATAATAAGGCCCTTATTCTTCAGCATGCTTTATTCCTTCATTAATAATATTTTCAACCATTAAACCAATTTGCGTTGTATTCATTTTCTCATATTCACTAGGTAAAATTGGCTTATAAAACTTAACTTGAACATGAACAGTTTGTAATAATTTTTTAGTTTTAATTTTTGAGCTTCCGATAATACTACAAGGCAAAATTGGCGCATTAGCCTTAGTCGCAAGCTTATAAGCCCCAGCACGTAAATTAACCATTTCATCGGTATCTCTTGATTTGATTCCACCCTCTGGGAATATTATAATAGGTAAACCATTTTTAACAATTTTAATGCCTTTGACAATTGTTTTAGCAGCCTCTCTATCATTATCACGGTCAATTGGTAAGGCACCAAAGGTTTCAAAAATCTTTTTCATCCAAAAGTTCTTTACCAAAGTGCTTTTACCAATTACAGTAACCTTCCTATTCATTCCTAAATAAATAAAAATAGGATCCATATTTGATTTATGATTAGCATAAACAACATAAGTTGAATTTGGAATATTTTCAGTTCCCTCAAAGCTATATTTTACATGATATAAAATACAAAATGTTTTAACACCCTGTCTTAACACAAAATGCTTAAATGAAGAATCTGGCTTTGTTTTTGATCCGATTAAAAGGAATAGCACACAAAAAACTACAATAATTAATGAAGTTAGTAAAATACCTAAAAATACCCATAAAAACAAAAACCAAAGTGATAAATTAGTTAAAAAGTAAAATAGCAAGGTAAAGCCCAAGCTAAATAATACATACAAAATAATAAAAAACATCTTATTACTTCCTTTCAAAGCAAGTATAACGTACTGCCTGTGTTTTTTCTTCCCAAATTAAATTATATTTAGAAAAATCAATCGAAGGAAAATACTTATCTCCCTCATGACTTCCTTGAATATAAGAGATATACAATCTATCAGCATAATTTAAAGATAACTTATAAATTGTCGCACCACCTACAACCCAAAGCTCATCATTATAATTACTTAAAAAATCATCAATATCATAAACCATCGTCGCATCAGGAAGTGATAGTGACTTATCTATTGTTGCAACAAAAATCTTACCATAGGGTAATGGCTTTGTTTTATAATAACCTTTTAATGAAAAATATGTTGCATCTCCCATTAAAACAGTTTTACCCTTTGTTTTGGATTTATAATATAATAAATCCTCCTTACAATGCCAAGGAATTTTATCGCCACAGCCAATTAAATTATTTTCATCCATTGCCCAAATTAAATTAATCATATTATACAGCTACCTTTCCTTTAATACCTTTATATGGGTCATATCCCTCTAAAGTAAAATCCTCATATTTAAAATCATAAATTGACTTAACGTTAGGATTAATCTTCATTATTGGTAGCTTACGTGGTGTTCTAGTTAATTGCTTATGAATTTGTTCTAAATGATTAGAATAAATATGAGCATCACCAATAGTATGTACAAAGGTGCCACATTCTAAATTACAAACCTGAGCAATCATCATTGTAAATAAGGCATAGCTAGCAATATTAAATGGCACACCTAAAAACACATCCGCACTACGCTGATATAATTGACATGAAAGCTTACCATCATTAACATAAAATTGCATGAAGCAATGACATGGCGGTAATGCCATATCCTTAATTTCAGATGGATTCCAAGCAGAAATAATCAATCTTCTACTATTTGGATTAGTTTTAATTTGATTAATTAAATCCTCTAATTGATCAACGCCATTGAAATTACGCCATTGTTTACCATAAACAGGTCCCAAATTTCCCCATTTTTTTGCAAATTCATCACTTTCTTTTATTTTTAAGGCAAACTCATCAATGGTTTCACCCTGATATTCATTTGACTTAGAATAAGCCTCAAATGGCCAATCATTCCAAATTCTTACATCATTATCAACTAAATATTTAATGTTAGTATCACCAGAAATAAACCATAACAATTCATGAATTATACTTTTTAAATGTACTCTTTTAGTTGTAAGTAAAGGAAAGCCCTCACTTAAATCAAAGCGCATTTGATAACCAAAATAAGAAATAGTACCTGTACCTGTTCTATCGCCCTTAAAAGAACCATGTTCTAATATAGTTCTACATAAATCTAAATATTGTTTCATAAAAATCACCCTAATAATAATTATAATATAAAACTCTCTAATTTCAAAGAAAAGAATTTTTTTAAAAGAAAAAAGAAGGCAGAACTAGCCTTCAATTTCTGTATCATTTTTTTCTGTCCTCTGGGCTGGGGCATCTCCGAAAAACACAATTCGCTCACCAACTAAATCCGGAACTCTTATTTTAGTTCCTCCTTCAAGAGTTACTTCTCTTTGACTAATTCTTCCCTTTACACCAACAAGTGCTCCTTTTTTGAAATGATCATTGGCAATATCAGCTAAGAATTCCCATAATGAAATATTAAAAAAATCTGTTGTATATTCGCCATTAATATTTTTAAATTCTCTGTTAACAGCTAATCTTAAATTTACAACTCGTTTCCCCTCTGAAACCTCTTGAACCTCAATATCATTACAGATTCTACCTATGAGCATAAAATAATTATACATCTTTATCCTCCTTTCAATCAATTTATATCATTTTCAATTAATTAAAGGAAATTGCAAAAACTGCAAATACAATTGATAAAGAAGGCTTATAATTATAATTTTTATAAACTTTAAAAAAATAATATATTTTATATTAGATTAATTAAAAAAATAAAAAAAAGCCAAAATTTAAGGCTTATTTTTTAGTTTTTACAATCAAATATGTCATTTTAGCATTATTAATTGCTTTAATAGATGATTTAATAGAATCATAGTTTAAATTTAAGATATCATCTATCCCCTTATTATAATCAATATTTTCTAAAGCAAGCGACAATACATTTTCACCTATCCCCTCAACACTATCTAATGCTAGAATACTTTTAGACTTTAAATGCTTAAAATATAAATCAACTAATTCTTCATCCATATCGTCACTTGTTAAATTTTTTAGCTTATTAATTATTTCAAGTGCTAACTTTTTAGGCTTTTTTGATGGTGCTGAAATAGTAATATATGATGATTCCTTATAGGTTACAACCTGAAAATCTAGATCATTATCAAATAAATGCTTTTTCTCAAGCTCCATGTAAAATTTTGAAGAGACTGATAAAACAGCTTCTAATACACCTAAGAGCTTCTCACATGATATTGCATCAAGATTTGTAACCTCATCAATTCTTAGTAAAATATTTACCTCATCCTGCATTACATTTTCGTAAATAATAGCTGGTTTTAATACATCGCTTGAGGTAATTGTTTTTTCATATTCAATATTATTATTTGAAACAATAGCATTATCCATTTTTTTAAAAATATTTTCTAAAAAATCAACAAGTTCCTCTTCTTTATAATCGCCTACAACACATAAAACAGTATTGTAAATTGTGTAATTTGCTTTATATGAAGCATATAAATCATCTGATGTAATTTTTAAAACATCACAAGTATAACCAGTAATTGGATAAGAATAATAGTCGTTAGGGTAAAGCATACTCATACATTTTTGACTTATGCGATATCCAACATTATCAAAATACATATTAATTTCTGAATTAATAATCCCTTTTTCATTTTCAACTGACCAAGACGGAAAATAGGGATTAAAATACATATTTAAAAGTAGCTCTAAAGAATTATAGATGGAATCATTATTCGTAAAATAATAAATTGTTTTATCAGAGGCTGTATAAGCATTAGCTTGAGAATTTAACTTCGTAAATGTTTGGAATGCATCGCTACCGTCAGGCATCAAAAAAAGCTTATGCTCAATAAAGTGAGCAATACCATATGGTGATTTGTTTTTAATTCCGTTAATTATTGTTTCAATATTAGCTCCACCATACTTACAGCCAATACCACAATAGCTTTTAACGAATCCTTCTTTTTTTATAAATAAAAGCTTTAATCCATTTGATAAATATATTGTTTTAACATCATTCATCTAAATCACCTCCATAAACATAAACAAGTGATTTTTTAACATGATAAGAAGCTACCTTTACATCATCTAGCTTAATTTTATTAATCAAATTAATTTCATCATATGATTTAACACCATCAACAAAGTAATTATCCATAAAATGATCAGTTATTCCACTTGATAAATAATCACTTCTTCCCTTCTTTTCAAAAATAAAGGCTTTTTTTATTTCATCAAGATTAATGTTATCACAAACATTTAAAATACAATCATCTATTAAGCTAATTACCCTATTTAAATCATTTTTATTGATAATTGCCGATACAATTAAAATTCCTGAAGCACCTAGGTATGATGAACTAATTGAATAGCATAGGCTATTTTTTTCTCTTACAATTTTAAATAATAAAGAATCTGATGAACCACCTAATGCATAATTAAAAAATGATAAAGGATAAAATAATTTATCTGTAGAAAAAATGCCTGTGTCATATATAATATTTAAATAACATTGATTTGTTTTTTTATTAACTTCTATATAACTTTTGTGATTAACTCTATTATTAAAAACATAATTTGTCTTTGGTGTAATTGTCAATGTGTGATTAATGGTTAAACCATCTACATCACCAGCTGCATAATATATTTCTTCATCATTTAGTAGTGATAAATAGCATTTGAATAAATCAGCTTTTGTTATTTTCTTAAGTTCATCTATGCTACCATCATTATTAAAATCACGAATTGTTCCCTTAAAGAACTCATGAATCGCTCCATTTAAGGCTAACTTTGAATCATTTTCCTCTAAATACAATAAATTAGAATAATATATTTCAAATGACTTTCTAAACACCTCTTCATCAAATGAATCATTAACTATTAAAGGTTTAATGCATTCCTCTAAGGAATTTTCTAAAAATGCTAAATTATAACTATCATCATTAATAAATTTAGGATCAACTGCTTCAAGAGTATAACTAAAAATACTATAACAAGCAATAGTCGAAACATTAACCTTAAAGCGCATATCATATGCATTTGCTAAAAAACGATTAAACAAATCCTTATTAGGAAATTTACTACAAGATATACTTTGATAATAACAAAGTAAATTTCTAATTGTAGTTTCTTTAGGATTTATTTTTCTAATATAGCATTTTTTCAAAATTATTCTATGAAATTTTTTATTAATTATATTAACATTCATAAAAACCTACCTAAAAAATAAGGAAGACCTAAGTCTTCCCTTTAATATTAAAAATTATTTTGCAAGCTCTAAAGCAACCTTCATCATATTATGAAAATTCTTTTGACGCTCTTCACTTGAAGTAGCCTCATGAGTTATAAATGAATCGGAAATAGTTAATAAACATGCAGCCTTTTTGCCTAAAGCCTTCGCATTAGCAAATAAAGCAAATGATTCCATTTCTACACACTTACAACCATGCTTATCATGGCAAATATGCCATAAATCAGGATTATTTCCATAAAAAACATCAGATGAATGAATTGTTGCAGGCTTTAATTCAATACCTAGTTTTTCTGAGGCCTTTAATAGCTTATTATTGATAGCTTTATTACTCTTCATTATCTTTCCACGCATACCAAAGGCAACCTTAGCATAATTAGACTCTGAATAAGCATCAGTTACAAGAACAGTGTCATAAACCTTAAAGTTTTCATCATAAGAACCAGCTGAACCAATTCTTACAATTGTCTCAACACCATAAAAGCTAAATAATTCATATGAATAAATACCAATTGATGGCATACCCATACCAGACCCCATTACTGAAATTCTTTTTCCATTGTATTTTCCTGTATATCCTAAAACATTTCTAGTTGATGTAAAACAAATAACATCAGTTAAATAATTATCAGCAATATATTTTGCACGTAATGGATCACCTGGCATCAAAACAACCTTAGCAATAAGCTTTGGGTCACTACAATTAATATGAGGTGTAGGAATATTACTCATTTAAATAGCCCTCCATAATCTTAACTCCAGCACTACAGCCAATACGTGAAGCACCAGCATTAATCATTTCCTCAAAGGCTTCCTTATCTCTAATACCACCTGAGGCCTTAACTAAAGCATGTCCTTTAACTGTATCTGCCATAAGTTTAACATCATGCGCTGTAGCACCACCACTACCAAAGCCTGTTGAAGTTTTAACATAATCTGCCCCAGCCTTAACAGCCATCTTACAAGCCTCAATTTTTTCTTCATCAGTCAAATAGCATGTTTCAATAATAACCTTAACTAAAACACCATTTGCAGCATCAACAACAGCCTTAATATCTCTATAGACATTATCCCAGTTATGAGCCTTTGCCTCACCAATATTAATAACCATATCAACCTCATCAGCACCATCTGTAATAGCTTGAGTTGTTTCAAAGGCTTTAACTGAAGGGGTATTAGCACCTAAAGGAAAGCCAATTACTGTACAAACCTTAACATCTGAGCCATTTAAGCATTTATGAGCTAGTGGTACATTAACTGGATTAACACATACTGATGCAAAATGATAATTATTTGCTTCATCACAAAGCTTAATAATATCTTCTTGTGTGGCTGTTGCTTTTAATAATGTATGGTCAATATATTTTGATTTTTCCATATTTACTCCTTATATATCTAATATTTTTTCTAATGATAAGCTTTTTAACTCAACTGTAAGTGGAGCAAACTTATCCTTTGTTAATATTTTGTGAAATTTTTTTACATTTTTTGCATCCATAATTTGGATAACACCGTATCCATCAATAGGCTTAAATAGCTTTTCTGCTCTTGCTAAAACCTCAGACATAGGTATATATTTAGTGAACTTTCCATCATCTAAATATAAAATATCAACAGCTGGAGGTAATATGAATGGCGAATAACCATCCCATGATATTGCAACAAAGGCAGTTCGTGAACGCTCAGCATGCAAAAAGAAATAATTAGAAATTACAACCTTATCCTTATCAAGGAGAAGCTCAAGCTTCGCTTTTCTTTGTAAATAATTATAAACCTGTGATAAAGTTTGAGGATCTAGTCTATTATATTTAGCAATTTCATCCTCATGAGAATCTTTATAAGCACGTTTCCATGCTTCAAAAGCTTTTATCATCATAGTTCTTCTAAATGGAAATACATCCTCATAGGCTTGGTTATATACATAAAATCTAAAAAGCTTTGTTATTTCTTCAACAATTCCTAAAACCATTTCAACCGCATATGTAGGAAGTAAAATAGAAAACTCCACTAAAAAATTAACATCATAATACTTTGGATTTAATCTCTCAAGGTGGGGAATACATGATTTTGATGTCATGATGAATCTTGCTTCAAAATTTAAAATTGGATGATGATATGTAAAAATACGATCATCTAGCCTCTTTTCCATGGTAACATTTGGATTAGCTTGAAAATATGTAATTAAATCACTTTTTTCATAAACACGAGTGCCTTCTTTTAAAAAGTAAAATCGAAAATCCATCATGTCACCACCTTATTAAATCGCAAAATTATATGTATATTCTAGCATTTATTTCTGAATTTGTCAAAATTATAGTCTATGATTTACAATTTCATGGCATCTTGGACATAATTCATCCTCACCAATACTTGGTACAATCATCCAACAACGAGCACAAGTAGCACCCTCAGCCATCTTAACATCAACCTTAAATTCATCACCATCAACAAATTCTAGTTGAGAAACAATTAATAACTGACTAGCATTATCCTTAACTAAATCAAACACCTCGTGGGCATGCTTATCAAGAGTGATAGTTAATTTAGCATTAAAGCTCTTACCAATAATCTTATTACTACGAGCCTCTTCTAATGCCTTTAATACGATATCACGATACTTCATAAATTCATCAAATGCCACCTCAAGCTTTTCATCAAGATTTTCAGTAGCCTGTGGCATATCTGTTAAATAAACATCCTCTGCTTCCTTATATGCTAAATTGTCATATGCTTCACTCATTGTATGAGGAAGAATAGGTGATAATAGCTTAATTAATGAAGTCAAGATTTCATAGAATACAGTTTGAGTTGATAATCTCTTATTACTCTTAGGATCCTCAATATATAAAATATCCTTTGTAAAATCTAAGTAAAATGCTGATAAAGTATTAGTAATATAAGAATTTACTATTCTATATACCTCTCCAAATTCAAATGCATCATAATTATCCTTTACAGTCTTAATAAATCTTTGAAGCTTAATATGCATATACTTATCAACGCTTTCAAGCTTTTCATAAGGCAATGCATCACTTGGATTAAAATCTGATGTATTTGATAATAAGAATCTTAAAGTATTACGAATCTTACGATATGATTCAGAAACCTGCTTTAAAATATCCTTTGATAAAGGCATATCGGCACGATATTCAACTGATGCAACCCATAAACGTAAAATATCAGCGCCAGATTCATTACATACCTTAATTGGATCTACAGTATTACCTAATGATTTACTCATTTTTCTACCTTGACCATCAAGAGTAAAGCCATGCGATACAACATTTTTATATGGTGCCATGCCTGTTGTTGCTACTGCAGTAATAATTGAAGAATTAAACCAACCACGATATTGATCACTACCCTCTAAATATAAATCAGCAGGATATTTCAAGCCTCTTCTTTGAAGTAACATATATGATGAGCCTGAATCAAACCATACATCCATAATATCATTTTCCTTAGTAAATTTACCATTAGGAGAATGTTCATTTGTGTAGCCCTCAGGTAATAAATCCTTAGCTTCACGCTCAAACCAAACATTTGAACCATATTCACCAAATAACTCTGCAACATGTGCTAAAACATTTTGATCTAAAATTTCAGTACCATCCTCAGCATAAAATACTGGAATTGGTACACCCCATGCTCTTTGACGAGAAATACACCAATCATGACGATCTCTAATCATATTAGAAATACGAACATCACCCCATTTAGGATTCCAATTTACAGTCTTAATGGCTTTTAATATTTCATCCTTAATTGGATCAATTGATGCAAACCATTGAGGTGTTGCACGGAAAATAACAGGCTTTTTAGTTCTCCAATCATGTGGATAGCTATGTGTAATTGGATCTAATAATAATAATGAACCACAAGCCTTTAAATCTTCAATAATAGGATCCTCTGAATCAGCATAGAACATACCAGCATATTTTCCAGCTTCCTTTGTTTGATAACCCTTTGAATCAACAGCCACCATAATATCAAGACCATATTGCTTACCTGCCATATAATCCTCTTCACCATAGCCTGGAGCGATATGAACAAAACCAGTACCATCAGTTGTAGTAACATAATCTGCATTAATTACAGGCTGAATACGTCCATATAAAGGATGCTCATATTTTAAATTTAATAATTCACTACCATAAGCATGACCTAATTTTGTAACATCCTCTAATCCTAATTTTGCTGTAAGAGATTCTAATAAGTCAGAAGCACAAACCATTTTACCCTTATTTGACTCAAAAACAACATAATCAATTTGAGGTCCAGCTGCAACTGCTAAATTACAAGGCAAAGTCCAAGGTGTAGTAGTCCACACCATAAAACTTGCGCCCTCAAATATACCTTCACCATTAACAATTGGGAATTTAAAGAAAATTGACTTAGAAGTAATATCCTTATATTCAATTTCAGCTTCAGCTAAAGCAGACTCACTTGATGGAGACCAATATACAGGCTTTAGTCCTTTATATATCAATCCCTTTTCTGCCATTTTAGCAAAAACTTTAATTTGATCACGTTCAAAATCATGCTGCAATGTAATGTATGGATGATCAAAATCACCTAAAACACCTAAACGTTTAAATCCAACCTTTTGTCTTTCAACCTGCTTATAAGCATATTCCATACATAAATCTCTAAATTCATGCAAAGGCTTATCCTTACGACTTACACCTGACTTTTGTAAGGCATTCTCAATTGGAAGTCCATGTGTATCCCAACCTGGAATATATACAGACTTAAAGCCATTCATATTCTTATAACGAACAATAAAATCCTTTAAAATTTTATTTAAAGCATGACCTAAATGAATATCACCATTAGCATATGGAGGTCCATCATGTAATGTATATTCTCTTTTTCCTTCATTTTTCTTAATAACCTTATTATAAAGATCCATCTCTTCCCACTTTTTTTGGATTAATGGCTCTTTATTACTCAAATTACCACGCATTTCAAAATTTGTTTTACCCATAAATAGAGTATCCTTATAATCCTTCATACAATCCTCCTATAAAAATAAAAAAGTCCTTAGATTTCTCTAAGGACGAATTATCGCGGTACCACCTTAGTTCTATAACTAAAAAAAATAATTATAGCGCTCAATTAATCTGTAACGTAGATATACGGACATAGCTTATCACTATATCAGCTCCATCATTGATCCGAATAAATTTAAGTCTCTGATTTTCACCAACCATCAGTTCTCTAGGCACATCAATCTATTCCGTATGATATCATCACCATTAAACATTAAAATTATACTATTAAATTTTGTTATTGTAAAGATGGAAATAAATTTTAAACATTGACATTAATGTCTATTTTTAGAACAAACTTATATTACAAATTATTAATAGTATCTTTATCCAAACCTGTTAGCTCCATAATTTCTTCAATAGATAAACCTAGTTTTTTAAACTTAGATGCTGAAGCAATTACTTTTTTCCTAGCTTGAGCTGTCTCTTCCTCTGCCTTAATAGCTCTTTCGTTAGCCTCAGCTATTTCTCTTCTAGCTTCCCCTTCGCTTTTTTCTAAAGAACGTACCTTCTTTTCAATAGCTCTTTTATTGATTTCTTCCCACATTGCCTCAAATGCTGCTTCCCTTTTTAGTTCATCAGCATTAAATTCCTTAACTCTTTCTCCAAGCTCTTTCATAAATTCATCACCACTTTCTAATAACTCGTCACTATTATATTTTAGTGATTTTAATATTTCAACTGACCTATCTTCACTACATTCAATTTTATCAGATTTCATAATATTATTCAAATAGAAGATAATTACTTCTCCATCATAATATTTACTCTCATAAAATTTTTTTGTCATCCCATCTCTTCTAGTAGCACAAAATATCTCTGTGTTTAACCTTCCATCACTAGGGCTTGTACAATTATCAAAAATAATTACATGATTCTTCTCAAGCTCACTTATATTTGTAACATAGCTCTTACTTTCTTCTAAACTTGTTGTTACCTTCAAAAGAAATTTAAAGAATCCCTTAAATTCCATATCAGCATAATAATCCTGCATCTCTAATGCATAGGTCTCATTTGGTTCTAAAGTCGTATTCTAAACCTTGAGATCAAACCTTTTTTCTCCAATCTTTACACCTACAGTACCAACACCAACTTCAGTATCAATTTCTACCTTATCAGTACTCTTAATACCATAATCCAAACCAATTAGAAGCTTCTTAACTAAGCTTTCATTACTAAATGAATACTTAAAGCACATATCATTAGTAACTGGTATCTCCTTGCCCCTTTGAATTTTAATAAATTCAATTAATGTAATTCCATCTTGCATATTTTTCCTCCTATTATGTATATTAACATAAAAACAATTAATTCTTATGCTTATGAAAAGATAGATATTTTTATCTTTTCACTAATAATAATAGTGAGAATACTTCAAAGTTTTACAAAATATTTTAAAAAATTTAATTTAATTAAAGAAATTCTAACAAAAATTAACTCATTTAATAATTAATGACATTATTCCAGCTAATATAGCCGCAACAATTAATGATGATGCAAAGCCTTTAACCCATTTCTTTATTTTACCATTAGTTGTAATGTAAGGCATTAAATCCTCTGTTCCACTTATAATCCATTTTTTGTGTGGCAAACCCATATTTCATCAATAAAGATTCGGTCAATTAAAGAACATGTAAAAAATAAGATAGACATTTGTAAAAAGCCATCATAAAACGTATTTGCTCTATTTACACCATAAACAAAGCTAATCGCATACACAATATAAAATATTAATCTAAGCATAACAAAAATAATAAATCTTCTTTTAATTTGCTTCTTTGTTGTTAGTCCTAGTTCAATACATCTATCTTGAACATCCTTATGATATAGATATACCATACCAACAGCTCCATCCTTAACAATATAGCGCTAGCAATAAACCTAATCCCAATCCTTCAACAAATGCAAGTACCATATTATTTATTTCTCCTAAAGCCTAATTCATCCCTATATTCTGGATGCTTTTTTATAAATTCATCTTTATCACCACATATTGTATAATCACACTTATCGCTATCAACAACTGTACACTTACGAATTAATTTGGCATGAATTAATTCCATTGATTTATAATCAACATTGCATAAAGCAGGCATTACCTCAATTAGATTAAATTTTTTAGCAAATTCAGCAACAGGACAGCTTCTAAATTCATACTAAATAGGCTTATCATTTTCAAACTTTGAAACAATCATTTTATAATCATTCCACTTATCACACATACTTTTGGCTTTTAAAAATGCTTTATACATAAGTTTTTTCCAAATTTTTTTATTACAATTTACAAATTATAATTTTTTAAAAGAAGGAAGAATACGATTTTCTTCTATTTCCTCTATTTCTTTTAAATCAGTAAAATCCTTACAAATATAAAAATATGTCATTATAGCAATACAATCATAGGTTCCACCTTTACCATTATGAAAATTTCTTTTGCCACCCAAATTAATATTCCATTCATTCAAATATGCAACATATTTTTCCTGAATTTTATTCCATACATCATCCCTATCTTCTTTAGCGTAATGTAGTGCTATCTTTTTCTTTATTTCCTTCTTACAAGCCTTACTATATAAATTATGCCATTCTCTATTAAAATTTAAATTCTTATCCTTCATAAAACCCTCCAAAGATTTAAAAGGATTCACATAAGAAAAGTGAATCCTTTAAATAGAACTCCATCTTACAAAATAGAGTAAACAATTTGTAAAATGAATTTTATAATTCTTTATTTAATTTTCTTTTTCTTTTAACTAAAACAACTATTAAAACTACAATTGATAGAATTAACACCAAAGCACCAACTGCAATAAGAATATATCCCCACATTGGCATATGAAATGAAATACCTTCTACACATACAACAAAGCTACCTGTTAAAGATGTAGTGGTAAGAACATATCTACCATATCCTCTAACATCAAGTTTAGTCATATTATCACCATCAATATGATATATAACTACCTCATTACGATTAAAATCAGGATTAGCCTCTATATAAAGCTCAACCGCATTATCTAATGATAATTCCTTGGCATCACTATCCATAATTTTTACACTTGTAATTTCATAGTTCTCAGTGATATTTTCTAATAATTTACTTATACGATCATATTCTAAGCCAGAAGTAATTCTTTGAGAAGAAACAATATAACCAGATGGTAAAATCTTATTAATATCATTAATTTTAACAATACTTGATTCAATACTTGAAGAAATAACATTAATTGTTTTTGTAATGTAAGAATCATTACCTAAGCTTGTCTTATATTTGTTAGTTGAAGCCTTATAGATAATCTGATAATTACCTAATTCCTCTAAAACAAATTGATCATTTGTTACATCAATTATCGCTCCCATAGGATTTAAAACTGATATTTCAACGTTTAATTCTTCATCTTGAAAGTAAGCCTTAGAACTTGGAATCCTACAAATTGCATTTTGTGTTGAATTAATATCTCCAATACTTTCAATCTCAATTCTTGGAACAAAAATAGCTGGATATTCAATACTATCATCTAATACTCTATCAGTTTTAACAGCCTCATCTAATTTAACCTTAATATTAAATGAAACATCCATATTCATCGCATCAACACGACCACTAATAGGAATAGCTTTACTTAATTCATCATAACTTAAGCTAACAGTATAACAAGTCTTTTTACCATTTATAGTAGATATAATACCACTATCATCTGATGTTGGAGTAATCTTCAAATTAGTTAAAGCATTATTATCAAGTAAAGTAATTGATACTAAATAAATATCATTAATATTTGAAACCTCTACATTAGAATCAAAATATTTACCAATCATACCAGCACCAATTGAATTAGTTCCACCAATTTCATATGTTGTAGTATATATAGACTTTTGTTCAATATTAGAATCAGCTTTGGAATTTATATTTGAAAATATAACAATCATAAATAAAGAAATGATTACAAATACTATACCTTTTTTTCTCAATTTAATCACTCCTCGTATACTGCAACAATTGTTACATAACCATTTTCAACATATTTTTTAACAATACTTTCATTATCAATATCATCAATTCTTATTAACTCACCATTTAACTTAATTGCCCAATACTTAAATTTATCTGTTTCTAATTTATGTAAGTTTTTTAACTGAGTTGTTGTTAACTCATCTTTTAATGAATTACCATCAGTTATAGTTTTATATGAACGATCTAAATCATTAAACTTGCCATTAACACATTCTTGATATTTTATTGTAAGTGGACCCTTTAATATTGGTCTAATTACACAATCTTCAGTTATTTCAAAACTTATATCGTATAATACATCTGTTGTATAAGAATATGTCTTCTTATCTCCATTTGTTGTATAAAAAATTGGTTTGTCACATTCCCAGCCAACATGTTTATATCCATTGGGAACATTAAAATAGAAATCTGATAAAACTAAATAATATGTTCTACCACTCATATAATATGTTTTTTCGCCAATCACTTTCGTAACACCATTTAATTCATATTCAGCTCTAACATTTAATCCTTCATCCCAAACAGCGTATAATATGGGATTTGAAGTATTACGCTTAACACCCAATGTACCTAAAGAACTATCAGGTGAAGCATATTCTTCTAATCTTCCACTCTTAGTTTTATAGGACCACTTAAATAAACGGTCAGAAAATTCTTTAAATAAAGAACTATTAATCGTTAAATTACTTTGTGTTTGATTAAAATTTACTGTATATGATTGACTACCATCAGCATTTGTGATTACACCAGCTAAATCATCTCTAAATGGATGGCTAGCATCTGTAACATATGTGACTTTTATATCAGAATTAATATCATTGACCTTAATATCTTGAGAAACTGTAATATATCTATAACTTACACTATATGATGAGCCAATATTATAATCTTTAAAAATCAATTCTTCATTTTCATCATTGTAAAAACTAAATTTATAGATTATTTTATATGTTCCACTTTTCAAAAAAGTATAATTTAATCCATCAACTTTAACCTCAGAAAAATCTGTTTTTCTCAAAATTGTTCCTACGTATTTTTGTATATCAACAGAAGAATTTGAAAAATTTATGCCATCATTATCCATTGCGATTGAATTTTCAAATTTATAGTTAGTGTTAGTGAACCATTCTGTACCATTATCAAGAATTTTATAATCACTAAATTTTTTACCATTAATTCTTATACCATAAGCATAGGATTTAATATAAACATCATCATTAAACTTATATTCAAAATTAACAATAGCGTATTTTTCATTTTTAAGTATGTTTTTTAATTCTTCTTTATCATTACCTTTATAAGTATTGTTTTTAGCATAAACAGTATAAGAAAAACTACTTAAATTAAATAAATCATTTGTTACTTTCAATGTATAGTTTTTATTATAAATATCATCAATATTATTTAATTCTAATGCATCAGTATCCTTCAAATTTAGTTTTTGCCTTGTGCCATCATAATAATAGTATAGTTTACCTGATGCAACTTCTTCATCATCACAATATACACTATATTTGCCTTTTTCTTCACCTTTGTATTCAAATGATAAATATTTAACATAACCATATCTATCAACTAAACGGTATACAACATACATTGTATCAGTTGTCATTTCAAATGTTGATGGATTCCAATCCTCATAATTGTAATTAACTTTAGTATAAATACCATTAACTAATGAATAAATACTAAAATCCTCTTGATTCATGTGATAAACATCATTGTCAGAATTATATGCATTATGTGATGAATACTCTGTACCATAAGAAACATAATCGATTGTAGGAATATGAACTGTATCCTCCTTAAAATATGCTTTACTGCTTACATATACATCATTAACCACATCATATGTCCAATTAATTGTTTCAATATTATCTTCATCGTGCTCATATTCATCAGTTATAGTAATTGTTGGACTTTCTTGTTTTCTAATAACAACTGTTCCTTTTTTTACCTCACCATTAACAGTGCCTTCAAGGTATAGGGCAAAATCATTGTTGAAAGTAAATACATTATTACTAATTGAAATATCAATTTCCTTTGAATAATCAACTTCGCCATTATTCTTTAAATTATAAGCTTTATATTTTAAATTACCTTCATCAAGATTAGGATATATCTTGCTTCTAAATAAATCATATATATTCATTTTTTCATTTTCTTCTGCTTCATAGCCTAACTCTAAACGCTTGTACATTCTTTGAGAAAATGTTGAGAATGTTTGCCATTCTAGATAATCACCATATAGAGGATAACCTAATTTTTCATCATAGCCATAACAATCATAAGTAGCCATAAAAGTGAACACTTCACCTTTACTATCTACAATTGATTTTGAATTAGTTGAATCAGTTGGTTTAATTACCATCCTTGTACTATGAAGAGTATTTACATCTTCTCCACTAATTGATGAATAAAATGTATTTATTAATCTATTAGCAAAATCATAATCCATTTCTGCATTATAGATTGTATTTCCTGTTAAGCTTGATACATCAGTTGAAAAATAGAAAGCTTCAGTATCAAACGTTGATGTTGTATCACCTTCAAGTGGCTTATAATCAATTTCTGATAATTTAACCATAGAACTATAATCAATAACTAATCTTTTATATGTAGGTCCCATATTAAACATTTCAGTCATTGCACCTGTTGATGCACCAACAAGCAACAAATCAACATTAGCAGTATCACCTAAATCAAATACATAATAATATTTACCAGTGTCCGCATGAAATTCATATGTTAAATCACCAAATTTATCAGCTTGAAAGAAATTACACCAATCAATTAATGAATAATTATCTTCATCCACCATTTCATCAGTAGCAACTATTTTATTATTAAATGTATAATAACATATATCTCTTGCATAACCAGTTTTTACATGAATGTAATCTTGATCTTTTAAATTTCCAATTATATCCGAATTATATGCATTCATTTGTTTTACTAATTTATAATGACCATTTTTAGCAATCAAATATGAATATACAGGATTGAAGACATCAAGCATTGTTGCAGCTTTATTCAAACCACTATAATGAGTTTTAACTAAGTAATATCCATCTTCTAACTTATCATTAGCATCGACATAAGATGTTGTATATCCAATAAATCTTGTTATGTCAAACTCGACAGTATATCCAACCTTAGTTTTTAATCTATCATCTTCATTTGAAAGTTTAGCATTCCAGTTAACAAATTCAACATTTAATTTAATTGGATCAGAAATATTTAGTCCTTTTAAATCATAATAAATTGTTTGAATTGTACCTGTTCTATCAATAATACTTTCAGTGTCAGACACTCTATTTTCGGGATCACTTACAGTGTATGTTAAAATACCCATATTACCATTATCATCAATTGTCGGACAATGATATCTCATATCATATTGAATTCTTAAAAATACACCATTGTCATTTTTTTCAATATATGTTTCATCGCTTATGACATCATCAGGAAATCTCAAATAACCATACTGGTCTGCTAATGAGCCTTTAACAATAGTATCTTCTAAAATTTTAGCATCATATTCAATTTCATAGATACCATTATTAATGAATTCTTCTTCTTCCCATTTAGCATATAAGGTTACATCACACATTTTGGTATATAAATAATCTGTTTCATATGGTTTAGTATAAGCTTGATCGAAATACCAACCAGCAAAACGATAACCAACCTTATTAGGTATAGGGAGTTTAGGAATGTTGTTAGCTGTATAAATAACATCACTAAGTGATTCAGTTAATCCTTCTGAACTAAAAGATATTTTAAATTCAGTATCACCATAATGATTTTTTATAACATCAATAGGATTAGATGCTGATGATTTACATGCGGAAAGGGCAAATAAGCCCAATCCACATGTAAGTAATAACATTAATTTAAAAGAATTTTTTTTCATTTAAAAAACTCCTTTCGTTTTTTTAATTATATTAATCTAACCTTGTAAGAAGAAACTGTATCATAATCATTAATCCAATTAGAATCAAATACGTTAGGTAAGGCACTAACTAAATCAGCAACAGTACTAATTTTACCTACTACATTTAATCCATCAGCACTGTAATAAATTTTTCTTGATGCAGTAGTACAATCAGTAAAAGCATTTGTGTGAATTTTTGATACAGAATTTAAATAAATATAATTACTACTTGTAGTATAAGAAATTGATCCCTCGAGAACTTCAAATCGAATAATATTTTTTGTGTCATCAATATTTCCTAAATTAATACTATTTGTTAAACTATTCTTCACAATATAACTATAAAGTTCAACATCGTAAATATTGTTTCCATCTACTGTTATTAAAGATACACGCTTTAAAAGTGAAAGATATATATAATTTGCCATAATCATTGTTGAACCAAAATAGAATTCACCATCTTTAACTGTTGTTGCATTTCTCTCTTCTTCTCCATTCACAGGTATAAACTCCGTTAAAGTTTCAATTTTAAATGCATAGGCACCAACATTTTTAAGATTAGCTAAACTAAAACTTAAACTTGAAACTGATGTGCCTTCTAATGCATGTGCTCCAATACTTTCAACTTTTGCATTATTGAAATCAATTTTTGTTATAACGGAGCAATCTAAAAATGCATTTTCACCTATATATGTAATATTAGAACCAAACTTAACAATTTTAACTAAATCATTTTCTTTAAATGCATTATCAGCAATTTTTGTAACTTTTTTACCTTCTATTTCATCTGGAATTATAACACCAAACGTATTATTGCCTAAGTCAACTGCTGTATTCTTATCAAAACCTGTAACAATAACTTCATTACCACTTGCATCATATGTAAAACCTTTATAGTTAATTAAATTACATATAACATCTAAATATTTATTTGTTGTAATTGTACTATTTAAATCATATTCCTTACCAAATTGGCTTACTTCAATAGATTCATCACTTAAATGACTTGCATTTTTTAATTCAATAAATGATGTACCATACTGCGCATCAACTGCACTTAAAATTTCATTGATAGTTATTGCATCGCTATTTGTACGTGAAATTGTTACGCTGTATTTTTCATCTGTAAGTTCATTTGTTAAATTAACTTTAATATTTGGTGAGTCAGTACTTGAAATATTTACAACCTTTATATCCTTGTATATTTCGTTATCAGCATAAGTGAAAGTACCATAATATGTTGCATAACCATTATCACCACCAATTGCATGATAAACATCATCTGAAATATTAAGATTATTGAATACAACATAATCCATACTTTCAAGTGTAGATACAATCATTCTAGCGTTATACGCAAAAACACCTTCTTGAAGTTCTGTTGAATATAAGTAACATTCAATGTCAGCATATGGACTATCAATCCATACATAGATATCTTTATAATCATTTAATTTTAAATTATAATTAATAAAACTAAATGATTCTGGTAAAACTAATGTTTTAAATTTTTTATTAACAAATGTTCCAACCTGAATACCATTAATACCATCAGGTACATTTATAGTATCATTTTCGATTATATCATAAGAAACTAATACTTTGCCTTTTTCAGTATTTTGATAAATCATATTACCATCATTAACAAATGACGAATTATCACTAAATTTTAAATTAAGTGGAACCATTGATAAACTCTTCACACTATCAGGAATTTCAATATCAAAATCATATTCTTTTCCTGTATAGAAATTAAATGATTCATTATTGTAGTTAAATACACTTTTACTCCAGAAAGACTCATAAATTGCTTCAACTCCCTCTGGTATTTTTACGGTTTCAGGAGTCAAATCTAAATTGTTAAAACAATTTTGAATAATTTTTAATGTAGAAGGTAGTTCAATTGATTCTACAGATGATGCACCTGTTCCGGAAGAAAATCCTCTAATATAGCCAATACCTTCTTGAACTATAACTTTCTTTAAAATTGTACTATTAAAAATAGCATTATCAAAAATATAGGCAGCTTTTACATTTTTTATTGACTTATTACCATTTTCATCTTCAACTGTGATTTTAGATGGAATAGAAATAACAGGAACACTACCGACATCAACTTTTTTTGCATCACTTGCTTTATATTCTCCATATGTTCCAGCACAAAATAAATCATCACTATTAGGACTAATCTTATATCCTAAGAATGGAGATTTCCATAATACTTTAACAGTTGTGTTTTTAGTAATAGCCTTTGTAAAGTCAATTTCATTACCCTCTTCATCAACATAATAAATATCTTCACTTGACATGTAAGACTTAACAATGTTATTTTGTTCGATTGTTAATTCGTTATTATCATCGTCCTTTATTGTATCGCCATTATCATCTAATGCTTTAGCTGTTGTTGGACTTTCAAGTACAGTATTAGGTTTAATCTTTGTTGCATAAACATCTTCATAACCATTATTAAATGTTATAGTTGCAACACTTTGAGCGTACAAAGTCTTAGCTGGATCACCACTATTATATTTAACAGTGCATTCAGGGTTTGTATACCATCCATCAAATGTTAAATCCTTACCAGGATTATATGTACCATTAATAACATCAGCTAAATCTCTTGTTCCTTGAGATTCACCATTAATAACGATATTAACCTCATCTGCTACATAATAAGCATAAACAGTTACACTCTTATCTAGATCTTTATTTTCAAATTCATTAACAAATCCCTCATCTAAGAACCAACCACGGAAAGTATAATAATCCATTGCTGGTGCTTCGGGTACTGTAACCTTACCATTAGTAATTAAGGCAGGTGATGTTAAATTCTTCCACTCACCATTTTCCTTTACCTTAAATGTAACATACTTCTCTTTTGCATTATCATCCTCATTAATTCCTGGATTATCTGGTTCATTTGGCTTTGTTGTATTATCGCAGCCTGCAAGTGCTAGTACTGATGTTGCAAGTACTAAGCCAACTAATAAACTTTTCTTCTTCATTTTTAAATCTTCTCCTTCTTTTATTTAAATTGTTTTAGTTTGAACTAAAAACAAATTAAAACTAAATAATTAAATATCATATCTTGAAATAATTTCACTTGGTGTTTTAGTTATAACAAATAGGTATGGTATTAATGATACAATTAGCATTAAAATTGCACCAAAAACATTTACTAAAGCACTAATTCCTATAAATAAGCCAAAGTTCAAATTACTTACACTATAATAGCTTGCAAACAAAATTGTTGCTACTAAAATACCAATAAAATATACAGTTATATTTTTATAAATAACTCTAATCATTTCTTTAAACAATAAATTAGATTTATTTACACCAATTGCACGATATATTCCATATTCCTTACTATTTTTTAAGCTTTCTGACATTTCAATGAAATAATAAATGCATAATGTTAATACTATAGCAATAATTAGAATATATACTATTCTCATTCCTTCACTCTTTTTAAGTGCATCATTGTTTTTATATATAGCATTAATATCTACACCCTTAATACCTCTTGTATTTAATCTTGTATTAAGATTATTAAGCTGTTCCCCACCATTTGTCGATATTTCAAAATAATAACTTGTTGTTGTATCATTACCTAAAATATCAATATTTGGAGTTAAATAAACAAATATATTATCTAAGGCATTACTTGTAACATTAATTGTAATATCAGTATCCATAACATCTCTTGTGATGTTAAAACTCTTAACATACATTTCACTATTTTCAATATAAATAGCAGTTGACTGATTGACAAGCTTTTTGTTTGCCATTTCTGAAATATAGTCAGCCTCAGAGGTATTACTCATCATCTTATATAAAGAATTTCTACTTATATCTATAACAATTTGATTATCATTTAATTCTTTGTTACCATCATATAGCTTTATTGTCGCTGAATAAGTCATATCAGAATAACTGCCATTAAAAAATAAATGATTATTATCAATGAATTTTAAATTGTTGTAAATTCCTAAAAAATTAACATAATCAATTTTAGTAAACCATACTTGATTTTCATCACCATCAACAATACCGGATATACTATAATCATTATCAAACTTCATCAATAATATCGCTTCATCATTTTCAAGTTCATTAATTCTTAAATCATGCTTAATATTATCAGCAAGTACCTTTGAAATTAAAACTTGACCATTTTTAGGCATATCACCATATATAATATTTAACCTAGTGTTTTTTTCAATTGCCTTTGGAGTATATGACTCCTTTAAAGAAGCAATTGAAGAAATATTATTATATGAGAAATTTGCACTGCGTTGATTGATCTCAAAGAAATCAATATTTTCATAATAATTTCTATCAATCATAGATAACTCAGAGTAAGTATTTAAATTAGTATAAACTGAATTTTCACTTATTTTTTTATGGGTTTGAATATTATTAATACTTTCATTTAGCGCAAAGCCAAATACACAAGAAATAATAGCCATTAATACAAGGAAAAGCTTTTTAAAAACATTTCCCTTTTTTTCATTATTAATGCTTAAGAACTTAAAAATAGTTTTTAAATTAAATAGCTTACCTGTATTTTTTGATTCACTTTGACTAAAAATTTCAACATTTGTATCATCATTATCATTAAATACATAGCCATTTGAATCTAGAACTGTTGTATTTTCTTGTAAAACTCCATCAATAAGCTCAATATGACTATCAGCATATTTATTAATTAATGATGTTTCATGAGTGACTAAAACAACTAACCTTGTTTTAGAAATTTTTTTCAATATATTCATAACATGAATAGTGTTTTCAACATCCAAATTACCAGTAGGCTCATCAGCTAAAATGATATTTGTACCTTTAATTAGGGCTCTTGCAATAGCAACTCTTTGCTTTTGTCCACCTGAAAGTGCATCAGCACTCTTATGCTCATACTTCTTTAAATCAACAAGCTCTAAAACCTTACTAGTTCTTCTTTTAATTTCATCATCATCAGTAAATCCTGCAATTTTCATTGCATTATATAAAATTTCAGAAACACTACAGCCCTTTTCAAGATAATAGTTTTGGAAAATAAAACCAATCTTCTTGTCCCTAACCTTATCTCTATTCTTACTAGTTATTTTTTCACCATCAACACAAATATAGCCCTTATCTTGAACATCAAGACCGCCAATTATATTAAGAAGTGTAGTCTTACCACTACCAGACTTACCAAATATTGCAACTAGCCCTTTATCTGGTAACGTAAATGAAACATCATTTAAAACGCAATTTCTCCTTGTAAGCTTGGAGCCAAAAGTTTTTGATAAATGATTAACCTCAATCATTTTGAACCCCTCCTTAATGTATCAGAAATCTTACTTCTTGCTAAATTTCTATTAAAACCAAAGGCAACAAACATAACTATAATAAGAAGTAATGTCTCAATAAATAAATAATTACCAATACTTATAAAAGGCAATGCAAGTGCCTTAATATTACAAGCAATCAAAGAAATAATTGGAAGTAAAACAAGTGTTGGAATAAAAATTAAAAACATTTGAATATATAACGAATTAGCTGAAACATTTGATGGAATACCTAATGTTTTATAAATTGAAAAATCGGCTAAGAAAACATTAATACTTCTCATAAAAATGATGAACAAAATAGCAGCTAGTAAAATACTAAGTAAAATAATTGAGCCATACCACAATAGATTCATTGCATAAACATTACCAACATTTTGAACATAAACTAAGCTATTTGATAACATACCAATATAACCATCAGGAAGATTTGCGATTTGAGAAGCTGCAATAGAATCATTCTCAAAATAAATTACAGATTGCTTAGTCTGACTATTAGTATTAAAAATATCGTTATAATCATCCTCGTTCATCTCAACAACAACTCCTGAAATAAACTTATCAGTTAATGTATCATCATTTGCTGTAAATATTTTAGTAGGTGCAATATCAAAAACAATTTTTTGATTTTTTACATTATAAAAGCTTGAATTCACAAGATTAACTTCTCCACTTTTTAAGTCCTTATTCACATCAAAATAATAAACAATAGACTCATTACTACCAATCTTCATTGTAGAATTAATGGCTTTAATTTTATTACCATTTTTTTCCATACTATCATATGATAAATATAGCTTTAACTCTGTTTCATTATTAGATGTCTCAACACTAATATTTGTTATTCCACAATTAGAACCAATAATTGAACTTGCAATTTCATCACTATCAGACTTATAGGCCTTAGGAACAACTAAAATACCACTTTTACTTTTAACCTTATAATGATATGGATCATATATGCAATAAACATCATAGCTCTTATACATACTATTTCTCTTAGGAATATAAATGCTAAATTCTGACATATCTCTTTCATACATAAAGTATCCAGCCCTTGTATCATAGCAAATCTTATCTAATACGGATTCATCAATATAATCATTCGTATTTGAAATAATAACCTTACCTTCAACACCAATATCATCAAGATTCTTTTGAAGTGGTGAAATCAAATATTGGTTAAATAAAGCAAGAATTGAAAATAATGCAACTGCAATACAACATAAGGCTAAGCTCATCATTGTTGTAAATTTTGGTCTTGACTTATAATTTAAAAAACCTATTTTAAAAGTATTTTTAATATTTTGCTTACGACTAATATAAACATTATTTAATTTAATATCATTCTTTGGCGGACTATCAATTACATTATCTGATTTAACACTACCATCTAAAATAGTAACTCTACGTGTTGCATACATCGTAAAGAACTCAGGATTATGAGTTACAACAATAACTAGCTTATCCTTTGAAACCTCCTTTAATAATGCAGCAATTTCCTTTGACGATTTAACATCCAAATTACCAGTAGGTTCGTCTGCTAAAATAATTGGAGAATCCTTTGCAAGTGCACGAGCAATAACACATCTTTGCTTTTCACCACCAGATAACTTTGAAGTTTTTTGATTTCTTTGCTTTGTAAGACCAACACGATCAATCAAGCCATCTGCAATTTTTCTTCTTTCTTTACTACTTTCTATTCTTAATAAAGCTAACTCAACATTTTCAACAACAGTCAAATTCTCAATAATATTAAAATCCTGAAATATCATCGCAATATTATTCTCACGATATTTCTCCCAATCTGAATTTGAATAATGAGATGTTTCTTCTCCGTTAAAATATAATTCGCCCTCTTCATATGAATCATTAGCAGCAATTACATTTAACAAGGTAGATTTACCGGAACCAGATTCACCTTCAATTGTAACAAATTCGTTATAATCAAATTCAAGATTAATATTTCTTATACCAATTGTTAAAATATCATTAGAGTTATAAATTTTACCAATATTCTTTAATTTTAGTAGCATATATACCTCCGTAGTTAGAAATAACTAACCGTACTTTTAAAAAATAAAGTTAGTTTATACTAACACCGTTACTATTCTATCACCACCACGTTTTTCTGTCAATAAGAAGTTAGTTATAACTTACTAATTCAACAAAAAAAAGCTGTAAATTATTCTAACTTAAAAAATTAGATATTCACAGCTCATAATTTAAAAATAATGTTTTCTAATCACAAAAATTCATTAAATTTTATCCACCCATTACAGCCAAGAAGATAATACCAGCCATAATAACAAAAATGAAAATATATTGAATTAAAGTCAACTTTTCTTTCAAGAAAATTCTTGATAAAATCAAAGAACAAATAACAGTACCTGCACCCAAAATAACAGCAGCTATACCAGTACCCTCACTTAATGCAAAAAGATATGTAGCTTGACCTGCAGTTTCAAAGAAAGCCGCAAGAAGCTTATTACGTTGAAGCCAAACCTTTTGATACCACTTTAATCCATCAGTTGTAATTAAATTTCCATTTTCATCTGTTTGATTACCAAGTGAAAAAAGCTTTTCACCTTTTAATCTAATAAAAATATAAAGACCAATAGCAACTATAAAGAAAATATATTGATAGCAGCAATTTGCCATATGCTCAAGCATACTCTCATCTAAAATTGCACTATCACCAAAACCTTTTAAAATACTAGAAGCTGCATCCTCAGTATAAAAAATATCTAAAAAAGTACCTGTTGCATCAAGTAACATATAACAAAATGGCATTGCAAAAGCCCATATAGCAAGCTTTTTGCCAAACTTCTTATGTCTATTTTCTCTGCCTTCTTTATCAAAAAAGCCTACACAAATTAAGCCAACAGCTATAATAACGATAGCAACTATAATCCAAGGACTATCAATTGTTTCATGTAAGAATATTGCACATAATATTGGAACAATAGCTCCTGATGTGTTTTCAATAGGATCTGAAATAGACTCCTCAATAAATCTAACACCAAAATATGAACAAGTCATTGAAACCAAATAACATAAAGCTACCGGTAAATAAATAAGCATATTAATTGGTAAAAACTTTAAAAAATTAATATCCTGTACTGATTGAATTATTGTAATTACTAAAGCATATATTCCAAAGAAAAAACCAACAAAAATTGATGTCTTCAAATGAGAATATTTTTCTTTTTCCAGGTTTCCCTTCTTATAATAAATTTCTGCTATACCCCAAGATAAGGTACATGCAATTAAAAAAATCCACAAAATGACATTTTCCATAAAAAATCTCCCTTAATAAAATTTAACGGATTTATTTTATATTATTTATGATTATCTTTCAAGTTTTTTTTATTATTTTTGTGTTAACAAATATTATTTATACTTTTTTACTATAAATGCTATCTATATGAAAATAAAAATAAAATTCATTTTAAATATTCGTCATTTTATGATAGAATAAAACTTGGTGATTAAAAATGATATTAGATGAAATTAAAAAAGAGGTTATAGAATTAGGTAACCAAGCTGATAATGATTTAAAAGATATATTTAAAGAAATAGATGATATATGTCTTTATAATTCAAATAGAATATTATCAGCATTTATTGAAAACAGAGTAGAGTATGCAGACTTTACTGATAGAAATGGCTATGGCATATTTGACTCTGGACGTGAAAAGCTAGAAAAAATATTTTCAAGTATTCTTGGTACAGAAGACGCTTTAGTAAGAACTCAAATTATGAGTGGTACAAACGCTTTATATTTAACATTCAGCGCATTATTAAAGCATGGCGATACAATGATTTCTCTATCTGGTAAGCCATATGATTCTCTACTTAAAATGGTTGGAATTGTTGGTGATTCAACTCAATCATTAATAGCTAATGGAGTTAAATATGAACAAATTGATTTAGTTGATAATAAATTTGATTTACCTACAATAAAACATAGACTTGCTAAAAACGATGTAAAGCTTGTTGAAATTCAAAGATCAAGAGGCTATTCTTCACGTAAATCATTAACAATTAGTCAAATTGAGGAAGTTATTAAAGTTATTAGAAGCGTTAATAAAGACGTTATAATTATGGTTGATAATTGTTATGGTGAACTTGTTGAAAGATTAGAGCCAGGACATGTTGGAGCCGATGTTGTTGTTGGCTCTTTAATGAAAAACCTTGGTGGTGGTATTGCAACATCAGGAGGATATATTGGTGGTAAAACAAAATACATCGAAATGATTGCTGATAGATTAACATCTCCTGGTATAGGCAAGGAGCTTGGTGCAAACTTTAATCAAAATTCTAATTTCTTTAAAGGTGTCTTTATGGCTCCTAATGCCGTAAAGAGCGCACTTAAAACACAAATATTTGCCTCTTATATGCTACAGCATACTGGTTTTAATGATATATCTCCAAAGTATGATGAATATAGAACAGATATTATTCAAATAATTGAATTAAAAACTAAACCTAATCTTGTAGCCTTTGCTAGAAGTATACAAGCCTCTTCTCCAATTGATTCAGGAGTCTACATTATGCCTGCCCCAATGCCAGGATATCCTTGTGATGTAATAATGGCTGCTGGTTGCTTTACAGAAGGTAGTACAATTGAATTAAGTGCTGATGCACCATGTGTTGAACCATATACCTTATATATGCAAGGTGGTTTAACCTATGAATATGGAAAGCTAAGTATTATGAAGGCATTATCAAGCGTACTTGAAGCTAAAGAAAATAAATAACTAAAGTAAAATCCCCAACTAGATAATGTGAATGATAATGTTTCACATTAAAAGTTGAGGATTTTTTTAATTTATTTTATATACATAGTTTTCTTTTCTCTTTTTACATATAGCTTCCATATCAGGATAACCAACGATTAAATTACCAACGCCTTCATACTCACCATGAAGTCCCAAGCTTTTTAATAGCATCTTACCATATTCAGATTCAAATTCTTCTTTTGCTCTATGAATCCAACAAGATGCAAGACCTAAATCATGACACCTTAGCATCATATTTCCCATTACCAAAGATCCATCATAAATTCCAGTTGGATATTTTTTCTCATACAAAACTACTAAAACTGCAGGTGCATTATAAAAGGGATCAAAATCAGTTTTTCCCATTATTGATGCATTTAATTTGGATAAATTATCACGAACCTCCTTATTCGTTATCTCCAAAATAATTGGGCTTTGCATACCTTTACCGCTAGCAGCATACTCACCTGCAAGCTCTATCTCATGAAGTAAATCAAGCGGTACTTCCTTAGACAAATATTTTTTTATACTCCTTCTAGTTAAAATACAATCTTTTACTTCCATTTAAATTACCTCCTAATTTTTAATCTAATAATATTATAGCACAAAAAAAGATGAATTAATGTTAACCATAAATTAAACTTATGATTAACAACAAAATTCATCCATTTTTACAATTATTAATTACTGCTATATTGTCCGCCATCTATCCTAATTATAGAATTATTAATATATGAGGCATCGTCACTAACTAAAAATTTAACAAGCTTTGCAATCTCTTCTGGTTGTCCAATTCTTCTAACTAAAATTTTATCAAGCTCCATTTGCATAAATTCCTCATCATAATCCTTAATTTCATTTTCTGTACCAATAAGTCCTGGTGCAATAGCATTAACAGTAACATATGGTGCAAATTCAATTGCTAGATTATGAGTTAATGAATTAAGTGCAGCCTTTGACGCATCATATTCTAATCCCATAGGATAATATGTGTTCATTCCATTAGTTGAAGATATATTAATAATACGTCCCCATTTATTGTCAAGCATATGACGTTCACATCTTTTAGCAGTAAGATAAGAACCAATCAAATTAACATCTAAGGTTCTTCTAAAATCTGAAACATTTTTGTGACTAAAAATATTAGGCAAATCAACAGCTGCATTATTAATTAAAATATCAACACCACCTAATTCTTTTTCGATAGTATTAAACATTTCATTTACCTCTTCTTCATCACTTACATCACATCTTAAAACTAATGACCTAATATTATATTGTTTAATTAAATCATTTAATTCATGAGCTTCTCTTTCTGAAGAATAATAATTAATAACACAATCATAACCACTTTTAGCAAGTTCGATAATAATCGCTCTACCTATACCTTTAGCACTGCCTGTGACCAATGCAACCTTACTCATTTAAATTAAAAGTAATTAAGCTCTTGAAGAATATGTACCATCAATTGTAGATACAATAATCTTCTCACCCTGCTTAATGAATTGAGGAACTCTAATTCTTAAGCCTGTTTCAAGTGTTGCGTCCTTAGTAGATGTAGATGAAGCACCAGGTGCAGCATCAGTAGTTTCAGTTACAACCAATTCAACCTTATCAGGCATATTTAATCCTAAAACCTCATTCTCGAAGAAACGAAGACTGATTTCCATACCCTCAAGTAGGTAATACTTATAATCACCTACAGCATCAGCAGTTAATTCATAAGTTTCAAAAGTTTCCATATCCATGAAGTAGTATGTTCCACCAGCTTCATAAGAATACTGAACAGGTTTAGTCTCAATCATAGCTTGTTCAAACTTAGTATTTGTGTTAAAATTTCTTTCAAGTACTGTACCTGTTCTTAAGTCCTTAAGCTTAGTCTTTAAAATTGCAGCACCCTTACCAGGTTTTACATGCATAAATTCAAGTACAACATATAATTTTCCATCAATGATTAATGTTAATCCATTTCTAAAATCGCCAGCTTCAATAGCCATAATATAAATCTCCTTTATTTTATAAAAATTGTCTACAATATATTTTATCTTTTTTTACATATAAAATCAAGTTTTATCAAAAAACTAATACCATTTTATCTAAATTTTTTGCATTTTTAGCTTTTTTAATTCAATAATAGTAAAAATAATAGTAAATACAATGCCAAATATATCAGCTATTGGAGCAGCCCATAAAATTCCATTAATACCCAAAAACATTGGCATAATAATAGTTGCAGGCACAAATACTATAACATCTCTGATTAATGATAAAATCATAGCCTTATATGGTTTATCAATTGATTGCAAGAAAATTGCGGTCACCTTTTGAATTAGAGTAAAAATAATTAATAATAAATATATTCTAATTGATAATATACCAAATTCTTTATATAAATCAGGATTTTTTGAATTTGAACCAAATATTTGAATAACAAAACCTGGTGCTAATTGAAATAATAAAGTTGCGATAGCACCAACAATTATTGTTGATATAACAATTTTCTTATATAAGTCTTTAACTCTTTTTAATTTATTGGCTCCATAATTATAGCCAACAATTGGCTGAGCTCCTGCTGCAATACCAACAGCAATATTAACAAAAATTGTGAAAATTTTCATTGTCACACCAATTATTGCTTGAGGGTCATCACTTCCATACTTACTATTTAAGCCATATTTAGAAAGCATATTCATTGAAACAACACTTATAATTACAATAGAAATTTGAGTTAAAAAGCTTGATAAACCTAGCTTCAAAATATCAACAAAAACATTTTTATCAATTATAAAGTCATTCAATTTTAACCTATAGCATTTAGGCTTAATAATAAAAATAACAGAAATAATAAATGATACAATTTGACCAATGATTGTTGCTAATGCAGCACCTGTTAATCCCATGTTTAAAGAAAAAATAAAAATTGCATCTAAAATAATATTACATATTGCACCTGCTACCATTGATATCATTGCAAATTGAGGTCTACCATCAGCACGTATTATTGAATTATACATTGTCCCCAAGATATAAAATGGAATACCAAATAATATAATAAATCCATATTCATATGATTTTTCCAGTGCTAAATCTGTTCTAGCACCAAACAAAAATAAGATATTTTTTAAAAGTGGAAATGCTATTATTAAAAATAAAATTGAAGTAATTATTCCTAGTGTAGTTGCATTACCTACAGACTTTGAAACCTTTGTCTTGTAATTTTTACCAAGACATAAAGACATATAAGCTGCAGCTCCATCACCTAACATAAGAGCAAATGCCAAAGCAATACATGTAAGAGGAAATACAATAGTAGTAGCTGTATTTCCAATTGCACCAACATTTGAATTACCAATAAAAATTTGATCAACAATATTATATAAAGCACTGATTAATAATGATAAAATACAGGGAATTGAAAATTTAATTAAAAGCTTCCCTATTTTTTCATTTACTAAATAATTATTGTTATTTTCCATAATTTCCTCCTTAATAACAAATAATTTGTTGTTACCAAAGCGAAAACTATAGAATCAAGCCATACTAATTTCACAACATTTGAGATTTTACCACAAAATTTTTTTTGATGTAAGAATTATTTTCAATTATTTTCTCAAAATACATTTTTTAAATACCTCATATAAGTTCTCTTTATGATTTACTTTTTCTATTATAGTTAGAACTATTTTTAAAAACATTATTAATATTATGAAAAAAGACGTGTAAACTATTTAATATAATTTAACACGTCTAAATATTAATTATTTCCTTGGATTTTTAATATTAGCCTGAGCCGCAGCAAGTCTAGCTACTGGAATTCTAAATGGTGAGCATGATACATAATCAAGTCCACAATTATGATAGAATTCAATACTTGCTGGGTCACCACCAGTTTCACCACAAACACCAACATGTAAGTTTTTATTTGCTTCTTTTCCAGATTTTGTTGCCATGCTAATTAGCTTTCCAACACCCTTAACATCAACAGTTTGGAATGGATCACTATCTAAAATCTTATTATCAAAATATGAATTAATGAATTTAGAATAATCATCTCTTGAGAAGCCCATAGTCATCTGAGTTAAATCATTAGTACCAAAGCTGAAGAATTCTGCATCTAATGCAATTTCATCAGCAAGTAAAGCTGCACGTGGTATTTCAATCATTGTACCAACATGGTATTTCATTGCAACACCAGCATTTTTAATAATTTGGTCACAAACATTTTTAACAATATTTTTAACAAACTTAAATTCCTTAGATTCAATAACAAATGGAATCATAATTTCTGGTTCAACAGGCTTATTTAATTCTTTTTGAGCTTCAATAGCCGCAGTAATGATAGCTGTTGCCTGCATACGAGCAATTTCAGGATATTGAATACATAATCTATCTCCACGGAATCCCATCATAGGATTAAATTCATGTAATTCAGCAATACGCTCATGTACATCAAGCGGAGAAATACCTAATGCATTTGCAAGCTCATTAATTTTATCCTCTTCTTGTGGTAAGAATTCATGAAGAGGTGGATCAAGTAAACGAATATTTACATTTAAACCATTCATTTCCATAAATAATGCCTTAAAATCATTCTTTTGGAAAGGTAATAATTCATTTAAGGCTGCTTCTCTAGCTTCAACAGTCTTTGCTAAAATCATCTTTCTCATTGAGAAAATTCTATCTTCACCAAAGAACATATGCTCTGTACGGCATAGACCAATACCCTCAGCACCAAATTTAATCGCATTAATTGCATCCTTAGGTGAATCAGCATTTGCTCTTACACGAAGTGCTCTTGTCTCGTCAGCCCACTTCATTAATCTTGCAAAATTACCAGATAATTCAGCAGGAATCATCTCAACACAACCAGCATAAATTTCACCAGTTGAACCATTAACAGAAACCATATCCTTATCCGTATAAACATGACCATTTATAGTCATAGTTCTATTTTCTTCATCAATATATGCAGCACTACAGCCTGTTACAGCACACTTACCCATACCACGAGCAACTACTGCAGCGTGAGATGTCATACCGCCTCTTGCTGTAATTACAGCCTCAGCAGCAACCATACCAATAATATCCTCAGGAGATGTTTCTTCTCTAACAAGAATTACTCTTTCCTTCTTATCCTTACGCATCTTAGCCTCACTTGCACTAAATGCTAAATAACCACATCCAGCACCTGGAGATGCAGGATTACCTGTTGCAATAACTGTTGCATTCTTAACAGCATCATGATCAAATGTTGGGTGTAATAAATCATTTAAAGATTTAGCATCAACACGAAGTAAAGCCTCCTCTTTAGTTATAATACCCTCATCAACTAAATCACAAGCAATTTTTAAAGCTGCAGGAGCTGTTCTTTTACCATTTCTTGTTTGTAAAAAATACAACTTAGAGTCCTCAACTGTAAACTCCATATCCTGCATATCCTTATAATGATGCTCCAAAATTTCAGCAGTTTTAACAAATTGTTCATATATAGCAGGCTGTTGCTTCTTTAATTCTTCAATCTTTAAAGGTGTTCTAATACCAGCAACAACATCCTCACCTTGAGCATTAACTAAATATTCAGCAAAAATTTGCTTTTCACCAGTACCAGGATTTCTTGAGAAGCCAACACCAGTACCACTTGTTTCACCCTTATTACCAAATACCATTGACTGAACATTAACTGCAGTTCCCCATGATGAAGGAATACCATTCATTCTTCTATAAACAATTGCACGTTCATTATCCCATGAAGAGAATACTGCGCCAATAGCCTCAACTAATTGCTTCCAAGGATCTGTTGGGAATTCCTCACCAACATTTTGTAAATACCAAGCTTTATATTTTTTAATTAAATCCTTTAATTCAGAAGCAGGAATATCACAGTCAGCCTTGTATCCCTTTTCACGCTTAAGGTCATCAAGCATTAAATCCATTTCACGCCTTGAAAACCCTTTTGCAATATTGGTAAACATTAAAATAAATCTTCTATATGAATCATATGCAAATCTTTCATTATTAGTAATTTTTGCTAATGCTTCAACTGTTTCATCATTTAAACCTAAATTTAAAATAGTATCCATCATACCAGGCATTGAAACTCTAGCACCAGATCTTACTGATACTAAGAGTGGATTTTCAATACCACCAAGCTTCTTACCTGTAATATTTTCTAGCTTAATCAAATTATCCTTAATTTCAGCTAAAATATCATCTGAAATTTTCTTTCCATCATCATAATACTTGCAACAAGCCTCTGTTGTAATTGTAAAGCCCTGAGGAATTAAAATACCAATGCTTGCCATTTCAGCAAGACCAGCTCCCTTACCTCCTAAAAGCTCCTTTCCAAGTCCTTTAGACTCAGTAAATAAGTAAACATATTGTTTTCCCATAAATAAATCTCCTCTAAAAACAAAAAAATGTTTTCGTTTTATCAAAAACGTTTACATTATACAATGTATTGTAGTAGAAATCAAGTCATATTTAATAAATAACATACACTTAAACGATTGAAATAGGAAATCAATACTTACTAATTAAATACCAGTATAATTTTAGCAAAAAAATAGATTTTTATTATTATTTATTTGATAAAACTAAATATTTAAATCAATGAATTGATTCATAATAAGAAATTAAAAACTCAATTATTATAATGGATATAATACCATTTTTAAAAAATTTATACTTATTACCTTTTAAAATTTTATTTTTGCATCATGAATTTTTTTATTAAAATTTAACGAGTTAATATTTTCGCTTTTACAATTTACAATATAATAATCAACGACATTTTTTTAAATTATATTTAATAAAAATACACCTGCATACTTATTAAAATAATTTTAAGCAACAACAATAGAAAAATCTAGTTTTTCTTTAAATGCTTCTAGTATTAAAAGAATTCAACTATATACGATAAATTTCATCATTTATAGATACTACAGCTAAAGAAAACTTTTCATTTTGAATAAGTTGAAATCAGCATATTGACATAATGCTTTTTTCTGAAAAAATGAAATTTAAATTTCTTCTTCAAATATTCACTAAAAAAAATCAAGAAATAGGTTTTATAGTTTAACAACAAAAAAATGATTTCATTTATAAAATAAGAAAAATGAGCGTTGACAAGTTTCTCAACGCTCTAATCTATTCATTTTAACAAACATAATTTAAAAATATTTAAAATTTACTACTTTTCACACTATGCTAATTTATATTTATATGTAAAGACACCATTATTACTTTTATTAGCCTTTTCAATAAACATCTTAAATTGATAATTATTTGTTGCTGTACTAAACTCATAACGAATCTCAAAAATAAAAACTGAATCCTCTAATAAAAAGCCATTATCATCAACATTTGTATTACTAACGTAATAAAACTTATAAAGCTGTGATGGATTTGTATTATAGTAATCATTCAAATCACTCTTTTTTACAATATTATAGTAAGTTGTATCACTACCATAAGCATACGAATTAGCCACACCAAATTTACCATCAAAATTTGTTTCAAAATAATTAAAGTAACTATTTGCGTTATCATTAAATATATCTAATGAATCACATCCTTGTGAAAACGAATATCCATCATTAAACCATGATGTTGATGAATTAATATCACCGCTTAACCCTGTAGGTTTTGTAAGATTACTTAAATGAATTGCTTCCAACTCATTTTCAGTAAACCATAATGTTGAATCATGAGTATCGCCACCACCAATTATAACCTCTTCACTACTACATGACATCAAACTAAAACAACCTAAAGCAAACAAAATTTTGAAAACATTTTGTTTTTTCATAATTCTACCTCCAATGTAAAAACTTGGTCAAAAATTATTATTACAACAAGATCGTTTCTAAACCGAACTTCTTTATTTCATTATATAATTTTATCCATTATATTTCAATAGAGCTTTACAAAATTCATTATATTCATTATCTGTATAGCAATACATATAGCAAGTTTTTAATGATTTAGGTTTAAAATCCAAAATAACTCTAACTGCTATATCAGCACATCTATCAATTGGAAAGCCAAAAATACCTGCTGAAATCGGAACCATTCCAATTGTCTTTAAATTGTTAGAATCAGCAATAACTAACAAATTTTTAAAAGCACCTTTTAATTTTCCAGCATCTGCATCCTGTGGGCCAACAGCATGGATTATATGCTTTGCTTTTAAATTATAGCCATTTGTCATTACTGCATGACCAGTTCTACATCCACCAATTGCATTACATTCTAATTGCAGTTCACTCCAACCAGCGGCTTGAAAAATAGCACCACAAACACCTGAACCACCTTGGAGTCTATCATTTGCTGCATTAACGATTGCATCACAATCAGAATAAACTACGCTTCCTTTTATTATTTTAAGTTCCATTTTTTTCTCCTATAATTTTAAATTATTTTAAATATTTACCACATTCATCTTCAAGTTCTTTCCATGTTAGATAATTAGTATTATTATCATAAAAAAACTCTTTCAAATCATTATATCAAATTTTGTCGATTTGGTCTATACATTAGAGTAGTATAGTAATAAAAAGTAAAAGTTTATTGTGTTAATAAAAAGTTTTTTATGCAAGTAAAAGTTTATTGTGCTAAGTGACTCCGCTTAGCAATTCATTAATTTATGCCTCAAATCAAGCTTCAATATACTTATATACAGATTCGAACTACGGACTTAAGCAGAAAAAAGGTTTGAAACAGCAATTACTACTGTATCAAACCATTACTTCTTATATGTGCTGAAATCAGCAAAGTAATACTTTATAGCCTTTTTACCGAGGGGATAGCTAACAAACTGATACACTTTTACTGATTTCATATGGCAATAATGGGAGTCGACTAACATATGTAAATATTGTTAAGGTTAATAATTAAGGAACACTATTCTAGTGTTTTCTTTCTAATATTTTATTAAGCCATTTAACATATTTACTTCTAGATTCTTCTTTCCACTCCTTACATAAATAGTATTCATCTCCATTTATACTAATCTTTTCAGAATAATATCTATTTCTACCACTCCTGTCTAATGTATCTTCAATCTTGGAAACTAACACTGGCATCCAAGTTCCTAATTGTGATGAGAATTCTTTATTCTTTAAAGACATAATATCATCATCAGTTAACAAGTTATTATTAGATACATAATTCATTGATTGAACAACTAATTTTCCTATTTTTGTTATTCTAAAATATTTATCAGTAAATAATTTTACATCTTCAACTTCTTGTTTTTCGTATGCACTTTTATCTTCATCCAATGAATAGCCAAGTGATTCTAGGAATTTATTCTTAAGTATTTCATTTCTTTTCTTCAAAAATTCAATATAATATTCATAAAGAGCATCGTAGTCTGATAAACTATATGGTAAATCCATAAATTCTAAATCATCACTAGTTGTAAAACTATATTTACTCTCTATTTCTTCAATAGAATAATTCGATTTTTTTAGATAATCATTATCTTGATAGAAATTATTTGCCCCTTTTGATCTATTTTCATATTCTGGTAAATAGCAAAGATTTGCAAAATGTGATATTGGCAAACCTTTATTACCAGTTAATTTGCTTAATTTTTTCATTTGGTCTTTTGTAGCAATATGTTCAACATCAAATTTATCAATTGATAATTGATCCATTGCCGTAAAAGAATTAACATAAATCGTATTTAATATAACGTAATCAATCGCGGTTGGATTAGCAACTTGCTTATTTTCATGTATTCCATACATACTTTCAGTATAACTATCATATGCAGTTGCTAGTTGACCCTTAGATAAGTTTTTAAGGTATCTATTTTCAGAATTTGCTGTATGAATTTTATTAGTTCCGCCTTCGCCCCAATATTTAGTGATAATATCATAAACATAATATTTCCACATATTTTGGGTTAATTTTGTTTTTGTCTCATTCCAAGATGATAATTCAGATAAATTATTATTAATATCAAATCTTTTTCTAAAAACAAAAGAAACTAACGACAACATTTGATACTGAGAATGAAAAAATTTTCCTTCGTCTTTTCTATTATTACCTTTAAACTTCAAAATTGGATCTATACACTTATTTACAAATTCAATACATTTAAACAATGCATCCTCCAATAAAGAAATATTAAAAGAAAATCTATCAACAATTTTATGCACATCTTTTATTTGACTATGTGAGGAATTGAAGCAAGCATTTAACAATTGAAATGCAATTGGATTAGTTTCATCATCTCCTAAATTACGATAAAAATTTAGTGATGAATATTTATGTTGAATATATTTAGATAAGCCAAATACATATTCAAATGCATTAACATTTTTTTTCAATCTTTTTTCATTTCTATCATAATCTTTAATTGCATACTCAGTGTCATTTAATGTATCATATTTTTTTAGAACATACTCAATAATACCTTCATTTGTTATTGTAAATTCTTTTCTCGGCCAAGAAGCAGCATATATTTCATACTCAGTTAAAGCAACTCCTTTTGAGTTTATTCTTTCAAAGATTTCAGGCAATGTGCTTTCTTCACCAGTATATACAATTGCAGGTATAGTCATAGCACTTAAAGAATTATAGTTATCTTTTTGAGCTTTGATATCACCCTTCAAGGCTTTTCCAAAATCTGCACTCTTAGAATTTAAAATTGGATATTCCTCCAATAATACATTATATAATTCAAACAATTCAAGGTCTTCATAAGTTTTCAATCCATGAATGTAATTAGTAATTATTGTATTAATTTTTTCTTTTTCTTGAACATTATCATCAGTTCCTAAAATAAGTTCATATACTTTATTAAGTGCTTCAGTAGAAAAATCATTAATAGTAAAAAATTTAGAAGGATGGGATAAATATTCTTTTATTGCAGTACCTCTTTGAAGTCCATCTATTAACGTATAAATTTCTTGTTGTCCCTCAACTGTTTTATAAAATAAAAGTGTTCCAATTGGATACCTTTTTCTTAATGAATCAATAAAAGTTTCCTTCTTAGACTTATCCCATCTTTTACCACGCTGAAACATAGGAATAACAATTTTTTTCTTACCATTCCATTCCTTTTCCAAAGAATCCTTTATATCCTTCAATGTCCAAAATTCTGGTGTGCAATCTGCCATAATACCACCTCTGCCTTATAATAAAAACTCAATATATAAAATTATAACAAATTTCGGCAAAATGGTCTAGACCAATACACTATTATAAATCTAAATTTATTGAATTTTTTCCATAATGCTTCTTACATTAGCATAAAATTCATTTAATTCTGCTACATCTTTTGGATCATCATTAGAAGCAATTACAGCCTCCTCTTCACTTAGTTCAGTATTTAAAATACCTTTAAGAATTTCCTTTTCTCTTTGAGTTAATTCCATTTCAAAGTCACCTTCTTCTGAAAAAATATTAATATGGCCACATCGATTTTCAACTAAATTTTAGCATTTATTTTTGCATTGTCAAATCGACCAATTCGATCAAAAAGGTCATTTTTCGAAAAATGAAATAAAAAGTATAATTCAACTCTTTCCAAGTATTAAAATAGTATATGTTTTTGAGAAAAATGCTCTTAAAATTGCTGATAAAATTTTTTTAATTTTTTTAAATGAACAAAAAATAAGGGCAGATTTATCCACCCTTACTCTATTTCATATCAGCTATAACATCTCTTTCGATGCCAACCTTAAATTTAATTTTAAGATGAGTTCTTTCAGTTATTGTAATTGATTCAACAAGACTTTTAAATATATACTCGTTAAATTCCTCAGTTGGTTTTAATACAGATAGAACCTTTAGTATCTCATCAACTTTCCTTGATGTATAAGTTGCATTTGCATAAGAGCTTTCAATAGAATTTTTTTCTTTATTTGCATCATAAATTTTTGAGGCAATTTTACCACCTTGAACACCATACTCAATTTCAGTAATTTCACCTAAAGTCTTTCTTTTATGCAAATCCAACATTTGACTTTGAAGATTATCAATTCTTTCATCTATCTCCTTAATTTTATCAGTTGGATTATTAAATACTACTGAAGATGTTGTAGTCTCAAGTATTGATTTTATATCATCATAATTACCAACAAGTTCATTAAGAACTTTAAGATAAGCTCTTTTAATTGCATCTTCACCTATTCCCATTTGATTACATTCATGAGCCTTACTTCTAACATTTTTACACCACCAAGAAGGAATTCTTTCTCCATGTGACCTCATATTATTGCATCTTGTATAAAATGCTCCACAACATCCACAGCGTACAATTTTACTGAAAGGATACTTTGATGAAAACTTCCCATAAGTTTTATCACCATTTCTTCCAAGTTTATTTCTCTTTGCCATTTCTATTTGAACCATATCAAATTGTGACTTATCAATAATTCCATCAAATGCATTTTCAAGAACATATAATTCAACTTGTCCTTCGTTCTTATATCTTTTTTTAGATAGAACATCAGGTTTAAATGTCTTGCCCATCCAAGCACAACCATAATATTTTTCATTTGTAAGTATGCTCTTTACCACTGAATATTGCCAATTATCTTTACCGCTTGGAGTCTTTATTTTATTATCGTTAAGACCTCTAGCAATTTGTGAAATTGAATATCCACTTAAATATTCTCTATATATTCTTTTAACGATTTGAGCCTCCTCTTCAACAATAACAAGTTTTCTATTCTCATCTCTTGTGTATCCAAGAAAGTTCGTATAATTAAGTTGGAAATCTCCTTGTTCAAATTTCTTTTGATAACTCCATTTAATATTCTTACTAATTGTTCTTGATTCATCTTCAGCAGTGGCAGCTAGAATTGTAATGAGAATATCTCCTCCTGGTGTTGATGTATCAATATTTTGAGATTCAAAGTATATTGATACTCCAATCTCTTTTAATTCTCTAATATATTTCAAAGCATCAACAGTATTTCTAGCAAATCTAGCTATAGATTTAACCATAATTTTTTGGATTTTGCCCTCATGAGCATCCTTAATCATCTCCATAAAACCTGGTCTTTTTTCAGCTCTCGTTCCACTAATTCCAGGATTACTATATACCTTAACAAATTTCCAATTCGGATTTGAAGATATATAATTAGTATAATATTCAACTTGTCTTTCAAATGAATCCTCTTGTTCGTCCTTATCAGTAGAAACTCTTGCATAAGCTGCAACCTTCATATAATTGTCTACTGATGGTTGTATATTTATCTTATTAAAAGGATTTGCCTTTATTACTCTTACAGTTTGCATATTATAAGTCCTCCAATCTTTCTTTTGTTATTTCTATTAGTGCCTCATCTTCCTCATCTACATCATAGAAATAATCTACAAATTCTAATTTCTCAAAATCATTGTTATTATAATTAAATCTCATTGTCTTTTTCATCCAACTTCCTTAATTTTTCTTTATCTTTATCATAAATTCTTGTACCTGTTATCTTTCTTGTAATTATTACACCATTATAGAAAGTAAACTTAACTAGTGTTCCAATAATTTTTATACTTACAATTAACTTATCAACCTTATCACCATCAAACACTTCAATAGGCTTCATATCAGAATCTACTATTTTTCTTGATTGAATATCTGAAATTTTAGATTCATACTCACTGATTTTTTTCTTTAAATTATCAAATTCAATTTTAAAATTTGAATGAGGTATCCACCCATTTGCATTTAGTCTAACAAGTTCCAATTGTTCTTTTTGAAGTTTATCTATCTCAATTTGGATTTTTTTCTCTTCATCGCCTTGATATTTTTGGGTTACAAATTCGTTATAGGCATCAATAAACATTTCTTCGAGTTCAGTGTCTTTTACTCTAACTGAGGTACATATATTTTTAGGTGTTGCACAATACCAAACATTCATAGTTGGAGAATACTGACTTTTTGAGACTTTATGTCGATAATTGCAACCGCAACAACCACATTTAATAAGTCCAGTAAAAGCATAATGCTTATAGTGGTATCCAACAAGTAAAGGATTCTTCTTTTCAGCCATTACTTTTTGAGCCTTTTCCCTAGTCTCTCTATCAATAATGGCTTTATAATGATTCTCAACATAGTACATATCTTCAGTCCCATTATTTTTCACATGGCGTCCTATGTACTTTTGATTGATACAATCACCAACATATTTCTCATTAGAAATTAATTTCCCAATTTGACCTTTATGCCAAATCCCACCCATTGGACCCGGAACATTTTCACCATTAAGAATATCAGCGATTTCACCTTGAGAATTTCCTTCTAAATATAATTTGTAAATTCTTCTTACAACTGAAGCCTCATCCTCAATGATTTGAAACTTTTTAGAATTTTTTCCCATTGTATATCCATATAGTCTTCCATTAATATTGCATTCACCTTTTTTAAACTTATCTTTAAATGTCCACTTAATATTTTCACTGTATCGATTTAAATCATCTTCAGCAACTGCAGCGGCAATAGTTAGATACAAATCACTATCAACAGCTAAAGTATCAATATTTTCTTTTTCAAAAATAACTCCAACATCTAATTCTCTAAATTCCCTAACATAACCTAGCAAATCTTCAGTATTTCTTGCAAATCTTTGAACTGATTTTGTTTACCACTAATTCCTTTATCTGCAAATAATCCAACATATTCATAATTAGGATCACTACCTAGTTTTTCATTCCAATAATTACTTTGGAAATTAAAGCTATGTTCTTGACTTCTTGAATTGGTTGAAACTCTAGCATATGCACATACTATTTTTTTCATTTGTATCATTCCTCACTTGCTAATTCATCCTGTTTGAATAGTTCCCAAGAATTAATTGTTTTGTTGCCATCTGCATCAAATGCGTCAGGCTCTAAATAACCACAATCTGGTTCTAAATAGTTTTTAATCATAATTTACCTTTCCACTATTAGTTAGCTTCTGAACTAGCATCTAGAATCAAATTTTTATAATACTTTTAAGAGGCAGAATCCACATTCGTCAACATGGCACTCGTAAAAGTATTCAAGGTCAATCTTACAAGGTCTATCAAATTACTCAAAAATATGCTATAATAAATCAATAAGTATTATTTTTTGCCTTGTATTACTTGACAAATATAGAATACAACATAAAAAATAATTTTAAATATTAGTACCTAAAACGTACCATTAGTACCAAAAAAGTATCTTTTTTTAGGAGGATTTTATGGAACGATATTGTGAATTTTGCAAGAAATTGTATAAGTTTAAAAAGGGAATAAAATCCCAAGCAAAATTTGTTATAGAAATGTTTAACTCAAGTGGTCTAACATATTTTTCAGCTGATTATCATGAGGATTATGCCAAACTGCTTTTCAATGGGAAATTAGGAAATGAAATAAAAAAAATTACACAAACAATTCGTGATACTGCACCCCAAAAAATTAATATTACTAGTATAAGAGACTTCTTTTTTAAACATCTTGTAGACACAAAAATCGATGAGATTTTCAGTTGCTTTAATATAACTAATCCACAAAAGAACTTTAATGTTTTTTTGTTTGCATTAGCAGAGGAATTCAAATATTACTGTGAACAAGACGAGGAATTTAATGCACCATCAGTCAAAGATTTATATGAAAAATATCTAAACACGCCTTCTTTTGGTACTGCTAAAATAATTAATGAGAATAATGCTGCTATTGAAAAACTTCTTCTTTCAGAATCTGGAGATTTATGTCCAATATGTGGGAAGCCTTTGTACACTGATGAAAGAGGGAAAAATAAACCCAATTATTCTATTCTACCAATATTTCCTATAGTAAGGACTGAATATGAGACATCAAAACTACTTGAAATCGAAAAGAAAATACCTGATGATTTTTATTCGCAATCAAATCTAATTGCTGTATGCCTTTCTTGTTCTTTTGAGTATGATAATTTAAAAGATGATGAAAAAATTGAAAGGTACAAATATATAAAAGACAGAAAAAAAGCTCTTCAAAAAAAAATAGAAGAACGCAGAAAACTTAGCAATTATAAACTTAATTCTAGAATATGTAGCATATTAGATTTAATAAAAGATAAAAAAGTCAATATTATAAACGGAAATATTATAAAAAATATTGAAGGTAGAATAGTTACTCTATCAGATGGCTCAATTATTGAACTAAATGATGAAGTAACATTTACACCTGCTACTATTAAAGATAAAATTAAAGATGATGAAGACTTAATAGACCAATTAAATAGAATAGTACTTACCTACTATCAAAACATAAAGGCACATCTTTTACTATTAGATGATGAAGAAATTGGATTTTTTGATGAACTTAAAGACCAAATTAATGATGCATATCAAGTTTTAAAAAGGTCTTACATAGATAAAAAAGTTATCATTTTAAAACTTAATCATTGGCTATTAAGACAACTAATGCCACAAGATCAAGCTGATTTATATGAATACGAAGGTATGATAATAATTGCCTTTTTCATTCAAAATTGCGAGGTGTTTGAAGTATGAGATTTCCAAATAAACTAACATCATTATCAGAGAGTTCTCTTCCTATATTTTCACTCATTGTTTCTAAAGTCAAAGAGGAAGACTACACTCCAATGCATCTATACAACCAAATAAAAAAAACAGCTGCATTTAAACATGCAAATACAACTTTATATGATTTTATTTTAATACTAGATTGCTTATATGCTCTTGGGCAAATCGAACTTATTGGCGAGGAGGTAATTCATTATGTTGGAAGAAATTAAATGCGAAAAATTTAAACAAAAATCAATATCTTTTAAACAAGGATTAAATGTTGTATTAGGAACAAACAATGGCTCTAACTCTATCGGTAAATCAACACTACTAATGATTATTGATTTCGTTTTTGGTGGCGACGATTATATCTATAGATGTAAAGAAGTTAGAGATGCAATCGGAGACCACACTATTTATTTCAAATTCAAATTCAATAATAAATCATATTACTTCTCACGTTCCACTAAAGAACACGAAAAAGTATACATTTGTGATGAGAATTATAATCCAGAAGCAAAATATAGTTTAGATGATTATATGGATCAAATTGCAAAATTTTATGGAATAACGCCTTTTGATTTAACTTTAAGAAGTGCAGTTGCAACATTTTCAAGAATTTATCATAGGGAAACACTTAATGAAGAAAAACCTCTTAATGCTGCTTTTAGAGAGAAAACACAAGATGCAATTTTTAGACTATTAAAACTATATAATCGTTACAATAGCATCGTTGAATTAAATAAAAAATGCATTGAAATGAAGGAACAATTAGATACATTAAAAAAGGCAGCTGATTATAAATATGTTGCTAAAATAAATAAAGAAGGCTACAACAAGAACACGCAGTCATTACTTAATTTACAAAATCAATTAAATGACTTAGAGAAAGAAAATGAACTAGGAATTTCAAATAAAAACAAAATAAAAAGTCAAAGACATAATGAATTATTAAATCAAATTCAATCTTTAGAAAATGCTCGAAATTCCCTTCAATCCGAGAAAAATAAATTATCAATAGAAACAAAAAAGACATCAGCAAACTTTGAAAAATTGATAAAAGAATTATCTAAATTTTTTGACGTAAAGATTGAAAATTTAACACAAATTGAATCATTTCATATCCAACTTAGTTCAGTCTTAGGGAAAGAATTTACTTATGCCAAAGAAAAACTTGACAATAGCATAAATTACTTATCTACTGAAATCACAAAATTAGAAGATGAATATAAAAAATTACAACAAATTGATAATGTATCTAAGGCAATATTATCAGAACATTTACGTTTAAATAAGGAAATCGATAAACTGACAAAGGAAAATGAGTTCTATAAATTAAAAGAAAAATTAAATAACGATCAGGAAGAAGCCCAAAAAAATCTCATTAATTCTACAGAAAACATTCTTAATAACTTACAAATAGAAATTAATAATTCCCTATCTTCTTTGGTGGAAGAAAATTTTCCTAAACCACATAATCCTCCAAGAATCACATTAAAAAGTCTAGATAGATATTATTATACAACACCTAATGATGGTGGAACAGGTACTCAACAAAAGGGTCTTATTTTATTTGATTTAGTTACTTTGAATAATACTTTTTTGCCGATTTTAATTCATGATTCTATTCTTCTTAAAAATATTGAAGACAAATCACTTGGAGCGATAATTAATGAATATTGTAAAACAAATAAACAAATATTTATTGCATATGATAGAGCTGATACATATACTGATGAAATTAGAGATACATTAGTCGCTAATTCAGTTATTAAGCTTGGAGATAATGGTAATCAATTATTTGGCTTCTCTTTTACTGAATTCGAAGAACAAAAGAAAAAAGAGTTATATAATGAAAATAAAACTAGCCTAAACGAATAATAATATTTTCATAAACAAAAAAAGACCACCAGGGTGCTATAAACACTCTAGTGGTTTTCGTTTATATAAATAATTAGAATTTCAAAAACTTATTTAATGTTATACAAAATTATTATATTTTCAACAAAATTCTAAGTAAGCATTAAAATTCTATAAGCTACAAATAAATCCATTTTCTTATTCAATATTATTTTTTGTATCGAACTTGCAAATTAAGAGTAAAGAAAACTTCACCATTTTCTTCATATAGTTCAAGCATATGGTATCTATGAGTTGATGGGGAATCCAACTTGCTTTCATTCATTATAAATTTAGCGACCTCTTGAGGATAATACATCAAATCAAGCACAACAACATCACCATTATTCTTAACAATTATTAATCCACCATTTACAGAATTTATACCATTCCAAATACTTCCAGGTACAAAACCAAATGAAATACCATTTAAAAAATCACCTAGTTTTTTTTCAGCCATTAACTGAGATAAAGTAGGATTAGCAAGTTTAAATATAGATTTTAAATCTTTATCATCATATTCATAAGAATATAATAATGTGTTTCCTAAATATTGTGGCAGCAAAGAATCAATCATTTTAAGATTATATTCAAAAGTAGATGATACAACATTTTCAAAAGTTATTGTAACTCCTGAATAACTTTTAATTTTTCTTATTCTATCTAATAATTTAGTTCTTGTTTCTATAGAGTTAACGCTAGCTATTTTATCTAGTGGAAAGTTATTTACCTTGTATTTGAAATCAGTATTGTTACTTGCATTTAATATTGTAGCTGGACTTCCTAATGAAGATTTAATGCTATAGTTTAATGAAACATTAGTTGATTTTAATGTATCAAATGAGATAGTAACAATATCCGACTTATTTTTTGATTTAGATTTAAATGAACAATTATTGGTCATTGAGCTAACAAATTCTTCACTTGAAGGAATTGAAAATGCACCTTTTTTTTCTGTATGACTTAAAATTGAATTTAAGAGTTTGTTTCTTTCTCTATCAAGAACCTCTTTACTCATACAATTAATTTGTTTGTTGTCTGCATATACTAAAATATCACCATTTTGTGAAATAACATATTCTAATTTAATTTTAGAATCTAAAATAACTTTTTTTACTATGTATATTAACTGATTAATATTTTTTAAAGCACTGTCTACTAGTTGAACATTAGGCTTTACTAACAAAAATAAAACGCCATAAAATTCAGACCATTCTCCTCGATTAAAACTATTCACTTTAATTACTCCTCTCTTTTTACAAATAAAACTTAGCAAATTGAATCTTATATTCTTTCCATAGTTAGCTATTTTCTAAAATCTTAATCATTTCAAAACCAACAGCCTGAATGGCAGGTATAGCGACTGAATTCCCTAATTGTTTCATAGCAGCGCTTTTGGAAACTGGAAAAGTAAATGAATCAGGAAAACCCTGCATCCTTTTTCCTTCCTTAGGTCCAATTCTTCTTTCAACACCATCAACAATATAACCATCCCAGTTTCTTCTATCATCTATTGGAGACCCTTTCCCACCACATCTTAGTGTAAAACCAATTTTTCTATCTACATGTCCCTCCCATATATCGCTCATTGTTGTTGTAAGAGGAACAGCTTGTGGAAAAACAAATTTTGAATGATCTAAATCATTTTTAAAACACACCATATATAGTCTAGGTCTATGCTGAGGGCAATTAAAGTCAGAAGCTTTAACTATTTGATAATACATAGTGTACCCCAATTCTTTAATAGTATTTTTTATTACTTCAAATGTTTTACCATTGTCATGTGTAAATAATCCCCTTACATTTTCTAAAAATACTGCTTTAGGTTTTTTTATTTTTATTATATTTGCAACATTAAAAAATAGTGTGCCTCTTGTATCTTCAAATCCTTTCTTATATCCCGCTTGTGAAAAAGGTTGACAAGGAAACCCTGCACATAAAACTTCGTGATCTGGAATTGTAACTGGATCAATCTTTGTAATGTCTCCAACAAAATTTTGATTAGGCTCTCCATTTGTAAAAATCTTTGGAGATGAATCCTTAAAATTTGCGGTATATGTTTTTCTACAATCTTCATCCCATTCAGATGCAAAAACACATTCTCCACCAAGATTTTTCATAGCAATGTGAAATCCACCTATTCCAGCAAATAAATCTATAAAATTAAATTTCATAATATTAAAGCTCCTTTATAATTGTAAATCTGGAATTTGATTATAAATATTAGTTCTATGGTAAGCTAAATATGTTGCACATTCTTTTGGAATTCTATATTGTTTTCCATCATCAATATTCAATCTTTGCTTGTTCATATTAGACAAAAATGGTGAAACCAATATTGTTCCATTATCATTAAATGAAATAAAACCAAGATCAAATAACTTATGGTATGTTGGTGTCATAATTAAACCATTATGTACATCATACATTTCTTTATCTGTAGAAATATTATGTGGCTTAATATGGCAAGCCTCTAATATTCTATCTTCTGTAACTTTTGTAATAATACATGCTGGCATGATATCTAAAAGATTTTGTCTCCATTGAACTTGACCTTTTCTCCTATTAATTACTGCGTCTTTATTACCTGCTAATAAATCAACAATATCAGCCTTTTCATCAACTTCTTTTTCATCAATATAAAATGAAGGCTTTATATAAATATATAACTTATTTGTTTTTATATCTTTAACCTTAACGAAATTTAATTTAGTTACTCTTGGAAGTGCTATATTTCTTAAGTAATCCCAATTAGCTGATGAATCTCTATCTTTAAAATTTAAATAATATCGATGCTGACTGTCATATTTCTTAGTAAAATGAATATTAATTATATCATCTACTATAGCGTTAGTCTTAATAACATTTTCTTCATAATATTGTGAAATGTCTTGGGCATAATCTTGAACTGGATTTTCAAATTCATCCTTTGATTCAACCAAATATTTTTGAAGATCCTTTTTTAATAATATAAAACTCTCAATATTTTCAAGGTCAAAAAATTCATCCAACAAAGCTTCATCATGACCAACATATATTCTTTTTTCACCCATACCACTTGTAAATAATTTATATTTCCTTGCAACAGCACATTCTTCAAAATTCATATCAAATGCATCTATTCTAGTTACTCTCATATCTATTCCTCCCCTAAATCAAATACACCAGTAGCTATAATATTTCTTACTATAGCCATCATTACATCTACAACTATAGAGTTACCTGCTTGCCTAAATATTTGCATCGGCGAAACAACTATTCTAAATGAATCAGGATATCCCATTAATCTCAATGCTTCCCTATCAGTAAGGGATCTAATAGTTTTCTTTCCTTCTTCGTCAACACCTGTTGTTATATAATTATCAACACCTGCTCTATGATGCTGAGTCATTGTCTTTAAAAGAGTTCTTGCTATAGGTTTATCAGTTTCAGTAGATGTCTTAAAGTTTTTTGTTCCACTTTTTAGAACATAGTCCCTAACTTTTGGAGTAATATTGAACCTTGGATTAGGCGTTCCTGGAATATGATTAATTGTTATATTTCCATTATCATCATAATAATAATTAAAATTAGTTGGATCATATGCACAGTTATCTTCTAATACATCTTGCATAAAGAATGACAAATTATCCGTTCCAATTCCATCAGGATATTCAAAATTTGGAACATTGATATCGTCTCTTATACCCACTACAAACAATCTTCTTCTAGTTTGAGGAATTCCAAAATCAGATGCATTTAAAACCTTGGGTTCAGTAATTCTATAATGAAGTGTATTCATGAAAATGTCTTTTATTTTTTCCCAAGTTTTCCCATTATCATGGGTTATTAATCCTCTCACATTTTCATATATGAAAACTTTAGGTTTTACTTCTTTAATTATTCTTGCATAATCATAGAACAACGTTCCTCTAGCATCCTCTAAACCACCTTGAAAGCCTATTGAAGAAAACGATTGACAGGGACTTCCACCAACCAGCAAATCAACTTGATTTGCGTAATCTTTTCCATCCAATAATCTAACATCTAAATGGAAGTCATCTTCGTTTATTGGATAATTAGCAAGATAACTTTTCTTAACATAATTTTGCTTTCTTGTAACTGAATATAATTTATCAACATATTCCTTTTTTTCTCTTTTAGATTCAAATTTTGAAATATCCTCTTTGGCTTTATCCAAATCGAAATCAACTTCTATTTCACCATTATCGCATGCAAAAACTAATTCGTAATCTTCATGTAGTCTAATTAAAGCCTGCTCTATTGCTCCAATACCACTAAATAATGTCGCTAATCTAATCATTGTTCCACACTCCTGTTTCATTAATTGCAGCCACAATGCTCATCAAGACATTTACAACAATTGAATTTCCTGATTGTCTATACATAACATCATCCTTATGCATAGCTTTAAATGTTTCTCTAAATCCCATAAGTCTTAAGCATTCTCTTGGTGTAAATTTTCTACACACACCCATTTGACCATTCCATTGTCCAACATAAGCTCTAGCCATCACATCAGCTCTATTTTGAACTAATTCAAGTGGTTCAAATATAAAATCACCATTCCAGTTAAACTGCTGATTTGCTTTTTGGCATCCCATTATTTTAGATCCAACCCTTGCTCTTGATGGATGAGTTGTTACAAACTCAAATCCTTTTTGCGCTAAATAATATTTTGCATCAACATTTGCATCAAGATAGTCATCTACTCTTGTATGAAGTTCAATTTTTCCAGGGAAAACAAAATTATTTATCCCTAAATTTTTTCTAAATCCTACAACATATAATCTTTCTCTATTTTGAGGAATACCATAATCCTTGGAATTTAAAATTGGGTCTTCTTTACCATTAGTACTATGAATAAAAACGTTATAATCCAATTGATTGAATATATCTTTTACTATACACCAAGTCTTGCCACCATCATGATTAAGCATACCTCTAACATTTTCATATATAAAAACCTTTGGTTGGCTTTCATTAATAATTCTGCAATACTCATAAAATAGAGTGCCTCTAATATCGTTTAATCCAGCTCTTTTTCCATTAACTGAAAACGATTGGCAAGGACTACCACCTACGAATAAATCTATTTGATTCCTAAAATTATTGCCATTTAAATACTTAATATCTTCAAACCATTGTGATTCTTCTATTTTATAATTAGCAAAATATGATTGCTTAACATAGTTTTCTTTCCCAGTCTTTTTATATAAATCTTTTATAATGTTTTGTACCTCATCATCAGATTTGTTTTCAATCATTTTATCAATATCATCATACGAGATTTTCAGTTCTCTTTCTCCATTATCGCATGCAAAAACAATTTGATAATCAAAATTCATATATTCAAGTGCGGATTCAATCGCACCAATACCACTAAATACAGTTGCTAATCTTATCATACAAATTACCTACAATCACTATCTTCATAGTCAGAACTTTTAAAATCAAAGAAGTCCTTCAATGAAATACTCAGTCCTGCACAAACTTTATTCAAAGTTTCGAGTGTTAAATTTTTTTGCCCAGATTCTAATCTACATAGATATGTTCTATCTACATCTATTAACTTTGCAAAGTCTTCCTGGGACATATTTAATTTTTCAATTCTCAAAGTTTTAATTCTTTCACCAACTAATTTTTGATTCATATTTCTACCTCGAAAGCATTCTTCACCATTATATCATATTGTGACTTTTAGAGCAATTATAATAAATGAAAAAGAACCACTAAAATAGTGATTCCTGATAATACAATTCAATATCTTCTGGAAGTTCTATCCAAGTATGTTTCTTACAAGTTAAATTAATTGGCTTAGCTAACTTTTGAGGATTTCTAAAATCCCAAGCATAATACTTCCTATTAGGATCAACTTGGAAACTCATACCACTCCATCTACCTGTACAATGCCAAGATGTATATTCTTGTGAAGTAATCTCTCTGCATCCAACTAGTTCAACTATGCCATAAGCTTTCATCGACCTTGAATCGACCAAAGCTATAGTTCCTCTTTTATTAGTTGGATATGAACGAGCATCAAAGTTTTTTATTCCATCCAATATCTCATTTAAATAGTCTTTAATCATTGTTAAGCCGTACATATTATTTACTCACATTTCTATAAAATTTAATCGGATTTTTAAGATATTCATCTAATTTCTTATTTCTAACAAGCCATATATATAATACTAATGTTCTAGCCTGGCAACTAATTGATTTTTGTGGATTAAACTCTATATCAGTAAAATAATCAAATTCTTTTAATTCATCCATCAAATTAGGGATTTCTTTCAATGCATTAATATACACCCAATCATAAAACATATTTTTAGGTTCTAATGGAAATTCTTTATTTTCACATCTAAATTTACATAAGTTTTCATGTTTTTCCATTGAAAGTCTTGCCTTAGCTTGATATGGACTCATTAATAAGGCATCCATAATTTGGTATTCACCTAATATATTTTTAAAAACTTTAGATGATTGATATACACACTCCACAGGATAGAAATTATCACCTAATTTCGCTTTCAAATTAAAACTACTTAATACCACTCCAATTTCAAGCTTTGATTTTGTTGATACTTCAAGTATTCTATCTTTTGGCACACAAAAATTCGATGAAATAATATAATGTAAGTTTTCAACATTTTTTTGTTTTTGTTGAATTGATGAACCAAAATTCCATTTAATATTAAAATCAAAATACTTAACTTTATTTTTTTCTAAATAATATACTCTTCTAATTGCCATAATCAAATATCCTCAATTGATTCAATATACTCTGGTGGTATTCTACCAAAAAACAATATTTCGGCTTGATTACATGTTGGTTCACTATCTTTTCTTCCTTTTCTATTAAAAATATAGTAGTATGTTTGAACCTGATTTGAGAACATAATATCTATATCAGTTCTACTTTTTGAAGTATATTTTGCAGCGGCATTATAATTACAATAAAATCTTGGTACAAGTTCAATCCTTTCATTATTTATAAAAGAAGAATATAATATTGATGGATTTATTGTAATAAGCTTATATTTCTTTTTTGGATATTTGTTTTTGTATGAATTCAATAAAAATACATTAGGATTCTCAACTGATAAGCAAATCGCATTAGTATATCCATCATTTCTATTTTCATCATTATAATCAAATTCAATACTATTCAACATGTCCCTTGGCAAAAGCCCAAATTTTATAATGCTTTCAATATTAGATGCCTCTGTGAAATGTACCAATCTTGTGATACATCTTTGACGAATTTTTTCTTCAGGCGTATCAATCTGATAAACATTTAGAAAATCATTTAATATATTATAATCCACATCAAATTGACCTTGCTTTATACAACTTTCTACGTTGTTATCATAATGTGAGGAAAATTCTTTAATTTTTGATAACTTTAACTTTAGCATTTCATTCAACTTAGAATTTTGGCAATAAATATTTAATGAAATAGTTGCTCTCGTCATTAGAACATATAAATTATAAAAAGCAAAACCATTTAAATTAGTATCATTTACATTATCTCTAATATAAATATAAATTGATTCAACTTCTCTTGATATTAATTCAAATGGAGATAAATAATAATTATCAATTATTTCTTTATTTAAAAAATAAGGATAATCAGAATTAACTAATTGATATGGAAATGCAGAATAACTACCAATATTACTAAAATTATTAACAGGATAATGAATAGTAGCTAAATGCTTATTTTTATGATGATCATTTTGATAAGCATTAAAGAAATGAAATTCATCATCAAACACATTTATTTCGTATTCTCCTAAATAATGTGGAGATATAATTGTTGGATCATTCAGCAAATATTTTACATTTTTCAATATTTCAGGTGGAATTCCTACTGAATTTGAAAACTTAAATAATACTAGTTCTTTTTCCTTATTTAAAATTTTTTCTTTTATATAAGATATGCCATCATCACTAAATTCTTTTAATCTTTGTAAATTATCTCCCAAAAATATACTTTTTTTATGAGTATCAGAACTTAATATTGAATCTAAAATTCCATATTTTTCTCCCAATCTTTGACATTCATCAATTATTAAAAAATCAAAATTTATACATTGACTATTACCATAAAACCCTTTTTTCCCATATGCTTGATGAAAAATTCTATCCTGTGGAAAATCGATACTAAATGCTGCGAATGCATCTTTTAATGCTTGATAAAAATAATAATTCATAACAAGAAGATTACTTTCTGGAAATAATCTTAGCAGACTCATTGCTATTATAGTTTTACCTGTCCTTGCACTACCCTCAATTAAGATAAATTCACTATCACTATTTATTGTATCAACAATATTTTTTAAATTTAGCTCTGTATTATTAATATAATCAAGAGTATTATTATAAGCTTTAATGCAATCAAAAATATCTCTATTGTTATCTTGAATTATAGCTAATTCGTGTTCAATATCACTTACTAAATAAGAATTGGAAACATTTGCAATAAAATTTGTCTTTCCATTTGTTTCAGTAAACTTATAATTTGTATTAAAATAATATGTTAAATAATTTCCTTTTGTTATTTCATCTTTACTATATAAAACAATAGTTATATAAACATATGACCTTACAAATAAAAAAGATTTCTCTTCTTTAATCCTATCAAAGATATATTTAGCTAACAAATGATTATTTTTTCTATGTGAATATAACAAATTAGGATTTTTAGAATAATAATTATATTCAAATTGGGTTAAATTGATTGTACCATCAATGCCAAGATTAGCAATATCTCTATGTTTTTCATTAGTTCCAAATAATTCTTTATAGAATTCAACATCTATAAAATAAAATAAAAAATTTGACCATGGTTTTTCTCTTAGTTTTCCGGATCCATTTAATTTTCTATCCATTTCATCCTTCATAATTGAAATAAAATAATTATTAGATTTTTCATAAAAAATCTTTTTTTCTCTACTTAACTTTACCATATCATAAAAATAATAATTTATATATTGAGAAGCGATATTTTCATCAACATTTGAATTAAATAAATAATCTATATTCTTCACAAGCATTACCTCCAATATTAAAATATTCATATTCTTTAATAAACAATTAAATTATTATATATTTAGTCATATCAATTATTAAATATAAAAGAAAACTATAATTTTTCAAAAAATGAGTTCTTTATGGCATTAGAACTCTAGACCAATTACTGCTTCCGTAATCGAATGTGCGCTATCCTTTTAACCACAACATAGGCACTACGCTAAAGTGGAGTCAACGATAACTTATGCCCATCTTCGATAGGTATGCATCCCTACAATACTATTATACTATATTCAACTGAATTTTACTTTCTATATTTTCCAAAATATTTTTCTTCAGCATCTAATCTCGCTTTTATTGCATCTTCCTTAGAATCAAACCTACCAAGATTATGATTAATCCTTTGGAATGTAATTTGTGCAACCCATTTATTTCTTTTAGAATCATAAGAAACTCCAGTAATTCCAGATGAATTATTCTTATTCCTTCTTCTTGTTTCTTTGATTGCTGATATCATAGTACCATCAACTAATCCTTTATCAAATGACCTAACTGATAATTTATTCTCTTCATTCTTACAACCGCAAGACACCTTTTGACCAGTTGTTAACAAATTAGTTGGAGCCTCACAAATATTTCCACAATCGCATTTACATCTCCAATATGTTTTATTGTTTCTTCTTCCAATATAATCAACAACAACTAATCTTCCAAATCTTTCACCTATTAAATTCTTAATCTTATGTTTAAGACATCCACAGGATTTAATATGACCAGTATGGAGTTTATTGACATTGACCTCTTTTAAATTCCCACAATCACATTTGCATAAATAAATCCAAATATCATTAGAATTTTTTCTAGACTTGCTTAAGACAGTAAGCCTTCCATACCTTTTGCCTACCTCATCCAAGATGCTCACCTCTAAACACTATTATATACCTAACCAATTAATTATGCTAGACCATCTAACCCAAGTGTATCAAAGTTTTAGTCCTAATTTTGGGCATTTTTAGACATTTCGACTCCCCCTCAAATGACCATTTTATTAGCATATACCCTACTTAAAACTATTAAAATAATACACATTGTTTATATAGATAACTCAATCGAACTCTAATTATAATAAAAAAATGGCTTAAAATAGCCAAAAATGCCTCTAAAATGCAAAAAAAAGACCGATATTTGTGTATCAGTCTTTTAGTTCTTTCATGGTGCCCCAACTCGGAATCGAACCAAGATTAAAGCCTTACCATGGCCTCGTAATAACCATTATACTATTAGGGCAGGGATTAGATAGTTTTCTATCTAATCTTTATTTTTTAATTATTAAATAATTTTAAATCTTTTCTCCTTTTTTCCAACATATGAAACCATATAGATCATTAAAAAATAAAATAACAAAATTAACAACAACAGGTATATATATTGGATTTTCAATTGCCGAAAAATCCACAATATTATTAAAACAATATCATTAGACGCATAGCCTAAAGCATAATAAGATGTTTTAAGCAAAGTAAGTGAAGCTGCAAGAAAACTTGTTGTTATTGATATTGTACTAAAAACAATATTAGGAGTATTTAATTTTTTTAATATTAAATAAAACACAAATGTAATTAATCCTCCAAATAATTACTATATCAATAATATATTTGCTTTTTAATTTTTGAATTTTTACTTCATTACCATTTCCACTTGGATTTTTTAGCCAAGTAATTGTTGAAGAAACAGTCATTGGAAGTGACATACCTAAATAGGTTATCACCACGATAACAATAAAATCTATACGATATTATACTATATAAAACTCTTAATATTATTACATTTGACCAAACATTCCCTTTAACTATAAATACTAATAATAACTCCAATTATAGCTGCAATTAATGTTAGAATATCAAAACTTTGTGAAAATAAATTTGAAATTATTATTATAGTTAGGGATAGTATCCAAAATCCCCATTCAGTTCTTGTTAAATTTTAAAATGGATTACTATTTTCCTCTCCTTATATGAAATATTTTTTTATTTCATATAAGGATCTAAAATAGGTATTCTTCTAGCACTTATTATCATAATTAGCCTCTATTTTCAAACTGAAGCTTATAAAGCTTATAATAATAGCCCTTTTGCTTTAACAATTCCTGATGGTTACCACGTTCAATTATTTCTCCATGCTGTAAAACTATTATTTGATCAGCATGTTGAATTGTTGATAATCTATGAGCAACTACTAGCATTGTTCCAATATTTTTAATTTTTTCTAACGACTCTTGAATTAATACCTCTGTTTCAGTATCAATATTTGCTGTTGCTTCATCTAAAATTAAAATTTGTGGTTTATGAAGAACAGTTCTTGCAAAAGATAATAATTGTCTTTGTCCTTGAGAGAAATTTTCTCCTCGTTCAATAACTTCTTCATTCAATCCCTTTGGCAATTTATTAATAAATGAATCAGCATTTACATACTTACAAGTAGACATAATATCAGTATCGCTATATGATTCATCATGAAGTGTTATATTATCCTTTATTGTTCCTGAAAATAAAAATACATCCTGAAGCATCTGCCCAATAGCATTTCTTAAAGATTTAATCTTAATATTTGTTATATCAATATCATCAATTAAAATCTGGCCCTTTTGTATCTCATAGTTTCTAACAATTAATCCTAATATTGTTGTTTTTCCTGCTCCTGTAGCCCCAACAAAGGCTGCAGTTTCTTTAGGATTAATTACAAATGAAACATCCTTTAAAATCCAATCATCACCCTTGTAGGCAAACCATACATTTCTAAATTCAATTTTCCCATCAATTTTATCAATTTCAATAGCATCAGCCTTATCTCTAACCTCAGGCTTTACATCCATCAAATTAAACAAACGTTCTGAGGCTGTAAATGCTTTTTGAAGATTATTTAATTGATCAGCTAAATTTTGAATTGGGTTAAAGAAATTAGATAAGTACATATAGTAGGCAACAATGCCACCACCTGTCATATTAAATAAAATACCAAAATAAAAACAAGCCGCAACTGATAAAATATAAATTAAGGTAATAAATGGTCTATAAATACCAAAAGCAACAACAACATTAAATCTAGCCTTACGAAGTGATTGATTTTTTTCAGTGAACTCTAAATCCTTAAATTTTTGTTGATTAAAAATTTGAGTAATTTTCATACCACTTAAATTTTCATTTAAATAGGTATTTAAATCTGAAATACATCTTCTTTCATTTCTGAAAATTTTACCAATAATCTTTGAAAATGTAAAAGACGTTATTGAAACAATAACAACTGGAATAAGCATGATAAGAGAAAGCTTCCAATTTAAAAAATACATTACAGCATAAACGCCAATTACCATTAAAATATTTTTAATTACATTAACTAAAACATTTGTAAACAAATCACTCATTGATTGAGTGTATGAAGCTACTCTTGTTACAAGTGAACCAACAGGCATCTCATCAAATTGGTTTTGACTCATATTTTCTATATGAGAAAAAACATCCATTCTTAAAGAATATATTATTCTTTGACCTGCACGCTGTAAAATCATTGATTCAATATACAAAAATCCCATATTAACAGCACTTATAACAAAATATAAAATTGACATTATTAATATGTATGAATATTTTAAATTATCAAAATTAGTTAAAGAATCAGTAATATTTTGAACAATAATAGGTAAGCATAAATTTAACCCAACATTTAAAACAAGAAGAATTAACGCTAATATAAAAGATAATATTTCAGGTTTTACATACTTCATTGTTCTTTTAAACAAAATTCCAATTGGAATTTTTTTATCGCCCTTAAGCTTCATTAATTCATCTTCCATCACTACTACCTCCTTCAACTTCACGTTCAAGCTCTTGAAGATAAACCATTCTTTGGTATGTAGGAGATATTTTTAATAGCTCATTTGGAGTTCCAAAAGCTTCTAAATTGCCATCATCAAGTACTAAAATTTTATCTAAATGAGAAACAGTTGAAACACGTGAAGCAATTACAATTGTTGTTTTACCATTTCTCTTTTCTTTAATATTCTTTAAAATAGTCTCTTCAGTCTTAACATCAACTGCTGATACAGAATCGTCCATAATCATTATAGGAGAATCCTTAATGTAAGCTCTTGCAATAGAAATTCTTTGTTTTTGTCCACCAGATAGAGAAACTCCACGTTCACCAGAAATTGTATCATAGCCATTTTTGAAATTAACGATATTATCATGGACATCTGCAAATATTGCTGCATTTTGAATTGCAACTCTATCTTTTTTTCTATCAGAAAATGCAATATTATTATAAATTTTATCACTAAACAAAAAATTATCTTGTGGAACATAGGCAATTGAATTTCTAATTGATGTTATATCACAATCCATTATGTCATGACCATCAATTAATATACTTCCCTTATCAACATTGTATAAACGAAGGAGTGAATTAACAAGTGTTGTTTTACCACAACCTATTTTACCAATTATACCTATTGTTTCACCAGGTAATATTTCAAATGTTATATCATTTAATGACTTAACATCATCAGCTGCATCAGGATAATGAAATGAAAAATGATTAAATGTAATTTTACCACTTACATTTTCTAAAACATAAGGATTTTTTGGATTTTTAATATCCTCATTAGCATCTAAGAAAGCCTGTACACGCTTTAAGGAAGCTTTACTTCTACTGCGCATAGCAACAATTTGTCCCATTGCAATTAATGGCCAAATAAGTGTGTCAAAATAGCCTGTAAACGTTACAAGATCACCAGCATCCAGATTAACTGTATGATTGAAAATTACCATTGGGTTCCCACTAAGGGTTGAATATACTGCCCATCCTCCAATACCTAAGCACATTGCCATTATAGCAGCAATAATTAATTCAATTAAAACATCAAAAATAACAGAAATTCTAGCAAATGAAACATTCATATCTTTATTCTTTCTTGCTATTTTAGCAAAAGCATGTAATTCAGATGTTTCCTTAACAAAGGCCTTAATTACTCTAATACCAGTAAACGTTTCTTGAGTAAAATCATATAAATTATCAAAAGCCTCTTGACGCTGTGTCCATTTCATAGACATATATTTTTCAACAAGAGTACCCCAAATAATAATTAAAATCATTGGAATAAAAACAATAATTGATAACGCCCAATCCATTTTAATCATACGAATTATAACCAAAACACCTAAGAAAACTGCGTCAACTAGAGTAACAGTACCAAAACCACAATACTCTTCAATTGTTTCCAAATCTGTTGTAAACCAGCTCATTATTGAGCCAACCTTATTTTCATGATAATATTTTTGAGACAATCTCTCACTTTTTAAAAACATTTCATGTCTTAATCCAGCTTCAATTCTTTGCGATGCGCTAAACAATGTGAAACGCCATAGCATTCTTCCTAAAAACATGACAACCGCAATACCAACGACATAAAGTACAATTCTTGAAACCTCATCCATCATATTAGCTGGCTTATCATTTACAATATTTACTAAACTACCTAAAAATTCAGGAATAAATAGCTGTACATAATCAACCGCAATTAAAGCTAGAATACCAACAAGATAAAGAACAAAATATTTCTTATAATACTTAAACATATATTTATTAAATAACATTATCTTCACCTCTATTCATATTTAAACATTAAACTTAATTTTAAATAAAATTAAAAAAATCTCAAAATTTCTCACCAAATATATGCATTTTATCACAATCCTTATAAAGTAAAAAAAGCATAATTATGCTTTTTTATCATTTCTTCTTAAATCAGCAAGCTCTAAAATAAGCTTCTCAGTCTTTTCCCAACCCAAACAAGGGTCAGTAATTGATTTACCATACACTCCGCCATCAACATGCTGATTACCATCTTCAATATACGATTCAATCATTAAACCTTTAACCATTTTGCGAATATCAGCATTATGTCTTGTTGAATGTAAAACCTCTTTAGCTATACGAATTTGTTCTAAGTAATTCTTACCTGAATTAGAATGATTACAATCAATAACTAAAGCAGGATTTTGAAATTTATCAGCCGTATAATGCTTACATAATAAAGCAATATCCTCATAGTGATAATTAGGATTTGATTCACCATGCTTATTTACATAGCCTCTTAAAATCGCATGAGCTAAAGGATTACCAAATGATTCAACCTCCCAGCCACGGTAAATAAATGTGTGTCCAAATTGAGCTGCACGAATTGAGTTAAGCATAACTGTTATATCTCCACTAGTTGGATTTTTCATTCCAACGGGAATAGTTAAACCTGAAGCCACTAAGCGGTGTTCTTGATTTTCAACACTTCTTGCTCCAACAGCAACATATGATAAAATATCATTTAAATAACGATAATTATCAGGATAAAGCATCTCATCAGCTCCACTAAAGCCTGTTTCTTTTAAAACATTCATATGAAGCTTACGTATTGCAATAATACCCTTAAGCATATCAGATTCCTTTGTTGGATCAGGCTGATGAAGCATTCCCTTATAGCCCTCACCTGTTGTTCTAGGCTTATTAGTATAAACTCTAGGGACAATTAAAATTGCATCCTTAACCTTATCTTGAACAACTCTTAATCTTTTAATATAATCAATTACAGCATCCTCTCTATCAGCAGAGCATGGACCAATAATTAATAATAATCTATCATCTTCACCTGCGAAAATCTTTTTAATTTCCTCATCATTTTTAGCCTTAATACTAGCTAAATTATCATCAAGTGGATACATTTTCTTAATTTCTTGAGGAATTGGAAGTTTTCTTTTAAAATCCATATTCATAATACAAAATACCTCTTTTTCAAAAATAAGTGTTCCTTATAATTTTATCACAAATATATTCAAAAATAAAGAAAAATTATCGAATTAAAAACAATCATTTTAAATAAAAATTATATTTTATTTATTTTAAAATAATGTATTTTTTTATTATAAAATTCGAAATAATATTAATAAATATAATAATAATTTAAAAAAATACATTACATTAAATTCTAATAGGTATAATTTAAATCTTTTTCAGCTGTTTTTATTATATTGGATAATATTCCCATCATGAACATAGAAATTACCAAACTAGAACCACCATATGAAACAAATGGCAACGTTACTCCTGTTACAGGTATTAAACCAATTACAACCGCAATATTTATAAAAACTTGAATCATCAATAAAGAAATAAAACCAAATGATAAATATTTAGCAAAATAATCATCAACAGCCTTTGCAGTTATATATCCAATATAAATAATCATAAAAAATAACGCTAAAACGAAAAGTCCACCAATAATCCCCAATTCTTCACAAATAATCGCAAAAATAAAATCATTTTGAGGCTCTGGCAAATAAAAATACTTTTGTTTACTATTGAATAAACCATAACCAAACAACGAAGCTGGAGATATTGCATATAATGATTGAATAATTTGAAATCCAGAGCCAAGTGGATCAGCCCATGGATTAATAAAAGATACAATTCTATCTAATCTATATGGTGCCATAATAATCATAACTACCAATCCTAAACAAGCAATAGCTCCTCCAATAACAATATTTTTCATTTGAATACCATCTATAAATAAAATAGAAACAATAGTAATCGTTAAAATAAAGCCACTTCCAAAATCAGGTTGTAGCATAATAAGTCCAAATATAAATATAACAACAAGCATATATAAATAAAAATACTTATTCTTTTTCATAATACCTGGATTATTGGATAAAAATTTAGAAGTAAAAATAATAAACCCAATCTTCATAAATTCAGCTGGTTGAATCGAAAAATCACCAATTCCAATCCAACTTCTTGCACCACCACGTACTATACCAATACCAGGAATCAAAACAATAATTAATAAAATTAAACAAACTAAAAAAATATAATTTGCCCATTTTTTCCAAAATAAAAAATTAATTTTTGATGCTACTATAAACATAATAATACCTAAAACTAAAAAAATTGATTGTCTGATTAAATAATAATATTTATTACCAGTCTTATATAATGCCCAAATACTTGATGAAGAATATATCATAATAAGACCAATTCCTATAATTAAAAATAAGCATAAAATAAAGAGCTTATACTTTTTCATAGTATCACCCATTAATTTTATGCTTTATTTATTACATTAATACATAAAATTCTTCCAAGTCTTATCAGCTTGGAAGAATTCTCTATTTTTCTTTTACTAAATAATAATGCTTATCAGCCTTTATAACATTAACTTCAGTAACATTTGGATCAAGCATATATTTTGTAGCCTTTCTTTCATAGGCAACGCCATCAAGAACAACCTCTACTACCTCAGGACTTACTGAATCAATATAATAAGGTTTATCCTTAAAAATTAAAATTGAATTTTTCTTTAGCTCATGCTCACCATATGCTACAAAGCAATTATCATTTAAATAGCCATAGATAGTATCAGGTAGAATATTACCACTATAAATAGTAGCCTCCTCATTGTCATTTCTAAATTTATTATCAATTTTCATTTCTAAAACTGAATTACTTACTGATTCCTTAGTTTTTTTAAAGAATTTAGAAAAAGCATTTTCCTTTTTTTCTTCCTTAACATCTTCTGCTACTGCTTTACCTTCAATTATTTCTTTTTCCTCACTCATAACTAATACTTCCTTTTTATTTAACAACACTTTCTATTTTTTGAAGCTCAAAGCGATATTTTTGAGTTACTAACGGATATTTTTTATGATCTACCTCACTTAAAAACATCTCAAGTGGCCTAACCCATAAACTTCCATCGCCATATAATCTTCTATATACAACCATTCGATTTTTAGTTTCAGAATCATATGCAATATCCTCAACTAAGTAGTAATCGCCTTTAAAATGACGATATATTCCTTTAATAACTAATTCATTCATAAATATTTTTTACCATCAGAAAAAGCATGACCAACAATATCTCCAAGCTTAATATAATTATGCTTAACTGGATCATATGTAATGATATTTAACTTCATTGGATCAATTTCACCATTTTCATCAAGTACAGATTCATCAGCTGAAACATTAACAATATTTGCAACAACCTGAAGATTATCATTAATTGATACAACCTTGCACTCTAACGTTAAGGCAAACTCACTAATAATAGGGGCATTTACCTTATCAGCTTTTTCAACATGTAGATTACAAGCCTCAAGCTTATTAGGAATCTTATTACCTGAAACTAAGCCCAAATAATCAGCCTCACAAATATGCTTACTATCAGCAAATGAAATAGTAAATTCACCATTTCTTTTAATATTATCTGTTGTTTTATGCTCAGCTAAATTGATTTGAACCTGATTATAATCAACAATTCCACCCCATGCTGCATTCATTGAATTAGCACTGCCATCCTCATTGTAAGTATTGATTAATAAAACAGGCATTGGATAAAACCATGTTTTTACACCAAAATTTTTTCTCATACCATCACCTATTTATTAAACTTAGAAACCACAACAACCTCAACTAATCCCTTTGAAGGAGTTAAAAGGTGATTTTGAATTTCTTCACCATAGGAACCCTTTTCAACATTATCCCATGATTTTCCACTCAAAACCTTAAATTCCACAACCTCACCTGTAGCCATAAGCTTTGAAACTGAAAATGTGGTTGCAGATATTTGCTCTAGCTTAACCGCATGCTTAGGATCCCATGCACCTAAGGCCTTTGTTGAGCCACAAACATATACCTCCTTACTTGCAGTTGTATCAACTCTAATTTCTACCTTTGTATTTGCCATTTTATTATACCTCCAATTTATCCTCTTTATTTAATTATAGAATTCATAAATTAAAATGTAAAGATTATTTAACAATTTTCTATTTTTTTTACTTTGTCAAATAATAATTAATGTATAATTATGTAAAATTTTTAATAAATCATCTATTAATAATTAAAATATAATTATCTACACTTAAATAATTATTAAATTTAAAGCCAACCTCTTTTAAAGTTCCACTATAACTAAAATTATATTTTACATGTAGATGTGTAGATTTTTCATTTCCAGTAGTTATAACAGAAATAATAGTATGTAGATTAGTTTTAGTTTTAGCATAATCTATTACATATGCCATAAGCTTTGAGGCAATTTTCTTTCCTCTTGAGCTAACATCAACATATAATGATAATTCAGCAGTACGTGAATAAGCCTCATGCATTCTATATTTTGATAGTGATACATAACCCAAGACCTCATTATTTATAGTATAAACAAAAATAGGATTATTTTCTCTATCATGCATATCAAACCATTTTTTTCTTTCATCTATAGTTTTTTCTACCTCATCGAAAGTAGCTACACCATTTTTAATTTCATAATTATATATTTCAGTTATCCTTTTTAAATCATTTATTTCAGCAAACCTAATCATAAAAGCCTCCTATTAAAATAAGCATACGATTAACGTATGCTTACATTATAGCTTAAAATATATAAAATAAAATACCTAAATATTGAATAATTGCTCCTGCAAGGACAAAGAAATGCCATAAAAAATGAGCGCCTTCTTTTTTATTAAGTGCAGCAAATGGTATCATTCCTAAAGTATAAACAATTCCACCAGCTAATATGTAATAAAATAATTCACAATTATTTGTTTGAAAAAAGCCTGGAATAAATAAAATACCTGCCCAACCAATTGTAAAATATAGTGGAAAATTTATAAATTTAACTCTTCCTGGACCAAATATACAAACTAAAGTTATTCCTGTAAAAATAACAACCCACTGAACTATAAAAACAACAATACCAAGTATTTGATAAAAATTATTAATACCAAAATTAGGACTTAAAAGCATTTGGTAATCAGGATTTCCCCAAAATACCAAAAGTATAGGAGCAAAGGTACCACCTATAAGTAAATAAATAGATGTGTAATCAAATCTTCTCCAAATTCTTTTAACAGTTGAACCATACTTAAATGCATGATATAAACAACTCATAAGCATCATAAAAAACATACAAAAACCATATACACAAGCTGAAACTATCTTTTGAGGTGTATCTGATTTCCTAATCATAAGAACAAAGGCAACAATAGCTAAAATTGCACCTACACCATGAGTTACTGAATTACCAATTTCTTCTAATAAGCTTCGTTTAGGAGCTTCATTTAAAGCCCTATATTTTTCTCTTATTGGAGCTTTAATTTCTTCCTTTTGTTCTTTTTTAATACTAGAATTTATATTTTTAATTCTTTTATTTTCAATTTTTTCATTTTTTTTATTAAGCTTTTGAAGTTTCTTTTCTTCCTTAATAAGCTTCTTATCGCTCATAATATTACCTCTTTACTTGACATCTTCCGCATCAACATTAATTGAATGTTCAATTTTTTCCCATTTGTTTTTTACAAAAGGAGCACGAACTGCAGCATTAATGTAGGTAAACATAAATACAGGATGAAATAATGTAACTAAAAATCTATTCCAAGGAGTTATCTTAATATATTTCCTATCGATAAAGAATAAATATTGAGTAAATAAAATAAATGCCAAATACATAGCTCCAAGCAAGCACAAAACTCTTATTAAATATTGCATATGATAGCCATCATGCACAAGATAGCTATAGCTCATAACAACTATACAGCAAATTAAATATGCAATAGTTATAAGTGCAATGGCAATCATTGGAATACCACCAATAAATTGATATAAGAAATTTAAATTGTTCTTATTTTTCTTAAGAGCTTTCTTTTTTTCTTTTTTATACTTCTTTCTTACAGAAAAATAGCCTCTAATCCATCTACTTCTTTGGACAATAGATTGTCTAAGCTTTAGTGGTTGTTCATCATAAAATATTGCATCCTCAATATAAGCTGTCTTTAAATCATGAACAAGTGCATAATTAGTTAGCTCATAATCCTCAGTCAAAGTGTGAAAAGGCCAACCTGAAGCCTCACGTAAAACATCACTTGTTAAATAATAGCCCGTACCAGTTATAGTAACCTTCATACCATAATTTGTTTTAGGCTTATTTTGAATACTATTAATAATAGTAAAAGTAAGACCTGCTGCACCACATACAACTGAGGCATTCCAATCCTTATTTTCTCTCTTTCCACATGCAATATCATAGCCATGATTATATGCATCATTCATTCTTGATAAAAAATTTGGAGAAATCAAATTATCAGCATCGATAATTAAAAACGCATCATAGTTATCATCAAATTCATATATATAATGAATACATTCATCTAAGGCATAACCCTTACCAACATTATTTAAATTAACTCTATAAAAAATTTTTGTATTTGGATATTTCTTAGCAATTTCAACAGTTGGATCATCTTCACTTTCAACAATTAGATAAATAGTAAATAAATCTAATGGATAGTTATTTTGCATAATACTCTTTAAATTATTTTCAATAACCTTAGATTCATCTCTTGCAGGAATAATAATCGCAAACTTAGTTGTAATATTAGTTTTAGTAATAGTTGTTTTCTTCATTATGCCAATAAAATATCTAATCATACCAGCAAGTAAAAACAAGAAGAAAACTCCTAAGCATATTAAATATACAAATTCAAATATATCAAAAAAATCATACATAGAACTAAACCTCATTTTCCCTTCATTAAGAAAATTATATCCTAATCTAGAAAATAAAGCAAATAATATAGCATTTTTATGCTTTAAGTTCTCATTAACCTAAATTATTATTTTGAAAAAACAAATTATTAAAAATTTTAATCTACATGCAAATTTCTCTAATTGCTTTTCTCATTTGTAAATCAGATTTAACTACATAATTAGATTCATTAGATTCAATATTACTGATATATTCAATTTTATTTTTCTTTGATACATCAGCAATAATAGCCTCATAATCCTCATTATAATATTCCTTAGGCAATCCAACTAATAAAGGTCTAATATTTTCTTTTCTTAAAATAGAAATAATACTCAATAAATTATTTTTAAATTGTTCTAATGAATTTGTTAAAATATCAGCCTCACCTAAAGCTAAAAAGCATAAATCGTATCTTCTACTATTTGCGAAGCACTTAACAAATTTCAAAGCCTTTTCACTTGTTAAGTTACCTTTAGATAAATTATCAATATTATAATTATCATTAAGCTTCTTCATTAGCTTTTTGCTATTAATAACATACTCATTATTAACAAGCTTTACATCTTCAAATATAGTACAACCTAAAATAAGCACATTTTTTTTCATATTCTAGTTCCTCGATTTCTTATATTTACCTCATCTAGTTTACAATACTAGTTTATATCAACATATTGTTTTTGTCAATGGTTTTTCATAAAATTTATTGTATTATTTTTAAACGTATGTTAAAATATAGTCAGTGAGGTATGAAAATATGGATAATTTAAAAAAAATGCTAGAAAACTGGCTTAATGAATTAAATCATTTTAGTTATAAGAATTATGAAGAGCTTCCTGATATAGAACTATATATGGATCAGGTAGTAACATTTTTAGAAAAACAGCTTAAAATTTTTCAAACAAGCTCTTTAGATAAGCAAATTACTTCTTCAATGATAAATAATTATGTAAAAGGTGAAGTAATTCCAGCACCTATTTCAAAAAAATATAATCGTGAGCATCTTGCATCTATTGAAGAGGTTGTATCATTAAAGCAGGTTTTAACTATTGCCGAGGTTAAACAAATACTAGATGAGCATTTTAAAGATAGCGAATCAAAGGGTGAAGCATTTAATCAATTCAATAAGGCAAACAATGAAAAACTTGATCAAACAATAAATGAAGCCTTTAAAGGATTAAATGATATTGATGATAATGATACAAATGCCTTAGTTAATCTAGCCCTTGATTTTGCTTTAAGCGCTAATGCTTATATCACAATAGCTAAAAGAATCCTTTTCTTAACAAGAATTTATAATGAAAATTTAAAGCTTCAATCAGAAAAAGAAAGTAAAGAAAAAGATAAAGACAAAGAAAATAAATAATATTAAAGGTACAAAATTATTAATTTAAAGTATTAACTTCCTTAATAATTATTGTACCTTTTTTATTTAAAATACTAATAATAGTCTCTTTCACTAGTATAATAGTTTTAACTTAATTAATAAATTATGGCTCTTAATCAAGAATATGAAAAAGAGCCATTTAATCATTTATTCACTTTCAGATGTAGTTTGAACTTTAACGACAACATTTGCTCCAAAGCTTTCCTTTGCCATTTTAGCCATTGAGATAAACTCAAGTTTTGAAACTTCTTTTGCTTCATTTTTATACAAGTCAACTACTAAATAATCTTCCCCCATTAAAACTAAAACATCATCATATTCATAAGTCTTTATAATCTGTTTTTCTAATGAAACCTCTTTAGCCTTTAATTGTCTTAATGATTCAATTAAATTAGATGTTTCAACAATTTCATCAGCACTTAAGCCACCACTTGCTATTTTTTCCTCAAGTTCGGCTATTTTACTACCAGTTTCATTAATACTTTGAAGTCTTGCCTCTGTAAAGTCTGGATTTAAGGTTGAAACAACTGCATTATTTGAGCCTGCATTCTCATCCTTAGGTGTTGTTGCTTCCTTAATATAAAATATCGATAGCATAACAACAACAGCCAACAACAAAATAGGTAATTTAAGTTTCTTCTTCATTTTTATCTTCTCCAATTCTAATAAAGTATATGAGAAGATATAAATAATTATAACAATTCAATTTAAAATTAATTTATTGATATTTAACTAACCTTTTCAACTAAATTCTTCATTCTAATTGCTTTTTTATAATATTTACCATAAATATAATCAAATTGATAGTTATTCGCCTTATCTAAATCATTCTTATCATCAATATTATTAAAAATGCATGAAACATTATGACTATTTGCTATATTTTTAATTTCATCAATTTTATCTAAATCTATTTTATGATAATCAATTAATAAATAATCGCATTTTTCATTAATTACATCAATTAAAGAGGTTGAGGCAATTTTATACCCTTCTTTTCTTATTGATATAACCTGTTGCATTGCTGCATCTGCAACAATAAAACAAATATATTCATTTGACATTTTATAAAAGCTTCTTTGAGTTTCTAAAAACGAATTAAAGCTTTCTAAAATTGTGGCTTTATCAACACTAATAAATGCCAAAATATAGCCCCTAGTTGTATCATGTAGCATTTTCATTTCCTTAAATGTATTTGAAATAACATACTTATCTATCATTGTACTTAAGCTACGTCTTTTAATAACGTAATTCATATATTCTTCTTCTATTTCATAATTATCCAAATTTATTGAAATATAATAGCCTAACACCTTAGCTTCCTTTAAGTTAACAATTTGCTTATAAACTAAAGAAACCTTACCATGGTCTATACTTTCTGAAATATGAGTAACTAAATGATTTTCATTAAATCTCTTCTTATAATTTTCTATACTAAAAAAACTAATCAAGGTATTTTTAGGATTTAAAGCCTTAGAATCCTCTAGTGCATCCATTGCATAATTAAGCATATCAGCCGATGAGTTCAAATTCGAATGACTTTGTAATAAAAATACTCCACCATAAAACTCAAGTTTAACTCTAAAATTAAGTTCAAAAAGCTTTTTAGTAGTAAATTCTAGGGCTTTTTTTAATTTATTTAAGACAACTCTTTTATCATTTATTTGATCAAACAAAACAACATATCTATCATTATTTAAATGATATAAACTAACATTAAAATCATTTTCAAAGGCAATTGTTAGATTTTGTCCAACAGTATAAATTACCTGTGACGCAAAATTATAGCCATATAAATCCTGATAAATACTAAAATCAATTATATCAACTACAGCAAGTGACATTTTTTTAAAGCTAAGCTTATTCTCTAAATCAATCATAAGTTTAACCTCTGTATTCATCTTAGAGATAGGATTTTTATAGGCTAAATCAACTAAAGCTTTTTTATTATTTTGTATTTCTGTAATATCATCTATTAAAGATAATAAGTAAATAACTCCATTTTGAACCATTGGATAAAATCTTTCCTTAATATTTATCCATTTATCATCCTTTTTAAATTCATATTCTATTTCTTGATTTGAAGATAAAAGGGTATATAGTTCCTCATGTAATCTTTTATACTCAATTAAATCAGCTGTTTTTATTTTTGAATAAAAATCATTCAATAATACATTTTCTTCAACACCAAGCATTTTTGAGGCAGCAAGTGAAAAATGAATAAATCCATCAACCTCTTCTTTAACACCAGATGACATATTTTCGCTTATAAAATATAGCTTTTTATTTTCAAATTCAATTTGATCTCTTTTTAAATAATTCAAAAGCCTTGCGTTAATCATTTTAGTAATTAGCTTTAAAGCTTCATAGGATAATTCTTTATCAATAAATGGTTCATTTGAAAAATAAGCAACAGAACCTACAGCTGATAAATCATCATAGATTGGCATCGCAAATCCATAAGGTATTTCATCATATAGCTTTTTAGTAATAATACTTTTAGAATAAGTAGGATTATCTGGATCTATAAACATTTCACTATCAAATGACATTGCCGCAAATGATAATGTATTATCTAAATCCTCATAGCTAAGCTTTTTATCATAAGCCCTTTCCTTTTTGTACTGAATACCTAAATATTCTCTTTTATAAAATAAAATATAAATCTCTTCAATTGGATAAAGCTCACAAACTTTAATTCCTACTTGTCTAAATATCTCTCTAAATTTTAAGTTAGTATCTAAGGAATTAACTGTATCAAAAACATCACATAAATCCTGATATGATTTAGAAACAATAACGTTTTTAATTTCCTTTACATCACTTTTAATTTCCTGATTATTTATTTTTACATCATCTATTTTTTCTTCAAAAAGCTTAACAGGTGTTATTTCCTCAAAAGTTTCTTCCTTTGGTATAACAGGAATAACAATGTCCTCTTCTCTTTTTTTTCTTTTATTTATTTTCTTTTCTTCTTGCTTCAAAGCTTGCAATGACATTATTTTTTCTTGATATTCCTTAATTGAAATTAAAGAATTCTTTTTAGTATATAAATCTAAAGCTGCCTTGCAAAAGCCAATTGCTATATTTGAATCACAATTATCAATATTTTCTGAATAATCACTTTCAACAATACTAGCACGTTTAAAGTCATTTGTTTTTAAATATGAATTAATAACAATAGTAGCACAAGCCATCTTATGATTTATATCTATATTATCATCATGCAAATAAGCACCACCTGAAATAATTGCTTGAATATAATTTCCAAGCTCATAGTAAATACTAATTCTATTTAATTCCAAAACCGCAAGAGCACTTAATGCAAGATTAGATTGATAATAAGAAATTAAATCTGGTGCTAAATCTAAATAATTTGAATATTGATGAGTTTCATAATAAATTTTTATAAGCTGTTCCTTAGCAAATATTTGTTCCTCCTTAGAAATATCATCATCAAGATATTTTAACAATTCATTTTGAGCTTCAGAAAGCTGATTTGAGGCTAAATAATATTTAATATTATCTTTAACATATAGCATATTTTTTGATATTGGCAGATAATTTTTCTTAACCTCTATATATTTTGTAACCTGATCAAATCTTTTTAAATCTAGGCAAATATCTATTATTCCATCACATATGGCAATAATTCCATTTGAATCAATTTCTTTAAAAAGGGGAACCATTGTAAATAAAAGCTTCAATGCTTCATTATTTTTACCAATCGCATGTAAAATGATTGCTTTGTAAGCATAGGCTTTCATGTAATCATTTGATAGCTTTTCTTGAGATACTAAAAAAAGATCAATTTTTTTAATTGAAGACTGAACCTTATCAAGTTGTAGCACCTCACTTAATAACATTTAAATCACCACTTAACTCTTACTCTCTTATAACAAAAATCATTATTATATAATTCAACAAAATCATCGTTAATTACTGCATAGAAGCCATCCTTATAGGCTCCCGGATTTAAAAAAATAATATTATTTTCCTCAAAAACACATTGATTATGAGTATGTCCAAAGATACATAGTCTAACATTTAATTCCATTGCCCTATATACTAGCCTATCAAATGTGTATTTTACATTATACAAATCACCATGGGTAACAAAGATAAAGATATCATTAAATGAAAAATACAATTCCTTTTCACCTGTTATATCACAATTACCTCTAACGTATTTAACATTTTCATCTTTAAAATTGCCTCTATCACCTGCATGAATAACCAAATCATATTGATGAAAATCCAAATCAATTGCTTTATTATGGTTATCACTTAAAACTAAAATCCTCATTACAAATCTCCTTAATTTTTCTTAAGGCTCTTGCTCGATGTGAAATAGTATTTTTTTGTTCAAGTGAAACCTCAGCAAATGTCTTTTTAAATTCATCTACATAAAAGTAAGGATCATACCCAAAGCCTTCACTACCACGTCTTTCATCTATGATTCTTCCTTCAACCGTACCACGCACAATTCTATAATCTAAATTGGGCTGGCACACACAAATTGCACAAACATACCTTGCTTTTCTATTTTTTACTCCCTCTAAATTCTTTAAAAGTAGCTTATTATTATCTTCATCATTATGCCCACCTGCATATCTAGCTGAATAAATGCCTGGTGCACCATTTAAGGCATCAACCTCTAAGCCTGAATCATCACTAATCGCAATAACGCCAAGCTCTTTTGCAATTTGACGAGCTTTAATTAAAGCATTCTCCTCAAATGTTTTACCATCTTCTATTATCTCTTTAGTATAGTTGATATCACTAAGTGATAAGAATTCAATATTCTTAAACAAACTCTTAAATTCTCTTACCTTATTTTTATTATTTGTTGCTATAACTATCTTCATATTTCTACCTCTATAAACAATTATATCATAGAATACAGTCAAATTTTAAACTTAATTTTAATCAATATTTGTCACTTTTTGAAAAAAAACTATAAATTAATAATTTTAACATCATCATAACCTAACATTTTATTTTGTTTAAGAAGCAAATCATAAAAAATTGAATAATTATTTGGTAATCCCTCAACCTTATAAACAACAATATTTTTATTATAACTACATTCTATTAGACTTAAATTAGAACTAATTTCTGATGAATAACCAATAGGCAAATAATTTTGATAAATTGTATAAAGATTAAAAACATCCATTGGGCTTTTTATTTCATAATCGATAAGTACCTCCTCAATACTACCACTTTGAATACAATATGCATAAGCAACACCAACTTCCATAGAAATATAGTCAACCTTCATCCTACTACAGGATGTTAATAATAAAGCATAAATAATAAAAAAAAATTTTTTCAAAATATCACCATAAAATTATATGATGACTTAACAAACAAAATGTTATATAATAAGCTGAGGCGATAAAATGAAACGTGCAGTATATCCTGGATCATTTGATCCATTATCAAATGGGCATTTAGATATTATAAAAAGAGCTTCAAAGCTATTTGATGAGGTTCATGTTCTTATATCATATAATATGTTTAAAAAAGCAAGCTTTTCAGTTGAAGAAAGAATTCAAATGATTAAGGATTCAACAAAGGGAATAAATAATTTAGTAATTACATCCTATGACGGACTCGTAGTGCAATATTGTAAAGATAACCAAATTGGTGTAATTATTCGTGGAATGAGGAATTATTCAGATTATGAGGCTGAATTTTCATTATTTCAATATAATAGAGATATCCTGCCTGGAATTGAAACAATACTGCTTATGCCAACAACAAAAAACCAAATGGTTTCATCATCTGCAATTAAAGAGCTTGTAACATTTGGCGTTAATATTGATAAATATGTTCCAAAGCAAATTGTCGATCGCGTTGTTGAAAAACTAAAAAGAAAATAAATTTATTTATAATTAATTACTTGGTTTTTATAGACCAAGTAATTTTATTTATTCTTTAAGATTTAAAAATATAGTTATTAATTTCATCAAAATTGTTTAAAAATAATTGTATTTTTAATTAAATCGTTTATATTTTTTCATTTTTCTACTATATTACACATTTTTTTGTGTAAAATTTTCAATAATATGGTATAATCAAATGGCAATAAATTTATTTAAAAAGGGGATATTTAAGATGAGTGAATTTATTATTGAAACAAGTGCTAGACATGTACATGTTACACAAGAAGTTTTAGAAAAGCTTTTTGGTGAGGGTGCACAATTAACTGTTAAGAAGGAATTAAGCCAACCTGGTCAATTTGCTTCTAATCAAAAGGTACAAGTAGTTGGACCTAAGGGAACATTGAACTGCTCAATTTTAGGACCATGCCGTAATGTAAACCAAGTTGAAGTATCTTTTACAGATGCAAGAGCTTTAGGTGTTACTGCTCCTGTTAGAGAATCAGGCGATGTTAAGGGTTCTGCTCCTTGCAAGCTTGTTGGACCTGCTGGTGAGGTTGAACTTTCTGAAGGTGTTATCGTTGCAAAGCGTCATATTCATATGACTCCTAGTGACGCTGAAGCATTTGGAGTAAAGAATGGTGATATCGTAAGTGTAAAGGTATTAAATGAAACAGGAAGAAAAATTGTTTTAGAAGATACAGTTATTCGTGTTTCTGAAAAATACGCTTTAGCTATGCATATTGATACTGACGAAGCAAATGCTGGTGCATTATTCGGTGTTATCAAAGGTACTATTGTAAAGTAATTTCATTTTAAATTGAGGACTCATCAATATGAGTCCTTTTTTCTTTTTAGCATATAATAAACTGGTGATAAAATGAAAATAGGAATTCCGTTAAGAAAATTTAATAATAAGCTATATATAAATAAAAGCTATATTAGCTATTTTTCTAAAATGGGGGAGATTATTCTTCTTTTTGATAAATCAAAACTTGATATGTGTGATGTTTTTATACTACCAGGTGGATATGATATTGATCCTTTTTATTATTGTCAAAATAACAGCTCATCAAATAACATTGATATTTATAATGATATGATGGATTTTAAAATTATAAATCATGCCTTAAACAATGATAAAGTACTATTAGGAATTTGCCGTGGATGTCAAAGTATAAATATTTTCTTTGGTGGAAAATTAAATCAAGACATCAAAAATCATCAAAATGAAAACCATTTTATAAAATATAAAAATAAACACTATTTAGTAAATTCATATCACCATCAGGCAATTTCAATTATAGGTGATGATTTAGAAATTATAGCTAAATCAATTGATGATAATATTGAAATTATAAAATATAAAAAAATCATAGGAATAGCCTTTCATCCAGAACTAATGAATACTCCTATGATTGATTTTAAAATATTTAATTTACTTAACGAAGCTTAAAGCTGTCACAGGTTGTTTCACTGCGGTACTTCGCATTATCATTGCCAATAGCAATTTCATCCTTATTACAATAATTTTCCTTATTATATTTACAGTAGTTAGCACTACAGCTCACCGAAATTTTAGTGTTATTTTCTGTAGTCATTTCAGAAGCAATTTCCTTTAACAAGATATTACTATCATGAGGATTTTTAAACGATTGGCAAAATGTACCAATTTTACTTTTAGCAAATAACCCTTCTATATCAATATTTTTCTTATTACATAGGCTACAATCATTATAGCCACAAGTTTTTGCACTACAATTTACTTTAGTCATACTTATCTTCCTTTCAAGATTAGTATTGACTAAAATAAAATTATTATTCACTAATTTGCTTTTTACCACTAATTCCAATTACATCATCAACAGGAACTGTAAACGCAATACCCTGTCCTGGTGTGTTTAGTCCACAAGCCTTATACACAGCATGTAATATTGCATCTGAAATATCATTTGTTGCCAAAATAATTACAATTTCCTTTTCAGGATGAACACTTATGTTAAAAAGCTTTTCTGTTTCTTCCTTTGCAGTTCCACGAGCATTAATAACTGTACCACCCTTTGCACCACATTCTCTTGCTGCAGCCATTACTGTTTCAGAGAAACCAGAATTTACAATACATAATATTGCTTGATATTTTTCATCCATATTATTTATCCTCCCTATTTGACAAAAATTGATATACCATAACGCCAATTACAGATGAAATTGGAATTGTAAATGATACACCATTACCATTTCTTGTTTTAAAGTATCTATCCTCTAAAGCCTCAGCTATGTCATTAACACGATTTGAATTAACAACGCTTAATATAACAGCTTTATTTTGATCATTTAAGCCTAAATAATTCATCATATCTGATGTAGCTGTACCTTGACCATATAAGACAGTTTGTAAATTAACATCATAGCCTTCTAAAACATTTAAGTAAAAATCTGCTTTAGAACGATTTATAATTGTAACTAAAATTTTTAATTTATTAGGAGCTGTAAGACCAATCTCAGGCTCTTTTTTTCTTTTTCTTTCATTTAAATCCATAAAAGCCTCCTACATAAATCTAATAATTTGTTCATCATCAGAATCGATGATTTTCTTCATTCTGCTTCTACTCTTAACCATATTAGAAATAACAGATTTAAAGCCTAAAAGCTGAATTGTAATAAGCGGTGTCATCGCAACCATCGCGACTATACCAAATGCATCACTTAATACCTTACCCTCACCTTGAAGTACCATACAAGCCCCAATCGCAAAAGCTAATATAAAGCTAGATGTTAAAGGACCTGAGGCAACTCCACCAGAGTCAAAGGCAATTGCTGTATAAATTTTGGGAACAAAAAATGATAGTCCTAATGAAATGAAATAACCTGGAATTATATAATAAAGAATAGAAAAATCAAAAATTATACGAAGCATTGATAAACAAATTGAAATACCTACACCAAGTGATAAAGCAATTAACATCGCTTTTTTACTAACGCCACCCATAGTAATTTCTTCAACTTGCTTTGTTAAAACGTGTACAGCAGGCTCAGCTAGAACAACAACCATACCTAAAATAAAGCCAAAAACAGCAATTAATGCAGGGTGTGAGGCAGCTATTTCAGAGCCAAGCTTATATCCAACAGGTAAAAATCCAATATTTACAGAGGTCAAAAATAAAACTAAGCCAATAAATGTATATAAAATACCAATACCTATTTGAATAAGCTTTCTTTTTGGAAGTTTAATATAAATAAGCTCGATTATCATAAAGAAAACAACAAGAAGTCCTAAGGCAATCAAAACCTCCAAGCTAACAGTCCCCATTGTCTTAAAAAATTGTAAAACAACATTACTTGCAATACTATAATTTGGGACCTCATATTTGACATCTCCAGATAAGCCAAGCTTTAATAACATAATAGCAATAATTGGTCCAATTGAACATAAAGCAATAAGACCAAAGCTATTTTCTCTAGATTCACGTCCACCAACTGTAGCAGCGATTCCAACACCTAAAGCCATAATAAATGGTACAGTTATAGGTCCTGTTGTAACACCACCAGAATCAAAAGCAAGTGCCATAAAATCAGCATTACCTGTTAAAATAACTAATGAACCAATCGCAAATAATGTAAAATAAAAGAATATAAGCATCATTGATAAATCACGTTTAAAAATTATTTTTAAAATTGCAAGTACTAAAAATATACCAACACCAATACCTATTGAAACAATAAGTAAGGTTGAAGGAATTACAGCACCAACCTGTGATGCTAAAACAGATAAATCAGGCTCAGCAACTGTAATTAAAACACCTAATATAAAGCACACAAGTAATGCAACCTTCATCTTTTTAGACTTCATTAACGATGAACCAACCTGTTGTCCCATTGGCTGCATAGATAAATCAGCACCAAGATTAAAAAAACCAATACCTAAAATTAAAATCATTGCACTAATAACAAAGGTTGTTATTTCTTTAACTGTTAAATCAACAAGTGGTGTTAAATTTAAAATAACAACAATTAGAGTCACTGGTAAAACAGAAATCATTGCTTCCTTTAATTTGTTCCATAATTGTCTTGCCATAATTTCAACTCCTATCTTAAAGTAACTAAATTATAATATAAACAAAAAAAATTTTCACTAATTTTTTTTAATTTTCAATAATAAAATTCGGTTTTATTTCAAATTCAATTTTTTCATTTGTAAATGGATGAATAAATGATATTTTATAGCTACATAGCTCCAACCCGTCAGCATATTCACCATTTCCATACAAGATATCACCTAAAATAGGATGTGATAAATATTTTGTATGTAATCTAATTTGATGAGTACGACCGGTTTCTAAAACAAACTCAACTAATGAGGAATTTTTATATTCCTCAATAACCCTATAATGACTAATAGCAATCTTACCACTATTTTGAGAAATAACTCTTGTATGTGAGTTATCTAGCTTGTCAATAAATGTCTTTATAGTTCCGCTCTTTTCATCAAATATCCCCTCGCATAAGCATAAATATCTTCTTTCCATATGTTCATGAGTTGGGCTCATATAATAAGCAGCTAGTCTATTTTTAGCAACAAGCACTAATCCTCTTGTATCCTTATCAAGTCTATTAAGTAATGAACAATTTAATTCTTGATTTGTACTTTTTAAATAATATAAAACCTCCTGATATAGGCTATATGGTTCTCCCTTCGTCGGAATAGATAATAATCCCTTTCTTTTGTTTACAATAAGATAATTAGCATCCTCAAAAATAACATCAAGCTTTGAAGGATATAAAGACCAATCAATTTCATCATCTACCATATAATATATGGTTATAGCATCGCCACAATGAACAATACTATTCCAATCCCCCTCTTCTTCATTTATCTTAAGTGATAGAAAATTAGCCTTTAAATTTCTATAAAATTTTCTTGAAATTTGGCTTCCAACTTCTTCAGCCAATCTACAATTTTCATTTTTTGCAATAAAATTAATACATGTATTTTTCATACTTTCATTTTAACATAAAATTCTTTATAGAAAAATAATATATTAAAAATTAACTTTCAAAAAATAGGATTTGTTATTTGTATACATTTTTGATATAATTATATTTAAGGAAAGCGCTATTATAAGGAGTTGAAATTATGGCAGATATTTTAGGTGAAGCACAAAGATGCTTAAAATGTAAAAAACCAATGTGTAAAGAAGGATGTCCTGTAAAAACAGACATTCCTCTTATAATGAATATGTTTTTAAACGGACAAATGGATGAGGCAGGAGAAAAATTATTTAACAATAACCCTCTTTCAGCTTTATGTTCTTTAATTTGTCCTCATGAAAAGAATTGTATGGGTCATTGTGTTTTAAATAGAAAAGGTGCACCAATTAAATTTTTTGAAGTTGAAAATTATATATCTACCTTCTATTTAGAAAAAGCAAAATTAAATCCAGAGAAAAAGAATGGCTTTTTAGTAGGTATTATTGGTGCTGGTCCTGCTGGATTAACTTTAGCAATTATACTTGCTAAAAGAGGCTACAATGTCACAATAATTGATTCAAAGGATAAAATTGGTGGAGTATTAAGATATGGAATCCCAGAATTCCGCCTACCAAAATCATTACTTGATTTATTACTTAAGAGAATGCAAGAGCTTGGTATTCAATTTAGACCAAATACCTTAATTGGACCTACAATCACAATTGACGATATGTTCCGCGATGGCTATGATGCAATATTTATTGGTACTGGTGTTTGGAATCCAAATAGATTAAGAATTCCTGGGGAAACACTTGGAAATGTTCATTTTGCAATTGATTATTTAAAAAATCCTGATTCTTACGATTCACTTGGAGATCATGTGCTAATTATTGGAGCTGGTAATGTAGCAATGGATGCTGCAAGAACAATTCTTCGTAAGTCTCGTGCCAAGGTTGATATCATTTTCTTCCGTGGTCGTGAAGAAGTTACAGCCTTAGAGGAGGAGCTTGAACTTGCTGAGGTTGATGGTGTTAAAATGAATTACTATCTTAACACAGTTAAAATTGAGCCAGATGGAATTATTGTTGAACCAGTTATTAAAACTGAAAATGAAGATGGCACAATTACTTATACAAATGATTCTTTACATCCATATAAAATTAGTTCTTCTTCAGTTATTATCGCAATCGGTCAGGGTGCTTTAAGCAATATCGTTAAAAATACAAAGCAGATTGATACAACTCAAAAAGGATTAATTCAAACAACACAAAATGGAGCAACAACTCGTCCTGGGGTTTATGCTGCAGGTGATGTAGTTTCTGGTGCTAAAACTGTTGTTGAAGCTGTTGCTGCAACAAAGATGGTTGCTGATGAAATTGATCAATATGTAAAACAAAAACATGGAATAGTTGAATAAAATAAAATTTATATTACCAAGTATCGATAATAAAATGGTAAAAAGTATTATAAGAGGAAATAAAATGAATAATTGGAATGTTTTATATAATGAGGCGAAAAAGGTACTAAACCCTAGAAAAATATCTGAAATTGTTGAAGCTGGAGGTGTTGCTGCAGCAATTGAAACAAAATCAGGTAATATTTATACTGGTGTTTGTGTTGATGGAGCTTGTTCCCTAGGAATTTGTGCTGAGAGAAATGCAATTTTCAATATGATTACTAATAACGAAAGTGAAATTAAAAGAGTAATAGCCATAAATTGGGATGGTAAAGCAATGTCTCCATGTGGAGCATGTCGTGAATTAATGACACAGATTATGCCTAATGATTATAAAAATATTGAAATAATGCTTGACTATGAAAAAAATATCGTAAAAACATTAAGTGACTTAACACCAGATTGGTGGATTTAAAGAAATGGTGTACCTTTGTAAGGTACACCATTTTAATATATTATGACCAATTTTCCTTTAAAATAAAACCTCTAATATAAGACACTGTAAGATTTTGTTGTTTTTCTCTTGTTATTGTGGCTTCCCCATCACCCTTTTGATTACCATAATTACCGTAATAAGAGTGACAACCACCTTCAAGTGTTACTTCAATTACATCATCTGGTAAATTATCATGATATTTTTCATATTTATCTAAATTTAAAACCTTATCCTCACTGCCTTTAATCGACAGAACGCTTATGTCCTTTACACTTTTTGTTGAATAGGCACCAAGTAAAATTAATCCTTCTATCTTATCTTGATTTTTAGAAGCATAGCTTGCAGCCATAGCACCACCAAGCGAATGTCCAGCTATATACCAATTTTCGATTTCAGAATGATTTTTTATTATTGAATCAGCTCTATTTGAACCAAGAACAGCTAGTCTAAATGGCATTCTAACAATTACACAATAAACACCAGTTTTAGACAACTTATTGATTAATGGGGCATAAGCTTCCTCCTCTACCTTTCCTCCAGGATAAAATATAACTCCAGATTTACTAGTATTTAACACAGGAGTGAATTCTATATCGTTTTTATTTTCTTCAACTGTTAATAATGTAGACGATTTTAAAGCAGTATCAACTGATTCATCAGCATGATAATATATTTCAGCATAAATAAAAAATGATATAAAGCAAATCAATATTACTGAAAATATTGGTATTAATATTTTTAAAATTTTTCCTCTTTTACTTTTTTTCTTCATCGTGCTCACCATATTCACATCCAACATGCTTACATTCAATTTCATCTATAAGTGTTAGATTATTTTTATTTTTCTCATAAAGCTTGATAGCACCATAGCCAGTACCACCATTATATAAATTTTTATGTCTTTTTACACCATCAGGGGCTTCATAATTAATTAAAAGCATTTCATCCTTCAAGCATTCAACATTAACTATTGCCTTAGACTTTTTATTCTCTAAAACAATATTCCATACAACCCTATCATTTAAAGCTTTACAATCAAAGGTAATTTTTGATTTATGCCAAAATTTTGAAAAATTATATTCAAATTCACGTCCCTCATAATATATAGCTCCAAGTAACTTTTTATTAAAGGGAATAAAATAAACCTTAGGTCTACACCAACCAATATCGAACACACTATTTTCTAATTTCTTATTATATTTCTTACTATACAAATCATTTGAAGATAACCAAATCCAAGGAGATGTAAAATTCCTTCCCCAATTTTTATCGGCATAGCCATAACAATTTTCTTTATTAACAATATATCTTCTACCACCCAAAAATACTTCACCTTCATAGCTGGTTTTCATTCCCTCAGCATGCCAATACATTTCAAATGCTTTAATTTTTCTAAATAAAAAGCTTGTAGCGTATCCAACATTAAAAGCAATTTCCTTTTTAATTTTTAATTTCCAAGACATAGCTCCACTACCACTCATGTATTCAGGATGCATATTAACATCATCACCTGAAATCATAACTGAGCCTCTTAGTCTATCCTCTGAACAAAAGCAATCTGCCGCTCCTATTGAAAACGGAGCACCACTAGCAATATGAACACAAGATAAGGGGAAAAATCTATTAAGCTCTACATGATTTTTACCACAACAGCCAGCTTTAACCATCAAATATGATGGTTCTTCATTCCAACTTCCAAACATAGGTCTATTAATACTTTTTTTAGGATTTATAATAAAAAATTCAACAAAAAAAGATTTTTCTTCACCAGTTTCTTCATCGATTCCAGTAAATGAATGCCACCACCTATCATAGCCCTTTCGTGCTAAAGAACCTTCAAGCATATAACTATTTTTAGAGATATCACTAGTATTAAACATTTTCTCACATCCTTAAAATTATTATACAACATTTTATCCTATAAAAGCTATTTTTTTGCATCTGAAATATACTTTGTTTTTACAAATGACTTTAAAATTTTATGTTTTTTATAATAATCAATATAAGCTAAAATAAGAAAAATTAATCCACCTACAACCGCAATTAAAATATCCTCAATCGTGTCTGCTAGGGGTGATTTTCCTAAATTTATAGACTCTATAACTTTTTGAGAATCACCGCCAGTTATTCTATCACATAAGTATTCCCAACATTCCCATACTGCAGCAAAGCCTAACATTATAAATACTGATATAAAAATAGAAAAATGGGAACTCATATTATTATTTTGCCTTAAAAGAAAATAATAAATTATTAAGGAATATAAGAAACCAAAATATCCATGCAATATTAAATCATAAAACCAAATTTTATCATACAGATTGAAAATTGTACCACCATAAACACATAATCCTATATGGATGCAAAATAAAACATTTAGTAATAATGGCATTTCTTCTTTTGTAATTAGTTTGTAGATAACAAATACAAATGGCAATAATGGAATTAAAACTGATAAAGCCATATTCATTGCTGAAATTGTATTATTAAATATAATACATACAATTAATAAAATAATACTTAAAACCCATGTAAAAATAGGGATTAAATAATAAAGATATTTTTTCAAAACAATCACCAAATAATATTATTTGAAAAAGAAAAAAAATAATACTTTAAAACAAAGATTATGTTTTAAAGTATTATAAATTATTCTAATGATATATAATAATTACCACAAATAATAATCAATTATTCAATGGCAATAGTTTTCTTAGTATTTACTTGAGCCTTTTTGCCAACACAAATCATTAAGATGCCATCCGAAAGCTTTGCCTTAACATTTGACTCATCACCATTTTCAAGATAAAAACTACGTGAATAATCACAAACAGAACGTTCCTTACAAATGTAATTCTTTTTCTCATCATTTTTCTCTTCTTTTACCCTTTTAACATCTATTGTTAATGTTTGATC
>CAKQEA010000005.1 GCA_934229785.1 uncultured Anaeroplasmataceae bacterium
AATATATCCTCTTTATTCTTATTAAATGGTCCTGCTAAATCCTTATGATTTTGGTCTAATGTTTTATTTATAAATTCTACATTACCTTTTAATGTTTCTTCATATAGTTTTTTTGAATTAGAAATTGGATTATATATTTCATGCCAATCTAATTCCTCTATTGCATTTTCAAATTCCTGTCGTATTTCATAATTTGGAATATAACAAGCTTTTAAATCCTCATCATAAGCTAAATAGCCTAAATGTATTAATACTGTTAATGCACAATCTGCTGAATTAACCTTTGTTAAATCATTTCCAAATTTTCTAACATTTACCTCAACTTTTTCACCAATAATCATTTTACAAATTATATCTTTTAATTCACCATTATCATAATTCATATAATTTGTGACTGCCTCAATTGCTGATGTTTTAGTCCAATAATCTCCACATTTACCTCTTAACACAGCCTCAACTACTGATTTGGGATTATATAATGAAATACCATTTAAATTATATCCATTATACCAAGATTTTATTTCATTAAAATCTCTATCATATTTATTACATAAATCAATTACTTCATTTTCAGTAAATCCTACATAAGATTCAATGGGAAATGAATCTAACATATTATATTCAGTAAACATATTTAAGGTTGATTGAGTTGAATATCTTCTAATTGGTAATATTCCTGTCATATAAACTAAATCTATACAACTTGAAACATTACTAGATTTAAATAAATTTCTTAAAAATTCTATATATTCATCACATAACTTATAATTATATTCTTCTTCTCTAAATATAACATCCCATTCATCTATTAAAAAGATAAAACGTTCATTAAGCTCAGATTTAACCTTAACAATGGCTTCACCCAAAGTTAAATCAGTAAAATTAATATCAGAGTAATACTCCATTAAATCTCTTAAAATATTAAATTTAAGTTTTTCAACAAACGTATTTTTATCTTTAATGTCAGTATATAAATTAGACATATCAATCCAAATAACATTATGTTTATTTAAATGTTTTGTATATGAGTTATCATTTGCTATATTTAGCTTATCAAATATAGATTTAGAATCACAGCCTTTTGAATAATAAGCATTAAGCATTGATAATGTCATTGTTTTTCCAAAACGACGGGGACGTGTAATGCACATATATGCATTTTCAGAACCAAAAAGTTTATTACATTCTTTAATAATCATTGATTTATCAATAAATATTTCTGATTTCATATATTTTTTCAATTTTGAATTATCACTATTTAAATACAATGCCATGTTATCACTCCCTTTACTAAGTATTTTATCACATTGGAACTTTAAATACTACTTTAAACCTTGTAATTTTGTCTATAAATTACTTAACATAGTTAAAAAGATCGTTTGTTATACCCTTATCCTTTATAATAGCAATTATTTTATCTTCCATTTCCTTAGATAGTTTTTTACCTGTAACTTGAGCACCCATTCTTATAAGCTCCCTTTGACTATCTTCATCTGATAAATCCATTTTTGACGCCTCATTAATTAATGAAGAAATCGCCTCACTATTTACATTTGATTTTGTTAATAAATCCATAATTTTATTAAAATCCATAATAAAAGCCTCCACATTATCCTATGTGAAGGCTTAATTTTTGTTACCAATATTTTTCAGATTTTAAACTTCTACCTAAAAGCTTACCTAGTGCCTCTTTAGAATCAATTTTACCAGTTACAACCAAATAGGCTGTATCAATAATAGGCAAATCAAGATTATATTTAATACCTATTTCATATCCAGCCATAATTGCTCTAACGCCTTCAACAGATTGATTAATTGAGCCAATAGCCTCATCAACACTCATTCCACTTCCAAGCTTTAAACCGCATTGAAAGTTTCTAGAATTCATTGATGATGCAGTAACAATTAAATCACCTATACCTGATAAACCATAGGCTGTCTCCATTTTTCCACCTAAGGCAGTAACAATTGAAACAATTTCTTTAACACCACGTGTAATTAAAAATGCTCTAGCATTTTCTCCAAGCCCCATACCAGTAGCAACTCCAGAAACAATAGCGATAGCATTTTTTATTGCGCCACCTGTTTCAACACCTATAACATCATCAGATGTATAAACTCTCATATATTTATCGTTAGAAAACAACCTCTGAGTAGTTAAAGCTAATTCATAATTTGATGATGCTGCAACTAATGATGTAACCTTCCTTAAAATAACCTCCTCAGCATGAGATGGACCAGATAAAGCGACATAACCAATAAGCTTATTTTCATCTATTTCATCAGAAACAATTTGACTTACACGATATGAAGTATCAGGTTCAATCCCCTTACTTACATTAACAAATAGCTTTTTATCATTAATTAAGGAATTAATTTCATGTAACACACTTCGCATAACCTTTGTAGGAACACAAAGTACAAGCACATCAGAATAATTTACTGCTTCAGTTAAATTTAATGTTGCCTTTATATTTGTGGGTATAATAGTATCAAAAAATGGATGAAGATGTTCATTATTGATTTTTTCAACAAACTTATCGTTAATATCACGAATTAAAACATTATTACCATTATCTGATAAAACCTGAGCTAGTGTAGTTCCCCATGAACCTCCACCAATGATTGAAACATTCATAATTAGTCCCTCTTTCTAAATTCTAGCTTAATAGGGGTAGCATAGAAATCAAAATTTTTCCTAATTTGGTTTTCTAAATATCTATAATATGAAAAATGTAAAAACTTGGGATCATTAACAAAGAACGAAAAAGTCGGAGGCTCAACACCAACTTGTGATGCATAGTAAATTTTAATTTTACCACCATTAAACTCACTAGGTGGAAACATTGCAACTGCATCTGCTACAACATCATTTAAGACAGATGTTGAAATCCTTCTATGATATGCTTCATAAGCTTCATTAATAGCTGGAAATAAAGTATGAACACGTTTGTTTTCCTTAGCTGATAAAAATACAATAGGTGCAAAATCTAAATACTTATAGTTACCTCTTATGTCATCAATCCACTTTTGCATAGTTTTAGAGTCTTTTTCAACTAAATCCCATTTATTTACTACAATAATACAGGGCTTATTATATTCTTCAATATATTGTCCGACATGTAAATCCTGCTCAATCATACCTACAAAAGCATCTAATACAAGTAAAACAACATCACTTCTACCAATCGCATCAATACTACGAATAACAGAATACTTCTCTACATTTTCATAAACCTTACCACGCTTACGAAGACCCGCAGTGTCAATTACAACATATTTCTTGTCATATGCCTTAAATCTAGTATCAATAGTATCACGAGTTGTACCAGCTATAGGAGATACAATAACTCTATTATCATTTAACAAGGTATTTGTCAAAGATGATTTACCAACATTAGGTCTTCCAATTAATGAAAACCTAATTGCTCCATCCTTATCCTCAGTAATTTCAGCAGGTAAAACATGAATTATTTCATCTAATAAATTACCAACACCAACACCATGAGATGATGATACAGCAATAGGATCACCAAAGCCTAATGCATAAAATTCATAGATATTCTCTCTAAATTTTTGATCATCAACCTTATTTACAGCTAAAACAACAGGTTTTTCTGTTTTGTATAATAATTTTGCAATATAAGAATCATCTTCTGTCAAGCCACTACGACAATCAACAACAAAAATTATAACATCTGCCTCTTCCATTGCAATTTCAGCCTGTGCTTTAATTTCTGTTAAAAAAGGAGCATCTCCAAGCTCAATGCCCCCTGTGTCAATCAGGAAAAACTCTCTATTAAGCCAAGAAGCCTTAGAATAAATTCGATCACGAGTTACTCCTGGTTGATCATCAGTAATGGATAATCTTTGACCAATTATACGATTGAATAGGGTAGATTTACCAACATTAGGCCTACCTACAATAGCAACCTTAGCCAACATAATATTCACCACCAATTAATAATTATTTATTTAAAACATCCTTAAATACATCACCTAAGGTAGTAGCCTTAGTTTCATCAGCACTTAAATACTTTTCATATGATTTTCTTTCTTCTTCTAATAAATATTTACGAATAGAAAGCTTCATTCTCCACTCACGAGGATTTAATTCAGTAATATAGGCCTTTGCTTCATCACCTACAGAATAATATGAAGTTAAATCAGCATTCTTAAGTTCAACAACTGCCTCACTAAGAGGTACAATACCATCAACACCGCAAGTAGAAACAGCTAATCCCTTTTCATTAACATCTGTAATCTTTACATCAACTAAATCTCCAACCTTAGCTTCAACTTTGCTCCAAGGATTATCTAATAAAGCTTTACGTGATAAAGAAATTTTTTCATCCTTCTTATTAATTGCAATAATAGCAACCTCTATCTCATCACCAATTTTTACATAGCTATCAAAATTGTCATTTGGATTATGAGAATATTCTGAAGAATGAAGTAATCCCTTTACATCCTTAGCAAGCTCAATTAATAATCCAAATCCAAGTTTATTAACAACCTTACCCTTAACCTTATCTGAAACCTTATGAGATTCAACATACTCCTCAAAAGGTGTCTTTAACAAAGCCTTATGTGATAGCTCAAGCTTACCATTTTCCTTAGATGTAACCTTAACCTCTATCTCATCACCAACATGTAATTCATTTTCAATATTAATAAAATAATGAGAAACCTGATTTGTCTTTAATAAACCTGCAACATAGTTAAATTTAACAATTGCACCATACTTCTCAACCTTAATGATTTTACCAGTTAAAACATCACCAACATTGATAGAATCATATTCTTTAGACTTATTCTCTTGATAAATTTCTTGTTCAATAGCACGACGTGACACAACTCCACGACGCTTCTTATCATCAAGCTCTAAAATTCTAACAGCAAATCTATCACCAATTTTAACACCTTCTGGTGATTGACTCTTTGGCATAAATAACTGATTACCCTCAAATAAAACAGTATATCCTTTACCTTGAACCTCACCATTAACTTCTACATCAATATCCTTGCCATCATTATAAGCATCTAATACCTTTTTAAATGATTCTTCAACAATTTGATTTAGTCTTGAAAGATAAATACTTTCCTCATTAACCTTAGCAACCTCACAACGAATTACATCTCCAACATGTACAAGTCCCTTAAATGAAGTAACATTTTTATCCTTTGTATAATGATCTAAATGCATTGTTCCTTCTGTGAAGTTATGAATATCAAGATAAATTGTATTATCTCCTTGAATAGAGATAACAGTTCCTTCAACAACATCACCAACATGTAGCTTCTTTGGCATATTTAAATCTTCCATTTTAAAATTTTCCATTTCATTTAACCTCTCATTTATTAATTTTATTATAGTATTACAAACATCATCAATACTCATATTAGTAGTATCGATTAAAATCGCATCATCCGCCTTTTTAAGGGGAGCAATTTCTCGATGTGAATCCTTATAATCTCTTTCGATTATTTCACTCAAAATAACATCATAATTTGATTCAATTCCAAGCTCTTTATTTTCTTTACATCTTCTTAAAGCTCTTTGTTCTGCAGAAGCTGTTAAAAAAATCTTTAAATTTGCATTTGGAAGGACTACAGTACCTATATCTCGTCCGTCCATTAAAATATAGCCTTCCTTAGCTGAATCTCTTTGAAATTCAACCATCTTATCTCTAACAACTTTAAGTTTTGATGGAGTTGATACATTATTTGTAACCTCCTCAGTTCTTATTAAAGCAGTTACATCCTCACCATTTAAGTATGTTTTCCCTTCTTTATTAATAACTGTTATGTCATTTAAAAAGCTATATTCATTTTCATTAGATAAATCAATTTTTTTATTCAACGCATACAAAGTTACAGCTCGATACATAGCCCCGGTATCTAGATGAGTAAACCCCATTTTTTTAGCAACTATCTTCGAAATAGAAGACTTACCACTACCAGCTGGTCCATCTATAGCCACAACAAAATTCTTCATATAATAACCTCAATTAAATCATTTCAATATTTTATAAACCGAATAAGACCTTAATCTCATGCGGCTTCAAAGCTCTGTACTCACCAACAGATAAACCATCTAGAGTAATACCTCCAAATGACAGTCTTTTAAGCTTCTTAACCTCGTAGCCTACAGCCTCACACATTTTTCTAACCTGTCTATTTCTTCCTTCAGTAATAGTGATTTTAAGTAATGTTGAAGAATTTTTTCTATCAAAATCTAAAATTTCAACACTTGCTCTTTTAGTCATCACACCATCAATTTCTACACCCTTTATTAAAGATGTAACAGCCTTTTGATCGACAATCCCACTCACTCTAACCTGATAAACCTTCTCAACTTCCTTTTGAGAACGAGTAAGCTTATAGGATAAATCACCATCATTAGTTAATAATAAAACACCTGAGGTATCATAATCTAGCCTACCAATAGGGAATATTCTTGTCTTTTTAGTTTCAGGATCAATCAAATCCATAATAGTTCTTCTTCCTTTAGGATCACTAACAGATGTTAAATAGCCAGTGGGCTTATATAAAACATAATAAACATGCTGTTGCTTATTAATTTGTTTACCATCAACTAAAATTTCATCTTTTTTACCTACCTTGGTTCCAAGCTCAGTAACCAAAACTCCGTTGACCTTAACTCTTCCTGCTAAAATATACTCTTCACATTTTCTACGTGAAGCGACACCACAAGATGCCATTACCTTTTGTAATCTTTCTTTATTATCATCCACGACAATCACCACAAACAAATTATACTAAAAAAGCAACAAAAAAACAACAAAAAAACAAATTATACTTATAGAAAGAAAAAATATATTGCCATACACAATATAAAAATAAGCAAATCACATATAATACCTACAATATAAGCATATCTAGTTTTTTTAATTCCAGCATATCCAAAATATAGTCCCATAACATACATTGTTGTATCACTACCACCTTGAAGTACAGCTGATATAAATCCCTCATTACTATCTACACCAAAGTCATTAATAATTGAAATCATCATTGATAGTGATGCATGTGAAGAAACAGGTCTAAATACACCTTGCATAATCAAATCATTAGTTATTTTCTTCATTGGTAAAATATCTTCTAAAAATCCACTAGCTCTAAATACATTTACAGCAACATACATTACTAAAATATATGGAAATAATATTATTCCATCCTTCATTGATATTTTGCAACCATCTAAAAAAGAATCATATGCATCAACATTCTTTAAAATTGAAAATATTAAAACAACAGCTAAAAAAACTAAAATTAAATAATAGCTAATTCCTACCAAATCGTTCACACACCTTTCCTAATATGATAGCCAATATTGTTGAAAAAGTAGAAAGCAACAACACAAAAGGAACTATCCTTGCTGAATTTATACTTCCATATTGATTTCTAATTGCCAAAAGAGTTGTAGGAATTAAGCATAATCCTGATGTATTAACAAGTAAAAAGGTAATCATCTCATTTGAGGCAATATCTGAATTATCATTTAATTCTTTTAAACGATCCATTGCTTTAAGTCCAAATGGAGTAGCACATGCCCCCATTGATAGCATATTTGCTAAATAATTCATAGCAATATATTCTAAAGCTTCATCATGCTTATTAATTTTTTTAAATAAAGGATGAATAAAAAAAATTATAGCTTTAGACATAATTTTCATCAGACCGCTTCTTTTCATTATTTCTAAGATTCCGCCCCAAAATATTAGTAAAACATAAATATCTATAAACAATAAAAATGCATCCTTTGGAGCAGATAAAATGACATTTAAAACAATATCCTCTCTTTTTGAAATCATACTATATACAATTCCAACAACAAACAATAACACAAATATTATATTTGCCATTTGCTTCACCTTTATAAATTTATGAATAAAATAGTTAACATATACTAATTATTATGTAGATTATTATAATTAAAAGTGATAAAATATCACTGGAGGTATTAATCATGTATTCAAAAAACGCTTGGAAAAAATATCAAGAAAATGGCTTAGATAAGCTAATGAAATTTAATGATGAATATAAAAAATTCATCAGTGATTCAAAAACAGAAAGGGAATGTGTATCTGCTTCAATAGATTACATTGAAAAATTAGGGTTTAAGAATCTAAATTCTGTTACAAAATTACAACCTGGAGATAAGGTTTACGCTGTTAACAAGGACAAAAACATTTGCGTATTTGTTATTGGTGATGAACCAATTGAAAAGGGTATTAATGTATTAGGAGCTCACATTGATTCACCAAGAATTGATTTAAAGCAAAATACATTATATGAAAAAACTGAATTCGCTATGATGGACACTCATTATTATGGTGGAATTATCAAATATCAATGGGTAGCACGTCCTTTAGCACTTCATGGTGTTGTTTATAAAAAAGATGGTACACAAATAAAGGTTTCAATTGGTGAGGGTGAAAATGACCCTGTTGTTTGTATTTCAGATTTATTACCACACCTTGCAGCTGAAAAAATGTCTAAAGCTGGTGGTAAGGTTGTTGAGGGTGAGGATTTAGATATCACAATCGGACAAATTCCACTTAAGGATGAGGAAAAGGAATCAGTTAAGGCAAATGTTAGCAAAATATTAAAGGATTCTTATAATATCGAGGAAGAGGATTTTGTTTCTGCTGAAATCGAAATTGTTCCTGCAGGACCTGCAAGAGATTTAGGCCTAGATCGTTCTATGATTCTAGGATATGGACATGATGACCGTGTTTGTGCTTATACATCACTTCGTGCTGTTGTTGATGCTGGAAAATGTAAATATACAACATGTGCTTACTTAGTTGATAAGGAAGAAATCGGTTCTGTTGGTGCAACAGGTGCTCAGTCTGACTGGTATGAAAATGTAATTGCTGAGTTAATTAATTTAACAACAGATTATTCTGAATTAAAGGTTAGACATGCAATGCAAAACACAAGAATGCTATCATCTGATGTGTCTGCCGGTGTTGATCCATTATATATGGGAGTATTTGAAGCTAAAAATGCTGCATATCTTGGACATGGTATTTGCTTTAACAAATATACAGGAGCAAGAGGAAAAAGTGGATGCAACGATGCAGATCCAAAATACATCGCTCAAATTCGTAAAATAATGGATGAAAATAATATTAACTTCCAAACTGCCGAGCTTGGTAAGGTAGATGCAGGCGGAGGAGGAACAATTGCTTACATAATGGGTAACAAAAATATGCTTGTTGTAGATGCAGGTATTCCAGTTCTTTCAATGCATGCTCCATGTGAGGTTGTTTCTAAGGTAGATGTTTATGAAGCATATCTTGCTTATATAGCATTTATCAAAAATATTGAAGCATAATATTTTAACATTAAAACGAGTAAAAGGATTCTAATCGAATCCTTTTATTTTTAAATCTTCTATTTTTAAATCTGAGTAATCATCCTTTTTGCCAGTTTTCATTTCCTTAAGCTTATACTTTAAAGCAAGCTTAACACTAGCATTTACCTTTTTTAACTCCACCTTCAAGTAGCCTTGTTCCTCTAAGGTTAAAGTTTTTTTCATAATCTTAGTATCTCTCATAAACTTTATAGGATGACGTCTAAAATCATTCACTCCTATTTTTTCACTTCTTAAAATCAATTTAAACAATAAATTAACAAAATTTTCTCTTTCCTTCTCTGTAGTAAGGTGAAAGAAAATTCTTACAGTTCTTTGAAACCAACGTGATGCAATAGTGTTTTTCTTAATACGCTTAAATTTACCATCTTTTGTCACTTCCCAATTATAGGGCTCATGAGCCAAAATAGAAACACTTCTTGCATTAATAATGCTAATATTTTTAGTATGATATAATAATAAGCCAACGATAGCTGCCTTAGTTGTTACCGTAATCATCTTATCCTGAAGCTCTAAAAATTCTTTAGTCTTAGTAATGTCCTTATAAAAACCGGGTCCATCAAAATTATGAATTTCTATTATATTTTTTTTAACATCTTCAGCACAATACATTGCTGCATAAACAGCTAGATTACCACCCTTAGAATGTCCACCAACATAAAAGGGCATATTATATTTTTTATAAACATCCATAAGATAGATAACTGCATCTCTTTGTGAAGGAATTTCATTAAGATATGACATATTAAAATTTTCCTTCCAGCCTAAAAAAGTTAAATCAGTGCCTCTATATGCAACATACATAAAATTTTGAAATATATAGGTTAATGCATAAAATTGTTCACAAGAATTATAAGAAAATTTATTTCTTAGCATAACAATTTTAGCCTTATTAAAACGACTACACATTCTTATAAGCTTCATAAGCTTAATATTCTTCTTTGGAGAAAAAGTATCAATTATTAAATTTTGTAAATTATCATCAATAAATAAATCCTCTATAGTATATATTGTATCCTCATTCATTAAATATTCAATCGAAAAATAGGTGATTTCTGTAAGAATCAAGCCATCTATTTCATTAAATTTAAATTCAGAAAATGCTTTATTACCATATTGTTTTAAATAATTCATTAGATTTCTCACAGTAACACCTCCATTATTCTTTAAATGATATTATACAAAAGAAAAATACTTTTTTCCACTATTAGAGAAGTAATTTTTTATAAATTTTTTTGTTTAAATGTAAGCGTTAAAAAAAGAACGGCATGTATTCATAATCATTAACACTTGTTAAAAAATGAAATCAAATGGTGTTGAGGTGGAAAATATAGTTTCTGATTGAGCTTATTTTGAACGTGATAATATTAAATATGCAAATGAAAATGATATAAAATTAGTATCAAATTTAAGTAATTGTGTATCAGGAAATGATAAATTATGAAAAACGATTTAGAATTCACATATAATAAAGATGCAAAAATGTATGTATGTCCTAATAAAGAATTGGCATTTAGAAAAGCAGAACATGAAAAAAAGAAGATTCATGGCGAAAATGAAGTATTATATGTTACTTATTATTTTGATGTTAATAAATGTAAGAATTGTCCATTAAAAGAAAAATGTGGATTCAAGGATAGTCAAAAAAGTAAAACATATAGTATAAAAATTAAAATGGCTGAAATTTATGAAGGGCATAAAAAGAAACTAATCATGAATCAACACAATTAGTTTCCAATGAAATATTAAGTTTGTGTTTTCCCTAGTGGAGTGACAATATATACACAAATAATTACGCTTTTTTTATAAGTGTCCTTAACTTAGAGTACATATTAATATTAATAGTGGTAATAACAATTTTTAATATTCTTTTCATTTATTCGATTCAAAAATATGTAAATTTATTGCTAGAAAAACAACGAACAAAATCAAAAGAATAACTAATATAAAAGAAATAACATTTAAAACAAAACCATATGATTTTGATTTATGCTTTGATAAAAAAACATCATCAATAATGTCATTTGATTTATTATCATTTATAATATTATATTTTTTTATTGCATTTTTTTTAAAAAAATCTCCCGTTGATGCTATTAAATTAATAAACCCAAAAATTGAATTTTTTATTACATATTTAATAACACTTTTTTCTTCATATGTAGTTATTTTTATTATAGATGGTTCGTCAACTGTCAAGATTGCAGGTCTATTATCGAATTTTTCAGTTATCTTTTTACCATTTTGAATATATTCGACTTTAGAAAAAACATTTAAATTTAAATCTAATTTTTTCATTATTATTCACCTTCAATTTTTATAGCAAAATTATACCATATATCTTAGTTTTTTCAATGTCTTTTACATATCTTTATGCAAATTGCACGAAAGCTTATGATATCACATCATCAATTGTGGCCTCTTTTTTTACTTTGCTTTTTCCATTATACTGCTTGTGACATTCACATAGTTCTAAGATAAGGTAAAACATCAGTAGAACTTGAAATATATTTAGTTTCTATTGGTCATAATCTATATAAATATCATAATAATCAAGAGAAATATAAAAAAGAACAAAAGAAAATTGTTCAATAAATAAAAAATGTAACTATGGGGTAAGGGGGATTCTCGCCTTAAAAGTTACATTTTTTCGTTTATTAATAGTATTAATCTAGACCCAAATGAGGTGAAAACATTATAGATTTAAAAAAATCTATTTTTTCACACCTCATTTAAACTTCTTCTTAGGAACTAAAGTGTAAAAAACAGGAATTGTTAGAAAAATTATCCAACCTGGATGCCAATATCCCCAAATAAATCCCAAGCATAAATATATTGCAACACATAATGTAGGATAAATATACCTAAAACTTCTTTCTTCTAATATACATGAAACTACTGGAATTGCAAAAAACACAACCCAGCCTGGATGCCACCATCCCCAAATGAAGCCAAGACATAAGTAAATAATTATACATATCATTGGTGTTGCTGCTATTATTCTCTTTTTCATTTTTTCACAACTCCTTTTAAGTAATCCATAACATTAGTATTATTTTTATTACTATTGATAATAATATCACCACTTATAGACGATGACTTAATATTTCCTTTGGCTTGATTTATTACCACATCACCTGAAACTGTTTCAATTCTTGTTTCATCAGAAACCAAGAAATCAATTTTAACATCACCTGAAACTGTTTCAATACTAATATTTTTACTAAACACATCAGAAATTAAAGCATCACCTGAAACTAAATTTAGCATAAAATCATCAGCATCAATATTATCAAGTTTTAAATCACCACTTACAGCATTAATTTCTAAATTTGCTGAATTAATATCACAGCTCTTAATATCACCACTAGTTGTTGAAATAACAATATCATTATATTTTATTTTTTTAGAAATATATACCTTAATTAAACCAGATTTCCTATTAAACGAAAAGAAACTCCTTTTTTTGGCCTTAAGCGATAGCATCTTATCACTATCATCTAATACATAAATATCTTTATCTGTTAAAGATAAATCAACCTTAGGTCTATCACAATCAAAATCAATTATTTCAATGTCATCATTTAAAGAAGAAATATTAATCTTAAAATCTAAAACATTAGCTTCATTTAATTCTACAATTTCATTTTTAAAGGCATTACCTTGCTTACTTGCAATATCACAAGGATCACCAAGCATTGCTTCAATTTCATCTTCACTCATTTCAGCCTCTAAACCAAAATCATATCTTTTACGATATTTTTCTAAAATATCATCTTTATTTATTGCATTAAGCTTATTTAATTCTTCTTCCAATCTCTTTAAATATACATCCTTCATCTTATAATCCTCCCAAAATCTCTTCTGCATCCTCAAATGAAATCTCGCCATTTTTTAGTTTTTGCTTAACAACATCTCTATCTAGTTTTATGTCAACTATACTTGCCCCACCAGTCATCCCTAATGCACTACATAATTCATCAAGATTCTTCTTTACTGTTGGATATGAAATATTAAGTTTCTTTTCAATTTGCTTAATATTACCACCACATTGAATAAATACAAGTGCAAAATTTAACTGTTCTTTATTTAAATAATCAAAAGGTGTCATCATAAATTCACCACTTATTTCTGTTTCACAATTTTTGCAATATAAAGTTTTTACCTGAAGTTTTGATGAGCAAATAGGACAATAACCAATTATACTCTTTTTCACAATATCACCTCTAACATTTATCATTTTAAACTATATGTTTAATAAAATCAATATATTTTTGCATTTTTATTAATTTTTTTAAATATTTAAATTAATTTTATTAATTTTAATGAAAAGTTTATATAGCAATATATTCTCACTCTATTGATAAAATGCTTTTTCTAAAAAATACAATTTAAATTTTTGCTTTTAAAATGTGCTCAGACAAATCGAGAAATATTTTTTTAAGTGTTTACCACTGCATCGATTTCAATTTAAAAAAATAGCGTTGACATTCTTGTCAACGCATTCAAAGTATATACCACTATGCTCTTTAAACATAATATTATATTAATTTGATATTTTATCTTATTTATTATCTTTAATTAAATAATTATTTAATGCACAAATAGTTTTGGCATCCTTTATTTCACCATTTAAAATCATATTTTTTAATTTTCTTATAGATACCCAAATAGTTTCAATAACTTCATCATCATCAAAATGAGTCTTTGTTTTAGTATAATCATTCGCCAAAAACAAATATATTTTTTCATCAGTATATCCACAGCTAGGATAAATAACGCCTAAGGACTCAAGCTTATTTGCCATAAACCCTGTTTCTTCTTCAAGTTCTCTTAGTGCAGCACAATAAGGGTCCTCTCCTTTTTCAAGCTTTCCAGCAGGAATCTCATAGATTACCTCATCATAGGCATATCTAAATTGACGCTCAAGTAACACTTCATTTTCTTCATTCAAGCAAAGAATTGCTGCGCCACCATGATGTCTTACAACCTCTCTATATGCTTCATTACCATTTGGACACTTTACCAAATCACGATCAAGTCTTAATATTTTCCCATTATAAATTTCTTCACTATTAATTTTAATTTCTCTCATTTCTGCCATTTTAAACACCTCAAATGAAATTATATATCAAATGTTAAAAAATTTAAAGTTTAATCATTATCCAAAACAAGCTCACTCATTTCTGGTTCAGGGTCAGAAAATTTCATACCTTTATAGCCTTTCTTTTTGACATATAATAAAAACACAACTAAGAACACAATAGAAATTAATAAAATAATTGTATTACTAATACCCATTGATAATCCAGCACATAATGTAGCACTCATATTTGGATTAAGGGAATGAATAATTAATAAGAAAATAATTCTACTTCCAATACGCGATAAATTCAAAATAGTTGAAAGCTTAGTTTGACCAAATCCGTACAATAATCCTAACACTCCGGCAGTTATACCTAAAGAAATGATTGATAATGAATCCCAAACAAATATTTCCTTTACCATCTGCTTATACGCATCACTTTTAGCATCACTTGATGTAAATAATTCAACTAATTGATTTATAAAAACAAAACGCATCAAAACATATCCAACAACTGAAACTATAGTAACACCAACAAGAGTATAAATAAAAGCCTTTAATGTTCTTTTCATATTTCTATTTCCTAAATTTTGAGAAACAATAGTTGACTCTCCCTCTTCAAATGAATTAGTAGGTGAAGTAATTAAACCACACATATTATTTGAAACACCAAGTGTTCCAACAATCAATCCATCTGTAACGGCATTCCAATAATATCCACACATAGCATTTACAACTACTTTTCCTAAGGACATAACAAATTTACCTAAAAAAATTGGAATTGATAAACGTAAAATCGGCAAAATAAACATTTTTTTAGGTAAAATCATTTTTAAGGATAATCTTAAAATATTATTTTTACTAAACAAAATAAATAAACCAATAATAGTTAGGGTAGCTTGCGCAATAATTGTAGAAATTTCAACATAAATGATATTTTTGCAATCACCACCAATGCCAAAAACAAATAAGCAGGTCAATCCTATTTTAATAATTAAAACCATTAAATTTAAATACATAATAACTTTCGAGTTACCTTTTGCTTTCTCTAAACCAATAAATACATTATTCAAAGATACAAAAACTAGCTCAAAAAGCTGCAAAATAAAGTAAATTAAAACATCAGGATTTGATGCGCCAGGCACTTGACATAATTTTAATAAAGGATAAGATAACGGAATTAAAACTAAACATAAAATAGCACTTAGTATTATTGACATGAAAAATATATTTGAAGAAGCATACCTAGCATTCTTTACATCTCCTGCCCCAAAATACCTCGAAACTAATACAGCTCCACCAGCTGCAAGCCCTGCACCAAAGGCAGAAATAGTCGACTTAATTTGGTTTATAGCAACTACATTAGCTTGAGCATCAGTTGATATTTGAGCACAAATAGCGGCATCTATTAGTGAATACAAGCTATTAAATAATTGATAGATTGCAAGTGGCACAATTATCATTAAGATTGTTTTTCCTAAATTTCCACTTAATATCATTGTTCTTTTTCTTTTTGATTCTGCAATTGCTTTATTTTTCTTTGCCTCTTGATAATCCATAATGGTTAAATCAGCAATATATTTTTTTAAATACTCTTTTTTATCTTTATTTTTTGTATGCTTTAGCTTAAAATTTGCATATTTTATATATTTACTATTAACATCTTCGTAGTTTTGCATTGTAACACCTCTATCCTCATATGCTATTATAACTCTATTTTTTTAATATAAACGGAAAAAGTAACACAATTTTATAGAAAAAAACCAAGTAAATATTGAATATCATTTTTTAAAGATATCCAATATTTACTTGGGAATAAATTCTATTTAGTTATAATTATTTACATTAAGGTTCTACATTTTCTGAATCCTTGTAGCCTTCATTAATAGAAGATACTGCAGGTTCATGTACTGCTGTAAATACCTCTTCCTTGTAATCCTCTTTAACAGGATCTTCATTTTTATAAGTAGCCTTTAAAATCAAAGGTGTCACAAATGATGAAATAACAATTAATATAACAATAAATGTTGACATACCTGAATCAACCAAGCCAGCATCAATACCCTTTTGAGCACAAATAAGAGCAACCTCGGCACGTGCCATCATACCAATACCAATTCTTATAGAGTCTTTCATACTGTTACCAGTAATTTTAGCACCAATTCCACATCCAAGCACTTTACCGCATAATCCAGCAAGAATATAACAAACACCAAATAAAAACATTGAACCCTTTAAACCATCAAAAGAGGCATTTATACCAACATTAGCAAAGAATATTGGTGAAAAAATCATATAGCTTAATACATCACTCTTACGTTCGATATAATCTGTAGTATCATCTGCTAATGCGTCCTTAATTGGGTTAATATGATGACCAATGCCTGCAAGTGATAAACCAGCAAAATAAGCACCAGTTATATCAGCAACTCCAAACCATTTTTCTGAAGCCCAAGCCATAAAGAAACAAAAAGCAATTGCAAAAATAGGAACTCTTCTCTTATGAGCCTTTTTCTTATTTAAATATTTAAATACATAATGCATTCCAACGCCTAATGCTATTGTAAAGATAAAAAACATTATTACATCCAAGAAAACAGCTAAAATAGCTAAATTAGCATTATTCCCAGTCATAAGCTTACCAATTGTTTGAACACTTTCAATTGTAGCTAAAGGATCATTAGATGATAAAGATAAAACAATCGATAAAACGACAACGCCGATAATATCATCTAAAATTGCAGCTGAAATAATAATTGTACCAGCCTTACCATTTAATCTGTGAAGTTCCTTTAGAGTTGCAACTGTAACAGAAACAGATGTTGCAGTTAAAATTACACCATAGAACAAATTAGAATAAATATCACTCCAGCCGTTAAATAAACCAGCCACAACAAAGCCTAAACCCATTGGCACAATAACTCCTAAGGATGTAACAACTATCGCAGATAATCCACTTGATTTTATACTTTGAATATTAGTTTCCAATCCAGCAGAAAACATTATAAGTACAACACCAATTTCAGCTAAGAACTTAATACCTGCAATTGCAGATTCTGTTAATATTCCCTGATTAGGAATATACTTAATTAATCCTATAATAATACCCGCAAGTAGCATTCCTACTACCTGTGGAAGCTTTACCTTTTTGCACCCCATTTGCAAAAGCTTTGATAGTAACAAAACAAGAGCTAAAGGTAAAAGTAAATCCAATTTCTCAATTCCACTTAAAAAAAACATTTTTTTGTCCTCCCAACAAGATATTATTATATCACTTAATGCTATTTTATCAACAAATAAAAGACAATAAATTTAATATTTAAAGCATTTTCATAAAGAAAAAAAGTGAAGAAAATAAAAGATATATTTTAATTCTTCACTATTAAGTATTTTATTTATATATTTATTATTTTAACAATAATTCACAAACATCCTTAGCAAATTCTTGAGGATTATCAGGTAAAATACCCTCCATCATTAAAGCCTCAGCATATAAGATGTTAGAATATTTATCTCCTAATTCCTTATCAACATTGTAAGTTGCTTCAAGCTTTGCAAAAACAGGATGATTTGGATTTAACTCCAATATACGCTCAGCACGTACCTCACCATGGCTTTGATTCTTCAAAACTCTTTCCATTTCAAATGATAAACCGCCATCAGCTGTTAAGCAGCAAGGAGCATCAACTAATCTCTTAGATAACACAACATCCTTTACACCAGGTAACGCTTCTTTAACTTTAGCTAAGAAATCCTTCTTTTCTTCCTTTAACTCATCAATTTTCTTAGATTCTTCTTCATCAATTAAGCCTAAATCACCTTGATTTAATGATTTGAACTCCTTAGAGTCATAATCCTTTAATATTTGAATCATAAATTCATCAACATCATCAGATAAAATTAATACATCATAGCCCTTAGATTTTAATAAATCCATTTGTGGAAGCTTAGAAACGGCATCCTTATCCTTACCTACAGCGTAATAAATAGACTTTTGACCCTCAGGCATTGCCTCTACATATTCTTTGAATGTAATATTCTTATCTTGATTGAAGCTCTTAAGGATAATTAAATCCTTTAATAAATCCTTCTTCTCACCATAATTTTCATATAGACCATATTTTAAATTAATTCCATAATCCTTGAAGAATTCCTCATACTTATCACGATCATTTTTTAGCATTCTTTGAAGCTCTGCTAAAATTTTCTTTTCAACATTAGCAGCAATTTTCTTAATAGCTCGATCCTCTTGTAACATTTCACGTGAAATATTTAATGATAAATCAGCACTATCAACTAAACCTTTAACAAATCTTAAATACTCAGGAATAAGCTCCTTACACTTGTCAAGGATAAATACTCCCTTTGTATATAACTGTAATCCCCTTTCATTTCTATCTGAATAGAAATCATAAATAGGCTTCTTTGGAATAAATAATAAGGCATTATAGGTTAACATACCCTCAACATTAACATGAATTGAAGAAATAGGATCCTGGTAATCCATAAATTTAGTCTTATAGAAATTATTTAATTCCTCGTCAGTAACCTCACTCTTATTCTTTTTCCAAATTGGAAGCATTGAGTTAACAGTTTCTAGCTCAAGATGAGTTTTTGGTTCACTATCCTTATCATCCTTGTCATCCTTTGGATCATATTTTGTAACCCAAGTTTGAATTGGATAACGAACATAATCTGAATACTTCTTAATTAATTCTTTAATCTTGTACTCATCAAGATATTCATCATAATTTTCTGTTTCATTACCATCGCTATCTTTTTCATTTTTACGAAGATACAAAGTAATTACTGTACCATAATCATCCTTAGCTGCATCCTCAATTGTATATGATTCTAATCCTTCAGATGTGAATAAATGTGCCTGATTATCCTTAACTGATTTAGATAATACCTCAACATGATCAGCAACCATAAATGCTGAATAGAAGCCCACACCAAATTGACCAATAATATCAACATCTGGTGTATTTTCTTTGCTAACAGCCTCTAAGAATTCCTTAGATCCAGATTTAGCAATTGTACCTAAATTCTCTTCAAGCTCTTCCATTGTCATACCAACACCATTATCTGTAATGGTAATTGTTCTTTTGTCTTTATCTGCTTCAACTAAAATTTTATAGTCATCTGATGCAATTTTTGAATCTGTCAAAGATAAATAATGTCTTTTGTCAATCGCATCACTTGCATTTGAAATTAATTCTCTTAAAAATATTTCCTTATGGGTATAAATTGAATTAATCATCATATCAAGTAACTTTTTAGTTTCTGTTTTAAATTCCTTAGTTTCTTTCATTTCATTATCCTCCTTTTTTAGCACTTCAATCAATAAAGTGCTAACTTAACATTTATTATTATATTACTTTTTCTTGGCACAGTCAATATTGTAGTGCCAAAAATATATTTATTTTTCATTTTTTAAAATAATAAAGTATAATAGAGATGGTGATAAAATGGTTGAAAATTTTAAACTTACAGCATATGAATTAAAAAGACAATTAAAAATTTCTATATATTTACCTGATGGCTATCACGATAATAATAGTTATTATCCTGTTATATTTGCACTTGATGGACAAATTATGTTTCATTCCTTAGATGATAAAAAAAAGGAATTTGATCTTCCTTCAATCCTAGATTCATGTGAAAAAAAATGCATTTGCGTTGGTATTCATTCACCTTCAAATGATTTATGGCGTAAAAGTGAGCTACTTCCATTTTACAATAAAGAAAACAAAGAAATAGATTCATCACTAGCAATTATTTTTTCAAATTATTTAGTTGATAAGCTATATCCTCTAATCAAAGAAAGATATAGAATCACTGATGATATATATCTTTTAGGCTTTGCTGAAGGAGCTATGCTAGCTCTATATACCTTGTATCATTATGATTTATTTAGAGGTGCAGGTATTTTTTCACCAGCAGTAAGCCTTTGTAATGGTCATATTGAGGATTTAATTAACCATTTTACTAATAATAAACTAGTTTATCTATATTATGGCGGTAACACTCTTGATGAAGATTTATATTACAAGCTATATAAAGCTTTTTATGATTTAAAATGTAGTAATTTAATTGTCGAATATAACGAAGATGAAATTAACGATTATTTAGCTTGGATGACCCATATAAATGACTTTATAAATTTTATGCTCCCATAAATTGGAAATTAAATAAACTTTGGCCTATGGTATAGTATGCTTGAGGTGATTTTATGAAAAAGAAACTTTTAGCATTATTAATTTTTATCATAGGCTTTTTTACATTAGTTAAGGTAAGCGCTAAGGAAAGCACTAAAGCTGCAATTGTATCAACAGGAGGTGCAAATTTAAACGTTAGAACTGACGCTTCAACCTCGTCAAACATTAAAACAAAGCTTAGTGATTCAAGCTATTTTACAATAATTGGCTCAAAAAATGATTTCTACTATATTGAATACCAAAAAAGTAGCTATGGTTATGTACACAAAAATTATGTAAAAATAATTTCACAAGATGAAAGAGTAATTAAAACCGGTGGTGCTAACTTAAATGTTAGATCTGGTCCTTCTACAAATTATTCTATAATAGACAAATTAAAGGATAAAGAATCAGTTATAGCATTAGAAATAAATAATTCATGGCTAAAAATACTTTATAATGGTAACAAGGTAGGTTATGTTTCTAAAGCTTATTTATCTAACAGCTATAAATACTCAAATATAAATTTAAACGTTATTAGCTTTAAACAATATGATTCAAGATGGGCATATAGTACAATTGGCAAATCAGGAAAAACATTTAAAGAAATTGGTTGTTTGACTACTTCTATGGCAATGGTTGAATCCTTCAGAAGAGGGCAAACATTAACTCCACTTTATTATGAGAGTATTTCTTCTTATACCTCTGATGGTTCTTTATATTGGCCTTCAAGATATAAGTTTATAACAACAAATAATTTAGATAGTCTTTATAACATGCTAGAAAGCGGAAAGCCTGTAATAGTTGGTAGAAAAAAAGCTAATGGCTCACAACATTTCGTTGTAGTTTATGCTTTCACAAGCACAAACACTCTATCTAGTTCAAATTTCTTAATTAGGGATCCAGGTTCTTCAGCAAGAACAACACTTAAGGATTTTGAAAATGATTATCCATATTTTTATAAAATGTCTTATTATAGCTACTAACAAAGTAAAAGTAATCCTTCTCGGATTACTTTTTTAATTCTGTAATAACCTTACATATATCATCATGAATAGAAATAGTTGCCATATTATCAGCTTGTGTTTTACTTTTGTTGAGCAAAACTAAATTTTTACCTTTAAAATACCTGATAAAGCTTGCCGCAGGATAAACAGTCAAAGATGTACCAGCTATAATCATAGTATCACAGCTAGATATAGCCTCAATTGCTTTATCTATATTTTCTTCATTAAGTCCTTCCTCATATAAAACAACATCTGGCTTAATAATACCACCACATTTACAATGGGGTACTCCTTTTTTATAAATTTCATTAAGAGAATAAAATTTATGACATCTCATACAATAATTTCTATTAACATTGCCATGAAGCTCTATAACATCACTACTTCCAGCTGATTGATGTAACCCATCAATATTTTGAGTTACAATTGTAACTTTTTTTGTTTTTTCAAGTTCTTTAAAATATAAGTGAGCACAGTTTGGTTTAGCATTAGGATAAATCATTTTATCAAAATAAAATGAATAAAAATCCTCAGGATAAGTCAAAAAAAACGAATGGGATATAATTTCTTCTGGTTTAACCTTATAGTTTAGCTTTTGATTATATAATCCATCTGCCGATCTAAAATCAGGAATACCTGAATTAGTAGAAAGACCAGCACCAGAAAACACAACAATATATTTACTTTTATTAATAATTTCTTTTAATTTTAAAATTTCATCCATTTTTTTACCCTCTATTTTTTTCTACTTTTATTTTATACTTTTTTTCAAAAAATAAAAGACGCAATTTGCGTCTTCATAAATTTATATATTAAATATTTCTAACAGCTTCAATAATTCTATTTACAGATGCATCAACTGTTATTTCTTCTTTAACCATTGTTTGTCTATTTTTAAATTCTACGATACCTTCAGAAGCGCGCTTTCCACAGACAACCATATAAGGAATACCAATTAATTCCCAATCCTTAAATTTAAAGCCAGGCTTAGCATCACGATCATCTAAAATAACCTCAATACCATTTTTCTTTAATTTTGTGTAAATATTTTCAGCTAAATTCTTTTGAGATTCATCCTTATAACTAATAGGAACAATTACAGCATGGTATGGTGCAACATTTAATGGCCATTTAATACCAAATTCATCATGATATTGTTCTACAATTGATTGTAATGTTCTTGTAACACCAATTCCATAGCATCCCATAACCATTGGTACGTTTTTTCCTTGCTCATTAACATAAACACACTTCATAGGAAGAGAATATTTTGTTTGAAGCTTAAATATTTGTCCAACCTCAATACCGCGCTCAATTTTCATTGGCTTGCCACAGCATGGGCATAAATCTCCAGCTACTGTTTTTCTTAAGTCACAAACAATACCAGTAAAATCACGACCATAATTAGCATTTTCGTAATGATAATCACGTTCATTAGCTCCAATAATTATATTTTTCATTGATGCAACTTCTTCATCGATGTAAACCTCACATTTAATATCCTTTGGTCCACAAAAGCCATGAATTGTACCAAGTGATAAAATTTCATCATCCTTAGCTAATTCTAAATAATTTTCATTTGAATTTAGTGCATTAACAAGTTTAATTTCATTTATTTCTCTATCTCCACAAACAACAGCAGCAACAAGCTTGTTATTTACATAATCATGATAAATAATTGTTTTCGCTGTTTTCTTTGAATCAACATTTAAAAATGATGAAATTTCTTCGATTGTTTTTTGATTTGGAGTATTAATCTTCTTTAATGGTAATAAAAAAGAATTATCTAATTCAGGCTTTTGCGATGTTGCTTTTTCAACATCTGCAGCGTATCCACATGCATCACAGTAAGCAATTTCACTTTCTCCTACATCTGATAATGCCATAAATTGATGTGAGCCATTACCACCTATGTTTCCGGTATCAGCTAAAACAGCCTGGAAATGTAATCCTAATCTTGTAAAAATCTTTGAATATGTATCATACATATTTTGATAGCTTACCTCAAGGCCTTTTTCATCCTTATCAAATGAATAAGCATCCTTCATTATAAATTCACGACTTCTCATTAATCCAAATCTTGGCCTTAATTCATCACGATATTTAGTTTGAATTTGATACAAATTCATTGGTAAATTTTTTGAGCTTTTAATAAGCTCTCTTGCCATTGAAGTAAATACCTCTTCATGAGTTGGACCCAAACAAAATTCACGCTCATGACGGTCCTTAAATCTCATTAACTCAGGACCATATTTAAACCAACGACCAGATTCCTCCCAAAATTCCTTTGGTTGAATAGCCGAACAAAGAATTTCTAAACCTCCAGCCGCATCCATTTCTTCACGAATTATATTTTCAATCTTATTTAAAACTCTAAGACCAAATGGTAAATAGTTATATATACCTGCAACCTCATTTTTTATCATACCAGCACGAAGTAATAAAATATGAGAATCAATTTTAGCTTCATTTGGTGCTTCTTTTAAAGTAGATATTAGCATTTTACTTGCCTTCATAAACAACAACTCCTTTTTCAGTCTTTAAAATTATATCACATATTTTTTGCTTTTTCTATTTTATATTAATTTTTTTATAAAAACTTTGAAAAATGCTAATAATTATAATATAATATATAATAAGTTAGGTTTGACATTAGTCGATTATCAATAATTATAAGGAGGAAATATATGGACAAAATTAAAAGTCGCACTGAGATTGGCATTTTCGCCCTAGGTGGTCTTGGTGAGGTTGGTAAAAATATGTATGTAATTGATTATCTTGATCAATTATTTATAGTAGATTCAGGTATTCTTTTCCCTGATGAGCATTTATTAGGTGTGGATTATGTTATTCCTGATTATACATATCTTGAAGAAAATCAACAAAGAATTGTGGGTCTTTTTATAACTCATGGACATGAAGATCATATTGGTGGTATTCCATTCTTGTTAAAAAGAGTTACAATTCCTAAAATTTATGCTGCTGGTGTAACAGTAGATTTAATTGAAAATAAGCTTGAGGACTATCCAGACTTATTATCAAAAACTCAAATTGTTGAATTTAAAAGTCATTTTGTTTATAAATTTAAAGGAGTTGAGGTTTCATTTATTCGTCTAAATCACTCAATTCCAGATTCTATGGCAATAGTTTTTAAGACAGATTTAGGAACAATTATCCATACAGGAGATTTCAAAATTGACTTAACGCCAGTTGGTCCTGGTGCTGAATTTGATAAATTAGCTAAGGTTGGCTCTGAAGGTGTTTTATGTTTACTTGCTGATTCTACTAACTCTTTAAGAGAAGGATATTCTGAATCAGAGAAAAAAATAGGTTCCTCTATTAAAGAATTATTTTCTAAAATTGAAGAAAGAATTATTGTAGCAACCTTTGCCTCAAATATGTTTAGAGTTCAGCAAATTGTTCAGGCTTGTGTTGAAACAAATAGAAAAATTGCCATCTTTGGTCGTTCTATGGAAAAAACAGTTGAAATTGGTCAACAAATTGGTTATATCAAAGCCCCTAAGGGAACAATAATTGATGCAACAGATATTAATAATTACAAATCAAGCGAGCTTTGCTTTTTATGTACTGGTTCACAGGGTGAACCTCTAGCAGCACTATCAAGAGTTGCAAATGGTAGCCATAAATTTATAAAGCTTATACCAGGAGATACAATTATTTTCTCATCATCACCAATTCCTGGTAACCAAGAGGGCGTAAACAGAACAATAAATCTATTATTTAAGCATGGCGCGAACGTTATAACTCATTCACCAATTACTGATACACATACAACAGGACATGCTGCTCAAGGTGAATTAAAGCTAATGCTTACCTTATTGAAGCCAAAATATTTTATGCCAATTCATGGTGAATATCGTATGCAAAGAGTTCATGGTGATTTAGCTGTTGAAACTGGTGTAAAGGCTGAAAATGTTTTTGTTTGTGAAAATGGAGATGTTTTAGTTATAAATGAAAATTCAGCTAGAATTGGTGGACATGTCACTGCTGGAGATGTTTATATTGATGGTAGTGGAGTAGGTGATATCTCTTCTTCCATAATTAAAGAAAGAAAATCATTATCAGAGGATGGAATGTTCTCACTTGTAATTACAATTGATTCAAAACAAAAGGTTTTACCAATTGAACCACAGGTTGTATCTCGAGGATTCATTTATATGAAGGATAGTGAAGCATTAACAAAAAGGTTTGTTGAGGAAGCTAAAAATTATCTAAACACTGAAATGAGTAAAGTAAAGCTTGTAAACCTAAACACTTTAAAAGTAGGATTAGCCGAATATCTAAGTAGATTTATTTATATGAAAACTGATAGAAGGCCAATTGTTATTCCAATTTTTATGGATTTAGCAAGAAAATTTTAAATATATGTAAAAATCATCCTTTTGGATGATTTTTTATTTCTTTTATACAAAAGATATTATCCTTCAATGCTAAAAAATGAGTACAAGCTAAAATGATCTTATCATAATCTTTTATTAAATTATTAATTTTATTAACCTCATCATCATAATTAATATTATTTTCAATCATATAAATTAATTTTGAACCATCTATAAAATTAATATTATATAATTTAGAAGCTAATTTTGTTGTTAATTTTGAACCAATAATAATACTTCTATTATCAATATAAGGAATAAACTCATCAAACACCCCACTTATATTATTAAATATTAATTTAACAAATGGTAAAACAATTAGCGATAATGTATTACAACCTAAAATAATTTTCTCACATTTATTTTCTAAATATTTGCATAGATAAATAGTTCTTTTGATTAAAAACTCTTTACTTTTCCCTCCGTATGGAAAAAAAGCTGTATCCATAATAAGAATACAGCTTTTATTAATAAGTTTAGTGTAATATAGTCCACCAAGACCAGAATCAATTATTCCAATTCTTTTCGTATGCATCCAACCTTATTTGTTTTTAGATTAACCTCATCCTTAAAAGCCTTAAAAACTAAAGCTGTAACCTCAGAGTCATTAAATGCATCATGTATTTGAATATCTTGATTATCATAATATATTTTATATAGTTTAAATAGGCCAGGATCATTTCTTAAATCATAGTAGTTTTTTATTAATTGACATAAATTAATGAAACGAGTCTTGTAACTTAAGGATGGTTTATCATTAATAGTATATGAATCATTTAAAACAATTATGTCATTTTTACCATAAACAAGAATAACAGGTTTATAAATATCTAAAGCCTCAGAGAATTCCTCATAAAATTCATCATATGAAATGGCATTAGCTTCAAATTCAAAGGAATCTAGCTTTAAAAAATCTTCTGCCCTCTTACTAAGCTTGGGTTGAAGTTTTGGCTTTATATATTTACTATATCTTGTAATCTCTTCACCCTCACCATTAATTATCATATAACCAGCTTGAATTATTTCAGCCTTAAAGCCTTTTCCCTTAAAATTATAACTCGGCATAGTCATTTCAAGGTCTAAAACCATTATATTTCCTAATGATTTTAAAAAATTTGAAAGCGAAGTATTTAGCATTTTTTTATCATAATAAATAATTTTATTGTATTTATCAATCGAAGAAATCTTGTAAACAAAGGAAACAACAAAAGCTTCTTTCTTTCCTTTAATTATTTTATGATTTTCATCATATTCAATTTCAACCCAATTTCCAACGTATAAATACCTTTTGAAAAGATTCATTTGACTATTTTGAAAATAATAAAATTGAATCTTTTTATTAATTAATATGCCAACAAGCTTATTTTTAATATCAATAGTATGAATTCTTCCACTTATTTTCATTATAGTCTCCTTTCAATTACTTTTTTATAGAAATAGAAACTCCATCACCTATTTCAAAAATAGATGTTTTATAGTTTGGATTTTCAAGTAAAGCCTTATGAAAACTTTTAAGCTTTCTTATAAGTCCTCTAACTGCACGTGATTGCTCCTGATAAGCCTCGTCATTTTCTACAAGTCCATGAAATAGCATATTATCACAAACAACAATACCATTTTTAGACAAAAGCGGTGTATACAAGTCAAAAAACTTAGTATATTGTGCTTTAGCTGCATCAATAAATATTAAATCAAATTCATTATTCTTAACTAAATCAAAAGACTCTAACGCATCATTAAAAATTAAATGAATTTTATCATCTAAATTTGCTAAAGAAATATTTTTTAAGGCTTCATTATACATATCAATGTTTCTTTCAATTGTATAAACCTCACTACCACAAACTCTAGCCATTCTTATTGCTGAATAGCCAATCGCAGTACCAATTTCTAAAATCTTTTTAGGCTTTGAAATAGCAATTACACACTCAAGTAATGCAAGTCCAGAATCAATAATAATTGGAACATGATTAATTTTAGCATATTCCTTTAGCTTAAAATCCAAATCATTAAACTCAAGGTTTAATAAATTATCTTCCACATTCTCCACTGCATCCACCACAGCCACCTCCGCATGAATCACATGATCCACCGCATGAGCATTCTTCATCATCCATTTCTTGATTTGCATAGTCATTTAACAAGCCTTCTAGCATTGCCCATTCATCTTCTGTAGTAATTTGATCTAAGCGTCCAGCTCCATTATCCTCAGGATAATAGATGGCAGCAGAAACCTCTTCTGTTTCTCTTACTTGAAAAACTACATAGTCCTTATTTGTTTTTTCATAATGATATGTAAATAAAATATCACATAAAATCTCTGTTCCATCATCATTTACTAATGTTAAAGTACGATCTGTCATAATATCCTCCAATTAAAATGAAATTTTGTCTAGGTAATTTTGTAAAATAACCACTGCAGCCATTTCATCCTTTTTTTCTTTTCTATCTTTTCTGCGAACATTTCCAGAAATCATGGCCTTATCTACAATAACAGTAGTTAAGCGTTCATCCTGTAATATAACCTTTATATCTGACTGAGCTTCAATTTTTTGTTTAAAATCCTCTGAAATATGAGCACGGATACCAGCATCACCATTCATATGCTTTGGATAGCCTAAAACAACAGTTTTAACACGCTCTTTATTACATAAATCAATTGTGTATTTAACTGCAAGATCATATCTATCATCTTGAAATCTAAATGTTTCAACACTTCTTGCAAGCATCCCAAGTTCATCAGAGATAGCCACACCTAAAGTGCGGCTTCCCAAATCAAGTCCAATATATTTCATTATTTTAGTATTTCCTTAACACTATTTAATGCTTCCTCAGTCTTTGAAGCATCCTTACCGCCGGCTTGAGCAAGGTCTTTCTTACCTCCACCACCACCACCAGTAATCTTAGTTGCAAGCTTTACAATTTGACATGCATCATATTCGCCCTTTGCTGCACATACAAATGTAACCTTATTTGTATCCTTAGATGCAAGAAGTACAACATCTAGGTTTTTATTATTTCTTAAAGCACAAGCCATATCCTTTAATAAATTAGTATCAATTGGATTTAAAATAGCAAAAAGCTTATTATTATCAATATTTTTATCAAATTGGCCTAAATTTGATAAAGCATTTTGGCTCTTCTTAGCAGCAATTTCCTTTTCTAAATCCTTTAATGCACTTTGAGCCTTAACAACCTCTTGGCGTAATGCTAAAATATAACGATAACCAAATTCGGTTAATTCACAAGAATTATAATTATATTTAACATCGATTCCCTCATTTTTAGCCTTTGTAACTAAATCATTAGCCTTAGAGATAGTTGCGTTTAATGTATCATAAATATTAGAAACATTTTCCTTTAGAATCTTCATCGCATCTTCGCTTGTTGAAGCTGTAATACGGAAAATACCTGAGCCAATTGATTCAAATGAATAAATAGCAAATTTAGAAATTTCACTAGTATTATCAACATGTGTACCAGCACAAAATTCCTTTGATACACCCATATCAACAACTCTAACCTTAGCACCATACTTTTCACTAAATAATGCCATAGCTCCAAGCTTTTTAGCTTCTTCAATTGCTAAAATCTTTGTTTCAACAGGATGAGCCTCATTAATATATTGATTAACTAAATCCTCAACCTTAATTAATTCTTCATCAGTTAATGATTGATAATTATTGAAATCAAAACGACAATATTCACTACAAACCTGTGAGCCTTGTTGATGAACATGGCTTCCTAAAACATTCTGCAAGGCAGCTTGAAGTAAATGACAGCTTGAATGATTTTTTCTTGTTAAATTTCTATTTTCCTTATCAACAACTGCAAATACAATATCTCCTACCTTAAATGGATTTGTTTTTAAAATATGTAAATGCTGACCATTAGGCATCTTTACAACATCAATAACTTCAATTCCATCTAATGTGCCCTTATCACACAATTGACCACCTGAGAATGCATAGAAAGGTGTTTCATCTAGAACAACGGCATTATCAAATACAGCTATAACCTTTGACTTTTGATTTGTGCAATTATAGCCAGAAAATCTTGATTCCTCTTTAAATTTTAAGAAGGCCTCATTTTGTCCATTCATTGAATTTTCTTCCTTACGAGCATCTCTTGAACGCTTCTTTTGCTCTAAAAGTTTTGCCTTAAAGCCTTCCTCATCAACTGTTAAGCCCTTTTCCTGTGCATATTCAATCGTAAGTTCAACAGGAAATCCATATGTATCATATAACAAGAATGCATCTTCACCTGAAATAACCTTATCAGTTTTAGAAGCAATTAACAAAAATCTCTTTTCACCATCAGCTAAAGTTTTTAAAAATTGAGTTTCCTCTGCAGTTATAATTTGCTTAACAATATCCTTTTTATCATGTAAATATGGATAATAAGGATCCATAATTTGAATTACAACATCAACAAGCAAAGCCATAAATGGTTTATTAATTCCAATTGATTTAGCATACTTTGATGCTCTACGCAATACTCTACGTAATACGTATCCTCTTCCTTCATTTGATAGGGTTGCACCATCAGCAACAGCAAATGTTACAGTACGAACATGATCAGCGATAACCTTAAATGCCATCTGACCAGTATATTTAACATTACTAATCTCTTCAGTCTTTTTAATTATTGGCATAAATAAATCTGTATCATAATTTGTATCTACACCCTGCATAACACAGCATAATCTTTCAAGACCACAGCCAGTATCAATATTTTTTGAAGGAAGCTCCTTATAATCTTCACGAGCAACACCCTCTTTTGAATTATATTGAGAAAATACAATATTCCAAATCTCAATGAAACGATCATTTTCAATGTCCTTCTCAATTAATTCCTTGCCACGCTTATCATACTTTTCGCCACGATCATAAAACATTTCTGTATCAGGACCACATGGACCCTCACCAATTTCCCAGAAATTACTATCAAGAGGAATAAGATGATCCTCACTTACACCATTATCCATCCAGCTTTTTTTAGCATCAAGATCCTTTGTATAGTATGTGATATAAATCTTATTTTTATCAAAGCCAAACCACTTTTCATCAAATAATAATTCAACAGCAAAGCCAATTGCCTCTTTTTTAAAATAATCACCAATTGAGAAATTACCAAGCATTTCAAAGAAAGTATGATGTCTTGCAGTTTTACCAACATTTTCAATATCATTAGTACGAATACATTTTTGAGCATTTGTAATTCTAGGATTTTGAGGAACCATAGAACCATCAAAATATTTTTTTAATGGGGAAACTCCGGCATTTGTCCATAATAAAGTTGGATCATTTGCAGGAATAAGGGATGCTGAAGGCTCAACATTATGTCCCTTTGATTTAAAGAAATCTAACCACATTTGGCGGATTTCACTTGAAGTCATATTCTTCATATTATCTAACCTCCATATAGCATATAGCTATATACTCTATAACATTAGAATTTTACCAAATTTTCATATCAATTACAAGTTAAAAACCAAAATCGCTATTTTTTTTACCAAAAAGAAGATTTTTTTCTAAAAAATAATATTTTTTTCGACTTAAAGTCTTGCTTTTAACTTTAAAAAATATAATTTTAATAAGTTAGTTTATAATTATTTACTTAATAAAAATAATAGGCTAAAATGATTTTGGTGATTATATGATAGCTTATTTAGAATTCTGTAAAAAAATCAAAATTGAACGAGAAAAAAGGTTTTTAACTCAAAAAGAAATTGCTTATAAAATACCAATTTCAATCTATAAATACTCAAGAATTGAAAATGGAATATGTGAACCAAGCTTTTTTGTCTTACAACGTCTTTGCGATATTTTTGAATTAGATTTCAATACCATTTGTCAAATAAAAAAGCCAACCAAACATTTAAAAACATTCGATTAGCTTTTATACTTTAATTTTTCATTTTTTTAAAAAATTGATTTAACCCCATTTTAGAGTTACAGCTACTATTTCCATTTGAACAAGCATTAGACATACAGCCACTCATAACATAGCCAATTGCCATACCTGCCATAAGGATTAACATTTTTTTCATTATATCACCATATATATTATGGTCATTATTATAATTAATATTATTCCAAAAAGTGGTAAATAATTTATTACTCCATAAAACTATAAGGTGTAATTCCATCCATATCATATTCTCCTAAGGTATCAAATGGTATTGTAGGATCAAATATTTTATTATCTACTAATACATTATTTGAAGAATTAAGATATTGATACAATGAAGTCTGCCTTTGATAGTCTCTTTGATGAATTGCGTTTTCTAAAGCCTCAAGCTTACCTAAAAAAATAAGCTTCTTCTTAGCACGCGTTACACCTGTATACATTATTCTTTTCTTCAACATTATTTGATAGCTTGAAGAAATTGGCATAATAACATTTTCAAATTCACTACCTTGAGATTTATGAATTGAAATAGCATAGGCTAGCTTTAAATTATCAATAAGTGAAGAACTATAGGTAACAATTCTTCCATCAAAATCAATTAACAAGGAATCCTTATTATCAATTTTAACAATATCTACAATTTTACCTATATCGCCATTCATTATATCAAGTTCACTATCATTTTTAAGCTGTAAAACCTTATCATTTTTCTTAAATAATACATTTTCTCTTTTTAAAATTTTTTCCGTTTCAGGATTATATCTTTCTTGAATAGCCTTATTAATCGCATCAATTCCACAAACCCCAGCATACATAGGAGCAAGTATTTGAATCTTCGAATATAAATCTCCACCCTTTTGAAGATAATTATCCATTATTTTAAATATTCCATTTATAATATCCTTTGTATCAAAATTATAATAAAAAACCTCTTTTTTTTCAGAAAAAATATTATATGAAATACTTTCATTTAAAATCATGTGAGAAAGCTTAATTATATTTGAGTCATTAGCTTGTCTCATTATTTGATTTAGTGTTGTCACCTTAAAAATATTTGAGGCAATTAAATCAGCCAAAACATTACCAGGTCCAACCGATGGTAATTGATTTACATCCCCTACTAATATTACTCTTGCAGTATTAGAAATAGCTTTAAATAGGCTAGATGCTAATTCAACATCCATCATTGATGATTCATCTATGATTATTAGACTATATGGCATAGTTGATAGCTCATTATATAAAAATTTATTTGACTCAGGAGAATATCCTAACGCTTTATGAATTGTTGATGCTTTAAAATTAGTTGTTTCAGTCATTCTTTTACTAGCTCTACCTGTAGGGGCAGCAAGCAAAACTAATGCTGACATATCATCATCTGTTATAGCTAAATCGTTTAATTTAGCATAAATATTTAATATTCCATTTAAGATTGTAGATTTACCTGTACCTGGTCCTCCGGTGATAATTGATAGCTTGTTAGTTAAAGCATTAAAGATTGCTTCTCTTTGAAGGGGAGTATATTTTATCTCAAATAAAGCTTCAACCTCATCAATACATCTTTTTACCTTATCTTCATTAAAGCTTTTTGTTTTGGCTTTACTCATTTTTAATATTTTTTCAGCACATTTTAATTCAGCCTGCTGAAGGTGTGGTTCAAAAACTCTCTGTCCTTCAACATAAACCTTCTTTTTTGTAACTAAATCATCGAAAGATGCTTGATAATCTAAATCTGAAATTTCTATATTATTATTTAATAATGTCTTACTAGAATTAAAAAGCTGTTCTAATGTTAAATAAGTAAAGCCCTGTTGGTAACAAACAGTATTTAATGTATACAAAATCGAAGCACTAACTCTTCTAATATCATTTAATTTAAAGCCTAAATTTAAAGCTAAATTATCGCATTTTTTAAAGCCAAAGCCCTCAACCTCACTAATTAAACAATAGGGATCATCCTCTATCTTATTTGCTGCCTTATCTTGATAAGCATCATATAGTTTTTGAATCATCTTAGGAGTTAATCCAAAGCTATATAGTTTAATAAAAACCTGTTCTGAGGCATAATTATCCTTTAAGGTTGAAACAATAGTTTCCTTCTTCTTTTTAGTAATTCCATAAACCTTATCTAATGAATCAGGATATTTTAAAATTGTATTAATACAATCAAGACCTAATTCATCAACTATATAGGTTGCTAATCTCTGACCTATACCAAAGAACTTATCACTTGATAGATAAGAGATTAAGCCATTTCTAGTAAAACTCTTACTTTTAGAATAAGAAGATACAAAAAATTGTTCACCATATTTAGGATGATTTTTCATTTCACCAACAAATTCATAGTCAAGTCCATCCTCTAGCACCGGAAATGAACCAACAATAATTACTTCATCATCATCATTTGTGATAAGTCTACATACCTTATATAAGGAATCTGTACTTGTATATATGTAATTGGCAATATGACCAACAAGTACCTCTTTAGCCATTAATACATTCTTCTTTCATCATTAAAATAAACTTCATCAATAATAGCACCACCAAGACAAACCTCACCATCATATAAAACAACAGCCTGTCCTGGAGTAACAGCTCTTACTCCAATCGGGTATAAAACCTCAATTTTATTATCAGGAAGCTTTTTAATAGTAACAGGATTATCATTTTGACGATATCTAAATTTTGCAGTGTAAGGATGATCATCAAGTGGGACATCACAAATCCAATTACACTCACTAGCTACACAGCGATTTGAAATTAAATAATTTGAGTCATGACCTTGACCAACAATTAATTCATTTTTTTCTAAATTTTTACCTACAACAAACCATGCTGCATTTTCAAATTCATTATTTCCGCCAATTCCAAGACCCTTTCTTTGGCCAATTGTATAATACATTAACCCATCATGCTTACCGATAACCTCACCATCAAGAGTTACCATATTACCTGGCTTAGCTGGAAGATAATTTTTTAAAAATTGCTTAAAATTACGTTCACCAATGAAGCATATTCCTGTAGAATCCTTTTTATCAGCTGTATATAAATTAGCCTCATGAGCAATTTGGCGTACCTCAGGCTTAGTTAAATGTCCAATAGGAAATAGTGATTTACGAAGCTGAGCTTGACTTATCATACATAAAAAATAGGTTTGATCCTTATTAGAATCTACGCCTCTTAATAAATAGCTCTTATCCTTATCATGGCGTACTCTTGCATAATGTCCCATTGCAATATAATCAGCACCTAAGGCACTAGCATGCTTCAAAAATGCATTAAATTTAATATATTTGTTACACATTATATCTGGATTAGGTGTTCTTCCCTTTTTATACTCATTTAAAAAATAAGAGAAAACGGTATCCCAATATTCCTCAATAAAATCAATTCTATTTAATTTAACACCTAGCTCATCAGCAACTCTCTTAGCATCCTGAAAATCCTTTTCCTGAGGACAGACATCATCATTAATATCAGGATTTCCTAATATATCATTATTTGTTGCTGAATCCCAATTTCGCATAAACATTGCTTCAACATCTACCCCAGAATCCTTCAACAGCTTTAAAGCAACAGATGAATCTACACCACCAGAAAGTCCTAAAATCACCTTCATAAAATCACCACCTAGATAAAATCACAACTATTGTATCATATTTTAAAAAAATAATCTATTGAAAATAGCTATAATTCATTTTATAATAATACAATAGTAGGGTATGGTGATAAGATGGAAAACAAACCAAATGAAGAAAATTTACATACATATGATAATGGTTTTCATCCCAAAAAAGTTGTTTTAAAGCCAGATTTCAAATTTTATCGTAAGGATTTTTGGTTTAAATTTAAAAGAAAACTAGCAATTTCATTTACAAAATTCTATTTGTTTTTCCCAAAACATTTTGCTTGGAATTTTAAAATAGTAGGACGTGAAAATATAAAAAATGCCCAAGGTACACTAATAATATGTAATCATGTTCATCAATTTGATGTTATCTACATTTTAGCATCAAAGCTTGGAAAAAAATGCTATGCAACTGTATTGCAATCAAACCTAGGCTTTGGTTTAGTTTCAAAATACTTTGTTTTAGGTGGTGCTGTACCAATTCCAGAGGATGCGAAGCTTTTTAAAACCTTCAGCAAAGAAACAATTAATACCCTAAAAGAAAATTATTCAGTAATTGTTTGTGCTGAGGCGGCCTTAGTCCCATTTTGTGACCATGTTAGACCATTTTTACCAGGAGCATTTCATTTTGCATATCAAGCTGGTGTTAAAATTACTCCAGTTTTAACAACATTTCATAAGCCAAAGGGTATTTATAAGCTTTTAAGAAGAAATAAGCCTTGTCTAAAATTAAATATTCTTCCTCAATATGAAATAAAAGATATGGGTAATAAAAAACTATCAATAGAAACAGCATGTAATGAATTACATGAAATAATGGCAAATTATTATAGTGAGCATTCTGATTATTTTAAGGACTAGAAATAAAGTCCTTTTTTTATTAGAAAAAATATAATATGCATTTTATCCATTTTTAATTTTTTTATAAAGCCTATTAAATTCTTCTCCACGTTCAATATAACTATTATATTGATCAAATGAAGCATACATTGGTGAATAAAGAATTGAAACATTCTTGCTTTTCAATTTATAAGCACTTTTTAAAGCAACTTCTAAGCTATCAAAAACAAAAATATTTATTTTTTTTAAACTAAAATATTTTTCTAAATTATATTTAGATTCACCATATGCCATAACCATTACTATATTATTTAAAGCCTCATCTGATAAATTAATACTTATATTTCTTTCATATCCACCACAAATTAAAATGCATTTGCCAATAGCTTTTATTGCACAATCTGTCGATGCACAATTTGTACTTTTCGCATCATTATAAATTTGACTGTCTATTTTATTAAGTCTATATTTTACAGGTTCAAATTCCTTTAATATTTTTGCCGCTTTTTTTAAATTAAAATTCAAAAGAGAAATAACACTTAAAACTGCAATTTTATTTTCAATTATATGCTTATAATTAATTTCATCCTTACTAATATGATAAATTCTTTTAGTTTTAAAATAAATATTATTTCCTAAAAGATAAACTCTATTTACTGTTGATGAAATACCAAATGGCACTAAAATAGAACAAACATATCTTTCAATATTTTTCAAATATGGATTATCAATATTGTATACTAAATAATGACTTGGTGATTGCTTTATTCCTAAATTTAATTTTGAGGTGACATAATTGTTAATATTTTTATGATGATCTAAATGACAACTTGAAATATTTAATATTACACCTATATTTACATCTAATGCTCCAGATGTTTCTAGCATAAAGCTAGATACCTCAACAATGTAAATATCCGATAAGGGGTTATCGACTAAAGCCTTGCAACAGCTATAGCCAATATTACCACACACACAAATTTTATATTTAGTTTCTAAAATTTTACCAAGCATTGTAACAACTGATGTCTTTCCATTTGAGCCTGTAACCGCAATAATAAAGCCTCTACAAAACATATTAAATAATTCTAAATCCGAAATTATTTTTCCTTCAATATTTTTATTCTTTATTTCATCAAGACAAATACCAGGTGATTTTACAACATAATCATATTTTAAATCATTAATCTCATCTAAATTTAAATAATCAAATTTTATCTCATTTTTTTCTAGTAATAATTTACATCCATCATTTGCAATGCCATGACCTAATAATAATATTTTCATTTTCTTCTCCCTAATAAAATATAATTATACATAACGCAACTAATATTATTTGAATAAAATAAAGTAAAAAATCAATTTGATATTCCTTAAAGCCACACATTTCTAAATGATGATGAAATGGGGCCATTTTAAATAGTCTTTTACCATTAGTTTTCTTAAAATAGAAAACCTGTAAAATAACTGATATTGTTTCAAATATAAAAATTAAAGACATAAAGATAAAAGGAATAATACAATCTAAATAAATACTTAGCATTGCATAAAATGCTCCTAAAAACAAAGACCCTGTATCACCCATAAACAAAAATGCCTTAGGAAAGTTAAAGCACCAGAATACAAATAAAGGTATCATATAGCAAATAATCATATAAAAAATTAACATTTCATTTTTTATGTATGCTATATATAAAAAACCAAAAGAAATAATAAGTGATAATCCACTACATAATCCATCAATTCCATCTGTAAGATTAAAGGCATTAGTTGAAGATGTTAGAATTAATAGAATTAAAAGACCATACAGCCATTTTATATCAAGCTCATAATTAAATATATGAATTGTTGTCATAAATTTTAAATCCAAAAATAGATAAAAGGATACAGCCGCTATAAGTACCTCAAGTAATAGCTTTATTGTAGGCTTTATACCGGTATTATTTTTCTTTATAACAATTAAAAAATCATCAAATAGTCCTATTACTGAAAACAAAGAGACTGTTAAAACTATATTAAAAACTTTCTGATCATAAATTATAAATAATGGAGGTATTAATGCAAATATAATACCTCCCATTGTTATTGTTCCATTTTTAACCTTATGGCTTCTTAATCCTTCTTCTCTTTCATATTGACTTATTTTTTTAAAAATTCTTATGTAAAATGAATAACAAAATATTGAAACTATAGCTATAAAAAATAAATCCATAATGCTATTCTCCCGTTTTATAAATCCAATTTTCTACAACCTCGTAATCACTATACTTTTCTTTTATACCTCTTATATCTAAATAATTCTCACACCCCTTACCAAGTATTAAAACATAATCATTTATTTTCATCTGATTTAAGGCGTATAGTATAGCTTCTTTTCTATCAATAAACGATATTGGTTTAATAGTCATACCTGCAATAATTTCATTAATTATTGTGGTTGGATTTTCAAATCTAGGATTATCTGATGTTATAATAGGAATACATTTGTTATTTGATAGTATCTCACCTATTTTTTTCCTTTTCTCTTTTTCTCTATTCCCACCACACCCCACTATAACATATAAATCTCCCTTACATATTTTACTAACAGCTGAAATTGCTTTTAAAACAGCACAAGGTGTATGCGCATAATCTATTATAACATTTCCATATGCTACATCTATTCTATTCATTCGTCCTTCAACAAAACTAAACTCAAGTAAAAATTCATTTAAGCTTTTTTTAAATTTATAAATATCCCTAATCGCAAACAAAGGTAAAATGTTATAAGCATTAAATTCACCAATTAAATTACTTTTATAATCAATTCCGTTGACATTAAAAGATATACCATTTTCGCTTTCAACTAAATTTTTTATTTTATATCTTGAAGAATTAAAGCCATAGCTAAATACCTTTGCATTACAATATTTGATTATATTTCTACCTTTATCGTCATCAACATTAATAATCGCATTATTCTTTTTTGTAAGCTTTATAAATGGGATAGACTTATCAAAAAAATATAAATCCATACTCTTATGATAATCTAAGTGATCTTCACTAAAATTAGTAAAAATTAAAGTATCAAAATCAATTCCAAAAATTCTAAGCTCAGAAATAGAAATACTTGATACCTCCATAACTAAATAATCAATTTTTTCATCATCAGCATATAAAAAATAATTATATAATTCAGTTATACCTGGAGTAGTATTTTCATGCTTACGATAATAATCTCTACAATAGGCGCCATTTGAGCCAATCAGCATTACTTTTTTATTATTAGATAACAAATATTTATATATTAAAGTTGATGTAGTAGTCTTTCCGTTTGTACCAATTACACCAATAATTTTTATTTTTTTCATTATTTTTTTATAATAAACACTAAGCATTAAAGCATAAGTTCTTTTACAATTTTCTACATAAATATAATTAATATCATCTCTTTTGATAACCTCTTTCTCTATAAATATTGTTTTTGCACCATTTTTTATAGCCTCATCAATTTTTTTATTACCATCTATTCTATTCCCTTTAATAGCAACAAAAATAGAATTATTAATGCAATATCTTGAATCATCAGTTATGCCTGAAATAAAATGATTATTTGTAACATAATTTAAGTTTAAATGTCGGCACAAAGAATTAACTCTCATAACATCACCAATTAAGACTATGAAGGAAAATAAAAAAAAATAACAACATAAAAAAAACACTGAACTTTTTTTATTGTTTTTTTCATTAGGTGACACCCATATGGGAATTCTATAATTCTAACTTTATTTTACAATTGATTTACAACTAAAGTATTTTCCCCCTTTCTAAATAATTATTGATTTATTTAATTATTGTGATAAAATACTATTGAAGTAACTCATTTGACGTAATAATCTTTTATTACGTAGGGACGCCATTAATGAAAATTAATGAGAGGTCGATTTGATTACTTCTTTTTTTATTTAATTTGATTCATTTATAACTTTAAAGGGAGTAACCTTAAATAATTTGATTATCTTTTGTTCAAATTATCTTAGGCTACTCCCTAATTTATTTTGATTAAATTTATTACTTTTAGTATTAAATAAAAAGCTAATAAACAATTTATTAATAAATTCAGCTTCATTTTGACCAAGCCAATCATCTAAACTAAGCTGTTTTTTTGACTCTCTAATTTCTTTAATTGTCATGTTTTTAGTAAAGATTGCTAGTTGTTCATTTGCTACTGACATTAATTCAACAAGTTGAGTGTATTTAAAATCCTTAAACTCTTCTTTTAATATTGGATAACCACTTTTATCAGGTTCTTCACAAAACTTAGTTACAACACCAATCATGTTTTTTACTGATGTTGAATCTAATCTAAAATGTTTAGATGCAAATTTATATACATCTTTATAACCAATATCAAAAAAGCTTATATCTTGCTTCATTTTATATTAAAAAAAGATATATCTTGAGTTTCAAAAACACAAACCAAGATATATCTATTTAGTAGATGATGTTATTCCATTAATTCAAAAATTAATGTCAAACAACAAATATTTATTTTTAGAAGAGGATAATAAAACACAATTAACGTCTAATGCTTTAAAATGCTTTTTTAAAAGACTTAAAAGAGATTTAGGCATTGATGTGTTAAGCCCTCACAAAGTAAGGCATTATTATGCTACTAATATTTATAATAAGTCTAAAGATATTTATTTAGTATCTCAATTATTAGGTCACACTAATATTAATACTACTCAAATATATTTAGATATTGATAATGAAGAACATCAGGAGAAAAATAATTATTTTAATCCTGTTAATGACTTTAAAAAATAAGTATTAATTAAGACCTACTTACTAGTTAATTACATAGGGTCCGAAAAAAAAGTACTTAGTAACCACCCATTACTAAGTACCTGCAAAATTCGGCCTTATTAATCCATATAAATACACAATATAAATGGTGGGCCCTTGGAGACTCGAACTCCAGACCCACTGATTAAGAGTCAGTTGCTCTACCAACTGAGCTAAGGGCCCATCTATATTTAAAGCTAATCAAACTAAATTAAACAAATGGTGGGCCCTTGGAGACTCGAACTCCAGACCCACTGATTAAGAGTCAGTTGCTCTACCAACTGAGCTAAGGGCCCATTTGTTTTTTAGCTTTTTATCAGCTGCATTTGTTATTATACCAAAAAAAAATAATAATGCAACAACTTTTTAATTTTTTTTGTAAAAAGTTAATTGCTTTAGTTGTAAAATAAAGTTAGAATTTAATAGTTGATTTTTTTAAATAGAAATAGTTAAGCAATTCCTATTTAATTATGTCTTTTATTTTAGCATTAATAATAGTTAATGCTACATCATGCTTATTATCGTTAGGAATAATTATATCAGCAAATCTTTTACATGGAGCAACATATGCATCATACATAGGCTTAACAGTAGCTAAGTATTGATTGATTATATCATCCATACTTCTACCACGCTCTTTTATATCTCTTTTTAATCTTCTAATAAATCTAATGTCAGCCTCAGATTCTACATAAATTTTTATATCAGCTAAATCTCTAATATCTTTATCATACATTGACATTATTCCTTCTAAAATAATAAGCTTTTTAGGTTCAATATGGATATTTTTATAAGGATCTCGATTATGAACAGTAAAATCATAAACTGGTGTATCTATAGCTTTATTATTCATTAATTTTTTTAAATCATTTTTTAATAATTCAATATCAAACGAATCTGGATGATCATAATTAATAGTTTTTCTTTCTTCTAATGTCAAATCATCTCTTTTTCGATAATAATTATCCATATAAATAACAGACATATCATCTAATGTATTTATTTTTTTTATTTCATCAACAACTGTAGTTTTACCGCTTGCTGTACCACCAGCAACTAAAATTAATACAGGTTTCATCTTACTCCTCCATAAATTTAACAATATTTAAGCTATTTAAATATTCATTATTTTTTAATTTATTACCATATACTTCAATTATAGATAATCTATCACAATAAATAAATGCATTCTTACCTAACATTTTAACACTACTTGGAATAACTATATGCTCAATATTAGTTTCTGACAATGACATAGAACCAATTGTTTCAATTCTATTTCCCAAATTTATATTTTCAAGTGAATCACAATGATAAAAAGCTGAGGCGCCTAAATCTGTACAATTCAAATTTAAATTATCGAGCATACTACAATAAGCAAAAGCATTTTTATGGATAATTTCAACATTTTCCAAATTAATTTTTTTTAAATTTCTACAATTAGAGAAAGCTTGACGATTAATTTCAATAATTTCTTTGGGTAATATTATCTCTTTAATATTATTTTTATTATAAAAGGCCTTATCTGCTATATATTTTACCTCACAGTTATTATAACTTCCCTTAATTTCATATGATTTCTTATAGCCATAAACCTTTTCTACATAATAACAATCTCGTTTACTATCGTAGCTATACTTGATTCTTGGAATTGAATAAAATAGAATAATCGATAAAATAAAACCAAATATAATAACAATACCTGAGATTATAAAAAGTATTCTTTTTTTCAAAATATCAAATCCTTACTTGCAAAGCATTTTCATATCTTTAGGCAAATCACATAAAATATGCATGGTTTCTTTTGTTACAGGATGAACAAATATTATCTCACTACTATGTAGAGCTACTCTATCTATATAAAAATCCTTTGCGCCATACAAAATATCACCTAATAGTGGATGCTTTAAATGTGAGAAGTGAACTCTTATTTGATGAGTTCTTCCTGTTTGTAAAAAAATCGATACAAGGCTATATTTGCCATAGCTTTTTAATACCTTATAGTTAGTAATAGCCTCATTTCCGCTAGGTGAAACTCTTCTTTTACCATTTACATGTCTATCACGACCAATTGGCAAATTAATTGTTCCTTCTTTTTTTCCCATTTGCCCCTCAATTAAAGCTAAATATCCTCTTTTTACCTCATGAGTTGATATATAATGATTCATATAGCTCATTGATAGCATATCCTTACAAAAAACTATAATTCCTGTTGTATCAGTATCTAATCTATGAGCATATCTAACAGGTATATCAATTCCGTTTTCCTTATAATAATAGGCAACATAATTACACAATGTATTAAGTCCATCCTTGTTATCTGGGTGAACAATAACGCTACAAGGCTTATTGATTATTAATAAATAATCATCCTCATATATAATATCAAGCTTATATTTTTGAGGTCTAAAGTCTAATATACCATCATCAATTATAGTTATAACATCATTTTTCTTAAGCATATCTTCTCTTTTACAGGGATGGTCATTTACTAATATCTTTTTTTCTAAAAACAAAGTATAAATTTTAGATTTAGATAAAAAGTAGGAATCAAGATAATCAATAAGCTTAATATTTGATGTAATTTTATAATTAAAAACCATTTTCAATATACTTTGTTTCAATTAATCCAATATATCCCTGTCTTTTAATAAGACTATATGGCATTGCTTTTTTTATAATCGATATTTCATCATTTTTTCTAACTGAAATAAATTGATTACATCCATCATAACAATACGTCTTATTAGTTTTATCATCCTTGTAAACAAAAGAATTATGAACCCACATCATTTGATTAGTAGATATATGCTTAATATAGTAAAAATCCAAATCTGTCGCAAGAATTTCTACCTCATTATCACCAAAAATTATATTAAAATTTGAAGAATTTTCTACATAATCAACTGATTCCTTCATAATGTATTTTGGGTAATGATCAACGTATATATAAGAAAATTTCATTGAATTTAATGAATCTAAAACAACAAAATTAATTTGTCCACCCTTAACTAATTGATTTCCACCATCAATTGAAATAATTTTTTTTCTAAAATCAAAAATAGGATTAACACAAGCAATATCAGATCTATAATTTCTTGTTGGATAATGTCCGACAATCATTAATTTTTTTTGAATTCCAGAAAGCTCATAAAATCTATCATATTTTAATAAGGGTAAAGAAATTTCAGGAATATTATCTATATCATCAATACCACCATGAACTAAAACAAGCTTATCATTAATAAAAATAACATCGTCTAATGAATCCATAAACTCATATAATTGAGCATATTGTTGTTGTACACGATTAACAAAATCACTTACATTCATATCATCACTAATTTTATAATTCATTTCATCTGCAATGTCATTTATAATAGATTTTTTCTTTTTATTTACATAATATAAAAATTTATTTTTTTGGTCCTCTGGAATAATAAATCTTAATACCTCATCACAGTTTCCAGCCATAGGATAAACATTTTTATTGTTCTTGTGAAAATCAATCATAAATCTTGCTGTTTCAAGATTCAAACCTTTTTCACCCTTTTCATACATATCTCCAATGATGAACAAATAGTCATTTTCACAAAACTCTAATTCCTCTAAGCCCTTCTTAAAGGTGTTAATATCACCATGAATATCTGAAACAAATATTATTCTTTTAGATTCATCAATATTTAAATGTCTTATTTTAGTTTTCTTTATTACATCTATCATTATTTTTTCTTTCCTCTAATGAATATTTACATCCACAATAATCTTGACGATATAAATTAAATTTTTTTGATAACTCTATTGAATCTTTATAACCATTTTCCTTTTTGAAATTAGAATATAGGTATTTAACACCATATTTTTCCTCTAACGAATACCCAATCTCATTAATCCACTTTTCAAGCTTATGAGGGGAAATAGACAATGTTGTTGTAAAATAGTCAAAACCCATTTTTTTACATAGCTTAGCAGTTTCTTCCAATCTAAGAAGATAACATTTGTAGCATCTTAGGCTTTTTTCTCCTAAATGCTCATATCCCAAAACTATATTATCATATTTTGATGCATCATAATCAGCTGAAATAATTTTCACATCATTAAGATTAGCATCTATTAAAAATCTCTTTAACTCTTCTAATCTAAAATCAAATTCACTTTTAGGATAAATATTATCATTACAAAAAAATATTGTGATTTCAAAATATTTATCTAAAAGCATTAAGCAGTGACTTGAACAAGGAGCACAGCATGCATGAAGCAATAGCTTTGGCTTATAAGTAAATGATTTAATCAATTTTAAAAATGAAGAATAATCTGTTACCATTTTCCATGCCCTCGCTCTCGAATACTATTATATACTATTATTTTAAAAGTTGGTAGAAAAAAATGACAAAATATTTTTGAAATTTTTGTAATAAAATGATATAATATATTATATGAAGGGAGGCTTCTATATGTATTCTGTAGGAAATGTCGTTATCTATACAACATATGGAATTTGTAAAATTGAAGATTTAATCACAAAAGAATTCAATGGTGAAAAAAGACAATATTATATATTGAAGCCTCTTCACGATTCAAAATCTTCTATCTCAATTCAGACAGATAATCCAATTGCCATCTCAAAATTACGTAATTTACTTACTAGGGATGAAATACTTGATTTGATTCATACTTTTCCAAAAATTGAACCATATTGGATCGATAACGATAACGAAAGAAAAAAAGAGTTTTCTCAAATACTTAGAAACGGAACAAGACAAGAGGTTATAGCCTTAATGAAAAGTGTCTATGAGCATTCAAAGGGATTAAAGGAAAAGGGACGTAAGCTTCATGCATCTGATGAGCAATGCTATAAGGATGCTGAAAGAATCATAAATGAAGAAATAGCTTATGTTCTAGAAATTGATAGAAAGCTTGTTCCTGAATTTATAACAAGTGAAATAGAATCAGTATATGAAAAATGAAAGGATTAATCCTTTCATTTTTTTATTCTTCATTTACTAGATACTGACTTATTTGACAAACATACATAGTATGGCTATCACCATCAGCGTAAAATTTATCCCTTATATCGTTGGGCAATAATTTGTAATCAATGTCCATACTATATAATTTTTTTAGTTTTAAAACATAGCTTGCTTCTTTAACATACCATCCCATATAATCAAAATCATAGGTTGGATGTAATCTAGACGCCTCAAACTTATTTACATCTCTACCAGAGGTCTTTCCAAATAAGGTTTTAGCTTCTTTATATTCATCTGTTAAAAAAGATAATGTAATATTATCAGACTCTTCTGTAAACTTATGGGTATACCTTGATTTTTTAACAAACAAAAAACAAACATTTTTGCCCCATAATACTCCAAAACCACCCCAAGACACAGTCATTGCATTAAAGCCAGTTTTTTTATCCCCAGCAGTCAATATTGGACAAAGTTCACCAATATCCTTAAAAACATTATGATTAAATTCATTTAAACTCTTCTTTAGCATAGATTTTACCTCCTTAAATTAATACTAACACTACAGCAATTAAATTATTTAATAAATGAGCAGCAATACTAGCATATATATTGTAATTTGATTTATGATATATAAAAGCAAGCATAAATGCACTTGCAAGATATGGAATACATTGTAATAGCCATGTACCAATATTTGACATATCAGATGATAGCATATGTGGCAAAACAAAAAACAAAATAGACAAAATATATCCAGCAAGAACACCATATGGCTTACATAGGCTAAAAATTGCTTTCCTATAAATTAATTCCTCTAATATTGGAGCAAGTAAAACTGATACTATCATAGGGAATGCTCCACCATTTATAATAATAAATTCAATAGTTGATTGATTAGTAGATGATGGAACTAATAATCCTACAAGAAAATCAATTAACAATCCAATACCACAAAATAGTAAAGCTGCAGTAGGAATGAAAATAAGATAATACTTCTTTTTTTCTTTAATTTTATTAAAATCTTCCTTTAAAAAGCCTCTCATAAAAAATGCAACAAAAGCCAAAGCTACTGCATAACCTATAAAATTACCCCATCCCTGAGATAATGCATTTGCCTTAATATATGGGGCTTCAAATTCAGAGAAATCCTTAGCTGAAATACATTGCATTAAGACTTGCTTATCTAAATTCCATACTCTAGCAATTATACTAGCAATAACTAATGCTGCAACTGATGCAAAAATAAATAAAGTTACTAAATATATAACTATTGATGACCATAAATAGGTCTTATTTTTAGTTTGTAAAATTTTATCGTTATTTTCCATTACATTCACCATCAAGATTATATTCCTTATAATGAAAGAAAGCAAGTAACATTATGCTAAACTAATAACAAAATCAATTTTATTAAAAAGTAAAATAGAATCGAAAACAATAGCATAATACTTATGGCAATTGCCAAAAAAGGAGCCTTTGGAATAGAATTATCATTCATAATATCACCATTAATATTATGTGATATAATTCTACTAATTATTACAAATCAATATATTCTTTATTAAAGCAATAATAAGCATCAATATCTTTAATAAATGAAATGGTATCATCACTTAAATTAAATGATCTTTTCAAATTAATTTCTTCCTCTAAATCACTAAACTTAACATTAACCTCATATTGGATTTGAAAGCTATTTTTTAATTCAATTAATAAATTCTTCTTTGGAAATAAACTAGCTAAAGTTACATGAACAAAAACACTAAATTGAAAATGCTCATCATCAGTTGAAACCATATTTAATCCATAATATAGGCAACCATCGGTTATACCAGGTTTTATACCAATCGATTCAATTATATAACCAAGCTCATCATCACCTATGGAATTTGTATATATTTTAAAACAAGCTTTACAATTCATTAGAACACCTCATTATTTTCAAACAAAATAAGTATGCGTAAATCCACTTCTCATTCACATTATATCATTGAAAAAATTATAACATTTTTCTTGCCTTTTATCTACATAGAGGATAGATTTTCTTAAAAACAAATCCAAATTATCTTTAGCTTCAAGCATTATAATCCTAATGATTATATAAATATTGTTTTCATTTTTTAGTTAATTATAAAAAGCAACAATTAATAATTTTCACAGATTATGATTAAATACATATCTAATACCTTGTGATAAAAACAAGTATATTGTTAAGTACATTGTTTCGCAAAATTATTGTAATATCAATTTCATAAATAAAACTATTCATCTTGATTTTACAAAATCTGGTAAACCTAGATATATCTATATTAATTTCAATGATAAAATAATTGCTTTGATTCACAAGCTAATTAAAATAAACAATTGTAAAACTAATCCTTATTTATTTCTATAGGTAATACTCATATTTCTAGCGATTCCATATCAAGTATGCTTAAGAAGCTTAAAGATGATTTGAAACCTTAAATTCTCATAATTTAGACATCTTTATGCTACAGAACTATTAAAAAATGGTGCTGATATCTATACAGTTAAAGAATTATTAGGACATAAAGATTTAGAAATGACTCAATGATACTTAGATTTTTCAAGTGAAGAAATTAAAAGTAATAATCAAAAATTTAATCCATTTAAAAATCTATGATTTTTCAACCACGGTGCAAAGAGACCATGGTCGAAAAAATTTCTAAAACACAAAAAAACGCCACTTTTCGTAAGAATTATTACGAAAAATGACGTTTTCATCATTTTCAACTATGGTAATAATAAACTATTTTAATACAAAATGCGTAAGACTTATTTTTTTGCGTAACATTTCTATCAATTTGCGTAACCCTGCCTCTATTTTGCGTATCGCTAAAAGTTAATTACTATATTCATCTTCTAAATTAAAATAATCACATAACACTAGATAAGCAGCATATTTTTTAGCTAATTTTTTTGATGTAGCATATGCTGTTTTTTCAATTTTCCAACTTCTAACATAGCATGTGCATTCCCACATCATTCTTCCATCTTTCAATTCAACCATTTCATCTGATTGATAGTATTCAGGAATTGAGCATCTTCCATGTTCTGCCATTTCTTTTAATGTATTGATTGCGTTATCTTCTTGAAACTTTGCTGGTCTTTCTTCTTCAGTATCAACATCATTAAGAAACTCATCAATATTAAGCATGACATCTACAGAATTTTGAAGTGCATCAGGATTCCAATCACAATCAATTGCAATTGCACCTAGTATTGCTTCAAATAGATCAGCTTTTACTTTTTCTTGATTAACTACGTTATTATCTAAGTCGCTATCACCTAGATATAAATATTTTGCAAAACCAAGTTTATCAATTCTTTTTGCGAGTGTTTTATTATTAACAATAGTCTTTCTTAATTCAGTAAAATCTCCTTCATTATGATGAGCAATAATGCAATATTCATCATTATCCTCTCCTTCATCATAAAAATCAGATTGAGATTTCATAAATCCAAAATCATCAGCGATAATCTTCGTAACATACATATCAAGCACTTTATCGCCTATAAATTCAAGAACCTCATTATTCTCACCACCAAATTGAGCTGAATATGAACTTCTTTTAAAAGCCTGAAGAAGTAAATCAATATTATTGAAAGAATAATCGATTTTTCTTTGAACTTCTTTTAAATGTGAATCTTCTTTTAAATTAATCATTTTCATTTATTTTTCCTCCTATTTGTCCGAGGAAACAAAAAAGACTTATGGCCGATAAGAATACAGTCCACCCATAGCGTAGATAGACTAATTCCATAGCTTTAAGTCTTAATTTAATCAAAATAATTTTTGTAAATCAATTCATCTAAAATATCCCACTCGCATAAGATATCTTAAATAAATTACGTTACTCAAGTACTTTGAGGAAACTAATCCTTCCTTATCGGACACTTAAATTATATCACCTACTTTTAATTATGTCAATACCATTAAAAAAGCCAGCCTATCATATCTAACTTTCATTTTCTTACTACACTATCGTTTTCTAGCAGAGGCCTTTCGTTTTCTTGCTGATACCTTTTATTTTCTAGTTGATTATAAAAAGAAAACAAGGTCTAAAAAATAAAACAAAAATCTTCAAATTTCAAGCAATACGACTTAAAAATAGGATAAATCCTTTCAAATAATACTATTTTAGGTATAAAAAAAGGTTCGATACGCAATTTTCTTTGTATCAAACCTATGCTTTCTATATGGTGCCCGAAGCCGGGGTCGAACCGGCACGCCTTTAAGGGGCATGAGATTTTGAGTCTCACGTGTCTGCCTATTTCACCATTCGGGCATCTCAAGTGACAAGAGTCACTTGTTATTATATCATTTATTTATTTTTTTTCAATAAAATTTATTTATTATTTTTAGGATTATATAATTCTTTTGCCTCTTGATAAATATGATATATATTTGAAGAGAATTTATCCTTTGAATAATCGTCAATTGAAGGAAGAGTATTTGCCTTAATTGTTTTCAAAGTTTCAGGAGCTTTTAGCAATTCCTTAATCTTTAAAACTAAATCCTCCTGGCCTTCAAAAAACACACCATTATAATAATTATGAATTAAATCTTCGACACATTCATCCTTTTGAACTAAAACAGGAATAGATGAAGCTAATGCTTCTAAATAAGTTAAACCTTGTGTTTCAGATTGTGATGCATTTATAAAAACATTACCTAATTGATAATAAATTGGAATTTCTTCCCATGGAATTAAATCGGTAAATACAACTTGATCTTCAATATTTAAATCTTTAACCAATTGTTTTAATTCAGGCAATTCTGGACCACCACCAACTATCAAAAGCTTTGTTTTTTTATTGTTAAAACAAGCCTCACAATAAGCTTCAATCAAATTGGTAATACTCTTTTCCTTTGAAGTTCTACCAATATATAAGAAGACAAACTGATCATCAACAATTCCATATTTTTTCTTTAAAGCATCAACATCTTCTTTTTTAAAATTAGATGCTTTAAATCTATCAAGTTCAATTCCTGTTGGAACAATTCTTATATTATTACCAAGTGAATATTCATTAGCTTGTTCACATACTTTTTTAGTTGGTACAATTTCAATTGTTGAATTTTTCGAAACTGGACCACAAAACATATTTTTTAAAATCCAACTCATTTGCTTATGATTGTGCTTATCAAAATATGGTGATAAATACTTAAAATAATCTGTCCATAATGTATGTAAGGTATGTACCATAGGAATTTTATATTTTCTATGAGCCTTAATTGCATATTTTGAAATACCAAATTCTGTATGAACATGTATAATGTCTAAATTACAATCTTTAATCATCTTTAGACCTTTTGTATGAAAAAAGGTATATCGATAGTCCTTAACACTTTTGAAAGGATATCTTACACCTGGTAAATTTATTACATTTTTATTAGTTAATTCTGGAGTTGTTTCAACTAGCTTTTCATCAAAACTTGAAAAAATGAAACATTCATGTCCCATTGCTGTCAAGCCCTCATACAGCATTTTTACTGATGTAACAACACCACTAATATTTGGATAATATTGATCAGTAAATAATCCTATCCTCATTTCTATTCCTTCTTTCAAATAAAACATACATCAAAAATCCATAAAGAATAAGGAAATAGTATGTTATCAATCTCCAAAGTAGCATTCCGCTCATCGCCAAATTTTTTGCATCATCATAGCCTGCAAGTAAACCAATAAACAAAGTTGTAAAAGCAAGCTCTGCACCGCCTGAAGCACCTGGAGTTGGTAGCCAAACACAAATAGTTAAAGCAAACGACGTCATTGATATTACATAAAATAAATCTTTAAAAGATAAATTAACACCAATTGCATAAAAAATAAAGAATGGTATTGCATAGTAACATGCAAGGGAAAATCCCTTAATAAGCATAACAATTAAAATTGTTACAATATCATTTTTCATTTCTTTAAATGCGCATTGCATTTCATCAACATATTTTTCAAAAGCAGGTATATTATTTTCAAGCATGTGTAAAAATTTTATTTTACTTAAGCATTTTAAAATACTAACAAAAAATCTTCCTACAAATTTAGTTGTACCAACTAAGACAATAAATACAACCATAAGTAAATTTATTGAAAAGCCTGCAATTAAAAGCCAAATTAAATTATCAATTTGATTTTTTAACGTTGAATAATAAATTGCTAAAGCCACAATAGAAAACAAATTCATCACAATTTGATATGTCAAAAAGTTAATTAGTAATACTGATGTTGAATCCGATAATTTCATATTTTTTCGCTTTAAAGCATAAGCTTGAAATGGTTGTCCACCAGTTGAAAATGGTGTTATTCCATTAAAAAAGAACTCAGATCCAGCAATATACATTGAATCAATAAAGCTAATATTCTTATATTTTCTTTTAACTAAAATAGTTAAAGAATATTGAAAGCAAAAACAATATAATAATGCAAGAGCAATACAAATTAAAATATATAAATAGTTTGTCTGATTAATTAATACATCACCTATAGCCTTAATATCGCCAAGTGAAAATAATAAAGTTAATAATATGACAAGTATAGCAGCTACAAGGATTAAGTATTTTATAGTTTTCTTTTTTGAATACATATTACATTTCTTCTAATGAATGAATTCCAAGAAGTCTTAAGCCTTCATCTAAAACAATTCGAACACACTTACTAATAGCAAAGTTAGTATTTCTTACACGCTCATCATCAGCATTGATTTTTTCTAATGAATAGAATTTATTAAAACTTTGAGCAAGTGTTAATAAGTATTTAGCAATTACGCTTGGTGCAAGTTCATTTGCAGCACGCTCTACAGTTGATTTAAATGAACTAATTTCTTTAACAAGCTCAAAATAATGTGGGCGTTCAAATAAAGATATATCACAATTACATATATCAAATGTTTTGCCTCTTAAAATTGATGCAATACGAACACCAGTATATTGTAAATATGGACCTGTTTGTCCTTCAAACTTAACAGCTTGTTCAAGATTAAACTCAATATCTAAGCCACGATAATTTTTTAAATCACCAAATACTATAGCAGCAATACCAACATATTTAGCAATTTCTTCTTTATTTTGAAGTTCAGGATTCTTACTATTAATTATATCATATGCAAGTGAAATTGCGTTTTGTAAGATATCATATAATTTTGTAACGTTACCCTTTCTAGTTGACATCTTCTTTCCGCCAGATAGATAAAGTCCAAAATTAACATATTCTATTTGATCAGAAAAATCATATCCCATCTTAGAAATCAATCTCTTTAATTGTTCAAAATGAAGCTTTTGTTCATTACCTACAACGTATAAAATTTTATCAAACTTATACTCTTTCTTTCTATAGAAGACAGCAGCTAAATCTCTTGTAATATATAAAGATCCACCATCACTTCTTTTTATTAAAGCAGGAGGAATATCATCACCTAAATTAACAATTTTGGCACCTTGATCTTCAACAAGTAAACCCTTATGTTCTAATTCATCAACAACAGGATCCATCTTATCATTAAAGAAAGCTTCACCATTATATGAATCAAAATTAACTTCTAATAAATCATAAATTTGTTTAGATTCCTTTAATGATTCATCCTTAATCCATTTCCATAAATCAAGATATTCTTGATCTCCTAATTCCATTTTTCTAAATGCTTCTCTTGCCTCATCCTCAAGTGAAGGATTCTTTTCAGCCTCAGTATGGAATTTAACATATAATTCAGACAATTTATTAATTGGGTCTTTACTAATATCTTCTTTATTTCCCCATTTTTTATAGGCAACAATCATTTTACCAAACTGAGTTCCCCAATCACCTAAATAATTTATAGCAAATGTATTAAATCCACATTTTTGTAATATTAATTTTAAAGAATTACCAATCATTGTTGAACGTAAATGTCCAACTGAAAAGCTTTTAGCTATGTTTGGTGATGAATAATCTAGCGTAACATTTTTGCCATCACCTATATCACTTGAACCATAATTATCATTACAATTTATACATTCCTTAACAATTTCTAATGATAATTTTGTTTTATCAACAAACATATTGATAAATGCTCCAACGCTTTTTAAATTAGATATTGGTAAATTAAATGTAGGAATAATCTCTAATGCTTCACTTACAAGCTCAGGCATTGGTTTTCTTAATGTTTTAACTACTGTAAATAATGGAATTGATATATCACCCATTGTTGAATTCTTTGGTTCTTCAACGACTACAGAAATATCACAAGAATATTTTTCTTTATAAAATTTTTCTAAATTATCCTTTAATTCTTTTTTTATTTGGTTAATCATAATTACCTCCTATTTAAATATACAAAAACTGAGACAACGTCTCAGTTTAAAACTAATTTAAAGCGTAAGTTAAAGCTTTGTTAATATACTGATTCCAGTTGTATGAATCATTATCATCATATTCCTGACTATTCATTACCATTTCACCATTATGGAATACTAAAATTGCAGGTGATTTTAGATAATCAAATTTAACAACATCCTTACTATAACTGAAATCTCCAGATAAGCTTGATGCTTTATCTTTAAAAGTTGCTGAATCAGTATCTTCTGTTTCTAATACCCAATCACTTGAATATAGGCATATTGTTTTAACTTCGCACTGAGAAGCCTTTGAGTTTATTCCATATAATAGATTTGTATAATTAGAATCAGTTAATGAACCATATAAAACATAAACATATTCATCATTTGCAACTTTCTTTAATAATTCCTTATGAGTAGTTTCAACATACACGTTATCATCAGGAAGTAAATTTTTTGATGAGCTTGAATCACTTGATGAATTTGCTGTAATTGCATTGTTAAGCTTTGTAGTTGTCCTAGCGCTCTTAGATGGGATTGACAATATAATTGTTGCAGTAACCATCGCGACAATTAATACTAATAAAATTATTAATTCCTTTGTCCATTTGAATTTTACTTTATTTTTTCTATTTTTTGATGCCATATATTTTTAATCTCCTTATATGAAAGAATTTTACTTATTATGTCAGCTATATTAATGCAGACTTGCCTTATTATTATATCAAATGTAACAGATATTATCAAGCGATTATTATATTTTTTGATTTTTATTTTACTATGTGAAAATTTACGCGAAAAATATTATTTTTTTATATTTTTTACTTCTTGAGCAAACCAGTTTTATAGTATATAATATTAATTAAGGAAAACATTTAGAAATACATAAAGAGGTGAGATAATGAAGGTTTTAATATGTGCAAGTGAAGGTGCACCTTTTGCAAAATCTGGTGGTCTTGCAGACGTTGTTGGAGCACTTCCAAAGGCATTGAAGGAAAATGGCTGTGACGCACGAGTAATTATGCCTTATTATAAAAAAATTAAGGATAAAGCTTTAGCTTACTACAAGGGATATGCCTATGTTAGAATAGGTGAGAGAATGGAGTACGTTGGTGTATTTCATGCTATTTATGAGGGAGTTGACTATTACTTTATAGATAACGATAAATATTTCTATAGGGATAATTTATATAGTTATGGTGATGATGGTGAGAGATTTGCTTTCTTTGATTTTGCAGTTTTAGAAGCAATGAAGGTTATTGATTTCTTCCCAGATATTTTACATTGTAATGACTGGCAAACAGGTTTAATTCCTTATATTAAGAAAACAAACTATTATCAATATTATGAATATAATAAAATGAAAACTGTTTATAGTATTCACAATATTCAATATCAAGGCATTTATCCAATGGATATGATGAAGATTTTATATATGCCATATTCTCCTTCCTTAGAATTTGATGGCTGTATAAATTTTATGAAAACAGCAATTATGGAATCTGATGCAGTTACTACTGTATCACCAAATTATAAAAATGAGGTTTTAACTGATCAATATGGTTACAACTTAAATAATATTTTAGGTTTAAGATTTTTTGACTTCTATGGAATTATAAATGGTATTGATGTTTCAAAATATAATCCTGAGACAGATAAATATATCTATAAAAACTATAATATAAAGACAGTTAAGAATGGTAAGAAGGAAAACAAGGTTAAGCTTCTTAATGAGTTTGGTCTTGATTCAAGTAAAGACGTTCCAGTATTTGGTTTAGTTTCAAGGCTTGTTGAACAAAAAGGTATAGAACTATTAATGGGAGCAATTGATGAGGTAATTAATTATTCTAATGCTAAATTTGTTTTAATGGGAAGCGGAGATAAAAAATATGAGGACTTCTTCCGTGAAATGGAAAATAAATATCCAACTAGATTTAAATCATATATAGGATATTCTGATCCAGTTGCTCAAAAAATATATGCTGGATGTGACATATTCTTAATGCCATCTTTATTTGAACCATGTGGTTTAGGTCAAATGATTGCAATGCGTTATGGAACTCTACCTCTTGTTCGTGAAACAGGTGGACTTAAGGATACAGTTGAACCATATAATAGATATGATTGTAGTGGAACAGGTTTCACTTTTACAAACTTTAATTCTTATGATTTAAAGGAAGTTATGTTTTTAGCAATTGATACTTATAACAATAGACATAAAGATTGGGATGTGCTTGTAAAGCATGCAATGGAAAAGGACTATAGCTGGAAATCTTCAGCATTAGTATATATTGAATTATTTAATAGGCTAACAAATAAATAGGGGGATTTAATTATGGAAACATTAGCTTTAATTTTAGCTGGTGGACGTGGTTCAAGACTTGATATTTTGTCTGAAAAACGTAGTAAGCCAGCTGTACCATTTGCAGGAAAGTTTAGAATTATTGACTTTGCCTTGTCAAATTGTACAAACTCTGGAATATTCCAGATTGGTATTTTAACACAATACCTACCACTTTCATTAAATGAACACATCGGTGTCGGTAAACCTTGGGATTTAGACAGACGTGATTCATTTGTAACACTTCTTCAACCTAACAATTCTTGGTACAATGGTACTGCAGATGCTGTTAGAAAAAACCTAGAGTTTGTTAAGCGTTACGCATCAAAATATGTACTAATCTTATCAGGTGATCACATTTACAAAATGGATTACTCAAAATTAATTGAGCAGCACAAGCAAACAGGAGCTGATTTAACAATTGCAGCCAAGATTGTACCTATGGAGGAAGCTTCACGTTATGGTATTTTGGAAACTGATTCTAATTTAAGAATTACAAAGTTTGTTGAAAAACCAAAACAACCAAAGTCAAATAAAGCATCTATGGGTATCTATGTATTCTCAACTCAGGCTTTAATTGATGCAATTGAATCTCATCCTGATATTGATGATTTAGATTTCGGATTCCACATTATTCCTGAAATGATTGAGAAAAAAAATGTTTACGCTTATGAATATTATGATTACTGGAAGGATGTAGGAACTTATGATTCTTACGTTGAAGCCAACCTTGAATTATGTCATGATACAGCTTTAGACTTATATGATACAAAATGGAAAATTTATACAAAGTCAGAGGATTTACCACCTGTAAAGGTTGGAGATGACGCAACAATTAAAACATCACTAATTTCAAATGGTTGTAGAATAAATGGTACTGTTGATGAATCAGTTATTTCACCAGGTGTAATTATTGGTAAGGGTTCAGTCGTTAAGCATTCTGTTATTCTAAATGACGTTGTTATTGGTGATAATTGTAAAATTGAAAATGCAATCATTGATAAGGAAACACATATTGGAAATAATTCAATTATTGGTTATGGTGATGATTATACACCAAACAAGGATAATCCAAAGGTATTATCGAGTGGTTTAAATGTTATCGGTAAAAAATTGATATTACCTGAGGGATTAGTAGTTGAACGTAATGTACGTATCTTCTCATCAGCTAATCCAAAAGAAATCACTATTAAACATATCAAATCTGGTGAAACTATTGGTACACCTAAAAACTAGAGCACAAAAGTGCTCTTTTTTTTATTAAAAAAAGACACCCTAAGGTGTCTATATGGTTTGGCAATTACTTACTCTCGCACGATTAAACGTACTACCATCAGCGTAAAAGTGCTTAACTTCTGTGTTCGAGATGGGAACAGGTGTGTCCACTTTGCCATCATCACCAAACCAAAGATATTATATCATTATAATTAATTTTTTCAAGATTTTTTTATTTATAATATCTTCTTTTCTTTTTATTTTTATCATTTTTCTTTAATCTAGCAGCAATTTCATCAATCTTAGCTTGTCTTTTCTTTTTATAGCCTGGAGAAACCTTTTTAGCCTTCGGAACAAATTTAGCTGCCTGTAATTGATAATCCGTTTTAGGTTTAACTCTATTTTCTCTTGAGTTTCTTCCTTTATATTCCTTCAATTCACCATTTTTTAACTCAAAATATTCAGGTTTTATTTGTTTTTTATTCAAATAATCCAAATATTCATTATCTAAATCTTCAAAGAATGAATATACAATACCATCCTTATACATTCTACCAGTTCTACCACTTCTATGTAGATAAAACTCATAATCCTTGGGCAACTCATAGTTAATTATATGGCTTACACCTTCAATATCAATTCCACGTGCAGCTAAGTCTGTTGCAACTAAATATTGATATTTTAAATTTTTGCAATCATTTAAAACATGCTTTCTTTCACGAGCTGATAAATCACCATGCATCATTCCAACAAAATAACCAGCCTGAGCTAATCTATTTGCAACTTCAATTACAGTTTCTTTTTTATTAACAAAAATTATACATAGATATGGTTGAATAGTTTCTAACAATGACATTAGCTGTTCTATTCTTTCCTTATGCTTTAAAGGTATCCAAATATGCTTAATTTGCTTATCATTATTATTATTTATTTCTAAGAATTCAACATTAGTCATATATTTTTTAATATATGGTAATATTTTTTCAGCTATTGTTGCTGAAAAGAACATAAACTTGGCATTAGAAACAACACTTGATATTACATCAAGTTCATCTTGAAATCCTGTTTCAAATGTCATATCAACCTCATCGACAACAAAATACTTAGTAGTGTAAATTTTTAATGCATTTTCATCTATTGCCAAATCTTTAATTTTTCCAGGGGTACCAATAACAATTTGAGGCTGGGAATTATTTAATCTTTCTAGCTCTTTATTTCTATCACTACCACCACAATATAACCTTATATCAATTCTATTTTCAGAAAATGAAGCTATATGTTGGGCAACCTTATATATCTGCATAGATAGTTCTTTTGTTGGGGCAATAATTACAGCTTGAACAGAATATTCTAATTCATCTAAATCATTAAAAATAGGTAGTAAAAAAGAATGAGTTTTACCACTACCTGTTTTTGACTTAGCCAAAATGTTCTTTTCACTTTTAATTTTATTAAAAACAGCCCTTTGAACATCAGTAAATTCACTAAATTTTAAATCATTTAGTGCTCTAACAATATAATCTTTAAATTCAAAACCATCAAACAACATATAAATCACTCCATTTTTAAAAATTTCTAGTCTATCATACCATTTAATTATAATTTTATCAAGAAAAATATATTTCTATTTTTTTCTTACAATCATATCAATAAATGAATCAATTGAACAAAGTTTAGATGAAACAATTATCTTAGTTAATTTGTTTTTTTCAAGAACACCTAACAATTCCTTCATCTCATTATCTCTTACATAAATACTATTTACCATACCATTTTTCTTAAAATATTCAATTAATTTATTTAATGAATACATAATCATTTCTTCTTTAGTTTCAAACCTATTTCTTTCAACAATTTCATAATCAATAACCTTATTATTGTCATGATCACAAATTATATAAAAATAATCAAGCAAATATTTACCATTAACGTAATTATCGTTAATCATTATTGGCAAATAATTATTAAATTCAATTTCAATGTTTAAATTGTTATGTTCTAATCTTTTTAATTCTTTTGCATCTTTTTTATTTAAATTAAATGTATAAAATCTATCACTTGGAAGCATTTTAGGTATAATTACAGTATGATATCTATTTTGTTCTTTTTCAAAGAATCTTGAAGCCATAGCGTCATTTGTTAGCTTAGGTAATTCATCATCTTTAAAATGCTTTAGCATTACAATAAAATTTTTTAATATTTCTAAATAATTTTCAAACTGCTCATAGCTTGGAACATAAGGTAAGTATCCCTTTTCATACATTTTAACAGAAATCCATTTATCCTTAAATGTAATATTAAGCTTTTTAGGTATAACGTTATCAGATGGTGATACCTGTTCTTTATTTAAATAGCTAATAAATAAACCACTTTGATAATTTAATAGCATTAAATTAGGCATTATATTATTTATGTAATAATTATAGGAATTAATATCATTTTGATTAATAATAATAACCCCTTCTACTTTAGCCTCATGCCCAATAACAACAGCATAATACAAAGAATTAGATTTTTTATCCACATACGAAAGAAGCTTTTTTTCATCTAAAAATTGCCATGGAGATATTTCATATAATTCATCGCATAAATTATAAAAATTCATATATAGCTCTAATTCATTCATATCTTTACCTTTTCTTTCTAAATATTATATTCTTTCCGTATTTATTTTGAAGATTTGAAATCATTTCATCTACCTTTAATTCCTTTTCCTCTTTACTCATTACTGTAAAAAGATTATATTCTACAGGTATTTCTTCTTTTGTTAATAAGCTAGATACTCCAACACCTACAAGCCTGTAAAACTTATCCTCAATATTGTTTTCTAATAATTCCTCAACGGTTTCAAAAATCACATTAAAATCATTTGTATATTCATCAAGAGATATCTGTCTTGTGATTGTAACAAAATCACTATCTCTTAAGGTAATTGTTATAGTTTTAGTATAATAATTAGCTCTATTCATTTTTGACCATATTTCTCTAGTCATTCGTCTTAGCTCATATAAAATTTCAGCTGTTGATGACAAAAAGACATCAAATGTAGCTGAGGTTGATATACTATTAGAATCACTATATCTATCAGGCATCACTTTATCAGATGATTTTCCAAGCACACTATTTACGACATATTCATAGGAATTAAGGCCAATTAAATCAATTATCTTATCCATGTTATCATTATCCATAAAATCACCAATAGTATTTATTCCGCTATTAATTAAAATTGGATACGTTTTCTTGCCAATTCCAAATATTTCCTTAACGCTTAAAGGATATAATATAGATGAAACCTCTCTTTTTCTTATTATAGTAAGTCCTAAAGGCTTTTTCATATCTGAAGCCATTTTAGCTAAAAATAAGGTTGGTGCAATTCCAATTGAGCATGACAAATCTAATTCTGCTAATAATCTTCTTTGTATTTCTTTTGCTAAAACTATCGGATGAATTTTTTTTGAAGCTTCTGTCATATCTGCATAAACCTCATCAATACTTGCTACTTCAATTAGATCAGTATATTGCTTAATTATATTTATAAATTTATTATGATAATCTCTATAATGCTTATAATCAATATTCACAACTAACAAATCTGGCTTTATATGATATGCTTCACTTAAAGGCATTGCTGAATGAATACCAAGCCTTCTTGCTTCATAGCTTGCTGTTGAGATTACCCCTTTGTAGGAATTTTCTCTTCCAATAGCAAAAATCTTGCCTCTTAAAGAAGGATTTAAAATGCAAGCAACTGAACAAAAAAAAGCGTTCATATCTATATGAAATATTATTTTAGCATGATTTTCTTTTTTTAGCATTTTAATCTTCCCTTTTTTTATTTTTTATTATATAATAATCATGTTTATTATATCATTTTTTAATAAGTAGGTGAATACTGTGGCTAAAAAAAATAAGAATACATACAAACCAAAAACTGTTGAAAAGGAAAAAAAAGAAAAAACTTTTAGAAATCCAGCAAATAGTATTTGGGGACGAATTATAATAGGAATTCTAGCTTTAGCAATGTGCTTTGGTGGATTAATCACATTAATCTATTTAATAATTCAAAACAGATAATTAAATTACTGTAGGCCATAAGCCTACAGTATTTTTATTTTATATTCAAAATTGTTTCTTTCAACCTTATAACAAGTGTTAATTAATAAGCCATTAATGATTTCATCCTTAAGCAAATAATAATATTTGCTATCATATTTTAAATTATTAAACATTATATGAACATCTTTATCTAATCTATAAACTATTTCTCTTGAATTTATCTCTATAATAGATACTACCTTATCACAAGGCATTCCATTTAAAAAGAAGCTTTCAATTTTTTTAAAAACCTCTTCAAGACTAATATCACTATTAAATTTATATAATTTACCAAAATTAAAAGCTATTTTTTTTAGTTTATTTAAATAATTTATATTAATAGTTAAAATATCATTAATTAATCTAGCATAGCTACATTCAACCTTATTTATTAATTCATTAAGTGAATAATGAATATTATTTAAATCAATTTCTTCTTCAATTGGACCTAAATTACTTATGTAGCTATCATTTGAAATCATTTGCTTAAATTCATCATATATTATTAAATTTAATTCTGATTGTTTTTTAATTTTCTTATAAAGATTATAATGAATAGGACCAAGACTTTTGCTCATCTAGTTTCATCTATCTTTTCGTTTATTTTATTAATAACCTCACCAACATCAAGTCCGTGAATTAAACAAGCATCCTTAATACTTTCACCACTTGAGGCACTACACATAACACAATGCATTCCTTCATTAGCTAATATTTCAATCACATCAGGATATTTCTCTATTATATCGCCAATAATTGAATTTTCATCTATTTTGCTATTATTTATTGAAATTGCAGCGGTTGGACAGTTATTTATTGCATCAACAATTTCACTTTCTTCTCCTTCATTATATGCAGTAGATAATCCATCACGATCAAATTTGAAAATTGATGGATGATTATCTACACATAATCCACAGCTTATACATAAATTTTTATCAACACTAGCCTTCATTCTTCTCATCCTTCATTAAATGTTTTTTAAAATAAGATAAGTCATATACTAATTCTATAGTTCCTATATATTCAAAGTTATCTCTTAATGCAAGATATGTAACTAAATATGGTTTATCATTTTTCATAAGAGTTACCTCTACACTATCTTTAACATTCATTTTAAACGAATCAATAATTGATCTAACCATCGGCTCTACCTTAGGAGGATGACATGAAAATACCTCTCTGTTTAAAGCCATTAATCCTCTTTTAAAAATTTTATGTGTATCATTAAAATATCTATTAATATTTAGCTTATCAATTAGGGTTATTTCAATTGGAATTGTATTTAGCATAGTTTTCAATTCTCTATATGATAAATTTCCTGTAGGTAATCTTACAATTTCTGTTTCATCAAGTTCAAGCTCCTCCATATTTTCAATAGCATCATCATATCTTTTATTGATAATACCAAAACATTCATCATAATCTAGGCTATCAAAATAAATTTGATACCATTCCTCTAAACTAAAATTTACAGCACAAATTGGAAACAAAATATTGTTTTCCTTATAGACCATTTCCTCTATTTTTTTAGCTATTTCCTTACCATTCAAATTATATTTTATTACTTTAGCTAATTCACTTCTTATATCATCATCAACGCTCCACATGACATTTGCAGGACCAACAACATTATAATTAACCTTAAGAAGGGGATATAATAAATCACCTTTTTTAGCATAATGAATTGATATATCCTTAAGCATATCTAATTTAGTATAATTAGATTTTTTTATTTCATCTAATAATGCTAAAATTCTTAAATTTTCATTAAAAAATGTCTGAAGTGGATGACCATCAATTTTTCTTAGATGGTCAAATATTTCATTTTTATCAATATAATTTTTCTTATCATCTTGATGAAATAGACTAGAGTGAACATCACATAATCTTTTGAGTTCATTTACATGATATCCATTTTTTAAAAGCTTTTGTTCACTAACAACAATATCATTGTATGAAACATTTTCAAATTCTTTTTTAAAATCGCTTCTTACTATTTCAAGATCTTCACCATTTTGAAGTCTTTGAATATAACTAAATAATCTATCTGATGTATCCATTATTTCTCCTTAATCAACAACATAAATTCCCATATCCTCAAACATCCATTCTAAATAAATGCCATATGCAATTTTAGCATCCTTAATAGCTACATGGGTTACTGCTCCAATTAACATATCATCTTGAACAATTGGGCTACCGCTCATACCTTGAACAATACCACCAGCTGCCTTAATTAAATTTTCATCAACAACCTCAAGACTAATACCTTTAATATCTTTTTTATCCTGATGCTTCAAATCTGTAATTTTAACATTAAACCTTTCAACCTTTTTTCCATCTATACAGGTCCATATTTCAGCATCGCCCAATCTAATTTCATCTCTTGTTTTAAAATGAAGCTCCTTCATTCTTGCGGTATTTATTTTACTAGCGAAGCCATGAACACCTGTAATACTATTTTTAGTTACACTTCCTATTTTACTATTACTTATTGTTGCCTTCTTTTCTCCTGCTTTGTTTCTTTGAGGTAAAATAATAGAGTTAACTGTTGCCTCATATATTTCACCAGTTGATACATTATCATTAGACATTTGATGACCCAAGCTACCAAAAATATTAGCTTCCTTTAAATAATAGGTTAAGGTTCCAACTCCTAAAGTTGAATCCTTAATATAGAGCCCTAGACTATAACCATCCGTTGTTTTAGCAGGTGTAATTTTTGTAGTATATTCAAGATTATTTCTTAAATATCTTAATTCACTTTCACAACCATTGCTTTTTTTTAAGCTATTTATCAAATCACTTATTGAATCTATTTCATTATTATTATAATAAATAATTTTATCTCCTTCTTTAAGTCCTGATTCAATCCATGGCTTAATTATTTTGTTTGTTGTTGTTACACCAAACGTACCAACAATCTCAACACCACTATTTAACTTTATTCCAATCGATTCCCCACTTACATATAAGGTATCATCTTTTTTTATATCATAGGCACTAGCCTTAAAGCCTAGAATAAAAACGAAAATAATGGTTAATAAAATAAATATTTTTTTCATTTACATCACCCAAAAAGTATTTTTAACAATTTTTTTAAAAATATATATCCAAATTTTAACAAGTATGATATTATTACTAGGGTGATTTTATGATAAAGCTAGTAGCAATTGATTTAGATGGAACATTATTTGATAAGAAAAAAAATGTTTCAAATGAAAATATTAAAGCAATAAAAAAATGCAAAGAAAATGGTATAAAAATTGTAATTGCAACCGGAAGACCAATCTCTGGAGTTCTTCCACTTCTTGAAGAATTAGATTTAACATCTGATGATGATTATGTTATTACCTATAATGGAGCTAAGGTCTTTAATGTTGGCACAAATAAAATCATATTTTCTTCAACAATTACAGGTTGTGATACAAAAAAAATATATCAAGAATCATTAAGACTAAATGTTAATTTTCATGCATTTAGGAAAAATGAAGAATTAATTACTCCTAAGCATAACCCCTATACTGAAATTGAAGCAACTATAAATCATGTAGAAGATCATATTTTTGATCCCAATTTGATTAACGATGACGATGAATTTCTTAAAGCCATGATGGTTGATAATGAAGATAATATCACAAAGACAATACCTCTTGTTTCAAAATACTTCGTAGACAATTTTTCAATGGTTAGAAGTTCAAAAATATTTTTAGAATTTTTAAACAAAAACACCCATAAAGGACATGCTTTAACAGCCTTAGCTAATTATTTAAACATCGACATTAAAGACACTATGGCTATTGGAGATGCAGGTAATGATTTGCCTATGATTTTAACCTCTGGTATTGGAGTAGCAATGGAAAATGCTTTTCCTGATATTAAAGAAAAAGCTGATTTTATTACATTGAGCAATGAAAATAGTGGAGTAGCATATGCAATAAATAAATTTTTATTTGAAAAATAAAAAGATCGATATGTTTTGTTTGAACATATCGATTTTTTTAAGTTTATAAACTAGTCATTTGACTTTATTTCATCTTATATTATCATTTTTTAAAGTAGTTTTTAATGATTTATTTAAATTATAATTTTATATTTATGTTTTAAACTATTCATTTTATAATCACTATAAGAAATAAACTTATCATTTTGTAATCTTCCAACTACTATTCCTGGATCACGATTAATATTTTTAGCAAACTCTATAATACTTTCCTTTGTAAATTTTTCATTTTTAATAAATTCTTTATATTTTAATGGATCAATTAATTTATTTTCTGCATATAAATCTGCTTCATCTTCTTTATCATAATTATATGATACTTTGTAATCACCATTAACTAAATGACCAAATTCATGAAAAAGAGTAAACCAAAATGAATCAGAATCATTTTTTCTATCATTTATCATAATCATCATTTTATCTCCAATTTTTCTTGTCGCTCCATTAACTTTTGAACCTTCAATATTTGGTAAAACAATTAAATTAACACCACATTCAAATAATTTTTCTTTAATTAGATTATAAAAATCATCGTGCTTTTTTGTTAAAGTTAATGCATATTCTACTGCTTCTAAAAACATTTTTTTATTATATTTAGGTGTATTTTTTATTTCTAAAGCAATATTTGTTGCTATTTGAACCATAATATTTGCTTTTACAATATTATCAGGAAATCTATTTAGATTACAACTTCTAAAACTTACACCTATTTCAGTTTTTTCAAACACTGTAAGAGATGAAACTTTTAAAAATTCTCTTACTTTAATAATTTGTTCATCAACTTTTCTTGGTAATTGAGGGAAATTAAAGTTTTTTACAAAATAACTATAATTAATGACTTTAAATACTTCACGTTCTTTATTAAGTTCTTCTTGATCTTTAAATTTAATTACTAAAGTATCGTATTCATTTTGAAGATTTAACCAGAATTTTACACTTGTTCCAAGCATTCTTGAAAGTTTAAGTGCAATTTCAAGGGATAAATTTTGTTCTCCTTTCAATAAAACACTAATATTTTTAGGTGTTGTACCTAATCTTATGGCAAACTCTTCTTGAGTTATTCCTAACTCATCAATATATTCTTTAATATAATATCCTGGATGAAAAGCTATTTTATTCCCATATTCAATATAATTACTCATAATGCTCACTCACCTCTTTAATCTCAATCACTTTAACAATATTTGCAATTTTATCAATAAAACAAGGGTTAAATTTCATTTCATTTTCATCTAACGGCTCTAAAATAATTCTCCATTTATCTTTTCTTGATTTAACATCTATTGCGAAGTATCATCACAAGTTTTTACCTTTACCATTATTTTTTAATTTATGAAAATGAAATGGCGGAAAATTAATAATATCTTTTAAATCATTTGCTGATTTTAACGCTGTTATTCTAGCCATTAGACTTATGGCACATGCCTTATTTCCTCCCATAAATCTTGTAGCCTTCTTTAAATCTGTACATATTTCTTCTACATTTTTATTACAATAGATTAGTCTCAAAAAATCACCGCCATAATGAAATTACCTAATAAGTAATTTCATTATATATTATATGCTTAAAAATGTCAATTACCTATTAGGTAATTAATCTTTTTTTTACAAAAAAAGCTTATATATCACTATTAAGCGAAAATATAAGCTTTACTTATTTATAAATATACTTTATTTATCAAGCATAATTTTAATTATTTCTTTATCTGTTTCACACATACCAATACTTGCAAGTTTTGAAACACTATTTATGGTATTTTCAACACCTTTTTTTACGATACCATCTCCATCACGGAACTGATTACCATTTTTATACATAAAATATCCTAATAATCCCGCATCAACTGATGAAGCAATTTTTGCTGCACATGAAGCTTTAGCACCATCACAAACAATTCCTGATGTTATAGCAATAGCATTTACAAGGGTATGGCAAATTGCTTTTAAATCTCCACCTGACAAATAACAAATACCAGCTCCACTTCCACAGCCTGCAGCTACAGCACCACAATAGGCTGAAAGCTTACCAATACCTGTTTTTATATGAATTGTTGATAAATTAGAAATTAAAAGTGCGCGATACAATTCTTCAGCTGTTTTATTTTCAGATTGAGCAAATACAATTACTGGGATTGAGGCAGTCATACCTTGATTACCTGAACCTGAATTAATTATAACAGGTAACTCACAGCCATTCATTCTAGCATCGCTTCCTGCAGAGGCATATGCTTTTACCTTTGTATAAATTCCATCTCCATAGGTTTTAATTAAGGTTTTACCTATATTAGCGCCATAATTATTTTTCATTCCTTCATTTGCAATAGCCATATTATAATTAATTTGACGATCAAGTATTTCTTTGACATCACATATATCACATGTTGTTGCAAAATCATAAATTTCTTCTATTGTTATTTCATTAATAAATTTAGAAATAGAATCGTCACATTTTTTAATACAAGACATATCGCTTTTTTCAAATTCTACTAGCTTATCATCCTTTTTTATTTCAACGATATTAGTATGTGAATCAACAATTCTAACATATGATGAATGATTTTTTGAATAAAGATATATCTGAATATCAAATACATGATGATCATCTATTTGATTTACTTCAATTTTTACATTTTTAACAAATTCATTTATTTTTAAAACTTCATCACTACTTACTTCGCTAAGTACCTCAAGCTTCTTGCATGGCTTTCCTGCTACAATTCCAGAGGCAATTGCGGCTGGTATTCCTTTTGCACCATTAGTATTAGGTACAATTACACTTTTTACATTTTTTACTATATTACCACTAACATATGCCTTAACACTAATAGGCATTTCACCTAAAGCCTCTTTAGCTGTTGCAGCAGCATAGGCTAAGGAAATTGGTTCAGTACAGCCCATTGCAGGAACTAGCTCACTTTTTAATAGTTCTATATACTCTTTGTATCTTACATCAGTTTTATCCATTTTTTACACCATTTTACTTACTTAGCAAAGATTTTGCATGCTCTAAGGCATACATTGATAATTTATCACCTGATAGCATCATTGCTATTTCTTCAACTCTTCTATCATATGATAAATCCTCTATTCTAGTTTTAGTCCTTCCGTCTATTAATTCCTTATAAATATGCTTATGCTGATCACCAAATGATGCAACCTGAGGTAAATGTGTTATACATAAAACCTGAACATATTTTGAAATTTGATGCATTTTAATCGCAATTTTCTTAGCAGTTGCTCCTGAAACACCAGTATCAATTTCATCAAAAACCATTAATGACAAATCTGTATTTACTGATAAATAGCTCTTAAATGCAAGCATAATTCTACTCATTTCGCCACCTGAAGCTACCTTATGAAGAGGTTTTAATGGTTCACCTTTATTAAATGAAATCATAAATTCAATTTCGTCTATTCCATTTTCATGAAAAATATCCTTGTTTGTAAAATCACTACAATTTATTTCATTAAATTTGATATTAAAAATTGTATTATCTAAGTCTAGCTCCTTACATTCTTTTTCAATTTGACTAGCCATCTTAAGAGATATCTTCTTACGATACTCACTTAGTTTCAATCCACTTGATAAGGCTTTATTAAATAATGACTTACATTTTTCTTCATGCTCTTTAAATAATTCATCATAATTAGTAACCATTTCTATTTCAATTGTAATTTCATTTAAATAGCTTATTAATTCACTAACACTTTTTTTATATTTCGTTTTGGCATGCTCAATTTCGTTTAATTTATCAATTGATTGATTTAACTCATCCTCATCAAAATCAAGAGATTCAATTTGATTATAAATATCTTCCTTTATTTCACTTGATATATAATATGAATCTAATAGTTTCTCACAATAATCCTTATATTTAGAATCATATGAAGCTATTTTTTCAATTGACTTTGATGCATTATACAATGAATCAATTCCATTCATTTCAGAATTTAAGGTATTATAGGCCTCATTAAGTGATGAAAATATTTTATCATAATTAGAAAGCTTAGCTATTTTTTCTTCCAGTTCAACATCTATATTTTCATATAAATTTAAATTAGATAGCTCATCACATTCATACTTTAAAAATTCTAGCTTATCTAACGCTTGCTTTTTCCCTTCCTTGATATGATTATATTCCTTAAGCTCCTCTAAATACTTTGAATAATTCATTAAATAATCGGCAAGTAGCTTATCAAATTTAGAATCATTTTTAGGATCTAAAATGAGCAAGTAGCTATCAGGATTAAAAAGTTTATAGGTATCATTTTGAATATGAATATCTGCAAGATGAACAGAAATATTTTTAAGCATACTAAGTGTTATTTGTCGATTATTTATCTTAATAACATTTTTACCACTATCAGCAATTTCTCTTAAAATTGTAATTTTATCACTTGATGGTATTTCATATTTAATAAGTAATTCATCAATAACTGAATTATCTCTTGTAAATATTCCGCAAATTGAAGCTGATTTTTCACCATACCTAATCATATCACTATCAGCACGTGCTCCAAGTAATAAGGATATAGTATCAATAATTAAAGACTTACCAGCACCTGTTTCACCAGTTAAAACAGTCATACCACTTGAAAAATCAACTGTCAAATCCTCAATAATCGCAAAATTCTTAACATTTAAGCGTTCAAGCATTTTTTATCACTTCCTAAACAACTCAACAACATTAATATTAGTTTTAATATTTCTTGCAATCAAAGCTAAAAATTCTTTATTTCCACTACCACCTAAAATAGGTGATTCACAAATTTTTTTAATTCCTAGATTATATTTTTCTAGTTCCTTAATAATGTTTTCAATTACATGAATATGAACTGTTCTATCCTTAACAATACCATTTTTCATATACACCCTGCCAACCTCAAACTGTGGCTTAATTAAGCATACAAGCTGATTATTTTCATTAATAAATCTATTTAAATCAGGTAAAAGATGCTCAATAGAAACAAATGAGACATCCATAACAAAAAAATCAATATCCTCTGGAAAAAAAGGAATATCAGTAATATTTGTTTGTTCTAATGATATTACTCTTTCATCATTTAAAAGCTTTTCTGCTAATTGATTAGAGCCAACATCGATTGCATAAACCTTTTTAGCCTTAAAGCTTAAGGCACAATCAGTAAAGCCTCCGGTTGAGGCCCCTATATCAACAACTACCTTGTCCTTAAAATCAAGATAAAATTGTTTAATTGCCGCCTCAAGCTTTAATCCACCTCTTGAAACATAGGGATTAGATATTTTTTTAATTTCTATTTTTTGATTTATTATATCTAAGCTTGTCTTAACATTAGTACTACCATCAACTAAAACATCTCCTGCTTCTATTGCCATCTTAGCCTTAGTTCTAGTTGGATAAAACCCATTTTCAACTAAATATAAATCTAATCTCATAATTATTCCTTTTTAAAATCAACAAGACCAGATTCTGTCATCTTTTTAACAACAAGTTCTTCACTTGTATTTAAGATTTCATAGCATTTTTTAGAAATTTCAAGACCTGCAGTATATCCCTTAACAGCATCCTCTAAAGAGATTGTATTGTCCTCAAGTGATCTTAATATTTTTTCAAGCTCAGCTAAATATTCTTCAAAGCTCTTATTTTCCATTTTCCTTCACCTCTTTAATTTCACTTATTACATAACCATTTTTCATTTCAGTTTTTAAAATATCATTAACCTTAACCTTTGAAACATCCGTTATAATATTGCCGTTAACAGAACTAATTGAATAGCCCTTATCCATAATTGAAAGAGGATTTAAGGCATCAAGCTCATGCTTTAAAAGCTCATATTGATGCTTCTTATTAGTCAAAATTCTATTCATATATATAGCTAATTGCTTTGTGTTTACATCTAGCATTTCACGCTTATGCTTCAAAGTATTAATTGGATTATGAGCTTCAATTCTTCTATCCATATTCGCCATAAGCATTTTTCTATCATTTAATAGATAATTAACTCTTTTAGTCATAGAATCAACATAATAATTAATATTTTGCTTTAGATTATCAATAGATGGTGTTGCAAGCTCAGCCGCTGCTGTTGGAGTTGCAGCACGCATATCAGCAACAAAATCGGCAATTGTAAAATCAATTTCATGACCTACAGCTGAAATAATTGGAATTGTACTATCATATATAGCTTGAGCTACAATCCTTTCATTAAATGCCCACAAATCTTCAATTGATCCACCACCACGACCAACAATTAACACATCACAAACATTATCAAAATTTGCTTTTTTTATTTGTTTTACAACATCATCCTTAGCATCATCACCTTGAACAATTGCAGGATATAAAATAACACTACATAAAGGATACCTTCTTGATATAGTATTAATTATATCCTTGATTGCTGCTCCTGTTGGTGAAGTAATTACACCAATTACCTTCGGAAACCTTGGTAGTGGTAATTTATGATTTAAATCAAATAATCCTTCCTTTTGAAGCTCTGCTTTAAGCTTTTCATAAGCTAAATATAAATCTCCAACTCCATCACTTTTTAATTCTTTAACATTAATTTGATAGGTACCACTTGGCTCATATACTGTTATGTTTCCTCTAACATAAACCTTCATTCCATCACTAGGCTCAAATTTAACCTTTGAGGCTGATGAGGCAAACATAGTAGCAGATATAGCTGCATTCTCATCTTTTAATGTAAAATAAAAATGTCCACGAGAATTATGCTTGAAATTTGAAATTTCACCTTCAAGCAATACATCTTCTAAATGATGATCGTGGTCAAATTTATATTTAATGTATTTAGTTAAAGCCGTTACTGTTAAATAACGTTCCTCCATACACTCACCTACTTAAATATTTTTTGAAATATTATCTAATAATTTATTGTTAAAGCCTACAGCCTTATGATCTCCTTGATCAGAATACTCCTTAGTAATTTCTAAAGCTTCATTAATAACAATTTTTTTATCAACATTATTAAGTAATTCATAAGTAGCCAAGCGAATAATAGCCTTATCAACAAGATTTAATCTTGAAATAGTATAATTAACAAGTGATTTAGAAATAATATCATCTATTTTTTCTAAATTTGCTTCAATTCCTTTGACATACTTTAAAGCAAGTGGGTCAACTGGTGTTTCATCATAATACTTAATTGCTTCATCTATCGTAACATTATTAAAATCACTGGCATATAAAATTTGCATTGCCATAACTCTTGCATCTCTTTTTGTCATATCACTAATCTCCATAAAAAATATCAATATTATTTTAACATAAAATCACATTGATTAAAAGATAAATACGACAAAAATATTTTCGACTTAACTTTAAAAAATAAAATATTATTTGATAATTAAACCAAATTTTTATAAAAGCAAAATAATATTATTCATTTTTAAAAAAAATCACTTATTTTTAATTATTATTTCCAAATTATTTATAACTTTCTCACTATTTAATATTGAAGTATGAGTTGTATTAGGGATTATCATAATTGATTTATTTTCACTAATACAATTATCAAATAATACCTTAACAGATTTATATGAAACTAAATAATCATCCTCACCTATAAACAAGTAAGTATTTGGCACAACAATATTTACTTCCCTTTTCACATAATTTGTTATTTTAACAAATTCAATAAAATAAATAAACTTATTTGATTTAGTTAAATTCGTTTTATTTTTAGACTTACTTTTATATTTTAAAAATTTAAAATTCCCAGGAAATATGTAATATAATGCAGGTGCTAATAAATATAAATTGTCAATTTTTCTTAAATGTTGTAAAAAAACAGCTAGTACTCCGCCAATCGAATAGCCCAAAACATCAATTTCTTCGTAATTTTTCACCCTATCATATTGATTAATAACATACTTCAAAGTATTATCTTTATTAAATTCTAAAGTATTATTCCCATGTCCAGGCATATCAGAACAAATAATGGTATCATAATACCTACTAATTTTTGATAGAATATTAAACATTTGTTTTTTATTTTCACATAATCCATGAAATACAATTAATGCTTTAATAATAATCACCTAATTATTTTATGATATATTTGTTAATAATGCTATCTTATGTTATAATACGAAAGGTGATAGAAATGGATTATGAATTAGATATGAATAAAATACCTACTCATATTGCTATGATTTTAGATGGCAATGGTAGATGGGCCAAAAAAAGAGGATTACCTCGTACTGCAGGACATAGAAAGGGAGCATTTAACATTGAAACAATTGCCTTTGAATGTGAACGTTTAGGAGTTAAATATATGACTTGCTACTGCTTTTCAACTGAAAATTGGAAAAGACCTGAGGATGAGGTTAATTATTTAATGAAGCTTCCAATTAGATATTTTAAAAAAGCCTATAAAACTATTATTAATTCAAATATAAAAATTAAAATGATTGGTAGACGAGATAGATTCACAAAAGAATTTTTAAAAACAGTTGAAGAGATTGAAGAAACTACAAAAGACCATACTGGTTTAGTATTAACTTTATGCTTAGATTATGGTTCTTATGATGAAATAACAACAGCTGTAAAAGAAATTGCAACTGAGGTTAAAGATGGAAAACTAGAAATATCTGATATTACGCCACAAACTATATCAAATCATTTATTTACAAAGAATTACCCACCTCTTGACTTACTTATTAGAACATCAGGTGAATACCGTATAAGCAATTATCTATTATGGCAAATAGCCTATTCAGAATTTTATTTTACTGACGTTTTATGGCCTGATTTTGATGTATCTGAATTGCATAAGGCCTTATATGATTACCAGAACCGTAATCGTAGATTTGGTGGATTAAAAAAATGATTAAGGTAAACAAAATTGAACCTCAAGGCTATTGTAATGGAGTTAAAAGAGCATTAAATATTGTAAATGATGCAATAGAAGACCCAAAAACAAAAAAGCCAATTTATCTACTAGGACAAATTATTCATAATAAATATGTAGTAGATATGCTTATTGATGCTGGTGTTAAGGTTATAGATGATAAAAATAAAACAAGACTTGAATTATTAGATTTAATAAATGATGGTAGTGTTGTTTTATCTGCTCATGGCGTATCACCTGATGTTTATACAAAAGCTATAAATAAAGGCTTAAACATAATTGATACAACCTGTGGTAATGTTTTAATTGTCCATAAAAAAATTAAACAATTTTTAGATTTAAACTATACCTGTTTATATATAGGAACACCAAATCATCCAGAATGCGAAGGAGTTTTAGGTATATCTAATGAAATAAAGCTTATTTCAAATATTAATGATTTAGATAATTTAAGGATAACTGGCAATATCTACGTTACCAACCAAACAACACTATCAAAATTTGATATTGCTGATATCTACAAAAAAATAAATGCGCTTTATCCTAATGCAATACTTGATGATAAAATATGTAACGCAACAACTATAAGACAAAATGCTATGGCAAATCAAAAAAAAGCAGATTTATGTATTGTTGTAGGAGACAAAAAATCATCAAACACTAAAAAGCTTGTTAAGGTTTCACAAGATATTGCTAAAATACCAACAGTTTTATGTGAAAATCTTGATGATTTAGATAAATCGTTATTAAATAATATAAAAACAGTAAATATTTCATCTGGTGCTTCTACTCCTGATTTGCTTGTAAATGAAATAATAAATTACATTGAAGCCTTAAAATAATGCTTAAAAAAATCACATTATTTTCTTTCTTTTAATTCATTTCTATGATATTATAAAAGTGTGTTATCTAACATACAAAAAACACCTCATATTGATTTTTGGTTTCGTAGAACAATTTCATTATATCAAATGAGGTGTTTTTTATTTATTTTTAAACTTAACTACACAACATAATTTAAAATGTATATTTTTGTCAAAATTCATGATAATTATATGTCATATCTAGATTGTTTTTTTTCTTAAATTAACAAAATACAAATTTTTATCATGTTAATTATATTTCAATTATTTTAATTTTTGATGAATGCTTTAAAGTATTATCATCATATGATATTCCTAGTAATAATACCTTACCATGATAATCACCTAGTGAATTAAAATACTTTTTTTGTTTTATTTGTTCTATTGCCTCTTCAGCTGATGAATTAATCTTAAGCTCTACTATAAATGGTATATGATTATTATCATATGGTATAAAGGATAAATCAGATCTTCCTAAAATAGATGTATCCTCTTTTTTTATATTATAGAATTGTTTTGCATTATAGTATGATATTTCTACTATAATTCCTAATATATCCTCTTTATTCTTATTAAATGGTCCTGCTAAATCCTTATGATTTTGATCTAATGTTTTATTTATAAATTCTACATTACCTTTTAATGTTTCTTCATATAATTTTTTTGAATTAGAAATAGGGTTATATATTTCCTTCCAGTCTAACTCCAATATGGCATTTACAAATTCTTGTCTTATTTCATAATTTGGGATATAACAATATCCATAGCCTAATTCTTCTCCTTTTATAAATCCTAAATAGCCTAAATGAATTAATACTGTTAATGCAGAATCTGCTGAATTAACCTTTGTTAAATCATTATCAAATCTTGAAACATTTACACTTACTTTATCACCACTTAACATCCTAGCAATAATACCCTTAAGCGCACCATTGTCATAATTCATATAATTTGTAACTGCTTCAATAGCTGATGTTTGAGTCCAATAATCCCCATATTCTCCACTTAAAACAGCCTCAACAACTGATTTTGGATTATATAATGAAACATCACCTAATTTATATCCATTATACCACTGGCTTATTTTGTTAAAGTCTCTATTATACTTCTTACATAAATCCTTAACTTCTTCTTCAGTAAAACCTAAAAATGACTCAAAGCCTCTTGGTCTAATCATATTATACTCAGTAAACATATTTAAGGTTGATTGAGTTGAATATCTTCTAATTGGAAGTATTCCTGTCATATAAACTAAATCTATACAAGCTGATACATCTGAAGATTTAAATAATCCTCTTAAGAACATAATATAATCATCACATAGCTTATAATTATATTCTTCTTCTCTAAATATAACATCCCATTCATCTATTAAAAAAATAAATCTTTCATTAGTTTCATTATTTATTTTAGTTAAAGCATCAGATAACATTAAATCAGTTATATTAATATTTTCATATTTATCTTTTAAATCTGATAAAATTCTTTTCTTTAACTCGATAACAAATTCTTCCTTATTATCAATGTTCGCATACAAGCTTGACATATCAATCCAAATAACATTATGTTTATTTAAATGTTCTAAATATGTGCTATCATTTGCTATATTTAGCTTATCAAATAAAGATGCAGAATCACAGCCTTTTGAATAATAAGCATTAAGCATAGATAGAGCCATTGTTTTACCAAAACGACGAGGACGAGTAATGCACATATATGCATTTTCAGAACCAAAAAGTTTATTGCATTCTTTAATAATCATTGATTTATCAATAAATATTTCTGATTTCATATATTTTTTCAATTTTGAATTATCACTATTTAAATAAAACGACATAATATCTCTCCTCACTTAATCCAACTTCTTATATATGCCTTATTATAACATTTTTAATAAGATTTTTGTTAATTACATTTCAATTATTTCAATTTTATTTTTATTCCAATTAAGTCTTTTAAATGCTCTTTCAAATTCTTGCCTTATTTCATAATTTGGAATATAACAAACCTTTAATTTTTTATCATAAGCTAAATAGCCTAAATGTATTAATACTGTTAATACTGAATCTGCTGAATCAACCTTTGTTAAATCATTTCCAAATTCTGATACATCAATATTAACCTTATCATCAAGTATCATTTTACAAATTATATCTTTTAATTCATCATTATTATAATTCATATAATCAGTTAAAGCTTCAATTGATGATGTTCGATTTCAGTACTCATCACATTCTCCTTTAAATATAGCATCAACAACTGATTTGGGATTATATAATGAAATACCATTTAAATTATATCCATTATACCATTTCTTTATTTCATTAAAATCTCTATTGTATTTATTACATAAATCAATTACTTCATCTTCAGTAAAACCTATATAAGATGCTAAATTATATGAATCAAGCATATCATAAATTTCAAAGTTATTTAATAATGTTTGACTAGAAGTACGTCTAATTGGTAATATTCCTGTCATATAAACTAAATCAATACAGCTTGATACATCACTTGCTTTAAATAAACCACTTAAAAATTCTGTATATTTCTTACATAATTTTATATTATTTGCTTGTTCTCTAAATATAACATCCCATTCATCTATTAAAAAAATAAATCTTTCATATAATTTAGAATTTATTCTTATAATTGCTTTTGCTATAGTATTATCCATTTCTTTTAAAATGTCAGGATATGCATGTTTTAAATCATCCATTATTTCACTTGCTAGCTTTTCAACAAATGTATTTTTATCTATAGTATCTACATATACGCTTGCCATATCAATCCAAATAACATTATGTTTATTTAAATGTTCTATATATGTGCTATCATTTGTTATATTTAGTTTATCAAAAAAATCTTTTGAATCACAGCCTTTTGAATAATAAGCATTAAGCATAGATAGAGCCATTGTTTTACCAAAACGACGGGGACGTGTAATGCACATATATTTATCACTTGTTCCAAATAAAGAATTGCATTCCTTAATTAAATTAGATTTATCTATAAAAATTCGTGCACTTTTATATTCATTAAATTTATCATTATTTTGATTTAAATATAATGCCATGGTATCACTATCCTTGTCATTATTTATTTTATCACATTAAAACATAAAATGTCACCTTCGAATATGAAATAAAATTTTACATAACTATAATATATTATTATTATTTTAATCTTTAATTATTTTAATTATTTCATCTAAATATTTGTCTACTTCTTCTTTATTTTTTCCCATTATACAAACTCTAATAAAATCTTCTGTACCAGATGGTCTAATTATTATTTTACAATCATTATTTAATTTACTTTTTATTTCTTTTACTTTTTTATCTAAATTAATATTATTCAAAATAACATTTTTATCTTTAACTTTAATGTTAATATTATTTGAATAATAAAGATTCAAACTATTATAAATATCACTTAAATTTATTTTTAAATACTTTAAGGCTCTCAATATAAATAATGATATTAAAATACCATCACCTGTATGAAATACATTATTTATTATAATATGTCCACTATCTTCTCCACCTAATATTAAATTATTATTTTGTAAAGATTCCATTATATATTTATCACCAACATCTGTTTCAATAACATCAATGTTATTCTTATTTAAAGCCTTGATAATACCTAGATTACTCATTTTAGATAAAACTATTTTATTCATTTTGTATTGTTTTTTTAAGTACAACGCTAATAAATAAATTAATATATCTCCGCTACAAACATTTCCATATTTATCAACTGCTACAACTCTATCTCCATCACCATCATAGGCAAAACCTATATCATATTTATTTTTAATTATTTCTTCTTTTAATTTTAAAACATCTGTAGATCCACAATTTTCATTAATATTATAACCATTTGGATTATTATTAATTATTATTAAATCATTAGTAACCTTGCTAAAAACATTAAAAGCTAAATTAGATGTTGAGCCATTAGCACAATCAATTATTATTTTCAATTTAGAATTTATTAAATATGTATTTATAAATTTTAAATAATCATAATTTATATTAATAAAATCTAATTTTCCAAGATCAAAACTATAGCTATCATTATCTATTAAATATTCAATTTCATTTTCTTCATCACTATTTAATTTATAACCTTTATTAATTATTTTAATCCCATTATCACTATATTTATTATGGCTTGCAGTAATCATAACACCAACTATCTTTTTCATCAAAGAATAATAAATTAAAGCTGGTGTTGATGAAACTGTTGCATAATAAACATTAATACCATTACTTAGGCAACCACTAATTAAACTAGTAGCTAGCAAATCCTTTGAAATTCTTGTATCTGTTGCAACAACTACATCACTTTTAAAAAATTTTAAGCTTCTACCAACTTTATAAACAAACGCTGAGGTAAGTAGTTCATTAGGAACACCTCTAATTCCATCAGTACCAAAATATTTAATAATTATACCTTCTTATATCCATATTTTTGTGAATAATTAGCCTTAGTAATTTGTCTTGAACGGGCAATTGCAAAACCAAATTCATCAATATCATCAGTTATAGTTGAACCACTAGCAATAAAAGCATTATCCTTAATTACAATAGGTGCAATAATATTACTATTACAACCAATAAATACATTATCACCAATAATAGTTTTATTCTTACATTTACCATCATAATTTACAATAACAACACCACAACCAAAATTAACACCGCTACCACACAAAGTATCACCAACATAAGCCAAATGACATATATTAGTTTTATAACCAATTAAAGAATTTTTAATTTCAACAAAATTACCAATCCTACATTCATCTCCAATAATTGAATTTAACCTTATGTGAGCATAAGGACCAATAGTTGATTTTCTTCCAATTTCGCTATTTGAAATAGTACTACTTTTCACCATGGCATCTTCTTCAACAATTGAATCATCAATTATAGAATTTTCAATACATGACCCTTTTTTTATAACAGTCTTACCTTTTAAAACTGAATTAAAAACAAAAGCACCTTTTTCAACTACAACACTACCTTCAATATAATTATCCATATTCATCACTAATAAAGTATATGATATTACACTTATAAATATGAAAAAAAAGAATATGAATAAACCATAATCAGTTTAATTCATATTCTTATAATATATAGTTGAATCTATACTTGCCATAATTACCATTAATGTAACCATATAATAATACATAAAATATGTATTATCAATCATTCCATATATATCGATAGCTACATAACCAATAAGCATTGTCACTGCAAATAACTTATTAATTTTAAAAATAGCTTTGTATTTTTCAATAAAATGTATTAACAAAAAGATTGTTCCACATATTCCACCAATAACCAATGATTCTAATAATGTAGAATGAAATACAATGATTCCATCTTGAGTTCCAGCTGCTGTTCCAGTTTCTCTTATAACACTTGAAAATCCTTGACCTAATATTATATTTCTTGGATTAGATTTAAAAATAGTAAAGGCTTCTTTCCATAATCCTTCTCTACCATTTCCATCAAATCCATGATCAAAAACTAAATTTTTAATTTTTTTACAAAATTCAAAAATATTTTCTCTAAATATAATTGCTAACACTAATATAACAGCTAAACCTATCATAAAAGAGATTAAATACTTTCTTTTATCTTTCGCGACAAATAACAATCCAAAATATGAAGCTAAAATTATAAGACCACCAAATAAATAAGAGGCACGGCTTGTCGTTAATACAATACCTATAATAGCAATAATAACTTTTAAATTATTATAAATATTACAATAAATTTTTTCATTATTTCCAATTAAATAAAATATAAAAGGTAATGACATACAAATCATTATACCTGATTCATTACATAATCCCCAACCCAAATAATACCATAGCTTTAGTATATTATCAGTTGTATCCTTTAATGAATATGCAGTATAGGCATTTTCATAGCATAAAATAATAGGAAGGAATGCCATAGTTCTTACAAGTATTGAAATTGTGTCTCCTTTTAAACCATTAACAACTAGTACATATAATAAAGCATATGCCAAGCCTGCTAAATACAAAAATCTAAATATTTCTTGTTCAGGCTTATATGCTTTAAACCAAATCATAGGTATAAGCATAAATATTCCCATGCCTAATAATCCTATAATTGATTTTAATTTTTTTAATTTAAATCCATTAATTATTGTAAAAACAATTAAGACAACAACTAAAACTACTATTAAAATAATTAAATACAATGGAAATTCAGTTGGAGTAAATCCTTTATTAATATTAAATATAAAGTAAATTAAATTAGGAATAATATAGTTTAAACTACCACTAAGTAAAATCATAACAATACTAACACCAAGTAATATTGAAATACCAATAATAGTATTAAATCTCCAACCTATCATTGTAACTAATGCCATTAAAATAACATATAGCTCTTTAATAAAATCATTATCTAAAAAATTATTTACTTTTCTTGTTAATGATAAATACATAGACATAATACCTCTCCCCAAATACCATTTAGTATAACATATTTTATACGTTAAATTAATTTTATAAAAATTTATTATTAAACTTTTTCAGTCAAAATTTAGATTGAAATTTTTTGCATTTTCTATTGAAATTGAGAACAAAATAATTCACATAGCGTATTTTTTAATTCTTTCAATATTTTTAAAGAATAGAAATTTTCACTAAAGTGATAAATCAAAATTAAATTTCGCATTAGATACTCATAATATTATAACTCAATATGTTTAAGATTAATCAAACTGTAATCCACAAATTAATGGCATAAAAATAGTTATTTATCTTTTTTAAATACTATAAAAAATTATAGTAAACAAGCATTTAAATAAAAATTATCCTAATTTTAATTACTTAATCAATAAAATTATAATAAAGATAATATTGTAAAAAAATGAAATTATTTATTTCAATATAAACCATAAATTACGATGTAACCATTATAACTTTAATCAATATATTATAACTGAAATTCACAACTAATTAATAATTATGTATTGTATACATATATTATTTACAACAATATTTTGGTTAAAACATTTGAAATCTCAGCTGTAATCGTATCTTCTACGTAATTATTTTTTGAGCTTCTCTTTATACAATTTACTAAATGAACAAGTTCCATTCTTATTCCTTCTCCGTCTGACTGGTAGTAATATGGTTTATTTTGATTTTTATTTTCAAAACGAGTTTCAAAATATTCTGATTTCCACCAAGGAGATGGAATATAAATGTATCCATTTGTTCCAGAGATTCTTAAATCACTCTCAGATTTAACGCCTATTCCAAGCGATAATGTAGCACAGGCCTCATCATATTCGATATTAATTTTAGAATATGCACCTTTTACACCATCAATATTAAATGATTTAGAGTAAATATTATTATATTTAGTTCCTAAAATTTTAAACACAGGTAATAGCCCTATTGAAATCCATTCTGTAATACTATTACAAAAGTTTGTTTGTTTAATCCATTCTTTAAATTCAAGACTTGTACATGTTATATCTAATGATTTTACATCGCCTATTATCCCACTTTTAATCAATAAAATTAATCTTGAAAATGATAATAAAAATGCAGTTTTGATTGAATCAAATAAAACAAGATTATTTTTCTTGGCAAGTAAAAATAACTCTTCGCATTCATCTTTAGATAAAGCTATTGGTGATTCACTTATAACATGTTTCCCATTACATAACGCCTTTTTTATTATATCATATCTTTTTTCTGGTCTTACAGCTACATATATAATATCATTTTCCTTTAAAAGTTCATCATATGATGAAACAACATTGTTAATATTTGAAAAATCAAAAAAAGTCTTCTCATCAAAATAAGTCGAGTTAAACAATAATCCATTAACATATTTAGCATTTTCTTTAAATTTATTAATCGTTATATCAGTTCCAATTGCACCTAGTTTATATTCAATACTTTTTCTTATTTGTGTGCTTGAAATCCCCTCTGTACGAGGCAAATAAACAACCTTACAATATTCATTTAAATAATCAAAATGACCTTTCCAATCAGAGCCAACTGCAAATATATCAACTCCGTAACGTTTAATATCATCAATTTTTTGACCAATGTATTCTTCAGGAAATACTTCATCAGCAATTCCTAATGATTTTACAGCCTCAATTCTTTCCATAAGACTCTGCTCAACATTAATTTTACCACGATTAATGTCAAAATTTTCAGTTGTTACTCCAACTATTAAATAATCACCTAAAGCTTTAGCTTTCTTTAAAAGATTAATATGACCTTGATGTAAATGGTCAAATGTACCATATGTTATTACCTTCATCATAAAGGGTAACCCTCCTATTTATTTGTTATCAACCAAATAAAAATACTTTAAAAACGTTTCCATCGATTTTTTAGATCCCGTTGAAACTCTTATATAATCTTTCAATAATGAATTTGAGTACCCATGTACTAGCACATTATATTGTTCTTCTAATTGTTTTACAACTATGAGAGCATTATGTTTAGGTTTAACAAAAATAAAATTACCTTTGCAATCTCTACATTCATATCTATTTTCTTTTAAATTAGCTAGAACATATGCTTTTCCTTCATCTTGAATTTGAATTAATTTTTCATATACCTCTGGATGATCTATTAATTTCTCCCCAAATAATAATGCAATTGAATTCACATCAAACGTTAATTTGCTACGTTTAATATAATCAATGATTTGCGGATTGCTTATTGCTACTCCTAAACGACATGCAGCTATTGAAAACATCTTTGAAAATGTTCTTAACACAATTACATTTGGTTCGTTTAAAGCATATTGAATAAATGTATTTTTATAAAAATAGTGATATGCTTCATCTACAACTAAAATTGCCCCAACTTCTTGTGTTTTTTTAAGAACTAGCTTAAATTCTTCTTCAGTATAAACATTACCAATTGGATTATTAGGATTAAGCAGAACAACAACTCTTGTATCTAAATCAATAGCATTAACAATATTTTCTATATCAATCGTCAAATCATCATTATAAGCCACTGCTTTGTGCTTTAACCCTAAAATATTACAATTTACCCAATACATTTCAAATGAAGGTGAAACAGTTACAACTTTCTTTCCAGTTTCCCCAAATGTTTCAAGAATATATCTAATTGCCATATCCGAACCATTAGTGGCTATAACATTTTCATACTTGGCACAAATAAAATTTGCATATTTATTTAAAAATTTATCAGGTTCAGGATATATTGCTAAAAATTCTGGTGTAATTTCCTTAAGGACACTATCCACAAAATCTTTAGGAAGTCCTTCTGGGTTTTCATTCATATCATACCTTAAGCAATCATATCTATTTTGCCTTGGAAAAACTCTAATTGTATTTTTTATATTCTCATTAACATAATAATTCATAATATACCTCTTAATAGTCAATTTGTTTAAAAAGTGCATCAAACTCTTTTTTATCTATATTTTGATACTCTTTATATGATTTATTTAAATCAAAATAGCATTCCCCATGCATACTTTCGCCCTTAATAGAAGGGATTGTCATATAGTCATTATACTCTTGTTTTAATACTTCATCATATTTAACAGGAATCATTATTTCAATATCTTCAAATCTATGTTTTGTTACTTTTTCAAGCCATTCAGCCTTCCAAATATTTTTCTCATATCCTGGCATAAATGTAATAAGACCAACAAAATCTTTTTTTCTAGAAGCCATAGCAATTTTTTTTATTCTTTTTATTTTCCTTTCACATGATGCTTCTGTGGGGCATAAAATTAAAACAATAAACTTTTTTATTATACCTTTAATTCCACATCCATAATTTTGAGTTGCTTTCAAATAAGAAATATAACGAAGAAATTTAATTCTATTTGCCTGAGATTTACCATTAACAAAGTCATATGGGAAAATATCAATCCATACACCACAATTTTTCCCTAATTTTAAATCATTATAACTATCTTTTATAAAGCATGTTGTTTCATTATCTCTAATTTGAGCATGTCCATTAAAATACATTCTTTCCGTATCATTCGTTTGCAAAAAGTATTTTGTTTCTTTAAAATACTTTGGAGCAATTTTTAAAAAAATTTCATAATCATCTCTTGGCATCATTAAGTCAATATCATCATCCCATGGTATATAACCATCATGCCTAATTGCACCAATTAAAGTGCCACCCGCAGCAACATATTTAAGATTATTTTCAGCACAAATTAAATCAACTAATTTAACCATTTCTAGTTGAGATTGCCAAATCATTTTTCTTTTTTTAGAAACTTTAAAATCACATATTATTTCATCATCTAAATTCATTATGATACCTGCTTTCTTTTAAATTTTTTTAATATTTTTTTTATTGTATCACACACAAAACTATCTTTAATTATTAATAAGAGACCAAAGTAAATTATAATTCCTATACCGACTTCTAAAATTAAATATAAAATTGATGTGAATTTTGTTAGTTCATTATAAATCCACATATTATTAATGAAAAAAACAACTCCAAACATGATTAAACCAGAAATAATGTATTTATATCCAAATTTTATGAAATTGATTGGACTAAAAATTTTTTTAGAAAAATAAATATATAAGCAAGTTATTACTGTTTCAGCAATAACAGAGGCCATTGCCGCGCCAATAGACTTAAATAAATAAATTAAGAAACTATTTAAGACAAGATTAATTATTGCCCCAATAATCAAAAACCGATTGCTTGTTTTCTGTAAATCAAAAGGTGTATAATAATGAGTTCCTAAAAAATTACTAAGACTAATAATTATTATTATTGGCGAAAAAACATATAGTAATACTATGCATTTTTCATACCCTTCACCTAAATAAATTGGAATAAAATTACTTGCAACAGCACATAATCCCAAACAAATTGGAATAGATAAGCACATTGTAAAATGACATGATTTATTCATTAAACATTTTATTTCATCAATTCTTCCAATTGAGAAATAATATGAGATACGTGATCTCATAACAATATTTAAACTAGTTATAATCGTAAGTGGTAATTTAACTATTTTTTCTGCCTGTTCATAATATCCATTTTCAAAATCAGATTTTGTAATAAGACCAATCATAGTTTTATCAAGAACAGTATATATTTGTATAGCTATTGTTGGTATAAAATAAATCATACATGGCTTAAAATGATTAAATGGTTGTAATTTAGACGGCAATTTAACACCTTTAAAATAAGCAATCATTTTAGGTAAACATAAAGCATAAGGAACTACTGTTGAAAGTATTGTTAAAATTGCAGCAATATTTATATCACTTTGATCATGAACAAAAACAAGAACTAATGGTATATAAACAATACGTGATATCATATTTGATAAAGCTAAAATTTTAAAATCTTCTATTCCTTGAAAAAACCAAGAAAAGTCAAATGCAGTCATAAGTAATGTTATACCATATAATGCATATAGAACCTGATTGTTTTGATATACTAACACAAATATAACATAGTACAAAGCAAGAGATATTATAGTAAGTATTATTCTCAAAATACCTATTTCTAAGCTTATTTTTTTTAAATATCCTTTATCATTTTGATGAACTGCTATAATCCTTTGTCCATATGTCTCTATTCCTATGTTTGCAAAAAGAACAAAATATGACACTATCGATGCAATGTAACTTAATTTTCCATTTCCATCTGCTCCCAATGCTCTCGATAAATAAGGTGTAACAAAAATTAAAACCAATAAGGCAATTACCTTTGACATCATATTAAAAATATAATTCTTTTTTATATTTGATTTTGTTTCTATTGATGATTCCATTTTAGCCCCCCATTACACACTTTAGCATTTCAAACGCTGCTATAATAGTATCATCCATATCATAATATTTATAGCCACCAAGTCTTCCACCAAAATAAACATTTGTTTTATTTGCTAGCTCTTTATATTTTAAATATAATTCGTTATTTTTTTCATTATTTACTGGATAATATGGCTCATCACCTAGCTTCCATGCTTTTGAATATTCCTTTGATATAACTGTTTTTGGACTTGTTGTATCAAATTCAAAGTGCTTATGTTCAATTATACGAGTATAGGGTATTTCATATTCTGTATAATTAATTACTGCGTTTCCTTGATAATTATTACAATTTATGATTTCAGTTTCAAAGCTAACTGTTCTATATTCTAAAGGACCGTAGCAGTAATCAAAATACTCATCGATTTGTCCTGTATAAATTATATTTTTAGCTATAGCTAATAATTCATCTTTATTTTTAAAGAAATCACAATTTAATCTTACATCACATTGTGATAGCATTTTTTCAATAATTTGAGTATAACCACCAATAGGAATACCTTGATATCTATCATTAAAATAGTTGTTATCAAATGTGAATCTTACTGGTAAGCGTTTGATGATAAAAGCTGGTAGATTTTTACAGTTTGTCCCCCATTGCTTAGCTGTATAGCCTTTGATTAATTTCTCATAAATTGTAGGACCTACTAAATTAATTGCTTGTTCCTCTAAATTTTTAGGATTTAAAACATTGTAGGCCTTCTTTTCCTCTTCAATACGATTTAAAGCCTCTTGTGGTGTAAATACATCAGGCCAAAGCTTTGTAAATGTATTCATATTAAATGGTAAATTATAGCATTCATTTTTATACCTTGCTATAGGCTGATTGATATAGTTGTTAAATTCCGCAAATTGGTTAATATATTCCCATACCCATTTTTCACTTGTATGGAAAATATGAGCACCATATTCATGTACATTTATACCTTCTATATTTTTAGTATAAATATTTCCTGCAATATGACCTCTTTTGTCTATGACTAAGCATTTTTTTCCTTTTTTTGTTAATTCGAAGGCGCAAACTGCACCATATAGTCCTGCTCCTACTATTAAATAATCATACATAGTAAATTACTCCTTTTTTAAATTTATACGTTTTATTAAATTTAAATTAATTTTATAATTTAATATAAGGCAATTAAATGTAAATCAAATATTAAAAATAATCATTTTTATATTTGTAACATGGAAAACTCATCAATATTATAACTAATAAAATTTTAACTAACTATACTTTTTTATTAAGACATCAATTAAATACAATCTATCTTTCTGATAAATTTCCATATTATCGTTGTTCTTGTGTACTATAATCAGCTATATCAATTTTGGTTTGTTTACTAAAAATTTTGAATATCTATTCATGATAGTTATCAAAGTACTTCTTTTTGCAAATCATATTCAACAAATCTGATTTTTTCCATTCATCGCTATGGACTTTCTCTACCATTAGCACTTACTAAGAATGATAATAATTTTTAGGTACTTCGTTGTCAACTGCCTTATATTGTGCAAAAAATATTTTAATTACCATTAGATTTCCTTCCTTTGTTTTAAGTAAACTTTATAATAAGGAGTTTTTTTTATACACTTTTTATGGCCAAAATATGAAATTATTTTTCTTGGTAAAATTTTTTTTAAAATTAATTTAGGCAAACTTGCTTTCTCATCCGACCATGATCCAGCACAATGATGCTCTGCATATCCTCCTGGCTTTCTTTTACTAGTTATTTTATATCTTTCAAAATAATCTTTTGGGTATAATTCAATTCCACACTCTAAAGATTGTCTTTTTCCTGATAATCTAAAATCCTTAAAGTTATCTATAAAATATTTTGTTATCCAATCATTAGATACTGTAAATGTGTGTAATTTATCATAATCTGAAAGAAGTATTTCTAACCAGTCTTTAATAATAGGATTATTAGGCTCTGTTCCAATCATTGCTGTACCAATTGAAGTGTCAAAAATATACCCCATAAACATTTTATAATTTAGGAATTCAGAAATAGGCTTTAGCATTTCAACATCAGTATCAATATAAATCCCACCAAATTTATATAATACTGTAAATCTAAAGTAGTCTGCTAAAAAGCCATATTTTCTTTTTTCTAAGCAATCTCGAACAAATAATGAATCATCATAATATTCTTCAAAATCCTTATCTGTCCACACCTTAACTTCAAAATCTGGATTCAATTTTCTCCAGCCTTCAATATAATTTTTATAAACTTGTGGCATTTCTGCACTACCAAGCCAACAAGCATGAATAATTTTTGGTATCATATTTTTTACTCCTTTACTATTACATCATAAATAATTTTGCAGTACTTTTCCAACTTCAAGTACTTGTTAATCTTATTCTTTCGCTCTCACTAATCAAATTTAAGTTACTTAAACCAATTTGATTATCATAATCATATGGATCAAAATAATTTGCACTTATTTGAGCAAATATAAAAACATTTAATTATTAAGTTTAAAATAATATTATCATCCAATATTAAAAAATATAGTTTTATAAGGTAATACTTGGTAATATCCCTTCATTACTATGTAGTAATAAAAGTACATAAAGTATACACCAAAATATGTTAATAATAAGCAGTATCGATTCGTATTTATTTTAATCTTATAACATAAATATGGAATTAATAAAACATTGTATATCAAAAAGAAAAAAGCAATTCTTGAAATCATTTCTGATATTGGAATAAATATAGATAAGTATGATACTAAAAAATAAAAGAATTGCATGCACAACAAAACCCAAGCCGATTTATCTTTTTTTCTATCTTTATAAAGTACAACAAAGGCAAGTACTAATACAAAAAAGCCATAAATAATATTGATTGTTGTTGTTTGTCCATTATTAAATGAACTTTCAATAAAATACGAATATTTTGTATTGCTAATTATTATTAACAATATTTTTGCTATAAAGCCTAATCCAACTGTAAGCACAATAGCTATAGACAAAAAATGTTTCTTAACAAATTTCCAGTTAATAAAAATATAAACAGGTATTAACAACAAACTGGAATAATGAAAAATACATGCAATAAGATCATAAATTAAAAATTCGGTAAAATTATTTTTTCTAATATGTTTATATGAAGCTAGCATTATTACAGCTGAAATAGCTTGTCTAACATTATTTAAAGAGAAAAAATAAATACATGCAAAAAATACAACTGCTAATGAAATAATTGGATTTTTAGAGTAATCATAAATGCACTTAAATAAAACACCAACAAATAAGGCACTCGTAATTACAAACAACCATGTAGCGTTATGAGTAAATAATTGTATAAATTTATTTAAATATACAAATCCAATCTCCGTATATGCATTTTCACCATTTAAAATTTTAATAAAATTTGGATAGTAAGTGTACATATAGTCAGTTCCTACATCATAACGTATTGCACCAACAACAAATAAAGGTATAGCACTTAAAGTAGCAAAAATGTAAAATTTTCTTTTTGTTGCTTTAAGTTTTTTCAACATTAAAGTATGTTTTTTACTTTGACAATATAAAGTATCTTCTTTTTCATTATATTTATTTAATTTGTACATCTTTTTATATACTCTTTTATATTCCATTGCAAAAAGCATAAATATTAATGTTATTAACATTGCCAAAATATAAATATACATACTTTTTCTCCTTTATAAATTTTATTTCAATAATCTTTTCATCTTATTTTTAAACGTAACATACATACGTTCTCCAACTATATGAGTTGAATAGCAAAATGTTTTAAAATTATTTTTCTTTACATAAACCGTAAATAAACGTTCACTTAAAAAACCATATAAACGTTGTTGCTGAATAGTATACCCAGTCATATCAACTTTCTTTTCAAGGTCAAATAAAATTTCAAACAACCATTTGTAGTAGTCATTCCATTTTTGCTTTGTAGTTATAAACATATTTAGCAAATATGTTTCATTACCATTCATAACCTCATCAAACGCTACAAGATATTCTGGGCATATTTTTAAAATGCTTTCGCGCAATAAATCAAAATCATGTTCAGAAACATTTATCAATAAATGTTCTTTAACTGTCTCCTTAGTTTTAAATAATTTCGGTGTAATAAAATCATATTTACCTAATTTTTTTTCGATAGTTGGTGAATTAACATAACTTTTAATTGAAGAAGAAAATTTATTAGTAGTAAAAAATCTTCTATAGTGTGCTAAGCCTACAATTTCTTCGTCCTTTACATTTTTCCAAATATAATAACAGGCTGTTAACTCACAAAAATAAGGATTCTTAACTGAGATATTATCTTCACAGTCAGCATCAGTTAAAGGGTATTGCTTTCCATTGTTTAATGCATTAACCTGAATATATTCGTAATTTTTTGGTAATTTATTATCTATTTTCTTATGAGTACAAACAAAAATTTTCATCATTTACTCCTTTATTTCCTTCTTATATCTTTAATAAAAAGATATTTTTTAGTAGTTATTTTGCCTCAAATATGATAATACTTTTTTTGAAATTAACTTTTTAAAAATTATCTTATACTTTAGCAATTTTTCATCATACCTAGAATCATAGCACTGGTGTTCTCCATTATTTTTTTTAGATATTTTGCATCTTTTAAAACAATCTTTTGGAAATGCTACTATTCAACATTTTAAAAATTGTCTCTTTCAGTTTAATTTAAAATCATCAAAATTATCTAAAAATAGTAAATTTTCATTTTTCAAAGTAATCATTTTTAATCTATTTAACCATTTAAGCATTACTGGCTTCTTCGCTTCAGTTCCAAATGTAGCTGTTTTTAATAAAAAACCATATGTAAATTCAATAAACATTTTACAATTTAGGGTCAAAGTATTTAAACATATCAAACTCAACCAAATTCATATAAAACTATAAATCTAAAAAATCACTCAAAATGTCATATTTTTTCTTTATACAATCTTTAACAAGTTTTGAATCATAATAATACTTAGAAAATATCTCATCTTTCTAAATTCTAACATCATAGTCTAGATTCAATTTTTTCAACCTTCTATATTATTAAGTTTGTTTATTAGGCATATTTGCTTGCCCTAACCCAAAAGCATGAATTATCTTTGAAACCATAAAATTTATCCTTATTTGATCATGCAGTTAATAATCTTTTCAAAAGCATGTTTGTATGAATATTTCTCTAAAACTTCAGTTCTTAATTGAGAAACATTACAATCAGTTTCTTCTAATTTTTTTAATAAATCTTCTGAATTTCCTTTTTTAAAAAATTCCACATCTAAACCAGTATATATTTCTTTAAATACCTCAATATCACTTATAATTGGTTTTGTTTGTAAAAACAACGCCTCAAGTGGTGGAATACCAAATCCCTCATAAAAACTTGGCTGAACAAGAAACTTAGCTTTTGAAATATAATCAAATAAAACATCATCGTTAACTTTACCAGTAAAACAAACATTTTCGTTTTTAACATATTTTTCAATAATGTTGTCTTTTGTTCTGAAATTTGAATATTCACCAACAAGATATACTTTGTAATCAGTTTTCTCAACTGCATTTAAAAGCACTGAAAGCCCTTTATGCTTTTTTATATTTCCAACATATATAATGTAATTTTCTTTTTCAATTTTTTTATTTGATTTTTTATATTCAATAATTGATTTGGATAACCCATTGTATATTGTAATAATTTCAGTTTTACATTTTGGAAAATGATATTTAATTCTAGATTTAGTAAATTCTGAAACTGTAAATATTTTTTTTGATAAATGTATGCAACGTTTATAAAAATGCATTTTTATAATTTTATCTATCAAATTATTTGTTGAATCTTTATAATCAAGAAACATTAAATCATGAATCATTGTATATGCAGGTATTTTTAAACCATATGGAATAATAAAATTTGGGGTAAAAAATAAATCATATTTATTTATGGTTTTATCAATAAATAATCCATTTTTTGAAACTGGTGATTCATCATTAGAAATAATGTTTTTTTCTATACCATATTTACTTAATTTATTTGGATTTCCCCAATAATAAAACTCATATTCAGATGAAAAACTAATGTTTTGTAAATATCCTTCTAAGACACGTCCTATTCCAGACATACCTAAATATCTACAATCTATAACAATTTTTTTCACAAAATCACCACTTTATAATAATTTTAATATTTTCTTTATATCTTGATTTTTACTTTTATCACAAATCAAAATATTATCCTTTGTTAATGCAACTATCATATTATGTACCCCTAATAATGATACATTTTGATAATTTCCATCGCTAACAAGAATATTATTATTTGAATCAACTGAAATACAATTAATTTTTCTAATAACATTATTATTTTCATCTTTGTCAAATAATTCTTCAAATGCAAGATAATTTCCAACATCATTCCAACCAAATTCAGAAGGAATCACTACTATATTATCAGCATGCTCCATAACCGCAAAATCAATTGATTTTTTTTCAAACAATTGAAAATCATCTTTAACTAATTCGGCAGTTTTTACTCCTTCATTTTTATCAATCTTATTAGAAATTAAATTAATAGTACTATAATGATTAGGACTATATTTCTTTAAAGCATTTATTATTGTGTCATATTTAAAAATAAACATTCCACTATTCCATAAATACTTACCTGATTCAAAATATTCTTTTGCAATTTCATATTTTGGCTTTTCCTTGAATCCTAATGACTTAGTTGGAATCATTAATTTATTAGATTCAACCTCAATATAGCCATAGCCTGTCTCAGGATATGTAGGTTTAATACCTAATGTAACTATATTATTCTTTTCTGCCTCTTTTTCAGCTATTTTAATTACCTGTCTAAATGTCTCTTCATCAGAAATTAAGTGATCAGATGCCAATACACAAACAGTTGGATTATCATAATATTTAGAAATCATAGTTGATCCATATGCTATTGCTGCAGCAGTATCTCTAAATGCAGGTTCAATTATGATTCTTGAATCATCAATTTCAACTAAATCTGCCTTTAAAGCCGGAACCTGAATTTCATTTGTAGCAATAAAAATTCTATCTTTATCTACAAGTGGTAATATACGCTCATATGCCAATCTAATTAATGATTTGTCCGAAAATATTTTAAGCAATTGTTTGGGCTTCTCTTTTGTTGATAATGGCCAAAATCTCTCTCCACTACCACCAGCCATAATTAAAAATGTCAACATTATTATCCCTCCATTAATGAATCAATTAATTTATTAATATCATATTTAAATTTGTATCCTGTTTTAGAGATAAATTTTGTTGAATCACCAACCAAAACCTTGGCATCATTAGGTCTTAAATATTTTGAATTTACTTTAACCATTACTTCGTTTGTTTTTGTATTTATGGCAACTTCATCCAAACCTGTGCCAACCCAATTTAGCTTTATACCAACCTTATCATATGCTAAAGTTACAAATTCTCTAATCGTAAAAGACTCTCCTGTTGATATCACATAGTCCTCTGGCTTATCCTGTTGAAGTGATAGCCAAATCGCATTTGCATAATCTTCGGTATGTCCCCATTCACGCCTTGCATCTAAATTTCCAAGTTCTAACACTTCATTTTTATTATTCTTTAGGTGATCAATTATTTTCATAGAAACAAATGATTTATCTCTAATTGGAGATTCATGGTTATAACAAATACCACTAACAACATACAAGTTATTTGTCTCTCTATAGCACTTACACATTTGGTATGCAAATACCTTTGATACTGCATATGGAGATTTGGGATCTATTAATGTTTCTTCATTTTGAGGATAAACCTCACCTGAAAAAATATATGGTGAAGATAAACAAAATATTTTTGTTCTAATTTCACTATTTTTTACAGCATCTAACAATCTCAAAGTTCCCAAAGAATTTACTTCTGTTGTATATTCTGGCATATCAAATGATATATCAACATGTGATTGTGAAGCAAGATGATAAACCTCATCTGGCTTTACAGTTTCAATTATTCTATTTAAATTTGATCCATCAGTTAAATCACCAACATGTAAAAAATAATTTTCATTATTATTGAATTTATTAGTATATATACCATACGCTTGGGATTTAGACTGAATAAGACCATGAACCTCATAATTTTTTTCAAGTAACAATTTAGTTAGATAATAACCATCCTGATTTGTCACTCCTGTAATCAAAGCAATTTTTCTCATTCTAAGGCGCTCCTTACTTTTTTCTTTTGGTATTACTGCCATAATTTCTAGATTACCACTAAACGTAATTTTTGAAGTATTGGCAGTAAGAATAAAAGAATCACCTTTTTTTATTTTTGAATCATTAATTTTTCCTTCACCAGAAATAATATAAAAAATTTCAAAACCCTTATTTTCATAATCCTGTGTTCCATTAACTATAAGCTTATACATATTAAAGTGACTATTTTTAAATGTATCTTGTTCTTTAAAATTATGTATTCTATTTTTAGAATTATTAAAATCTATAACATTTAATGAATCTTCAATATGTAACGCTCTAGCTGGTAATCTATTATAATCATATAATCTATATGTAATGTCTGATGACTCTTGTACCTCAAGTAAAAATGTATCTTCATGAATTGCATGCACAGTTCCAGGCTCAACAATTATTAAATCATCATTTTTTATATCTTTATTAATTAAATATTGTTCTATTAGCCCTTTATTTAATACATCTTTAAGTTCAATTTGATTTTTCAAATTTATACCAACTGTTATACTTTTAGCCTTTGTTTCAGGTAAAATATACCAGCATTCAAACTTTCCAAGTGAATTTTTTGTTTTTAAAGCATAATCATCATTTGGGTGTACTTGGACACTTAATTTATCACTAGACGAAATAAGCTTTAATAATAAAGGGAATTCTTTTTCTTTAAAATCACCAAATAACTCTGGATGCTTATTCCAAACATGCCTCAATGTTTGGCCCTTATATCTACCATTTGTAATAATTGATGATTTATTCTTATACCCTGAAACTATCCAAGCTTCCCCAGTATGATCAGAGCAATCAAACATTTTGTTTAGTTCATTTCCAGCCCATGGTTTAATCTCAAAATAAGGCTTAAGAAATAATATCATATTAATTCACTCCTTATTTAGCTCCATCGCTTTTAAATACTCCAATAACTGTATGCCATAAAATTCTTAAATCTAGCCAAAAGCCTCTTTTATAAACATAATATAATTCCATCTTAACTCTATCTTCATAAGATGTATTACTTCTACCATGACTAGCCCAATAGCCTGTAAGACCTGGTCTAACACGCAATAATAACTTTTTTTCTTCTTCAGTATATTTTTCATTTAATTCTTCAACAAGCATTGGTCTCCAACCAACAACAGACATTTGACCAACAAAAATATTCCATAGCTGTGGTAATTCATCTAAAGAAGTTTTTCTTAAAATTTTACCAACCCTAGTAACTCTAGGATCATTTGTTACCTTATAATCTCTTTTATATTCCTCTAATTGTTCAGGCGTAAGTATTTCTTCAATTGGTCTTGGATCCATTCTCATTGATCTAAACTTCCATACTTTTATTACCTTACCATCTTTTCCAACACGCTCATGACCATAAAAGATTGGACCCTTTGATGAGCATTTAACAACAATAGCTATAATAATAAACAACCACGAAAAAACAATCAAACCTAAACCTGAAGAAAAAATATCAAACAAACGTTTACAAAAAGAAAAGAAATACTTTTCCTTATACATTGAAGAATCATATACTAAAGACAAACTTTCTTGAACTGATTTTCTCATAAATAATAACCTCTATTCATATAAATAATTTTTAACTTAAAAATACACTCTCAAATTCTAAGAACAAAGTTAAAAGAGGATACAAAATCATCAAACTTAAACTTATCATTAATTATTATTTTCATATCATTAAGCTTTTTATCAATAAAATATAAAGGACATTTTATTTTAAAATTAAAATTAAAAGCTTTAATACTTAAAAACAAATCAAATCCAGATTGTGATAAGAAATACAAAACACCAACAATATCCTCACAATGTATAAAGTGAAGTGGTGAAGAATGGATTACATTAATTAAACATTTAAAAATCATTAAAATTGAAATAATTACCTCAATAGACCAATCATAAAGAGTTTTAGAACCATAGCCATAATTATAAAATACTGCTAGTATAATATAAATACCTAATAATCCTAAAAACAGTAAAAGCATATATCTAATTGATTTGTTACATACTGACAATGAAAGAACAAAAACAAATAATAACGTCAAAATATCAAAATTTTCAGTAATAAAATTGATTATAAAATTCATTTTCCCACTCCTTGCATAAATAATTTTGTAGACAAATCTTCTTATAACATTTTACCATTATTAACAACAAATTTCAACCTTTTCAAAATTATACGAATGTGAAAAACAAAAAAACCTCAAAAATGAGGTGTTTTTCCAAATAATTTCAAAATTATAAATTATTAATAATGTCTTTAATATTCTTCTTAAATTTGTCAAATAAAAATAATTCTTCTACTCTTTTCTTTGCATTTGATCCAAATTCTTGATGATTTAAAACATCTTTTATTGCATCAGCATATGCCTTAACATTTTCATTTTCAACTTCAAGACCTGATATATTATTAAGGCTAACATAATTAACCCCAGATCCTGGAATATTAAATGTTATACAAGGCTTTCCATAATACATAGCTTCAGCTAGTCCAATTCCAAATGCTTCATTTTTAGTAATTGATGGAAAACAAAATATGTCACATGCTAAAAAATTAGCCTTCAATTCATCATCTGATATTCTTCCAAGAAATTCTATCTTATTGTCATTTTTAGCCTCTTCTTTTAATGAATCTGTTAATGGACCCTTACCACCAATTAATATTTTATAATTATCATCTAAAAATTTACTTGCTTTAATAAGATATGTTATTCCTTTGTATTCTACATGTCTACCAAAAGCAAAACAAATTATTTTACCTTTATATTTTTCTTTTATCTCATTAGCCATTTCAACATGCTTCTCATTATATTCAATTCTATCATTACTTACACAACATGGTACAACAAAGCATTTATCCTTATATTCACTTAACCATGGACTACCTTCTATATAATTAGGACTTGTAGCAATAATTTTATCAGCATATTTAAGTAATCTTTTATTTTGACCTTTAAACAAAACTCTTAATAGTTTTTGTTTAGTAATATCAAGATGCCAATAAAGAACAAATTTAAATCTTTTATGTTTCAAATGTTTTTCCAAAAAACTTGCAACAAAAGGATTTGGATAATGGAATATAACAATATCTGGTTCATATTCCTTTAAAACTTTTTTCAAAATCTTTCCATAGGATAATGCTATAGATTGCGAAGCAATTTTAACTTGACAATTAACTCTTGTTACCTCTACACCATCAACACTATCTGTAATAGTTCCTTTTTCATGATTGAAACACAAAATTCTAACTTCGTATTCATCCTTTAAAGAATTTGCTACATCACGAGTAACCTGTTCTATTCCTCCTATATGAGGAAACATATAATTATCTATTTGTAATACCTTTTTCATATTTTGCTCCTTAAATTTAACTATATTAACTAACTTACAATATTTTTAAACTATAAATAACTCATATTAAGTATATCATAACTAAACAATAATAAAACATTATAATTATATAATTTCATCATTTCATTTTTTGTATAGTTTATCTTAATGTGTCTTTATAACTGTACTAACATCAGTATCACTTATTTAGTCGCACCGCTTTTTGATTTAAATCAATAATTATTGATTCCTTTCATTTGCTTTATCCATAATTTTTTAAAATAAATTATTTTTATTTCTATTCTTTAACATTGATTATTCCACTTATATTTTCAATTACCAGATTATAAACTTTCGGAGTGCAAATTACATATTTATATGGATTTAAGCTTATCAGTAACCTACTATTCAAATGTATAAATCCATCTAATTCCTGTTTTATATTCATATCAATATTATTATGAAATTTAATATATTCTCTGAGTAATAGTGCTTTTTCAAAAAATGATAACATACCAGTGTCTATATTCTTATAGTAATCTTCTTTCATAGGTTCTATTGTAACACCAAATTTAGAATATATTTTATCAATTAAATCATTTTCATTTAAAGAATTATTTACCAAAAGATTATTAATATCATTAACAGTATTTGCATGTAACAATGAACTAAGGTATCTATATTCAGAACTAGCATGCTTTCCTTCATAAAGCATTCTTAAATTCATAATCTTTTGATAATAATTAGTACAATTTTTTAAATGTTCCAAAACAAAATCATGAAAATCACCAAAATCAGCTTTTGTAATTTCAATTAGTCTTGCATTACCATCAAAATTTTGCAAATAATTAATAGAACCAATATTATTTTTTTTATCAATTGCAGCATATTTTGCGAATACACAATCATGCGATAATAATAAAGTTGTTTTGTTATTTAATCTTGAAATGATTAAATCTGAAATAATCTTTCTTCGACATTCATCATATGATGAAACAGGATCATCTATTAAAACCATAATATCTTCAATCTTTTCTACAGTTAATATAAAAAATATTAGTGATATTATATTCTTTTCTCCAGATGATAACTTATTTCTACTATCTTTATTATTAGAATCATTAATATGAACAAGTTTATAATCATTAATTTTTCCCTGATTATATTTTGCTGAAATCTTATATGGAATACCAAATCTATTAATTAATCTATTAATAGAATTAGTTTTTTTGCTTAATAATTTAGCAGTTTTTTTCTTTGAATTATCATACTTATTTTTTAATATATCTATATGTGAATTTATATTCTCAATAGGTTCTTTTAATTCTGGGAAAAAATCATATAATGTTTTTTCAATTTTAATCAAATCAATTATTCTAATTGTCTCATCTAATCTTTTTAATAAAATCAAATAATCATTTACTTTTTGATAAGAAGTACATGCTAATGACATATTTATAATATTATCCATCATCGAATGCATTGCAGCAGATGTACTTTTTATTGATTTACCCATTATTCGTTCATAATCGATTTTTTCGTTTTTAAATGATTTTAAACTTTTTGAATCAAATGTAATATAAGCATCAAGCTTACTAGAAAATTTTTTACTTAACTTCTTACCGCAAAAAGGGCATTCATTTTGCTTTTTATAATTAAGACCTTCAATAATCCAATCAAATTTTCCTTCTTCTAACGCTTCAATTTCTTTATAAATTCTATTACCTTTCATACTATCTATGGAATTAACCATCTTTACCAGATGAGAACTCTTTTTTAATCCATTTTCTTTATTAAGAGAATTTGCACCTAAGTTTTTTACTATATTATAAATTAAATCAAATCTATCCTTTGTTTCATGCAATTTATTTTCAAGATTGGAAATAAAGACATTAAAGCTATTTTGTGCTTTTTTATATTCCATTTCATCATCAATTAAGATTGGATAAATAAAATCATTTCCATCTCCTTCAAAATAATTTCTAATAGTAGATTCATTAAAAATAAAATACTTATTTTTTTCTGGTAAATTTCCATCTATTAGCACTTCAATTTCATTTAAAGAACCGAATTGTTTATTATCTTCTAGATTATCATCAGTAATTGCATTTGTTATCGATGATTTTCCAGAGCCTGAAATACCGAATAAATAATTTATTTTACCATCTTCTAAATGATAATTTAGTTCTGTAATATTTTTATAATTTTTAATACTTATTTTCATATTTTTTCAACTTTCTCTTTTATTTCATTAAGATTAATATCTAGGTAATTTATGACCCATATTATTCTTTCAGGGATGTATTTTAAATCTAAGTTTTTCATTAAATAATTCTTTATTTCTTCTTTTAACTTTAAATCTTTAACAATAAACCTTAATGAATCACGACATTCAACAAATTCCCATTCCTTTAAATCTTCTTTTTTTAAAAAGATAATAAAAACCTGTTCAACAATCCATTTTGATAATTCATCAAACAATGGTGATACTATATCATCCTGCATTCTTATTTGATTAATAAAATTATTCATATTATTATATGAATTCTTTAAATCACAAGAATATCCTGAATATAAATTTGTTTTATATTTAGAAATTACTCTTTGAATTAATATAGTTATTAATTTCCTATGAATATCTTTTATAATATTTTGTTGCTTTTCATCATCAATAAAAAAATAATTAATAGTTTGCAATTCACCATCATAATCATATCCTTCATCAATAACCATTATCGAAATATAATTAAAAAGCTTTTTCTCTAGTTCATCATAATATCCCTTATTAAAAGCATCATTACATATATCATTATAAAGATATTTTATAAGTACATAATTAACATATAATGAAATGTAATCATATTCGCCATTATCCACTAATGAATTATTAATTTCAGAAATAATTCTTTGAATTTCAGTTTTTTTATTATATTTTAATATTATTTTTGAAACATAATCAGGAAAATTTTTCTTTAAACTTCTATGTTGTTCTAATGTGATTTTATCTAAACCAGCAAAATCATTTTTGTAAACCATATCATAAATTAAATCAATAATATTTTTTAGGCAACCTTGTTTTACAATTTTATATTTTTCATCATCAAGTAATATTTCTTTAAATATGTCTTTATTAGAATATTTACTATATTTTTTATTAATTTCTTTTTTTATTGACTCTTCATCTGCATTTTCTTTTGACCATTTTGAATAAATATTTTTAGTTCGTACATCATAATCAATTTTATCTTTAATATATTTATCTTTATCAATTAAGCAATTATAAATATTATTCATAGCATCAAAAACAATATTCCACACAATAACATTAATTTCCTTATCTGAATATTCTTCGTATGTTTTATTAAACTTTAATATAGTTCTTAAATTTTTACATTTTTTAAAATCTATAGGTAACGTATTATTAATTACATTAGCAAATGCCTTTTCAGTTGGAATTTCAATAATTACTTCTTCATCAACTACTTTTTCTTTAAATCCATTAAAATCTTTTATATCCTCCTTAGAATTAAGGCTTGATTTATTAGCGATAAGTATTATTTTTGTATTTTCTATTTTTAAAGAGTCAATAAAACCAAATAATTCAGTAATTGAAAGCTTTCTATCTTTTCTCTCAATATCATCTAAAACAATTAGGAATGGTTTAGAATGCTTTTCTTTATATTCGTTTTTTATAAATAATTTAAATAAGCCTGATAACTGAAAATTGAAACCTAAGCCTACTCCTGGGATATCTTGAGATACTTTGGGATTTAATTCTTTTACATATTTATATATTTTATTCCCAACATATATATCATTTATAAACTTTGAATTCAATTCTGAAACGCTTTCAACACCAAACAATGACATATCATAAACTCTAAATTTTTCCACTTCTTTAGATTTTTTAATTCCATCTATCAATGTTGTCTTTCCCACTCCCCATGGACCTTCCAATAATAAAACATTAGATTTTGGATTTGATAAAAATTCAAGTATTCTATCTTTTATATTGTCCATACTTTTTACTCCTCTCATATAATTGTACCTATTAAAGTTTTTATCTTCTTAAAACAAAAACTGATAAACAGAATATGAAGCACTTATGCAAAATATTATAAACATCTTTATAAATAAAAAAATAGGTGTTTTATTATCCACCTATGATTTTAACATATAAATTGTCATACTTGAAGAGTTTTTACACATTTTTGTAAAAATTAATCTCTTCTAAATAGATCTCTTGTATATACTTTATCGCTTACGTCATCAAGACAATTATCATACCTATTTGCAACAATAACATCACACATAGCTTTGAATTTGTCTAAATTATGAATAACCCATTTTCAAAAAAGTAATCATCATTAAGTGTTGGCTCATAAATAATAATGTTAGCACCCTTAGCTCTCATTCTCTTCATTACACCCTGAATTGACGATTGTCTAAAGTTATCACTATTCGATTTCATTGTTAATCTATATACACCAACCGTAACTTTTTTACCTGGTATACCACCATCATCTAAAGAATCATCTTCTCCATAATATCCAGCTTTTCTTAAAATTTCTTCAGCAATAAAATCCTTTCTAGTTCTATTAGATTCAACTATCGCCGAAATTAAATTTTCAGGAACATCTTTAAGAATTATAAAAAATTCAGAAAGTGAAGACAAACTTGATGAAGCAGCCATTAGAAAATTCCTACCATATTCTGAAACTTTACCAGAAAGCTTAAAGGTTGTAAAATAAACCTAATTTAGGTTTTTTTGTGTTGTTATAAAAAAATTATCCCCAACTTTTTGTTGAGGATTTTTTATTATAATTATATTTTTGTGCTTAAAATAGGACATCGACCATTAGTGTTAATGATTATGAATACATGACGTTCCTTTTTTAATGCTTACATATAAATTTAATTAAAGAAAAAATGTTTTTTGTTGGAATAGAATTTTTTAATTTTAATAATGTATAAAATTATAACATTAACTTTGTATTACTTCTAAATTATCTTTAAATACAAAAAAATACTATTTGTTTACAATATTAACCAATTAAAACTAATTAGGGGCAGGAGTAGAAAACCTCACTTGAATATTTTTTTAATGAAAAAAATTGAATTAATGCTAAAAAATGTTATAATATAATCATAATATAAATGAAATTGTAGAAAGGTGGTTTATTATTTTTTTATGAATGATAATGACATTTTAGATGAAGAAAAAGAAAAAACTATCTCTCTGGCTGATATTATTAGCTGGATTTTAAGAGGTAAATTACCTGCATTAATTACTGCAGCAGTCTTACTGGTTTTAAGTCTAATTGCTTTAGTTTTTATCCTAAATCCTAGTAAACAGATTTATGAAGTCGAATTTGACTATTCTAGTGTACCAGGTTTATCAGATGGAACATATATTGATGGTACAAAATTTAATTACCAAGATATAATTATTGAAAAAAATGTAAATGTTATAATAGAGAACAATAAAAAAGCTTATCAAGCTAAAGAGACTAACTATGATTATTCAACAATAAATTTTACAAAACTATTTGAAAGTAATAAATTTACGATTGATGTTAAAAGAATCTATTGGGATAATCAAAATTCAACTTCCGATACAGAACCTGAATTAAAGGCAACACATTATGTAATCCAAATGCCTCCTAAAGCATTTAAATCACAGGATCTTGCAAAAGCATTTGCTAAAGACTTAATTGAGTATCCTTTAATTAAAACTCAAGAGATGGTTGATGCAATGGATTTTACAGTTAACTTAAATATGTATAATAGTGTTTCAAGTTTTGAATCAAAACTATCATACTTACAATCACAAGTTGATCTACTTAAAGATGGATTTGCAAGTTTTAATGGTACTACAGCTGGAACACAATATACTATAGATGGTGTAACTTATAATTTTACTTCTATCATTGCTTCTATTGATGATTATTTAAATACACAAAACTACGATATTATGGACTCAGAGTTAAGTCAAAAAGGTTATGTAAATGATAAAGAAACAGCAAGAGATAAATATGATGTCCAAAAACAAAAGTTAATAGATGAGCATAATTATTTAGGAACACAAAAAACTGCAGTTGATGCAACATATTTAGAATTAAGTAATGCGATTAAAGACCAAGATAAAAATCTATCAAGTGATCAAATTCTATCATTATTAACAAAAATTAATGATACATTAGTTAACCAAAGAACTAATTTAGATTTACAAATTGCAGCTAACGAAGAGGAACAAAGAAAGTTAGATATAAAAATAAATGCTTTAGATAATATCTCTGATGATGAAAATAATGCATTTAAAACTAGACTTGATAATATTTATAATAGATTGTCTGAAGAAACAACTAAGTACGATAAAATCTATAAAACCATTACAACAAGAAATATGTATGTATATTATTTGAACTCTAACATAATTTCAACAACTGGTAGTATGAATTCATTAATTGTTTATGGTGCTCCTATTATTATTGCATTAATTGCATTTGTTGCCGTTGGTTGGATATATGGATATGTAAAAACAAAAAAAGAGGAAAGTCAAATTCCAGTAGTAACTGAATAATAGGGTAGAGAGAAAATAAATATTTCCGTCCCTCCCATTACACCGTACGTACGGGTCTCGTATACGGCGCTACATTTATATTTTACACATACTACTAAGATAGTAGTCCAAAGGGTTGACTAGTTTAGGTCTACCCTTTTTCTTATTGGCTTGAGCTAAAACTTTAGGACTTAGTATATAATTAACAACATCCATACCACTTCTTTGATACCAACCAAGTCTTGAATTTGCTACCTTAAAGATATTTTCTTCATCAAAATTGAACTTATACGCTTTATTAATCTTTTGTAGATTCTTGTAGATTGTTAGTGGTTTCTTCCGCTGTTTTATAATTATTATTCTTATTTTATGTCTTAACCATTGTCTAAATTTATTCATGGAAATCTTCATATTTCCAATTCTAAAATGATTTATCCAATCTCGGATAATTTGATTAAGTTTAATAAAAAGCACCTCATTTGATATAATGGAATTGTTAAAAGAAACCAAAAATCAATATGAGGTGTTTTTTATATATTAGATAACATTATTGTAAAAAAATTAGGTATCATAACCGACAAAATTGATTTAGAAAAATCTTATATTAGTTATGATTCTAACACTAACTATAAAATCATAGAAATGTATTTAAAAAAAGAGGATGAAATTATTTGTTCAATTTGTGGTTCCACCAACATTATCACTAGAGGAACCAAATGTAACGTTATTAAAACGACTAGGCAAAACATGCAAAATATCATCATGAATATACATAGGAGACAATATAAGTGTTCTTGTGATCGCGTATTCTTACAATATCAGCTTCGTTAGCCAGAAGCTGATATTGTAGATATTTATTACCATTAAAATCAAAAGTTATTTTCCTTTAATTGTGTAATCAGCATAGATAAACTAAAAGCACTTGATGGCATCATTATATATTTTTTATTATTCTTTTTATTAAGAACATAAGTAGAATGTAAATCAAATTCATCAGCAATTAGATCATGTATATCAACAAAAATTGCTTTTTTACCATCTCTTATAACTTTAGATTCTTTTGTTTTCTTTTTAATTTTTTCTTTTAAATTAATTTCTATTTCATCACTTGAAACATTCAATTTCAATATAAACATTAGTTGAGGTTTACCACATTCAACTAAATCTCTATAAAAACATACTAAATTATTTAAAACATCTTCATTTGTTATATTTATTTTTTTCAATCCTAATTCATCTTTAATTTCATTAATAATTGAGTTTGCAATTCCATTAAATGTTAAAATAAAGTCATTATTTTCATTTTCTTTAACAGAATATTTAACCTTTAATGATGCTTCAACAGTTGAAGCTAAATTTCTTTTACCGATGCTTAAATTTGAATTTCTTAATATTAGAGGAACCTTATTATCATTTGTAATAATAAAACCATTAAAGCCTAGATGATTAGACATTTTTGAATCACATAAATTCTTTACATATGGGCCCGGTTCAAAAATCTGACGCGTTGTTATATTCTTATCTATTAAAAAATCACAAGATCTATTAGTTAAAAGTGATTGAAAATATGTAGTTCTTGAAGTTTTTAAAATAAATTTATTATCTTTATCAATATAGTCATCAACTCTAATATTTCTATTATTATAAATAACAGATGCATTATAAGAAGATAAAATTCTAGAATAATTATCCTCTATTATTTTCGGTGTTTGATATTCCTTTTGACAATCATCTTCTACTATCAATTGCTTATTTTTTAAATTTGCACATAAAATTATGGGGAATTTATTACCATTATATTCATACAATTTATTAAGACTATACTGTTTTACTAAATTTTCTTCATTAAAATCCAATCTAGCAAAATCTTCTGTTTTTTTATCAACATGTTTTTTTATTACAAAAGCAATTGTATTACAAATTGCAACCAAACCAAAAGAAACAATAATACTAATATCAATTGTATCTAGAATATCAACTTTATCATTATTTACTTTTCTATAAACAATTACACAAATAGGAATTAATAAAATAATAACTTTAATAATATCAGCTGATAGATATTTTTTTACAAAATAATATATTTTTCTTTTCATATTTTTATTTCTAGTATAATCAAATTGTACTTATGATTATATATTCTCCTTTTATAAGATTTTTATAGTTATGAGTACAACATAACATTTATATCATCAAACTGAATATTATAATTTAAATATGACTTTATTGCAATTTTCTAATATCTTCTGATTAACATCAATTTAATTTATAATAAAATTTTTTAAAAAAATAAACTATACAGTTAAAAATCTTTGATTGGGTAAAATTTTAATCTCAATAAATCAAAGTTCAAGTTTAATAATGCAGATTAATAAAAAATTAACATTAATTTATTTATGTTTTTTTTGAGATTTATTAAAAAATTAATTGTAAAAAGCATCAACTGATAATAATGTTTTAATCATTAAATGCATATATCTATAATTATCTTTTTACAAAAAACAACAAGCATCTCACCATTAGCTTCATTAATACAATTTTATATATCTTTTATTATTAAATTTCTTTCAGAAGTTATATTGGAATCAGATGATTTTAAATTTGCAATATAATAATCATCACTAAGATGTTAAATTTTATATGCCAATAAATGTGTATATTTCGGATAATCCCTGACAGCAATTGTAGGCCACATCAAAATGGCGAAGCCAACCTGACCGAAGTCCTTAGGAAAGCCGTTAGGCAAGATATCCTTTAGGATAGCTTTATTAACATTAAGAATATAATAATATATAATAAATAATTATTCAATATCATTCATTAAGGTTTCTCTTTTAGATGGACCTTTTAATTCTATTTTATAAGAATTAGATTGTATTCTTTCCATAATAGCTTCAACTAATGTTGGATCAAAAAATATATCATACCAATTAGTGATTGGCAATTGAGATATAATAATACAGGATTTTATTGTATTTCTATCCTCAATTAATTCTAAAAAATCTCTGGTCTCGACCACAGTTATTTTTGTCAAACCCAAATCATCTAATATTAATAAAACAACTGATTATATTTATTCATTAATTTATTATATGAACCGTCATTTTTTGAAATATTAATATCTAGCATTAATCTAGAAACTCTTATATAAACAGCCTTGTAATTAAACATACAAGTTCTATAACTAAAGGCTTTAAAAAGTCATATCTCCATATATATGTGAATAATTTAAATCTGAATCAATATCATCTTTTATTTTTAATAAATTCGAATAATCCTTTGTATAGTATGGTGCAGTAAAAGAAAATATTTCACTCAATTTTTCACAATAATCTAATTGTGATTTATTATTGTATTCAGTTAAAAAAACAAAATTTCTAACCTCATTATTACTATTTGTATTACATGAAAGATATCTAATACCATCAATTTTAAATTTATTTCTTCTTTCGTGAAAACACTGTAATAATAATTGAGGAATAGTATATTCAGGAGCAAATGGTAAATTAGGTTCACTTCTTATATATAGGAACACGCTATAATAAGCGGAAAAGAATATATGTAGTTAAAACAACTATATCTAAGTTGTTCACCTTCAATTTTATTTGAAGAATCAAAAACAATTTGATTAGGATTAACGCTTAAATCTAAAATTTTCATTTTTTTATCACTTTTAAACTTTGAAACAATATAATTATTAACTGGATTATATCCAATTTCATTAAAGCAACCATCAAAACCATCAGCTAGATATAAACAAGGATAACCAGGAATACTATATCTATTTGTTCCAATCCTCTTTCTTAATGAAAATGGAACATGAAAAACCCTTTTTCGATCATACAGTTTATTATCATCAAGTTGTACTATCCTATAACAAATTATATCTTTAACTTCAACTGATAAATTATTATAATATTTAGTAATGAGCTTAGAAATTTTTTTATATGCTTTAGATGACATTCCATTCAAATAACATTCAGCAGCACTTAGAATTAATTCATTAATTTCATTTATTTTATCTAAATCAATATCAGGAATTTTTCTTACATCATCTTCATACTTTACCAATCTTTTCTTCAAGTCTGTATAAAAATCTTTACCATCCCACCTAATAGGTAAGCTATCAATATTTTTTATTACATTTTTAAAAGAATTAATTAATTTTTTATCGATTTCATTTTCAAAAAAAGAAAAGAAAAAAAACATCTGCACTACACTTCCTTATATAAAACACAGTCTTAATAGTTTTAAAAAAATTATCATTATAATATACATATCAAAAAATAATTTGAAGAATCAAAACTGCTGTCAATCACCTTTAAAAAACAATTAAAATTAGACCGTTTTTATACTGTTAATAAAACAAAACTGAATCTTCATTGTTGAATTTGTTGAATCAGTTAATACAAATGGAATTCTTTTTCTTTTGTAATCTAGCACTTTCAAGATTGCATGACATATGTTTGTTTTACCACTATCATTTTTTCCGATAATAATAGTAGTAGTATTAATTTCGTCAATATTAATATCAAGTCCTCTAAAATTCTTTATTTTCAATTTTTTTATATGCATAGTTTAATTCCTTCAATAATCATTATTGTTTTCAGGTCATTTCTTTAAATGTAATTTAACAAGTACCCACTTAATTCTTTTCCTTAATACCATTTTATGGCATTTTTTCTTCATAATTTTATATGTAGTCATATCATTAAAATGTTCAAAATAGTAATCCATCTTATGTGTCTTAACGCTTGGATGTGATAATTGACCATTTATTGCTATTGCTTCTTCATAATCTTTTTCATAGAAATCAAAACTATTAGCCATTAATGATTTTAAAAATTCACCTTTTTCATTGTTAACAATCGCAAGAGATAAATAATAATGCCCATCCTTACCTACAATCTTACTACCCCATGAATCACCAATTGTAATATCAGAGATTCTATCTTTTCTAGCATACTTACATTCATAACAATTTTCAGTATAGAAAATACCATCTAGGAAACCCATTGTGTATGAATCACAGAAGGTTATTAGCTTCTTATTATTTTCATCAGTTGTAGAAAGCTTACAGTCATGCTTAACTCTAAATCTCAGGTTCTTTGTATTTTCTACACCACGCTCATTTAAGTATTTCAATAATACCTTTTCACTTGGTGTACCATGACAAATTAAATCAACTGTATATAAATTTGGATATTCTTTTTGTAAATAAAGTTTAAGACCAGCTACCTGGCAAGGCACTCCAAAGAATAATACTTTTTTATTCTCTACTAATTTAGTTTTAATTGATTTATAAATATCTCTTGTTGAAACCTTTACATATTTAGATCCAGCAAATAACTTTACTTCTTCAGGATTATTAGTAATATCAAAATAGAATGATTCCTTATCGCTCTTGATACCAACTACATATCCACCACTCTTAGCAAATTCATATCCTAGTGTAGTCGCAAAACCACCTGATGATGATTCCTTATTAATTTCATCAATCTTTGTTGCACCTTCATACACTCCAATTGGTGTTTGAAATTTTATTAATTTATTTTCTGTATTGACAACCTGACATACTTTTTCACATAGTTTACAATTAATACATAAGTCCTTATCTATTACTGCATCTAATGATTTAACATTATCAACTAAGGAAATGCACTTCTTAGGACAAATATTAACACAAGCATTACAGCCCGTACATTTATTTTTTTCACAAACCGTTACCGACATATACTCCTCCAAAATAACTTTTATTCACTATTAAATATATAGGAATTAATTTCATTTAGAAAAATATCATAAGAAATTTTTCCTTTTATTCATTTATTAATTTCATCATTTCTCTTCTATTGAAATTTAGTAAAAATACTGATAATTGACTGGCAGAAGCATATTGTCCATTATTTAGATTTAAATAATACTACCATAAAATATGTAACTAATTATCATTCGTTAAATTCTTCATAATTCATATGTTATTTTCCCTTGAATTCTTTATATGTGCTTTTCACAGTTTCAAGGTATTGATACGTTTTTTTTCTTTCTTTATTAAGTATTTCGTTTACCATAGAAAAATCCACTTTTTTATCCAACATTGAAAAATCTTCAAAATTTATAGGATGTAAAAATAATGTTTGAGTTAATTCTAAAAATTGACTAATACGACCTCCAAAATTAGATGGATAAAAAGAAATAGGTGTTACATTAAGGTTTAAAGAAAATGCTGTTGCATGAAATGAATCAGTTAGCACATATTCTGCGTTAGAAATGTAGTTGATAAATTCATAAACATTCGGAACTAATAAAGATTTACCATATCTATAAAATTGGTCATATCTTGTACAAAATCTATATACATTTAGTCCTGTTTTTTTTGATAATTTTTTAGCATATTGATCAAATTCTTTGCTTCTATTTAAATTATATATCAATATATATTTATCCTTAATTAGTCTGTCACCAGCAAGTTTATTCCAATCCTCACGTGTTAACATTAATGTAGGATCAAGCACATGAAACGAATTTAAAAAATTATATTGATTTTTTAATATTTTTTCACCGCTTTTTTCTCTTGCTGCTATTAAACTATACTGATCAACATATTCTTTAGTTGCTTCAATTTCTTCATTTGATAACGTATCATTTCCAAAGCTTACAGAAAATCCAAATTTAAATTTTCCCTTAACAAAACTCAAATATAATGGGAAAAGATATCCCTTATTCCATTTTGAATTCCATACTTGATCACTACCAGTGCAAAATAAATCATATTGATCTAATGGAAATTCTTTAAAATCTTCATTTGTAACATATTGTTTTTCAGTCAGTTTTAAATTTTTCCTACAAAAATCCTCGAAAATTTTATTTTGTTTGTTTATTGTTGGCTTAACAATTAATTTCTTTATAAAATTATTGCCGGCCCAAGTAGATAAAATATTTTTATTAGTTTGGTCTTCTCTGATGTAATCAATAATTGTAGTTTCAAAACCAAGTTTATTCAAGCATTGCTGCGATGCATAAGCTTGTAATACTGAGCCATAGTTTCTAACTCTATGCAATGTTATTAGTGCTACTTTATCGCTCATACTTTGATCTCCTTATAATAATACTTTAGATTTATAATGTTTTTAAAAATTCAAATGCGGCCATAATGGTATCGTCCATATCATAATACTTATAACCACCGAGTCTTCCACCAAAGTAAACATTTGATTTTTCTGATAATTTCTTATACTTTAAGTACAACTCATTATTTTTCTCATTATTCACAGAATAATAAGGCTCATCTCCAAGCTTCCATGCTGTAGAATATTCCTTAGATATAACAGTTTTAGGCGATGTTGTATCAAATTCAAAATGCTTATGCTCAATGATACGAGTGTATGGAACTTCAAACTCTGTATAATTAATTACAGCATTACCTTGATAATTAGAACATTCCAATACTTCAGTTTCAAATCTTACGGTTCTATATTCTAGTGGACCATAGCAATAATCAAAGAATGTATCAATTTGGCCTGTATAAATAATCTTTTTTGCAGATTTTAATAATTCTTCCTTATTTTCAAAGAAATCACAATTTAATCTTACTTCAGATTCTTCTAACATTTTTTCAATAATAGCTGTATAGCCACCTACAGGAATACCTTGATATCTATCATTAAAATAATTATTATCAAAAGTAAATCTTACAGGTAATCTTTTAATAATAAATGAAGGAAGTTCATTACATGGTCTACCCCATTGCTTAGCTGTATAGCCTTTAATTAATTTTTCATATATAGTAGGGCCAACAAGGTTAATTGCTTGTTCCTCAAGGTTCTTAGGTTCAGCTACATTATAAGCCTTCTTCTCTTCTTCAATACGAGCCATGGCCTCTTGTGGCGTAAATACATCATTCCAAAGTTTAGTAAATGTATTCATATTAAAAGGTAGGTTATAACATTCATTTTTATATCTAGCTACAGGCTGGTTAATATAATTATTAAATTCAGCAAATTGATTAATATAATCCCAAACCCACTTTTCATGTGTATGGAATATATGTGCACCATATTGATGAACATTGATTCCTTCTATATTTTTCGTATATATATTTCCTGCAATGTGATCACGCTTATCAATCACAAGAACCTTAGTTCCTTTTTTAATTAATTCATGTGCACATACAGCTCCATATAACCCAGCGCCTACAATAAGATAATCATACATATAAAAACCTCTCTTCTCTACTTTCTCGAGTTAAAAAAATTTACATAGTCAAATAAATCTATATATCTTTTTCCAGAAAACTTCCCAATATAATTTGTCAATGGTTTAGTAACTTCAATCCCATTTACTATTTCTTTTGTATTTGGAATATAATACGATGACGAAATTTCAGGCATTTCTTTATGAACAAATATTACTTTATTTTCATATGGTAATTTATCAAATTCTACAATATCCTCATATTCACATCCATCACGCTCTGTCATAATGATAAACAAATTATCTTTATTTACTCTTTTTTTTCTTTCATTCCATTTTTCATAAAACTCATTAAATGTTTTATAATGTACACAATAAATTGTTAAATCTCCTAATTGAGCAACAGGATATTTGACGTCATCTAATATATATATATAGGATTCAATGATAAATAGTAGTCTAGATTATTTAGAAATTTTATAAAATCCTTTGCTGACATATATTCATTAATAGTTGGTGAATTGAACTTTAAACCTAATGAGTTGTAAATAACACCGCCTGTACAATTATTACACAGCAGAGTAAAGTCTTTGTTATTAAGTTTTAATTTATTCTTTTTATCAAAGTTTTTTCTTAATAAAACTCTTATTTTTTTCCTAAAATTTAACATATCTATTCGCCTTTATTTGCATTTTTTTTTAATTTTCGAAATAATTATCTTGTAATATAATAAAAAACTAATCATACACAATGCTGCCATATAAATAATTCCTGATAACCATACTACGTCTATATAGTTCACACAAGTATAAAAGAGTACAATGCTTAACACAATAAATACAGAGTTTTTTATTATATTTAGTTTATACTTTCTTACGAAATATATACTAACCATAACATACCATATGCTTATAGAAATTATTGAAGCCCATGATATAGCACAATAGTTTTTGAAGATGAAATAAGCACCAAAATTTAATCCAATTGATATAACAATTGCTGATAGAGTAATGCATAAATATAACTTTACTTTATTATCTAATTTATAGAAATTAAAGAATATTACAGATATTGTTGAACTTAAAACTATTCCAGGAAGTACTATAGCAAATATTTCCAAAGAATTAATATATTTTTCTAAAAAGAAGTGTATGAAATAATATAATGGAAAATATACCATCAAGCAAAAACACACTAGTACAGAAAATACTGTTAAATACTTTTCTAAATGAACTTTTACATCTATATTTTGAATCTTTTTCATAGAAGGAAAAATTACTAAAGATATAGCTGTTGTCATTGTCGTAATCAACGATAACATATTATATGCAAATGCATAAATTGCATAGTCAGTTTTATCAAATAGAATGGAAACAAATTGTCGATCCAAATTCAAAAATATAGTACCAGCCATATTAGACAACAATAAAGGAAAGCCAATATAAAGAATGCTTTTATAGCTTAAACCAGTTAGTTCTTCTTTTTTAACTTTACCAAAGTTGAATTCCCTATAAGTAACCACATACCAAATAGCTAACAAAATCTCAATTGATATATATCCAAAAAGATATATTTTATATGAAATTTCACTTGCATTAATTTTAAATAAAACATATAAAAAAATAACAAAGATTGAAGTAAATAATGCTTTAATGACAGTTCTTAAAGAATACTCATTAAATCTACTTGTAATTAAACTTAAATTTTGATGCACTGAAACAACATTAGTAGAAATCAAAGAAACGCACAAACAAATTCCTATGAAAAAATATTCTTTTGGAAGAAAAAATAATACCAAAAATAAAATGATTATAAAAAACAAAAATAACTGAAGATAATACTTTCTTAATAGATAAGAAATTTCACTTTTATTCAATCTTTCTTTGTCGATACCAGCAAATTTTAAGTATAATCCATCTCCAAAACCAATTGTAAATAAAGAAAGATACGTTAAATATAATGTATAAATTTTAAAATTAGCATAGTCATCATATCCCATTATTTTGGGAACAATAAAACCAACAAGAATGCCTGAAAACAATTGAAGAAAATTGCTAAGACACATTTTTAAAATATTCAATATAAAACGTTTATTCATGCTGGGTGTCTCCATATTCTCTACCATAAGCCTTATACTTTAAATTATTTAATATCCAAATAATAATAATTACTAGAATAATAGAATACTCAATGGTTTTAAACAAAGTATTTATAGACCTTCTAGGGTAAGTAATTAAAGAATATAGCATTACTAATTGGATATATTTTCCAAACAAGCTGTTATTATAGTATTCATTGTCATCAATTAACCAATTAATTATTAATGATTGTATCAGTACTAATATCCAGCCAAATTCTCCAAAATTAAAATATGATTCTGCAATTACAGAAAAACCCACACCAAAATCATATGTTGTTCCGTAAGCATTGTGCAATGTATTTCCAAGCCAAATCTCTGGTAACTCATTAAAAGAATATGATACTGCACCAGTAAAATCTAATGATTTTGGAAAAAGACAAATTATAGAATAAAAATAAGACAATCCATATCTATAATTCTCTACTTCAGGTACAAAATGCTTAGTAAAGCAAATTGAAGTAAAATTGAACCCCATTTCTTCAATTAATGATTCAAGAACACCAAATAAACCATTACTATCAATTTTTCCATCAAATCTAAACTCAGCTATCCAAACTGAAGCCAATAAAATGACAACTGTTCCTACTCCAATCATCACTTTTGATAAAAATATATTTCTATTTGATATAATATAGCAATATAATAATACTAAAATAACCGCTAGTGCTGATGTTCTTGCTCCTGTGAAAATTAAAACTAATGAATAAAATACCAATATAATAATTGGAATTTTTCTTTCAAATCTACTTTTACCATAAACCCACATAAGAATAGCGCTTGGAACAAATAATGCTGTAGCAAAATTTGTTAAACCATTAGATATTCCAGCAGTATCTACTTTTATATAATTGTATCCATATTTAAATGCTAAATAAGCATTATATATTGCAAAGGGTATTGCTATTATTCCTGAGATAATAAATAAAAACCTTCCCGCCTTTAATGCTGTAGCACCATTTTCATTGGACAACAAATTACTCTTTTTATGACAAATTCTTTTCGAATTAAAACTCATCAGTATTAATCCTAGAGAATAAAATTCAATGCAAAATGCACTATATTTAGTACAAAAGATCAATTCATCTTCAGAAAATTGCGTCAAATACCAGCTATAAAAGTTTTCATCAAATGCCTTTAATATTGGCATTCCAAATTGGAATAAAACAAACATTGCTAAAATTATTATTGACGGAGTAAAAATTTTTCTTTTAGCAATAATGCATAATATAACACTTGCAAATACAAATCCAACACTAACTTTGCAAATTTGTACAAATGATTCAGAATAAGTATTTAAAAATGGAATACTTAATCCCAAACATATTATCATTAAAAACGTCACAAATATGTTAGTAATCTTGAATTTAGAATTCATAGATGATACCTCATTTTCTTTTAATTTTTTTTGATAACACATCTTTAATATATATATAATAAATAAGTTTTACTTTATCATTCTTTTTAATAAACTTTTTTGTTATATTTGTTTCAAATGGTATAAATCCACTTTGTGTAAACATGAAATTTTCCACATTTGACAAATTATCAAGATGTAATTCGATTCTTCTTCTTTTTACATGAAGGTATAAATATTCTTTTTTTTCAATGAAATTTCCATTAACAATATAAGAATAGATATGACCATTTTCCCATGAAAATATTTGTCTCTTGAATGGTAACCAATAATATTTAGTGAAATCTTCACTTACTCCACCTAATCTAAACTGATAACGCTTATAACTAATATCAGCATATAATCCTGACAAATTCTTGATTCTTTTATTACTCTTCAAAAAGAAAGATGTAATAGAATTTTCTCCTATTTCTTCGAAATTCATAAACTCAGGATTAGAAAATATTTCTCTATAATTTTTTAAACCAGGTATATTTGTCATGAATAATTCATTAACTTCTTGCGTGTTTTTATATATAGACATATGACCACAACACATAATTTTATCATATGAATCGATCATTTCATCTGTAATAAATTTGGAAATGTTTCCGTATATGCTATCATTCACATCAACATGTCCCCATGCTTTATAACCTTCTATATATTCGTTAAACAAGTATCCAAATAAAGGCTTATAATCACCTAATTTTCTTATACTTTCAAGTTTAATTTCAAAATCAAATTTTGTTTGAAATCTATTTTTCAACTCTACTAAATCCAGATACTCTACTTTTACATTTTCCGGATAATCATATATTCTCTTATCATCAGTAAAAACAAACCATGTGCAATCCTTGTTCATGCCACATGAGTTTAACCATAATTGGAAATGATTAGGAAATTTGCCAAAATATGGGCATAAATAAGCTATCTTCATTTTACTCCTCCTTAATCATTTGTTTTAATTGCATAATTTTATTTTTAATAAACATTTTCTCTTTTGCTGCAGTATTTCCCTCAAAAGATAATCTTTCATATAGTTCGTTATCTTTTAGTAAAATTTCAATTTTCTTTGAATATTCTTTTTTATTAGAAATAATTCCCCCAGGTAGATACTTTACAATACCAACATCTGAACTTATGAAAGGAACGCCTGCCGCCATTGACTCTACTATAGAAATTGGGTATGCTTCCCATTTACTAGTCATAATATAAAGAATAGAATTTCTAACATAATATGATATATATTTTCTTTCTACACCCGTTAAATATAATATAGGCTTACAATTTGTTGGAATATTCTTCTTATTTCGCATTTTCTTTTCCACTGATTTCAATTTCTTTAAATATTCAGTATCTTTAGAACCAATTAATACTAGACCAATATTATTATCAATATTAGAATTTAAAAATGCTTTTACTGTATCAATTTGATTTTTTCTATCAACAAAATTTGAAACATTAATAATATATTTTTCAAAAGGTTTTACAAAAGTTTCTTTTCCATCGAAGAAAAATTCATCTGCAGCTGCATTTTCGATAATTACAGATTTAATCCCATATTTTTTTTCGAAAAATAGCGTAGAATAATCTCTTTCATGTAGTTGAGTAACAATATCGTATTTTTTAAAAAAATAACCATTTTTTCTATAATATAATCTCCATCTAATATTTGCCCATATTTTTCCTAATGTATGCTTAATGCTATCAAAATCAAATAGATGGTAATTAAAATCCCATATTGAATGCAAATATAATATTTTTTTGCATTTGATGTCGTCTAAAATTTCAAAGCACCAATCAGTAAAAGGCGATTGAGTTCCAACATTAATGATACAATCAGCGTTTTCACATTCATCAAGAACAACTTTCTGATATTCACGTATATCACCGTGATGAATGGTATGCTTTGTAAAAATAGGCAATCTTACTATTCTAACTTTATTATAGATTTCATTTTCAGGAGCGGGAATCCTAGTATAGGACGAAGTAATTACAATAATATCATTACCTAAATCAGCTAAGCCTTCAGCTAAATATTCAGTTACAAATTGTACACCATCAAAATTAGGATAATATTTATTTACTGTAATAATTACTTTCATATACTTACTTCATTCCTTTTTTTCTTTTCAACTTTTTATATAACCATTTGGGCATCATACCTATAATAATTGGCTTATATAAATAAAGGATACCTCTTGGATATAGTTTTAAAAGTTTAAAACCTTTTTTTCTAACTTTATATTCATTAATTCTATATTTGAATTTTCTTCTTGCTGAACTTTCACTATCTTCTCTAAAATAGTATAATTTCTCATTTATATTTCCTAATTTAAAGCCTTTTGACTGCATTCTCATAAATAAATCATAATCTTCATTTCTAAGACAGTAAGAGTCTTCGCAATAACCACCTACATTTTCAAAAGTTTCCTTTTTGGCAATTATTGTAGGATGAGACATAGGCGAATTAAATAAGAAGTCGCGATTGTTTATCAATTTATTATAACAAACCTGCCCCCAAACACATTCGTCGTCAAAATAATACATATCACAACCTACAACATCTAAATTATTATCAATTAAATATTTTAATTGCTTTTCAAGTCTGTTCTTTTCACAATAATCATCTGAATCCATTCTAGCAATATACTCACCATTAGAATATTTTAAACATGTATTTAATCCATATGCTAATCCATGATTAATGCTATCTTCATAATACTTAATTCTAGTATCAATTTTACACTTAATATTAAAATAATCTTTAATATTACTATTATTTGAGCCATCATTATAAATAATGAATTCGAAATCATCAAAGGTCTGCTCTAATATTGAATCAACAGCCTTTTCAAGCATAGGAATTGGAGTATTAAATACACTCATAATAATTGATATTTTACACATATCTTATTTCCTCACAGACATATGTATTGTTTAATTTTACAATTGTTCCTGACGGAATATCAAAATCAATTATACAACCAGCACCAATTACGCAATTGTCACCAATTTTTGTTCCTTTAAGGATAACTACATTTGATCCAATCCAACAATTATTTCCAATTTGAACAGTTCCTATGCTATAGCCTTGTTCTTTAATTGATTGATTAATTTTATTAAATCTATGATTATGGTCATATATCTTTACATTTTCACCAAAAATCGAGTAGTTTCCAATTTGAATATTCCCACGTGAAACAATGGAGCACTCATTATTAAAGAAACAATTATTACCTATATTGATTTTTCCGCCTTCATTTATTAAGTTAAATTTTCTTCTCCATGTTGTTTTGCTACCGATAGAAACATTTTTAACAAAAACATTCATAAAAAACTTAGACACTAGAGCAAATAAGTGATATTTAATTTTTTTAATCATTTTACTTCCTCCATTAATCTAAAATAAATATTTTCTAGTTTTATTGTCTCATTATTAATATCATAGCAAGAATCAGCAAACAATTCTTTCACTTCGCTCCTAGGAGCAATAGTATTACTTTTCCACTTCATATAGACGTTATTTAACTCGTTAATCCACATTTTTTTGTCTAATGGAAGTTTTATACCATTACTTGTTATAAATGCTTCATTAGGAATATTATCTGAAGCTATATACTCTAATCCAGAGACTTGAGCTTCAACTAAAGTCATCCCTAATCCCTCGTATATACTTGGAAACACAAAACAATCCATTGTCTGATATAAATCTTCAATATTCTTCATTGCGCTTAACAAAAGAACTTTGTCACCTATACCATATGAATTAATTTTCTTTAAAATATCTTCCTTTAAAGGACCATCACCAACTAATAATAACATCGAATTCTCACAATTCTTTAAAAATGAATTATATATATCTATTAGGAATAATTGATTCTTTTGTGGCATCAATCTTCCTATGTTTCCAACAACAAATTTGTCATCAATACTATTTTTTTTTCTAAATTCTTTTCTTTTTGCTACATCAAAGTAAAACCTATTTAAATCTAGTGCATTATTAATAATTGTTATTTTATTCGCATCATATGTTTTTTTCCCAAACAACCAAATTGCTGCATCTTTACTACATGCAAAATAATGAGTAGCATATTTTTTCGAAAATGGTTTTAATATGTTTTTAATTATATTTTTCAAAAACTCTTTTTTGTTTGAAGATGAATGAGAATGAGCAATTCTTATTTTTATACCAGCTTTTTTAGCAGCCCTTAATGTAAAAACACTTAATGAATTCATATTAGAGTGAACAATATCATATTTATTGTCTTTAAATATTTTTCTTAAGGAACTCATATATTTAAATGGATTTTTATATGATGGAATAATTACAACCTTTCCACCAATTTTTTCAATAGATTCTCTTGAAATAAGTTCGGACTCAGATTCAACCAAGAAATCAAATTGTATTGCGTCTCTATTGATATGCTTGTAATAATTAATCCATAATGATTCAGTTCCGCCATTTACAGCTTTACCAATAACTTGAGCTATCCTAATTGGTTTACTCATATAGTTTCCTCCCTAAATCGCTATTCCCCAGTATGATCAAATAAAACCATACATGCACCTTTCACTATAATTTTAAAATCTAACCATAAACTTCTTCTTTCAATATACTCTAAATCAAGCTTTACCCAATCATCAAAATGAATATGATGTCTATCATGTTTTATTTGCCATAAACATAATAAACCACCTTTAACAAGTAATCTTTGTTTTTGATAATTAGTATATTCTAATGTTTCTTCATATATTGGTGAACGAGGTCCAACTATAGATAAACGTCCAACAAACAAATCCCATAATTGAGGTAATTCATCAATTGATGTTTTTCTTAAAAATTTACCAAATTTAGTAATTCTTGGATCATTTTTCATTTTAAATGCTGGTCCATCAGCTTCATTAAGACCTTCATCAATTAATTCTTGTTTTAATTTATCTGCATTTGGCTTCATTGATCTTATTTTATGAAATTTAATAATCTTACCACCTTTTCCAACTCTTTTTGAAGTGTATATTGGATTATGTCCATCTTCACAAAATTTAATAAACATCATCAACAATATAAACCATCCAAACAAAATTAACGATATTGTAGATAATAAAATATCAAAAAATCTTTTAAAGAATTGATATACATATTTTTCTTTATAATTAATTGTTATTTTTCCACCATAATATTTAAGTCTTTTTGAGTTCATGTAATCACCACACCTTTATTTTATTATCACTTGATTTGACAATTTTCGCATAATCTATAAAAAAATAAATTTATTTAATAGGCATCCATAAACTATATAATTTAGTATAATACAAACATTTAATCAAAAACATAAATAACAACTCCCCATAAACAATACAAACAATAAATCCCCTACATGATAGGGGCTAATTAATTAAAACGATCAATATTCAAAAATGAATATCTCTTTAAAATTTTCTTAACCTTATCAAGGTTTGGTTTTCTTCTATTAGTTGAATGACAATCAGATGCAATATAATCAATAACTTTATCCTTAATCATTTTTAAAGCTTTTATTTTATGCTTTAACACAAACTCACAATTAACCTGTAGAAGTGGATTAAATTCCTTTTTTAACCTATAATAATCCTTAATAGAAATATTATATCTTTCAATATGAGCAATTATTGGCTCATAACCTAATAATCTAATACTATATATAATATCTACTAAATCATCATAAGTAATATCATAATCAAATTCAATCAAAATATATTTAGTATTGTTGATAGTTAAATACTTATTATTTTTAAGCTTTTCTAAAGTATCTGCTTCATAATAAATCTCTTGACCTAAATAATATTTAATATCATAATTAACAAGCTCACCTTTTAATAAATTAAACTTATCAATAATCATATCCTTATCAATAAACCTATGCAAATAGCTATGTGGAGTAAATACAATTGTATCTACACCACATTCTATTTCTTTTTTAATCATAAGAAGAGATGTTTCAATATCTCTTGCCCCATCATCCACATTAGGAATAATATGAGTATGTACGTCTATCATTTTTCTCTCTTTTCGCTAGTATAATAATTTGAATAATAGTATTTATCTTTCTTACTTCCCTTAAGAAGGGTAACATTAACACCAATAATATTAGCCTCATCAGTATTAATTTCAGCAATTGACTTTTTAACCTCATAAATCTTCGCTTTATTAGCTGCAATAACATAAACTAAAGCATCAGATAGCTTAGTAATAACCTTAGCATCAGATGAAACAGTAACAGGAGGACAATCAATTAAAACATAATCGTAATCACTCTTTAAGCTATTAATTAACTCAGAAAGCTTCTTAGATTCTAAAATAATTGAAGGATTAGGAACCTTAACACCAGAAGTAATAACTGAAATATACTCATCAAATTTCTTGATATTGATATTACAATCTGAAGTTACATATTCAGTAATACCATCCTTTTTATCCTCATTAAACATCATATGTAAAACAGGTCTACGCAAATCTAAATCAATAACTAAAACCTTACGATTGTTACTAGATAAAATCCTTGCAATATTCATAACTGTAGTAGTCTTACACTCACCTGAATCAGTTGAAGTAAAGGAAATAACATTATTTTCCTTATTGATTATTGAAAAATCAATATTTGTAACAAGCTTATCATAATTAACCTTATTAATAAAAGCCTCAGAATCAAGTTCTTCTTTATTTAAACCATCTTTATCATCATATTGATAACCTAAAATTGGTAAATTTAAAGACTTCTTAACCTCATCAACAGTTGAATATTTATTTTTAAACAATTCAATACAAATAACAACACAACAAGCAACAACTAAGCTTACAAGAGCACCAACTAAAGCATATAGCTTCTTACTCTTACCAGCATTAACCGCATTATTTGCAGGAGTAACTACATTATAAGAATTTGCTGTTACAGGATATTTATATTCTCCTAAATTATCTTTCTCAACCGATTTATCAATGCCAGAATTAATAACATAATCCAAAGCAGTTTTCGCAAACTCCTTATTCTTAGAAGTTAAAGAAACATAAATAAACAAATCAGAAGTTGAGTTTTTAATAGAAATCATATCCTTTAAATCACTAGGCTTATATTCATCATTCTTAATAACACCTGCAGCAACCATATCATCAATCGCATCCTGTAAAATTGATTCATCAACAATCCAAGATGAAATAGTTTGAGTAGCCCTAAGACCACCACTTACATCACTACTTGAAGATGAAGATTGAAACTTCTCCGGATTAACTAAAACTGATGAAGTTGATTTATATGTTGGCTTAACAAGTGCTAATACACAAATTAAAGTAATAACAACACCTGCAGCAAATATTCCAACTAACCACCAAATTCTACGTTTAAACATCATAAACAAATCTGCAAGAGTAATTGAATTATTATTTTTTTCATTATTCTCCATATAATCACCTATAACTTTCCTAATTTAATTTAAATAGTAATAATGAATATAATACCATTTCACAAATACCATTTTATGGTTTAAATATATCACTTTAAATAAAATTTTTCAATAAAATGTCAATTAATAGTACCATATTTTATCAAGTTTTTTCAATTCTTTAAAAAAAATTTTGGTTTCCTAATGGATTATACTCATAGATAGTTGTTGACTTAAATAATCTATTTTAACCTGGCAATATTGTTTTGACACTTAGGATGAGTTATATTAAAAAAATACATTAGCATAGTGGCAAGGTTAGCACCCAAACTTGTAATCGTGCAAAAATTTAGCCCCCTTTATATTAAATCATGTATTTTATTAGCCTCTTTTTAGCATCATTGTTTTTTAAAATCATTTTCTGATATAATACATTATGGAACATAACTATCACTTGTTATTTAATTTAACAATAAATAAAAAAAAGGCTCACCACATTATAGAAATTAATCTATTATGCAGTGAGCAATTTTATTATTTTGTACCATTATATGCCTCTATCAATTTTTCGTCATTATAAGGATTCATATAGAAATAATCGTCCTGCTTAACAATCCATGATTTAACTAATAGTTCAATGTAGATAGAATCAAATGTCTCAACCATATTATCTTCAGCTTCATTTAATGGGACTCCATCAAGAGATAATTCTAATTTGTAAAGCAATCGTCCTAAATTTCTCTTACATCAACTGGTACTTCTTGTATTTCAATTCTTGCGATGCTCTTGACATCAAATTCAACTCTCCAGTTCATATGCTGATTAATATATTGTTACAATATCAATCAAATTATAGATATTATCATGAATCCTGTTAATATCTAAAAAATTAATTCTTTAATCTGTAGCATAAACTGCCATTTTTAAAGCAGTTGATAATAGATCTTAAATCATATACAAATATTTTTTCTTTGAAGACACTATGATATGAAGTACTATTTCTTTTTTTTCCTCGTTAAACTTATAAAATATAATAGTTTGTTTACATACTAGTGCCCTATATCCCTGTTTAGCAATTGGTTGATATCTTGGTACTACACCAATATAAGGAAATTCACTAAGATTATTAATTTGTATTTCTAAAAAATCAAGACATTCTATAGCTTCCTTTTTAGAAAAAGTAGCATTGATATAAAGAATAATATCTGTTAATTGATCATTGAACTTATCAGTTCTAATAACTGAATATTTCATTATAATTCAAGCTTCTTTCTAATATCATTAAAAGTATCAGTAACAGGTTTAACTCTATTATTTCTAACATCATCTTCAGATTCAGATAGCATTTTTAACAATTCTAATTCAGCTTGCATTTGATTAAATTGTTCTAAACTTAAGATTACTGTATCACCATGACCATTTACTGTAATATATACAGGTTCTCTAGTTTCTTTACATAAATTAGAAATTTCATTATATTTATTTCTTAGTTCTGATGATGGTCTTATATTTTCCATGCTTATCATCTCCTATCATTATTATATCATAATTATGATATATCACAAATGTTTTTTTATGCTTAATGATTTAAGCATTATTAGAATTAATATTTTCGTAAAATGCAAAACTATTAAGTTGTCTTTCCAAAATATTACCTTTTATTTACACTATGATGATGTCTATGATTTGCATGAGAATATTGAAAATGAAGTAATAACAGATTTTAAAAGGATGTTTGAATCATCATTTCCAACAACTGATTCAAATAATAGTTTGGATTTTTTTCAAAATTACTTTTTGTTTTTCTTTTATACAATTCCATAAAGGTTAATACTTACTCACTTTTAACACCTCGCTAAGTTGTAATTTGTATTTATCTTTTCTTAACAGGAAATTGAATCTGTGTTAAATAATCTTCTTCATTTTCTTTATTCCAACATCCATCAATATAACATTCTCTCGCATTATCTACTATCTCATATCCATTATCTTCAATGTACTTTAAAATAATATTATAAGAATCTCTTAAATTATTATAAGCTCCTTTAT